>NZ_JBVHMU010000001.1:325576-558775 GCF_055558275.1 Streptomyces sp. NPDC025806 | reverse complement strand
GCACGGAGTGTGCCCTTTCAGGGGCGCGGGGCTGTACCCGATCAGCGACTCCGTCGCGGGGCGCGACCACCGGGCCCCTGAGGGCGCACGGAGTGTGCCCTTTCAGGGGCGCGGGGCTGTACCCGATCAGCGACTCCGTCGCGGGGCGCGACCACCGGGCCCCTGAGGGCGCACGGAGTGCGCCTTTCAGGGGCGCGGGGAACTGCGCGAGCAACCGCGACGGCGCAGCACTCGGCGATGGTGTTCGGCCCCTACGGCGGCGACGCTGTAGCCGAGGCCCGATGAAACGCGCACCCGGCACTTGGGCGCCGCCTTGCCCACCCGTGCCGCCCCAGGCGGCAGACTGCCCAAGGCTGGGTCGAGGCGACCCGGTACGCACCCGGAGCCGGGGCGCTGTCCCCAGAGAGGCCTCCCAAGACCCACCCCCAACTTGGGGGCGCGGTCTCGACAAGGCGACCGGAACGCGTACCCCACCCCAAGGTGTTCCCCGAGGCCAGGCGCCGGGCCGACGCCCCCGGAGGGGGCGGGATGGTGGGAAAGGGGCCGAGGCAAAGGGCAAGGCAGGCAGGCCAGGGCAGGGCAGAGCAGGGCGGGCCAGGGCAGGCCGGGCCAGGACGGGCCGGGGCAGGCCGGGCCAGGACGGGCCGGGGCAGGCCGGAGCACGGCAGGCCAAGCACGCGCAGGGCAGGCCAGGACGGGGCAGGGCCAGGACGGGCCGGGGCAGGGCAGGCCGGGCCAGGCCAGGGCGGAGCACGCCAAGCACGTGCAGGGCAGGCCAGGGGCGGGGCGACATGCCCCGGGTACCCCCGTGCCGCCAGGGGCGCGGGGAACTGCGCGACCAGCCACAACGCACGCGTCACCCGACAACGCACAGCACCCTGCCCCGCATCCCTCACCCCCACACCCGACCCACCCCGATCACCGCCCCGAAGCCCCGACCCAGCCCCCACCCTCAATCCCCAACGCCCAACCCCCAATCCCACCCCACCCGTTGGCGGAGCCTCAGCCTCCGGCTTACCGTCAACCATGACCGGCATCGGCCCCGTCGAACCCGTCGAACCTCCAGGGCCCCGAGAACCCCGCGAACCCCCAGAAATCCGCTACCCGCCGCCGCCCGACCCCACAGAAACCCTCGGCGCCGGCAACCCCGACACCCGCACCCCCGCGGAGCGCTGGGCCGCGCTCACCCCCCGTACCCGCCACACCCTCACGGCCACCCTCGCCCTCGGCGCAGCCCTCACCGCACTGCTCCTCCTGCGCCCGCCGCACTCCGATCCGGCCGCCGCCTCGTCCCCGTACCCCACCCAGACGACGTACCTGCACTACCAAGGCCCGGGCCCGGCGAAGCACACGTACCGGTTCCTGCTGCGCGTCGAGTCCGGAAGCCCCGTCACCGTCAGCCGACTGCGCCTGCCCTTCGCCGAGTTCGCCACCCGCACGACACCGCGACTGCCACTGACGGTGAACGCCGGCGACACCGCGCCGCTCACCGTGGAGATCCGCGTACGGCACTGCACACGGCCCCCGCGCACGATCGATCTCCCCCACCTCGACCTGACCCTGCGCAACCAACGCGCCCTGCAACAGCACAGCTTCCTGTTCGGCGGAGCCTTCCCGCACGCTCTCGCCCAGCAGTTGAGCGCCGCGTGCCCGGCCGAACACCCCGGGACCCACCTCACCACCCGACGGTGACACAGCGTTACATCTGCCGAAACACAGCAATGCACCGCAACACGAACACGGCACCCTGGTCACAGAACACCCACCACCGGCGCCCCCACCCTCCTCGGACCACCAGGTAAGGACCAAGATCCACTCAAGTTCCTTAGCGGAACTGGGCGTTCTCAACCACCGAACCCACCCGCCGGGCGCCCGAAAAGGTCCGATCATCCCTCCTGCTCCTCCTCATCACCACCCCGGCATAACAAGAGCGTCACAGCCTCTCCCACCCAGTGCCCCACTCCCCCACCTGCGCTTATAGTCACGGCCAGTCACCGCGCCGCCGGGCGCGTCACTTGCACGGCCCCTGTACCACCCCAGTACGGCCCGGCGAGACACACGGCCCCCGACCACGTGGGCCGCGCCAGGGAGAGGAATGATCGTGCGACACCGTTCTTTGCTCATACTCACCACAGTGCTCACCACCGGAGCACTGACCCTCACCGCCTGCGGTTCCCGCGACGAAGGCGGCGACAAGGGTGGCGACAGCGGCGGCACCACGCTGACCATCGGTGTCGACGCCCCCCTCTCCGGCGAGAACTCCACGACCGGCCTCGGCATCCAGTACGGCGCCCAGATCGCCATCGACGACGCCAACAAGAAGAAGACCGTCGACGGCGTCACCTTCAAGCTGAAGGCCCTCGACGACAAGGCCCAGCCCGCCACCGGCCAGCAGAACGCCACCGCGCTCGTCGGCGACAAGAGCGTCATCGGCGCCGTCGGCCCGCTGAACTCCGGCGTCGCCCAGTCGATGCAGCAGGTCTTCGCCTCCGCCAACATGGTGCAGATCTCGCCGTCCAACACGGACCCCTCCCTCACGCAGGGCAAGGACTGGCAGGGCGGCACCAAGAAGCGCGCCTACAAGACGTACTTCCGCACCGCCACCACCGACGCCCTCCAGGGCGGCTTCGCGGCCGACTACGCCTACAACACGCTCAAGAAGAAGAAGGCCTTCGTCGTCGACGACAAGCAGACCTACGGCGCCGGCCTCGCCAAGATCTTCAAGGAGCAGTTCGTCAACGCGGGCGGCAAGGCCGTCGGCACCGACCACATCAACACCGGTGACAAGGACTTCGCCTCCCTCGTCTCCCGCATCAAGGCCGCCAAGGCCGACATCGTCTACTACGGCGGCCAGTACGACGAGTCCCAGCTGATCACCAAGCAGCTCAAGGAAGCCGGCGTCAAGATCCCGCTGTTCGGCGGTGACGGCATGTTCGCCACCACCTACATCGAGACCGCCGGCAAGGCCGCCGAAGGCGACCTCTCCACCTCCGTCGGCGTCCCCGTCGACACCCTGCCCGCCGCCAAGACCTTCGTCGACACCTACAAGGCCAAGGGCTACAAGGGCGACTACGGCGCCTACGGCGGCTACTCCTACGACGCCACCACCGCCATCATCAACGCGGTCAAGGCCGTCAAGGAAGCCAACGGCGGCAAGCTGCCCTCCGGCGACGAACTCCGCTCCAAGGTCGTCGACGCCGTCCAGAAGTCCAACTTCGACGGCATCACCGGCAAGGTCGCCTTCGACGAGTTCGGCGACACCACCAACAAGCAGCTGACCGTGTACCAGGTCGAGAAGGGCGCGTGGAAGGCCGTCAAGACCGGCACCTACGAAGGCAGCTGACCCACGTCGGCCCACCCTCGTGAGCCGGCCCCGGCCGGCTGAACCACGACCCCAGCACCACCACGGGCCGCGCGGCAGGACGACCCCGACCGCGCGGCCCGTTCTCACACCCACCCAGCACCCCATGGGTGCACACGACCACCAGCGACATGGAGGCCATGCGGTGAACACCCTGCCGCAGCAGCTGGCCAACGGGCTGCTCCTCGGCTCGATGTACGGGCTCATCGCCATCGGCTACACGATGGTGTACGGCATCGTCCAGCTCATCAACTTCGCGCACGGCGAGATATTCATGACCGGAGCGTTCGGCGCGCTCACGGTCTCCCTGATCCTTCCCACCGGCACCTCGATGTGGATCCTGCTCCCCGCCATGCTGATCGGAGGCGGCCTCGTCGCCATCCTGATCGCTGTAGGAGCGGAACGATTCGCCTACAGACCCCTGCGCGGAGCCCCCCGACTGGCACCCCTCATCACCGCCATCGGCCTCTCCCTCGCCCTCCAGGAAGCGGTCCGCAACTTCTACCCGAAGGCCGACCGCCCCCGCACCTTCCCCGACATCGGCGGCTCCCACGACCTCGGCAGCATCACCATCCGGGACGGCGACCTCTTCCTCATCATCGCCGCCGCCCTCTGCATGACCGGACTCGCCCTCTTCGTCCGCCGCAGCCGCACCGGCCGCGCCATGCAGGCCACCGCCCAGGACCCGGACACCGCCCAGCTCATGGGCATCGACACGAACCGCATCATCGTGATCGCCTTCGCCATCGGCGGCCTCTTCGCCGCCGTCGCCGCGATCGCCTACGGGTTCAAGTACGGCTCCATCGACTACCGCATGGGCTTCCTCATGGGCCTCAAGGCCTTCACCGCGGCCGTCCTCGGCGGCATCGGCAACATCTACGGCGCCATGCTCGGCGGACTCGTCCTCGGCATCGCCGAAACCCTCGCCTCCGCCTACATCGACGGCATCCCCGGCATGCAGCAACTCGGCGGCTCCACCTGGGCCAACGTCTGGGCCTTCGGCCTCCTCATCCTCGTCCTCCTCTTCAGGCCCCAAGGCCTGCTGGGCGAACGCGTCGCGGACAGGGCGTGACCACCATGACGGACACCACCATGAACAAGACCGACGCCCCCACCCGCGGGCTCCTCCCCCTCCCGGCCGGCGCCGCCCGCGCCCTCGTCCTCGCCGGCGGCATCGCCACCACGGCCTCCGCCTTCCTCGCCTGGACCTGGACCGCCGAATTCCCCGGCGACCTCACCATCACCGGCTACCCCGGCGGCCTCCAATGGCTCACCTTCGTCGCCGGCATCCTCACCGCCCTCACCGGACTCGCCCACTACGGCGTCCCCGGCCTGCGCGCCCTCGCCGGCAACGGCAACAACGCACCCACCGCACTCGCCGCACTCGGCGCCTTCGGCACCACCTGGTTCACCGTCATCGCGATCGCCGCCAAACTCGGCGGACTCGCCAACCTCGAACCCGGCGGCTGGATCGCGGCCGTCGCCTCCCTGCTGCCCCTCCTCGGCGCCTTCGCCCTCCCCCAGCACGGAGCCGGCACCCAAAGCGCCAAGGACACCTTCCGCAGCTACCTCGCCAAGCCCGACGGCCTCACCCCCATCGCACTGCCCAGCCCCTGGATCCAGCGCGTCCTCGTCACCGCCGTCACCATCGCCGGCCTCACCGTCTTCACCTACGGCATCGACACCGAGTACGGCGAACTCTTCATCGGCTTCCTCATCGTCACCGTCTTCGCCCTCTGGGCCCTCCACACCGCCGGCCTGCTCGACGTGGTCTCCCGCCTCACCGCCAAGAACCGCGCCTTCACGCTCGCCATGGGCTTCGCCGCCGCGATCGCCTTCCCCTTCACCCAGACCGACGACCACTACGCCAACATCGGCGTCAACATCCTGATCTTCGGCACCGTCGCCCTCGGCCTCAACATCGTCGTCGGCCTCGCCGGACTCCTCGACCTCGGATACGTCGCCTTCCTCGGCGTCGGCGCCTACACCGCCGCCCTCGTCTCCGGCTCCGAGTTCTCCACCTTCTCCGGCGTCCAGTTCCCCTTCTGGGCCGCCGCCCTCACCGGCGCCGCCGCATCCCTCGTCTTCGGCGTCCTCATCGGCGCACCCACCCTGCGACTGCGCGGCGACTACCTCGCCATCGTCACCCTCGGCTTCGGAGAGATCTTCCGCATCGCCGTCAACAACATGGACGGCGACTCCGGCCCCGACCTCACCAACGGCCCCAACGGCATCCCCTCGATCCCGGACCTCAACCTCCTCGGCATCGACTTCGGCCAGAGCCACGACATCGCCGGCTTCACCCTCGGCCGCTTCGCCAACTACTACCTGCTCATGGTCCTCGTCATGGCCATCGTCGTCCTCGTCTACACCCGCGCCGCCGACTCCCGCATCGGCCGCAGCTGGGTCGCCATCCGCGAGGACGAGACCGCCGCCACCGCCATGGGCATCAACGGCTTCCGCGTCAAACTCGTCGCCTTCGCCCTCGGCGCCGCCCTCGCCGGCCTCGCCGGCACCGTCAGCGCCCACGTCACCTACAGCGTCGTCCCGAACCCCTACCAGTTCGCCGGATCGACCCCGCCCAACTCCGCGTTCCTCCTCGCCGCCGTCGTCCTCGGCGGCATGGGCACCGTCGCGGGACCCCTCCTCGGCGCAGCCCTGCTCTACCTCCTGCCCGAGAAGCTCGTCTTCCTCCAGGACAAGTCGCTCCTCGCCTTCGGCGTCGCCCTCGTCCTCCTCATGCGCTTCCGCCCCGAAGGCATCATCGCCAACCGCCGCCGCCAACTCGAATTCCACGAGACCGGCCAACTCGACGTACCCGAACAACGGCTGCCCGACGAACCGGCCACCACCAAGGCGGGGGCGTGACCACCATGACCACACAGACCACCCCCACCCCGCAGACCGCGCAGACCGTCCTCGAAGCCCGTGACGTCACCATGCGCTTCGGCGGCCTCACCGCCGTCCGCAGCGTCGACCTCACCGTCCGCGAAGGCGAGATCGTCGGCCTCATCGGCCCCAACGGCGCCGGCAAAACCACCTTCTTCAACTGCCTCACCGGCCTCTACGTCCCCACCGAGGGCAAAGTCGCCTACAAAGGCACCGTCCTGCCGCCCAAGCCCCACCTCGTCACCCAGGCCGGCATCGCCCGCACCTTCCAGAACATCCGGCTCTTCGCCAACATGACCGTCCTGGAAAACGTCCTCGTCGGCCGCCACACCCGCACCAAAGAAGGCCTCTGGTCCGCCCTCCTGCGCGGCCCCGGCTTCAAGAAAGCCGAACGCGCCAGCGAAGAACGCGCCATGGAACTCCTCGAGTTCATCGGCCTCGAACACAAACGCGACCACCTCGCCCGCAACCTCCCCTACGGCGAACAGCGCAAGCTCGAAATCGCCCGCGCCCTCGCCAGCGACCCCGGACTCCTCCTCCTCGACGAGCCCACCGCCGGCATGAACCCGCAGGAAACCCGGGCCACCGAGGAACTCGTCTTCGCGATCCGCGACAAGGGCATCGCCGTCCTCGTCATCGAGCACGACATGCGCTTCATCTTCAACCTCTGCGACCGCGTCGCCGTCCTCGTCCAGGGCGAAAAGCTCGTCGAAGGCACCAGCGACGTCGTCCAGGGCGACGAGCGCGTGGTCGCCGCCTACCTCGGCACCCCCTTCGAGGGCGCCCCCGAGGACACCGCACTCGCAGAGGTCCAGGCCGCCGAAGCACAGGCCGCCACGGACAGCACCACAGAAGGAGACAACCAGTGACCGCGCTGCTGGAAGTCGAAGACCTCCACGTCGCCTACGGCAAGATCGAAGCCGTCAAAGGCATCTCCTTCAGCGTCGAAGAAGGCCAGGTCGTCACCCTCATCGGCACCAACGGCGCCGGCAAGACCACGACCCTGCGCACCCTCTCCGGCCTCCTCAAGCCCTCCAGCGGAAAAATCACCTTCGCCGGACAGCCCCTCACCTCCGTCCCCGCACACAAGATCGTGGCACTGGGCCTCGCCCACTCCCCCGAAGGACGCCACATCTTCCCGCGCCTCACCATCGCGGAGAACCTCCAGCTCGGCGCCTTCCTCCGGAAGGACAACGCGGGCATCGAGAAGGACATGCAGCGCGCCTACGAGCTGTTCCCGATCCTCGGCGAACGGCGCAAGCAGGCCGCGGGCACCCTCTCCGGCGGCGAGCAGCAGATGCTCGCCATGGGCCGTGCCCTCATGTCCCAGCCCAAGCTGCTCATGCTCGACGAGCCCTCCATGGGTCTCTCCCCGATCATGATGCAGAAGATCATGTCCACCATCTCCGAGCTCAAGTCCCAGGGCACCACCATCCTGCTCGTCGAGCAGAACGCCCAGGCCGCGCTCTCCCTGGCCGACCACGGCCACGTCATGGAGGTCGGCTCCATCGTCCTCTCCGGCACCGGCCAGGACCTCCTCCACGACGAGTCCGTCCGCAAGGCCTACCTCGGCGAGGACTGACCCGCACACGGCGAAGGCCCGCACCCCCGTCATCCCGGGGTGCGGGCCTTCGTCACGTACACCTACGAGGTCAGCCCTTGGCCGCCTTCTTCTCCTCGGCGTCCTCGATGACCGCCTCCGCGACCTGCTGCATCGACAGCCGCCGGTCCATCGACGTCTTCTGAATCCACCGGAACGCCGCCGGCTCGGTGAGCCCGTACTCCGTCTGCAGCACCGACTTCGCCCGGTCCACCAGCTTCCGCGTCTCCAGCCGCTGCGTGAGGTCCGCGACCTCCTTCTCCAGCGTCTTCAGCTCCGTGAACCGCGACACCGCCATCTCGATCGCCGGCACCACATCACTCTTGCTGAACGGCTTCACCAGGTACGCCATCGCACCCGCGTCCCGCGCCCGCTCCACGAGGTCGCGCTGCGAGAACGCCGTCAGCATCAGCACCGGAGCGATCGACTCCTCGGCGATCTTCTCCGCCGCGCTGATCCCGTCCAGCTTCGGCATCTTCACATCCAGGATCACCAGATCCGGCTTGTGCTCACGGGCCAGCTCGACGGCCTGCTCACCGTCACCGGCCTCACCCACGACGGTGTAGCCCTCTTCCTCGAGCATCTCTTTCAGGTCGAGGCGGATCAGGGCCTCGTCCTCGGCGATGACGACGCGGGTCGTCAGCGGCGGCACGTGCGACTGGTCGTCGTCGACAGCGTCGACAGGCTGGGGCGACTCGGGGGCGGTCACGGGGGCGCTCCTTGTTCGGGCAGGCTGGGGGCTGCCTCTAGAGCCTACCTAGCTGCGGCCGGGAGCGGAGACCCGGTATGCTTCCGACCAGCTCATCTGGCCGGGTTGGTGGAACGGTATACACGGAGGTCTCAAACACCTCTGCCTGAAAGGGCTTGCGGGTTCGAATCCCGCACCCGGCACATTTCGCACCGAAGCGGATGTTCACATTCTCGTGAACATCCGCTTTTTGCTGCATGGCGTCACGATCAGTCACGCAGGGTGTGCATGTGAACTACCACAGCACAGAGGTACGACAGCGGGCGCTCACCCTGCTACGTGGCGGCGCCCGCAATGCAGATGTCGCCCGAGACCTGAACATTCCGCTGGGCACCATCGGCTACTGGAAGCACATGGACCGCTCCAAGCGCGGCGAGTGTCCCGGCTCGCACGATCCCTCATGCCCTCGGTGTGACGGCCGAGCACTCGACGAAGCCGCGTACTCCTATCTGCTCGGTCAGTACCTGGGCGACGGGCACGTGAGCCACTACTCCAGCCACCGGGTGCCGAACCTCATGATCACCTGCGCGGATGCGTGGCCTGGTATCGCCGAGGAGACCGAGGCTGCCATGCGTGCCGTTTTCCCCGACAACCGAACTTGCCGCGTGCAACGCATCGGATGCCAGAATGTGAAGGTCTACTCAAAACACCTGATCTGCCTCTTCCCTCAGCACGGACCCGGCATGAAGCACACCCGCAGGATCGAACTTGAGCCCTGGCAGCAGGAGATCGTCGACGCGCACCCGTGGGAGTTCATCCGCGGCCTGATCCACTCCGACGGGTGCCGCATCACCAACTGGACGACCCGGCTCGTCGGCGGTGAGCGGAAGCGGTACGAGTACCCGCGGTACTTCTTCACCAACAAGTCCGACTGCATCCGGCAGCTCTTCACGGACACGCTCGATGCGCTCGGACTGACTTGGACGCACTGCACCCGGCACGGGAACCCGTACAACATCTCCGTCGCCCGGAAGGCCGATGTGGCACGCATGGACGAGCACATCGGCCCCAAGTACTGAGCAGCGGTGGCTACTTCGGGCTGTCGTCCTCGCCGATGTGGTGGACGCGGACGAGGTTGGTGGAGCCGGGGACGCCGGGTGGGGAGCCAGCGGTGATGACGACGGTGTCACCCTTGGCGCAGCGGCCGATTTTGAGGAGTTCTTCGTCGACCTGGGCGACCATGGCGTCGGTGGAGTCGACGTGGGGGCCGAGGAAGGTTTCGACGCCCCAGGTGAGGTTGAGTTGGGAGCGGGTGGCGGGGTCGGGGGTGAAGGCGAGGAGGGGGATGGGTGAGCGGTAGCGGGAGAGGCGTCGGACGGTGTCGCCGGACTGGGTGAAGGCGACGAGGAGTTTGGCGCCGAGGAAGTCGCCCATTTCGGCGGCGGCGCGGGCGACGGCTCCGCCTTGGGTGCGGGGTTTGTTGCGTTCGGTGAGGGGTGGGAGGCCCTTGGCGAGGATGTCTTCTTCGGCGGCTTCGACGATGCGGCTCATGGTGGCGACGGTTTCGACGGGGTATTTGCCGACGCTGGTCTCGCCGGAGAGCATGACGGCGTCGGTGCCGTCGATGACGGCGTTGGCGACGTCGCTGGCTTCGGCGCGGGTGGGGCGGGAGTTGTCGATCATCGAGTCGAGCATCTGGGTGGCGACGATGACGGGTTTGGCGTTGCGTTTGGCGAGTTTGATGGCGCGCTTTTGGACGATGGGGACTTGTTCGAGGGGCATTTCGACGCCGAGGTCGCCGCGGGCGACCATGATGCCGTCGAATGCGGCGACGATGTCGTCGATGTTGTCGACGGCCTGGGGTTTTTCGATTTTGGCGATGACGGGGAGGCGGCGGCCTTCCTCGTTCATGATGCGGTGGACGTCTTCGATGTCGCGGCCGGTGCGGACGAAGGAGAGGGCGATGATGTCGGCGCCGGTGCGCAGGGCCCAGCGGAGGTCGGCCTCGTCTTTCTCGCTCAGGGCGGGGACGCTGACGGCGACGCCGGGGAGGTTGAGGCCTTTGTGGTCGGAGACCATGCCGCCTTCGATGACGGTGGTGTGGACGCGGGGGCCGTTGACGCGGGTGACTTCGAGGGTGACTTTGCCGTCGTCGACGAGGATGCGTTCGCCGGGGGTGACGTCGGTGGCGAGGCCGTCGTAGGTGGTGCCGCAGGTCTGGCGGTCGCCTTGGGTGTCGGGTTCGACGGTGATGGTGAACTCGTCGCCGCGTTCAAGGAGTACGGGTCCTTCGCTGAAGCGGCCGAGGCGGATCTTCGGGCCTTGAAGGTCGGCGAGGACGCCGACGCTGCGGCCGGTCTCGTCGGAGGCCTTTCGCACGCGCTGGTAGCGCTCCTCGTGTTCGGCGTAGGTGCCGTGGCTGAGGTTGAAGCGGGCTACGTCCATGCCGGCTTCGACGAGTGCCTTGATCTGGTCGTACGAGTCGGTGGCGGGGCCCAGGGTGCAGACGATTTTTGCTCGGCGCATGGTTCGAGCCTAGGGCTTACCGGTGGGTAGAGATTTGGTGCGACATGACGACTCAACAAGCTTTACCTGAAGGACTGTTGACAAGTCTTGTATCTGTGCGGGCGGGTGCTCTGATGAGCGTGTGGGGTGGGTGGTTCGGCGGCTGGTCATCGGATCGAAATGTGTGGGGGGTGTTGCGGGTTGGGCTTCCTGGTCCAGAATCTACGCGCGTCATCACCACTGTTGTTCGTCCGTAGGTCAGGAGCCCGTCCATGTCGTTGAACCGCAGATCCTTCCTGGGCAAGTCCGCCGCGACTGGTGCGGGGGTCGCGCTGGCCGGTGGTGTCGTGGCGCCGTCGGCCGAGGCCGCCACCGGCGCTCCGGGGCGCGCGAAGCCGAAGAAGCGGTACGCGTTCACGGTCATGGGCACGACGGACCTGCACGGTCACGTCTTCAACTGGGACTACTACAAGGACGCCGAGTACAAGGACGCGGCGGGCAACGCGCAGGGTCTGTCGCGGATCTCGACGCTGGTGTCGCGGATCCGTGAGGAGGAGGGGCGCGGGAACACGCTGCTGATCGACGCGGGTGACACGATCCAGGGCACTCCGCTGACGTACTACTTCGCGCGCGTGGATCCGATCACGGCGGCGAACGGTCCGGTGCATCCGATGGCGCAGGCGATGAACGCGATCGGGTACGACGCGGCGGCGCTCGGCAATCACGAGTTCAACTACGGCATCGACACGCTGCGCAAGTTCGAGTCGCAGCTGCGTTTCCCGCTGCTCGGCGCGAACGCGGTGGACGCGAAGACCGAGAAGCCGGCCTTCGCCCCGTACGTCATCAAGACGCTGCGTACGCCGCACGGCAAGGACGTGAAGGTGGCGATTCTGGGGCTGACGAACCCGGGGATCGCGATCTGGGACAAGGCGTATGTGCAGGGGAAGCTGAAGTTCCCGGGGCTTGAGGAGCAGGCGGCGAAGTGGGTGCCGAAGCTGCGGTCGATGGGTGCGGACGTGGTGGTCGTGTCGGCGCACTCGGGTGCGTCGGGGACGTCGTCGTGGGGTGATCAGCTGCCGTACGTGGAGAACGCGGCGGCGCGGGTGGCGGCGAAGGTGCCGGGGATCGACGCGATTCTGGTGGGGCACGCGCATGTGGAGATCGAGCAGCAGGTGGTGACGAACGAGGAGACGGGCCGGTCGGTCGTGCTGGCGGAGCCGCTGTGTTACGCGGAGCGGCTCGCGCGGTTCGATTTCGAGCTGGAGTGGGTGAAGGGTCGCTGGACGGTGGCGTCGGTGACGTCGAAGCTGCTGAACTCGAACACGGTGGCGGACGATCCGGAGATCACGAAGCTGTTGGCGGCGCAGCATGCGCTGGTGGTGAAGTACGTGAATCAGGTGGTGGGTTCGGCGAAGGTCGAGCTGACGACGGTGGACGCGCGGTACAAGGACGCGCCGATCATCGATCTGATCAACAAGGTGCAGGCCGATGTGGTGACGGAGGCGTTGAAGTCGACGGAGTACGCGTCGTTGCCGGTGCTGTCGCAGGCGTCGCCGTTCTCGCGGACCTCGGCGATCCCGGCGGGCGAGGTGACGATCCGGGACCTGTCGAGTCTGTATGTGTACGACAACACGCTGGTGGCGAAGTTGATGACGGGTGCGCAGTTGCGGGCGTATCTGGAGTTCTCGGCGGAGTACTTCGTGCAGACGGCGCCGGACGCGCCGGTGGACGTGGAGAAGTTGACGAACGCGGGGAACCGGCCGGACTACAACTACGACTACGTGTCGGGGCTGTCGTACGACATCGACATCGCTCAGCCGGCGGGTTCGCGGATCAAGAACCTGAAGTTCGGCGGCAAGGATCTGGACGATGCGGCGAGGTTCGTGTTCGCGGTGAACAACTACCGGGCGAACGGTGGCGGTGCGTTCCCGCATGTGGCGAACGCCCAGGAGTTGTGGTCGGAGTCGACGGAGATTCGTACGCGGATCGCGGAGTGGGTGACGGCGAAGGGTGTGCTGGATCCGGCGGACTTCGCGTCGGTGGACTGGCGGCTGACGCGGGCGGGGACGCCGGTGTTCGCCCAGTAGTTCGGGCCGGTGGTTGCGGCCGGGGTCAGCTTCGGTCGAGGTCGTCCTGAAGTTCCACGAGAGCGCGCTGTCCGGGTCCGGTGTTCTGGTCCTGGGGGGCGCGTTCGTCGTGGGGGGTGAGGCCGAAGGTGGTGAAGGCGGTGCGGCGGGGCTGGGGGTAGGGGTCCTTGCCGGTGAGGCTGTTGAGGATGGTGGCGCTGCGCCAGGCGGCGAGGCCGAGGTCGGGGGCGCCGACGCCGTGGGTGTGGCGTTCGGCGTTCTGTACGTAGACGCGGCCGCCGGCGCCTTGGACGGTGTCGTCGAGGACGAGGCGGAACTGGTCGTCGATGCGGGGGCGGCCGGAGGCGTCGCGTCGGATGTGGGGGTCGAGGCCGGAGAGGATGCGGCCGAGGGGGCGTTCCTTGTAGCCGGTGGCGAGGACGACGGCGTCGGTGGTGAGGCGGCTGCGGATGCCTTGTTCCTGGTGTTCGAGGTGGAGTTCGATGCGCTGGTCGGCGAGGCGGCCGGCGGTGCGGACGCCGATGCCGGGGGTGAGGGTGACGTCGGGCCAGCCGCCGTGGAGGGTGCGTTGGTAGAGCTCTTCGTGGATGGCGGCGATGGTGTCGGCGTCGATGCCCTTGTGGAGTTGCCATTGGGCGGGGACGAGTCCGTCGCGTACGGGTTCGGGGAGGGCGTGGAAGTAGCGGGTGTAGTCGGGGGTGAAGTGTTCGAGGCCGAGTTTGCTGTATTCCATGGGGGCGAAGGCCTGGGTGCGGGCGAGCCAGTGGAGGTTTTCGTGGCCGGTGGGGCGGCGGCGCAGGAGGTCGAGGAAGATTTCGGCGCCGGACTGGCCGCTGCCGATGACGGTGACGTGGTCGGCGGCGAGGAGGCGTTCGCGGTGGTTCAGGTAGTCGGCGGAGTGGATGACGGGGACGGTGGGGGCGTCGGCGAGGGGTTTGAGGGGGGCGGGGACGAAGGGTTCGGTGCCGATGCCGAGGGCGATGTTGCGGGTGTGGGTGCGGCCGAGGGCTTCGGCTTCGCCGTGGGTGTCGAGTTGGGTGTAGTCGACTTCGAACAGGGCGCGTTGGGGGTTCCAGCGGACGGCGTCGACTTGGTGGCTGTAGTGGAGTCCGGGGAGGTTTTCGCTGACCCAGCGGCAGTAGGCGTCGTATTCGGCGCGTTGGATGTGGAAGCGCTCGGCGAAGTAGAAGGGGAAGAGGCGTTCGCGGGTTTTGAGGTAGTTGAGGAAGGACCAGGGGCTGGCGGGGTCGGCGAGGGTGACGAGGTCGGCGAGGAAGGGGACTTGGAGGGTGGCGCCGTCGATGAGGAGGCCGGGGTGCCAGTGGAAGGCGGGGCGTTGTTCGTAGAAGACGGTGTCGAGTTCGGTGAGGGGGTGGGCGAGGGCGGCGAGGGAGAGGTTGAAGGGGCCGATGCCGATGCCGACGAGGTCGCGGGGTGCGTCGGTGGGGGTGTGGGGGGGCTGCGGTGCGGGCGCGGCAGTCATCGGGGGGTGTGTCCTTCCACCAGTTTCAGGAGCGTGGCGAGGTCGCCGGGGTCGGTGTGTGGGTTGAGGAGGGTGGCTTTGAGCCAGAGGCGGCCGTCGATGCGGGCGCGGCCGAGGACGGCGCGGCCTTCGGTGAGCAGGCGGCGGCGGATCTCGGCGATGTCGTCGTCGTTCGCGCCGGTGGGGCGGAAGAGGACGGTGGTGAGGGTGGGGGTGTCGTAGAGGTCGAGGCCGGGGTGGAGGTCGATGAGGTGGGCGAGGTGGTGGGCGAGGGCGATGACCTGGTCGACGAGGGCGGCGATGCCGGTGCGGCCGAGGGCTTTGAGGGTGACGGCGATCTTGAGGATGTCGGGGCGGCGGGTGGTGCGCAGGGAGCGGCCGAGGAGGTCGGGGAGTCCGGCTTCGGTGTCGTCGTCGGCGTTGAGGTAGTCGGCCTGGTGGGTGAGGGGGGTCAGGTCGGTGGGTCGGCGTACGGCGAGGAGTCCGGCGGCGACGGGTTGCCAGCCCAGTTTGTGCAGGTCGAGGGTGACGGTGTGGGCGCGGTCGAGGCCGGTGAGCTGGGCGCGGTGGTGGGGGCTGAAGAGGAGGCCGGCGCCGTAGGCGGCGTCGATGTGGAGGCGGGTGCCGTGGGCCGCGCACAGGTCGGCGATCTCGGGGAGGGGGTCGATGAGGCCGGCGTCGGTGGTGCCGGCGGTGGCGGCGACGAGGTGGGGGCCGGGGAGGTCGGTGAGGGCTTCGTCGAGGGTGGCGGGGTCGAGGGTGCCGTTGGGGGTGGGCAGCACGATGGGTTCGGGCAGGCCGAGGAGCCAGGCGGCGCGGGTGAGGCTGTGGTGGGCGTTGGCGCCGGTGATGAGCTGGAGGGGGCGGGTGGTGCGGTGGGTCTCGCGGGCGAGGAGGACGGCGAGTTGGTTGGCTTCGGTGCCGCCGGTGGTGACGAGGGCGTCGGGGGCGGTGTCGGTGCCGGTGTGCGGGTAGACCTCGCGGGCGAGGGTGCTGGTGATGAGGGTTTCGAGGGTGGAGGCGGCGGGGGCCTGGTCCCAGGAGTCCATGGAGGGGTTGAGGGCGCTCGCGGCGAGGTCGGCGGCGGTGGCGACGGCGAGGGGCGGGCAGTGGAGGTGGGCCGCGCAGAGGGGGTCGGCGGGGTCGGCGGCGCCTTCGGTGAGGGCGGTGACGAGGGTGCGCAGGGCGGTTTCGGCGCCGGTGCCGTGTTCGGGGAGCGGGTTGCCGGCTGCCGCTGCGAGGCGGGTGGCGACGGTTTCGGGGCCGCCGGGTGGGAGGGGGCCTCCACGGTTTGCTCCGCCGGTGCGCAGGGCTTCCAGGACGGTGTCGAGGAGGGGCCGCAGGGCGTCGGGGCCGTCTGTGCCTCCGGCCAGGGGTGGCAAGGTGCGCATGCGGGGCCCTTCGGGGACTGGGCGGTCAGGTGGGTGCGGCCAGTCTTCGACGGGGCGGGAGCGTGCTCGGGGTGATCACGTGAAGTGGACCCGAAAGAGGGATGGGTGGGCGGGTTTTGGGGGGCGGGTGAGGTATAGGGGGCTGGCGGGTTCGTTGCCGGGTGACGGGTACGCGGTGGCTGGTCGCGCAGTTCCCCGCGCCCCTGAAGGCGCACTTCGTGCGCCCCAGGGGCGGCGCGCCTGGCGGCGGCGGTCGGGGAATCAAGCCCCTCCGGCGATTGAGGAGCGGGGGCCGGGGCGGAGCCCCTGGGGGTGCGCCAGGCTCCGGGCGCGAATTATGGCGCCGGACGCACCCCGTGCGGGGAGGGTCAGGCGGACCCGCGGACGCGTAGGGCTCGGGACAGGTCGTCGAGTTGGTCGACGAGGCGGCGGCGCAGCGCGGGCGTCGGGTCGGACTCGGCGAGGCAGCGTTCGCCGAGGGCGAGGGTTTCGGGGCTGATGGCCGTGGAGGGGAAGGCGTAGCGGCCGGCGGCTGCGGCGAGGGCGGCGCCGCGGCGTGCGGCGAGGGGGACGACGTCGGTGAAGTAGCGGGCGACGTAGCCGCGCAGCAGGTCGCTCTGTTCGGGTTGCCAGAAGCCCTGGGCGGTGGCGGCGAACAGGTAGTTGGAGAGTTCGCGTGCGGGGTCGTCGGTGAACAGGGCGTCCCAGGCGGCGGCCTTGGCCTGCGGGTCGGGCAGCGCGGCGTGGCAGCGGGCGGCGCCCTCCTGGCCGGTGGCGCTGGGGTCGTGGGCGAGTTCGGCCTCGATGACGGCGTCGTCGACGGCGCCGAGGACGCTCATGCGGCCCAGGATGCGCCAGCGCAGTTCGGGGTCGAGTTCGGGTCCTCCGGGGACGCTGCCGCTGTCGTACCAGCCGCGGATGACGTCGGCGTGCTGGGCGGCGTCGATGAGGTGGCGGACGGCGGTGAGGCGCAGGCCGGGGCGTTCTCCGTCCTCGGTGCGGCGGACGATGTCCTCGCACAGGGAGGTGAGGAGGGTGAGGGCGTCGGGGCGCTGTTCGGGGGTGCTGTAGTGGTCGGCGATCTGGTGGTGGGCGAAGGAGAGGACGCCCTGGACGAGGGCGAGGTCGGTCTCTTCGGGGAGGTGGGCGCGGGCGGCGGTGAGGTAGGAGCCGGTGTCCAGTTGTCCGTCGCGGACCATGTCGCTGAGCGCGTTCCACAGGACGGCGCGGGTGAGGGGGTCGGGGATGCCGGAGAGGCCGCGCAGGGCGGCTTCCTCGGAGGCGGGGTCGAGGCGGATCTTGGCGTAGGTGAGGTCCTGGTCGTTGGGGACGATCAGGGCGGGACGCGGGCCGCGGAAGGTGACGGGGTCGCCGGGTACGTCGACGTCGACGCGTTCGCGCAGGACGAGGGCGCGGGCGTCGGAGGGGTCGCGGTCGTAGAGGCCGACGGCGATGCGATGGGGGCGGCTGCCGGCACGGTCGACGGTGAGGGTCCAGTTGTCCTCGGCCTCGGTGACGCGCGGGGTGAGGGTGTCGACGCCGGTGGTGCGGAGCCAGGCGTCGGCCCAGGCGTGGACGTCGCGGTCGGTGTGGTGGGCGAGGGAGTCGATGAAGTCGGCGAGGGTGGCGTTGGCGAACTTGTGGCGTTCGAAGTGGGTGTTGATGCCGGCGAGGAAGTCCTTCTCGCCGAGCCAGTTGACGAGTTGGCGCAGGGCGGAGGCGCCCTTGGCGTAGGAGATGCCGTCGAAGTTGAGGAGGGCGGAGGCGGTGTCCTCGACGGCTTCGGGGGCTACGGGGTGGGTGGAGGGGCGTTGGTCGGCCTCGTAGCCCCAGTTCTTGCGGGAGATGCCGAAGTCGACCCAGGTGTCCGCGAAGCGGGTGCCTTCGGTGAGGGTCTGGTAGCCCATGTACTCGGCGAAGGACTCGTTGAGCCAGATGTCGTCCCACCACTTGAGGGTGACGAGGTCGCCGAACCACATGTGGGCCATCTCGTGGGCGATGACCATGGCGCGGGTCTGGCGTTCGGTGTCGGTGACGGCGGAGCGGTAGACGAACTCGTCGCGGAAGGTGACGAGTCCGGGGTTTTCCATGGCGCCGGCGTTGAACTCGGGGACGAAGGCCTGGTCGTAGGAGTCGAAGGGGTAGGGCTCGGCGAACTTCTCGTGGTAGCGGTCGAAGCACGCGCGGGTGATGTCGAGGAGTTCGTCGGCGTCGGCGTCGAGGTGGGGTGCGAGGGAGCGGCGGCAGTGGAGGCCGAAGGGCAGGCCGCGGTGTTCGGTGCGCAGGGAGTGCCAGGGGCCGGCGGCGACGGCGACGAGGTAGGTCGACAGGAGGGGGGTGGTGGCGGCCTGCCACTTTCCCTCGCCGAGGTGTTCGGTGACGCTGTTGGCGAGGACGGTCCAGCCTTCGGGGGCGGTGACGGTGAGGTCGAAGACGGACTTGAGGTCGGGCTGGTCGAAGGCGGTGAAGACGCGCTGGACGTCTTCCATGAACAGCTGGGTGTAGGCGTAGGTCTCGCCGTCGGTGGGGTCGGTGAAGCGGTGCATGCCCTCGCCGGTGTGCGAGTAGCGCATGGCGGCGTCGACGCGGAGCTCGTGCTCGCCGGCGGTGAGGCCGGTGAGGGGCAGGCGGTTGCCGTCGAGGGTGGCGGGGTCGAGGGCGTTGCCGTCGAGGGTGACGGAGCGCAGCTCGGCGGGTTTGAGCTCGACGAAGGTGTCTCCCGCGGTGCGTGTGGTGAAGCGGATCGCGGTGCGGGAGTCGAAGGTGTCGGGGCCGCGGGTGAGGTCGAGGTCCACGGTGTAGTGGTGGACCTCGATGAGCCGGGCGCGGGTCTGCGCTTCGTCGCGCGTCAGTACGGGCATGGGGTCATGGTGCCGTACGCCTCCGGCGCGGGAACAGGTGTCCTTGGTCGGGCCGCAGCCCTTGGCTCGGGGCCTGGGTCGCCCCGTAAGGGGCGCGGGGCTGTGCCGGTCAGCGGCTGCGCCGCAGGGCGCGACCAGCCACGACGGTGCTGAAGCCGCCGATGATCGCGCGCCCGCAACGGTGCTGAGGTCACGGGGCTCTGCCCCGGACCCCGCTCCTCAATCGCCGGAGGGGCTTGTTTTCGGGCCGGCGTCCGCCGCGATCTGTTCGTGGTGGCGGATGACCTCGCTGATGATGAAGTTGAGGAACTTCTCGGCGAAGGCGGGGTCGAGTTTGGCGTTCTCGGCGAGTTGGCGCAGGCGTTCGATCTGGCGGGATTCGCGGGCCGGGTCGGCGGGCGGCAGGGCGTGCTGGGCCTTGAGGTGGCCGACCTGCTGGGTGGCCTTGAAGCGTTCGGCGAGCATGTGGACGACGGCGGCGTCGATGTTGTCGATGCTGTCGCGCAGGCGGCCGAGCTCGGCGCGGACGGCGGGGTCGACTTCCGTCTGGGGTGCGGGGTCGCTGGTGGTCATGGGAGCTCAGCCTACGTGGAGCATGGGCGGGTGGTCGGGGTCGGGGATCTTGTCGGACCAGCCGCCGGGGACGGCGCGGCCCTGTTGTTCGCGGAAGCGGACGGGGGCGGTGCCGACGCGGCGGGTGAAGAGGCGGGAGAAGTAGGCGGGGTCGTCGTAGCCGACGCGGCGGGCGACGGCGGCGACGGGGAGTTCGGTGGCGGCGAGGAGTTCCTTGGCGCGGCCGAGGCGGATGCCGAGGAGGTAGTCCTTGGGGCTGCAGCCGGCGCCGCGGCGGACTGCGGTGCGCAGTTCGGCGGGGGTCATGCCGTGGCGGGCGGCGTGTTCGGCGACGGAGAGGGGCTGGAAGGCGTCGCGGGCGAGGGCCTGGAGGACGGGGTCGCCGTCGGGGGCCATGTCGGCGCGGGCGCGGCGCAGGGCGACGAGGAGTTCGTGGACGGCGGCGCCGGTCTCGACTTCGAGGAGGGGGTTGCCGCGGCGGGCGGCGCGGGCGATGCGGCCGACGGCGGCGCGGGCTGCCGCGGCGTCGGCGAGGGGGACGACGGGGCGGTCGGGTTCTATGTAGCCGAGTTCGGTGTAGGTGGCGGCGGCGGGTCCGGTGAAGTCGACGAAGCACTCGTCCCAGCCGCTGTCGGGGTCGGCGCCGTAGTGGTGCGGGACGCCGGGGGTGAGCCAGATGAGGGCGGGGGCGGTGATGGTGGTGCGGCGGCCGTCGGCGTTCTGGAACCAGCCGGTGCCGGCGGTGATGACGACGGCGACGTGGTGGTCGAGGGTGCGGGGTCCGACGGTGGGCAGGAGGCCGTGCTGGAGTCCGACGCCGAGGCAGACGAGGCCGAGTCGGTGGTGGGCCGGGCTGGGTGTGAAGTAGCGCATCCAGGTGTGGTATGTGGACATGTGTCCCCTCCTGTGGTGTTTCGCGCGCCTGGGTCGTGACCGCGTAGCCCCGTCCAACACCAGCCGATCTTTGTCCATGGACCCCGTCGCCCGCCAGAGGTGATGGTGGCCGCCTGTTCGTGAGCGAGAGGGACCTGATGACCGAGTTCAGGGTGGGCGAGGACGACTTCGAGGTGGACGGCCGGCCGGTGCGGCTGCTGTCGGGGGCTCTGCACTACTTCCGGGTGCACGAGGAGCAGTGGGGGCACCGGCTGCGGATGCTGAAGGCGATGGGCCTGAACTGTGTGGAGACCTACGTCCCGTGGAATCTGCACGCGCCCGGCCCGGGTGAGGTGCGGGACGTGGCGGCGGTGGGCCGGTTCCTGGACGCCGCGCGGGAGGCGGGCCTGTGGGTGATCGCGCGGCCGGGTCCCTACATCTGCGCGGAGTGGGAGAACGGGGGGCTGCCGCACTGGGTGACGGGCCGGGTGGGGGCGCGGCTGCGGTCGCGGGACGCGGAGTTCCTGTCGCTGGTGGAGGACTGGTTCCGGGTGCTGCTGCCGCAGATCACGGAGCGGCAGATCGACCGGGGCGGCCCGGTGATCATGGTGCAGGTGGAGAACGAGTACGGCAGTTTCGGCTCGGACCAGGTGTATCTGCGGGCGCTGGCGGATCTGCTGCTCGAACTCGGGGTGACGGTGCCGCTGTTCACGTCGGACGGGCCCGAGGACCACATGCTGACGGGCGGGTCGGTGCCGGGGATCCTGGCGACGGCGAACTTCGGCTCGCAGGCGCGCGAGGGTTTCGCGACGCTGCGCAGGCACCGCCCGTCGGGGCCGTTGATGTGCATGGAGTTCTGGTGCGGCTGGTTCGACCACTGGGGCGCGGAGCATGTCGTACGGGATCCGCGGGACGCGGCGGACGCGTTGCGGGAGATCCTGGAGTGCGGGGCGTCGGTGAATCTGTACATGGCGCACGGGGGGACGAGTTTCGGCGGCTGGGCGGGGGCGAACCGCGGGGGCGGTGCGCTGCACGACGGGGTCCTTGAGCCGGATGTGACCTCGTACGACTATGACGCGCCGATCGACGAGTTCGGGCGGCCGACGGAGAAGTTCTGGCTGTTCCGGGAGGTTCTCGGGAAGTACGCGGAGGGGCCGCTGCCGGAGGTTCCGGAGCAGCCTGCCGCGCTGGCGGCGCCGGTGACGGCGGAGCTGACGGCGTTCACGCCGCTGGACGGGGTGCTGGAGGGGCTGGGCGGGCCGGAGTCCCAGTGGGCGACGCCGCCGTCGTTCGAGGAGCTGGGCGTGGACCGGGGGCTGGTGCGGTACGCGGTGACCGTGCCGGGGCCGCGCGGCGGGCTGCCGCTGCGGGCGAACGGGCTGCGGGACGTCGCGGTCGTGGAGGTGGACGGGGAGCGGGTCGGGGTCCTCACGGAGGCGGAACCGGAGCTGCCGGTCCCGGTGGCGGGGTACGCGCGCGTGGAGCTGTGGGTGGAGTCCCTGGGGCGGGTCAACTACGGGCCGCGCACGGGTGAGCTCAAGGGGCTGACGGGCGGGCTGCTGCACGAGCGGCAGTATCTGCACGGGGTGACGGCCCGGGCGCTGCGCCTGGACGCGTTCACGGCCGGGGCGGTGGCCGGGCTGCCGTCCGGGGAGCCCGAGGAGGGGCGGCGCGGGCTGTTCCGGGGCGTGTTCGAGGTGGCGGGGCCGGGGGACGCGGCGCTGGAACTGCCGGGCTGGGCGCGGGGGTTCGTGTGGGTGAACGGGTTCTGTCTGGGCCGTTACTGGCCGGCGGCCGGTCCGCAGGAGTCGCTGTACGTGCCGGGGCCGGTGCTGCGGGCGGGTGCGAACGAGGTGTGGGTGCTGGAGACGGACCGCTCGGGTCCGCCGCGGGTGCGCCTGTCCTGAGCCGGGCTCGGGCACGGGGGAAGGGCCGGTCCCGGATCGCGGGGCCGGCCCTTCGTCTTGTTGCCGGGTGGGTCAGTCGAGCTCGGTCACGGTGAACCGGTCGATGACGACCGCGCCGCCGTCGGAGGCGTTCGAGGTCAGGCCCACCCACGCGTCGCCCTGGTCGGGCGCCGTGAACTCGTAGGCGAACTCGGCGGTGCCCTCGGTGGTCCTGGCGAGGGCATCGGAGCGCAGGGTCCGGGCGGCCGGTTCATCGACCGCGGTGGTCCAGGTGGCGGTGGTCTCGCTCTGGTAGAGGAAGGCCACCTTGTAGCGCTTGCCGGGGGTGAAGGGGACGGTCGCCGGGATGGTGCGGTAGACGAGGCCGGTGCCGGTCAGGCGGGCCTTGAGGGACCAGGTGCCGGTGAGCACGTCGTCGGTCTTCGTGCCGTTCCAGCCGGCCTGGGTGTAGGGCGCGTGCTTCTCCGCGAGGTGGGCGCGGCTCGTGGAGGCGATGAACGGGAAGATGCCGTCGGGCACGTCCTCGAAGTCCTGGTGGACGAGCGTGCCCGGCTGGGTGGCCGGGAGCGTGGCGCGGGCGACGCGGACGTTGTCGAACGCCACGCGCGCGTGGCCGTCGGCGACCTTCAGGGCGAGGGTGACGTCGCCGCCCTGTTCGGGGACGGTGAAGTGGACGAACATGCGCTGGAAGCGGGTGTTCAGCTTCAGGTCGCAGGACTGCTTGTTGACGGCCGTGGACGACTCCATGACGACCTTGCGGGCGCCTTCGGAGGTGGTGATCTCCAGGGTGGCGGTGCGCCGCTCCCCCGCCGTGTCGCCGACGAGTGCCTGGACGGAGGCGACGTAGGTCTGTCCGGGGCGCAGGCCGCGCAGCGTCTGGGCGAGGGACGCGGGAGCGCCGTCGGTGCCCGCCCAGGCCTCGTACTGGCCGGTGGCGCTGCGTTCGACGGCGCAGGTGCCGGTGACGGTCCAGCCGTGCAGGGAGCCGGAGTTGAAGCCGGGGTCGTGCACCGGGGTGCCTTCGCCCCACACGGGGTCGCGGTCCAGGTCGGCGCGGTCCTTGTAGAGGACGTAGGGCTGGTCGGGGTCGGCGTTCAGGGTGACGGTGCCGTCGCCGGTGACGGGTACGTGGGTGACGAAGACGCGGCCCTGGTCGGTGAGGCGGTACAGGGCGACGCGGGTGCGGGCGGCGGCCCACGCGCGCGGGAGGCGCCAGGTCGTGCTGCCGCCCTCGGGGTTGTAGTGGTAGAGCTTCGCGGGGTCGAGGGCGCGGCGCGGATCCCAGGGCAGCAGGTAGGTGTCGCCGGTGAGGACGGTGCGGCCGTCGGTGGTGACGGTGCGGGTGCCGTCGGCGGTGGTGGTGACCTTGGTGTCTCCGGCGCCGAAGAAGGTGATCTCGTCGTCGGTCCAGGTCTTGATCGCTCTGGCCTGGAGGTACTTGACGGGCAGGGTGTGGGACCAGATGAGGCGGTAGAAGGCGGTCCAGTCGGTCTTGTTCTGCCAGGCCTCGAAGTCGCCGAGGCGGGCGGTGCCGAGGAGGGGGAACTTGTCGGCGAAGACGTCCTTCTGGTGGTGGCGCATGAAGCGGATCAGCCGGGAGTTGACGCCGCGCGAGGAGTCGCCTCCGTAGGTGACGTCGTTGGCCCAGTGCGCCCACAGGGCGGAGCGTTCGAGGCCGTGGCCCCATTCGGTGGTGACCTGCCAGCCCTGGTCGCGCAGGATGCGCTGGAAGCGGTCACCGATCCAGCCGGAGTCGCGGAACACGTCGACGTAGAGGGTGTTGAGCCCGTCGTCGACCTCGTCGCGCAGCTGCTTCAGCCGCTGTTCGGTGCCGCCGCTGAGCAGGTCCCAGCGGTTGTTGATGCGGTAGCTCTGGTCCATCCACGCCCACTGCTTGTTCGTCTTGTCGACGAGCTGCTCGGAGAAGGCGCGGGCCTCGGGGTAGGACTCGGTGAAGTTGATGTGGACGGCGAAGTCGCTGTCCCATTTCTTGCCGGTGCGCACCAGGGTGTTGAGGTCGTCGAGGCCGCCGGCGCGCTCGTTGTAGTGGCCGCCGTAGTCGGGGTGGGCGGCGTCGTGGCCCTCGGACTGGTAGCCCTTGAGGAGGGTGAACTGGCGCAGGCCGTCGGTGGCGAGGTGGATGCGCTTGACGTGGTCGAGGGTGACGAGGAACGGATTGCCGGCGACGGAGCCGATGTTGTACGTGATGTGGGCGACGACGCGCTGGTACTGGCGGTCGGCGCCGAGCGGGGTGTGGGCGATGTCGCGGAAGGCGATCGCGGCGTCCTGCCAGTCGACGACGCCGTCGCCGTTGCGGTCGCCGGTGATGATCACCTTGGCCCAGGGCAGGGGTTCGGTGTCGTCGGCGGCGGCGGTGTCGGCGCGGTAGGTCCACTGGCCGTTGCTGATGCCGGCCTTGACGTAGCCGTCGCGCTGGACGACCTGGCGCCAGAATCGGCCGTTCTCCCAGTTCGCGCCGGGGGTCTTGGCCGGATAGTCGTAGCTGGCGTTGTTCTCGACGGCGGCGCCGAGTTCGCTCGTGTGGGCGACGGCGTAGGCGATGCCGGCGGCGGTCTCGTCAGGCCGGCTGTCAGTGGTGACTCGTACGGTGGCATCGCCGCTCTTGGCCTTGTCGATCTCGACGCGGGCCGTGGTGAGGGTGGCGCTGTCCTGCGTCGAGCGCACGCTGACCAGCTGCAGTCCGGGGATCTGCAGGGTGCGGACACGCAGGGCGTCCGTGTCGTGGATCGCGGTGACGCGGAAGGTGACGGTCCACTCGTCGACGGCGATCTCGGCGTCGATGCGGGGGCCTTCGTCGAGGGTGAGGGTGTAGGCGATCCGGTCGGACTCGGTGCGGCTGGTGACGCGGGGGGTGTACGGGGTGTTGTTGACGAGGAGCTGGGTGACCGCGTCCTCCTGGGCGTACAGGGTGCGGTCGGCGGCGCGGGCCGTGTACGAGGCGATCCGCGGGAAGGCCGTGCCGACGCGGACGGTGAGCGCGGCGGAGCGGATGACGGCCTCGGCGTCGGCGGCCGCGACGGCCGCCGCGCTCGTCTCCAGAGTCGCCGCACGCGCCACACCCCCCAGCCCGAGCGCGAGCCCCGCTCCCCCCACGGCCCCGACGGCCACGACCGCCCTGCGACTGGGTCCCTGCTTGTGCGGCGGCTGGCCGGTGGGCGGCACGTTTGCCCTCCTTCTCACGACGTTTCGACGTGCCGCTCACGATGCGCCGAGGCCCCGGCCCGGGCCCATGGACAAAGAAGCGGAAGGACTTGGACTAATGGGGCTCGGGGTGCGCTTGTGGGCCGGCGGGTGGGTGGGGGCGCGGGGGCTGCGGCGGGGTCGAGGGGTGGGTGCCGTGGCGGCCTCCGGGGCGGGAGGTCTGGCGGTCGGTGGTGGGGATGTGACGGTTGGCGGGGGTGGTGCGCTGGAGGAGTACGGCCCTGTGCCCGGTCCGTCCCCGTCCCCCCGTGGGCGGCGGGGTGCGGGTGTCCGCCGCCTCCGCCCCGCTCCCCCAGCGGGCGCGGAGGCGGACCCGCGTGCTGTTCCGGGGCGGCGGGGTCGCCGTACGCTGGAGTGGCCGGGCCCGGGGGCCGTCCCCGGGGGGACACGGCCCGGCGGCCCCAGGGGGTGCGCGCGTGGCGAACGGCGGGCCGGTGGTGCACGGCTATCCGCATCTGGAGACGGTGCGTTCGGCGATCACCGCGCTGTACCGGCGGCTGTCGTACGACACGGTGCACACGTTCGCCACGAGTGTCGCGCCCGTCGACGTGGCGTTCTGCGACACGGACGATCTGTATCTGGGGACGCAGCGGGTGGCGCGGGAGCTGGTGCGGCACTACCGGCTGCCGGACGCGCGGATGATCGTGAGCTTCCGGGAGATGCAGCACGCGGCGAGTGTCGAACTGGCGGCGGGGCCCGAGTACTTCATCGAGCTGAACGACCGGTTCCGCACGCATCGGCGGGACATCGGGGCGGCACTGGCCCACGAGATCATGCATGTGTATCTGCACCGGCTCGACCTGTCGTTCCCGGGGACGCGGGACAACGAGATCCTGACGGACACCGCGACGACATACCTGGGCGCGGGCTGGCTGCTCCTGGACGCGTTCCGGGAGGACGGGGCGTCGTCGCAGAAGCTGGGCTATCTGACGCCGGAGGAGTTCGGGTACGTGCTGGCGAAGCGGTCGCTGGCGTTCGGCGAGGCGCCGGAGACGTGGTTCACGAGCCCGCAGGCGTACACGGCGTACGCGGAGGGGCTGGCGCGGGCGCGACGGGACCAGCGGGAGCCTCCGCTGACGGCCTCCGGCTGGGCGGGGCGGCGCCGCTACGCCAAGGATCGCCGCGAGGCCCAGTCCCGGGGAGCCGTCTCGGCCTCGCCCTCCGCCTCGTACGCGTTCTCGGCGGCCGGGCCCCAGGACCGTCCCGGTGGCCTCCGGGTCGCGTTCCCGTGCCCGACCTGTCATCAGCGGATCCGGGTGCCGGTACGGGGGCGGGTTCGGGCGCGGTGTGGGTTGTGCCGCACGGTTTTGGAGTGCGACACGTAGGGGGTGGGGCGGTTCGTCGCGGGGTGCGGGTGGGTGGGGGCTGGTCGCGCCCCGCGGCGGAGCCGCTAGTAGACACAGCCCCGCGCCCCTGAAATGCAGACCCTTCGGGTCGCATTTCCCCGATACGCCGACGCCCCTATGGAGATGACGCACGAAGTGCGCATCTCCATAGGGGCGCGGGGAACTGCGCGACCAGCCCCCACCCAGCCGCACCCGGCGCCGAGGCGGGATGGACACCGGACCGAGCCGGGCCACCCGCCACCCCACTCCGCCGTCAGGCGTGCGGCTCCGTGAGCGCCGTGCGAGGAAGCAGGGCGCACAGCGCGGCGCAGAGCAGGAACCCGCCCACGACCCAGGGCGCCGCCGCCGAGAGGGCGTCCGTGAACCCGGCACCGTCGGAGAGCCGCCCGAAGAAGATCGTGCCGATGACGGCCGCACCGAGCGCCCCGCCGAACTGCTGGGCGGTGGAGAAGATCCCGGAGGCGCCGCCGGCGAGCTCGGCGGGGACGGCGGACAGGACGACGTTGACCAGCGGGACGACGAGGAAGCCCAGGCCCGCCCCGGCGACGACGAGCCCGGGCACCATCGGCCAGGCCCCGGTGTGCGTGCCGGCCGCCTGCTCGACGGCGTACCAGACCCAGCCGAGGCCGCCCGCCATGAGGAGCGCTCCGGCGCCGAGGACGAGCCGGCCGAACCGGACGGCGAGCGTGTCGGCGGCGGGGGCGGTGAGGAAGCCGCCGACGGAGAAGGCGACGGTCAGGACGCCGGCCTGCATCGGCGTGTAGTGCTGGCCGGCCTGCAGCCAGATGGCGAAGACGAGGAAGAAGCCCTGCATGCCGACGGAGAAGAGGAGTTGGACGAGGACGCCGACGGAGAAGGCGGGCAGCCGGAAGGCCTGCGCGGGCAGCAGGGGCACGGTCCGCTCGTCGTGGCGGCGTTCGCGCCGCGCCTCGAACACTCCGAGCCCGGCGACGGCGAGCACGCCCGCGGCGAGGCAGATCCAGCCCCACAGCGGCCAGCCGTCGCTGTGCCCCTGGACGAGGGGCAGCACGATCGCGACGAGGCCGGCGGCGAGCACGACGCTGCCGAGGACGTCGGGGCGGCGCGCGCTGCGCTCACGGGTGGCGGGCACGAGGAACCATCCGGCGACGAACGTGGCGATCGCGACCGGCACGTTGACGAGGAACACCGAGCGCCAGCCCCAGCCGAACAGGTCGGCGTCGGTGAGCAGTCCGCCCAGGAGGAGTCCGACGGCGGAGGCGAAGCCGGCGACGGCTCCGTACATGCCGAAGGCGGCGCCGCGTTCCTTGCCCTGGAACAGGGTGCGGAAGGAGCCGATGACCTGGGGCACGAGCACCGCGGCCATGACGCCCTGGAAGGCGCGGGCGGCGATCAGCTGGCCCGGCGTCTGGGCGATGCCGCAGGCCAGGCTGGCGACGCCGAAGCCGGCGGTGCCGGCGAGGAAGAGGCCTCGGCGGCCGAAGCGGTCGCCGAGGTGCCCGGAGACGATGAGGGTGGCGGCGAAGCCGAGCAGGTAGGCGGAGACGAGCCACTGCAACGCACTTTCGGAGGCGTGCAGTTCGCGGCCGATGGACGGGATCGCGACGTTGACGATCGTCACGTCGAGGAGGTCCATCAGGGCCGCGACCATCATGACGACGGCGGCGGCCCAGCGGCGCGGGTGCGCGGGGGTCTCGGTGACGGCGGGCGGGGCGAGCGCGGCGGACATGACGCCTCCAGGTCGGGGCTCGGCACGAAGTATTTCGTTCGGACTAACGAAATACTTGCACCGGCACTCCCGTGATCGCAACCCTTTCTTTCGGGCGAACGAAATATTGGCTAGCCTGGACCGTATGACGAGCGACGAGAAGAGCGAGCGGGCCGAGCCGGGGCCGGGCGGCGACGACCGGGAGTCCGTCCTCAAGGAGATGATGGAGACGGGGCGGGAGCAGAGCGCGGCGACGATCATGTTCCACACCGCCGTCGCCGCGTCTCAGGGCCTCAGTCCGACCGAGAGCAAGACGCTGGACCTGCTGGCCAAGCACGGGGCGCTCACCGCGAAGGACCTGGTGGAGTACACGGGACTGGCCCCCGCCTCGGTGACGGGCCTGGTGGACCGGCTCGCCGCCAAGGGCTTCGTACGACGGGTCAAGCACGCCACGGACAAGCGGCGCGTGGTCGTGGAACTCCAGCGGGAGAAGATCACCGAGCTCGCCGCGTTCTTCGACGACTGGGCCCGTGACGTCGTCGCGGCGTGCGAGGAGTTCAGCACGGAGGAACTGCGGACGGTGACGCGGTTCCTGGCGGTGACGGCGGCGCTGCAACGCGACGCCGCCGCCCGCCTCCCCCAGCCGGAGTGACCCGGCCGGCCCGAGCGACCCGGCCGGAGTGACCCGGCCGGGGCTCCGGCGAAAGCGCAGGTCAGGAGGCCCCGTACACGGCCCCCGGCGTCTCGGCGCGCGCGAGCAGGTCGCGGGCCGCGTCCCCCGCGCCGGAGGGCGTCCAGCGCTCGGCCTTGTCGACGGTCGGGCCGGGGCGCCAGCCCTCCATCACCGTGATGCGGCCGGCCTCGACCTCGAAGACCCGGCCCGTGACGCCGTCGCTGGCGGCGCCGGAGCCGAGCCAGACCACGAGCGGCGACACGTTCTCCGGAGCCATCGCGTCGAAGGCGCCGTCCTCGGGGGCGGCCATCGTGTCGGCGAAGGTGGCCTCGGTCATCCGGGTGCGGGCGGCCGGCGCGATCGCGTTGACCTGCACCCCGTAGCGCGCCATCTCCGCGGACGCGACCAGGGTCAGGCCGAGGATGCCGGCCTTCGCCGCGCTGTAGTTGCCCTGGCCGACCGAGCCCAGCAGGCCCGCCCCGGACGAGGTGTTGACGACGCGGGCGACCGGCGTGCGGCCCGCCTTGGCCTCGGCCCGCCAGTGCGCGGCGGCGGCCTGCAGGGGCAGGAAGTGGCCCTTGAGGTGGACGCGCATGACCGCGTCCCAGTCGTCCTCCGCCAGATTCACCAGCATGCGGTCGCGCAGGAATCCCGCGTTGTTCACGAGGGTGTCGAGGCGGCCGAAGGCGTCGACGGCGGCGGCGACCAGCGAGGCCGCCCCCTCCGATGTCGCTATGTCGCCTCCGTGGGCCACGGCCTCGCCGCCCGCCGCGCGGATCTCCTCGACGACCAGGGCCGCCGGGCTGTCGGGGGCGGGCGCGCCGTCGAGGCCGACGCCCAGGTCGTTCACCACGACCTTGGCGCCCTCCGCCGCGAAGGCCAGCGCGTGCGCGCGGCCGAGGCCCCGGCCCGCGCCGGTCACGGCCACCACGCGCCCCGCGCACAGCCCACCCGAACCCACCGCTTCAGTAGCCGCAGAATCCGTCATCTCACGCCTCCTTGTTGACCGTTGCCGCGTCGAGGAACGCGGGGCGCTCGCCGCCACCGTGCACGAGCAGGCTCGCCCCGCTGATGTACGCGGCGGCGTCCGACGCCAGGAACACCGCCGCCTCGCCGATCTCCCGGGGCTCGGCGAGCCGCCCCAGGGGCACCGTCGCGCCGACGGCGGCGATGCCCTCCTCGTCCCCGTAGTGCAGGGCCGACAGTTCGGTGCGGACCATGCCGAGCACCAGCGTGTTCACCCTGATGTCCGGGGCCCATTCCACGGCCATCGACCGCGCCAGGTTCTCCAGGCCCGCCTTGGCCGCCCCGTACGCGGCCGAGCCCGGGGAGGGGCGGGTGCCGCTGACGCTGCCGATCATGACGATCGAGCCGCGCGCCGCCGCGAGCTTCTCGCGGGCGGCCAGGGACGCCGTGAGCGGCGCCGTCAGGTTCAGCTCGATCACGCGCGCGTGCCGCTCCGCGTCCGTCTCGCCGAGGAGCCGGTACGGGGTGCCGCCCGCGTTGTTCACCAGTACGTCCAGCCGCTCCAGGCCTCCGAAGAACTCCTGCACCGCGGCCGTGTCGCGCAGGTCCACCTGCGCGAACTCGCAACCCTCGACCGGGACTTCGGGTGGTCTGCGCGCGCAGACCACCACCTTCGCCCCGGCCCGGGTGAAGGCGCGCGCTATCCCCGCCCCCACTCCCCTGGTGCCGCCCGTCACGACGGCGACCCGTCCGCTCAGATCCATCCCGGACCCCTCTCCCCGACCCATTCCGCCGGCCTCCGTCACCTGCTACGGTCATGACCTACCAAACAAACGTTAGGTGGAAAGGTAGCTGCACGCCATGGGTGTCTCCACCTCCTCACCCGAAAAAGGGATCTCCGTCGTCACGGTGGACTTCCCTCCGGTCAACGCACTGCCGGTGCAGGGCTGGTACGACCTCGCCGACGCGGTGCGCGCCGCCGGCCGCGATCCCGACGTGCGCTGCGTGATCCTCACCGCGGCCGAGCACAGCCGTGGGTTCAACGCGGGAGTGGACATCAAGGAGATGCAGCGCGAGACCGCGTCTCCCGGCGGTGGCCACCGCGCGCTGATCGGCGCCAACAGGGGCTGCTACGAGGCCTTCTCCGCCGTGTACCAGTGCGAGGTCCCGGTGATCGCGGCTGTGGGCGGCTTCTGCCTGGGCGGAGGCATCGGACTCGTGGGCAACGCGGACGCGATCGTGGCCAGTGACGACGCCACGTTCGGCCTGCCCGAGCTGGACCGCGGCGCGCTCGGCGCGGCCACGCACCTGGCCCGCCTGGTGCCGCAGCACCTGATGCGCGCCCTCTTCTACACCTCGCGCACCGCCACGGCGGCCGAGCTGCACGCGCACGGTTCGGTGTGGAAGGTCGTGCCGCGCTCCGAGTTGCGCGAGGCGGCGCTGGAGCTGGCGTGGGACATCGCCCGCAAGGACGGCTATCTCATCCGCCTCGCCAAGTCCGCGCTCAACGGGATCGACCCCGTGGACGTGCACCGCAGCTACCGCTACGAGCAGGGCTTCACCTTCGAGGCCAATCTCAGCGGGGTCGCCGACCGGGTGCGCGACACCTTCGGACAGGGAGCCGAGTGACCATGACCGACAAGACCGACAAGCTCATGACGCCTGACGAGGTGGTCGGCCGGCTGCGCTCCGGCATGACGATCGGCATCGGCGGCTGGGGTTCGCGCCGCAAGCCGATGGCGCTGGTCCGGGCGCTGCTGCGCAGTGACCTCACGGATCTGACCGTGGTCTCGTACGGGGGCCCGGACGTCGGGATGCTGGCCGCCGCGGGCAAGATCCGCAAGCTGGTGGCCGCGTTCGTGACGCTCGACTCGATCCCGCTGGAGCCGCACTTCAGGGCGGCCCGCCAGAGCGGCGCCTTCGAGATGACGGAGATCGACGAGGCGATGTTCATGTGGGGCCTGCACGCCGCGGCGAACCGGCTGCCCTTCCTGCCCGTGCGGGCCGGCCTCGGCTCGGACGTCATGCGGGTCAATCCGGAGCTGCGCACGGTCACCTCGCCCTACGAGGACGGGGAGACGTTCGTCGCGATGCCCGCGCTGCGCCTGGACGCGGCCCTGGTGCACATGAACCGCGCGGACCGCCGGGGCAACGGCCAGTACCTGGGCCCCGACCCGTACTTCGACGACCTGTTCTGCGAGGCCGCGGACGAGGCGTACGTGTCCTGCGAGCGCCTCGTCGACGGGTTCGGGGACGAGGCGCCGCCGCAGTCGCTGCTGATCAAGCGGCATGTGGTGACGGGTGTGGTGGAGGCGCCGCACGGCGCGGACTTCACCACGTGCGCGCCGGACTACGGCCGGGACGAGGCCTTCCAGAAGCTCTACGCGAGCACGCCCTGGGCCGAGTTCGCCGAGCGGTTCCTGCCGCCCGGCGGTGACGAGAAGCAGTACCAGTCCGCCGTCCAGGCCTGGCACGAGGAGCAGAAGTGACCACCACCGAGACCGCCGCCCCGCCCGCGACCCGGGCCGAGTACTGCGTGATCGCCTGCGCCGACGCCTGGCGGGACAACGGGGAGGTGCTGGCCAGCCCGATGGGCCTGATCCCCGGCTTCGGGGCCCGGCTCGCCAAGCGGACCTTCTCCCCCGACCTGCTGCTCACCGACGGCGAGGCCCTGCTGGTCGGGCTCGACGGCGCGGCCGAGGGCTGGCTGCCGTACCGCCAGCACCTCACCTTCGTGACCGGCGGCCGGCGTCACGTGATGATGGGCGCGAGCCAGATCGACCGGTTCGGGAACCAGAACATCTCGTGCATCGGCGACTGGGAGCGCCCCGACCGCCAGCTCCTCGGCGTGCGCGGCGCGCCGGTGAACACGCTGAACAATCCGGTGAGTTACTGGGTGCCCAAGCACAGCCCGCGCGTGTTCGTCGAGAAGGTCGACATGATCAGCGGGGTGGGCTACGACAGCGCCGCCGCGGCCGGCCCCTCCGCCACCCGCTTCCACCGCATCCCGCGCGTGGTGACGAACCTGGCGGTGCTCGACTTCGAGACGCCGGACCACACGATGCGGATCGCGTCCGTGCACCCCGGGGTCACGGTCGAGGAGGTGCGGGAGGCCACCGGGTTCGCGCTCGCGCTGCCGGAGGGCGGCGAGGTGCCGTTCACGCGGAAGCCGACGGCCGAGGAGCTGCGGCTGATCCGTGAGGTCGTCGACCCGAAGTCGCTGCGCGAGCGGGAGGTCCGGTCGGCATGAGCGACAGCGCGGATTTCACCCTCCCCACGGCGTTCACCAAGCTCACCGGGGTGCGTCACCCCATCGTGCAGACCGGCATGGGCTGGGTCGCGGGCCCCCGCCTGGTCTCGGCGGCGGCGAACGCGGGCGCGCTCGGTGTCCTCGCCTCCGCCACGATGACCGTCGACCAACTGCGGTCGGCGGTGCGGGAGGTGAAGTCCCGCACGGACCAGCCCTTCGGGGTGAACCTGCGGGCGGACGCGGGCGACGCGCGCGACCGCGTGAAGATCATCGTCGACGAGGGTGTGAAGGTGGCGTCCTTCGCGCTCGCGCCGTCCAAGGAGCTGATCGCCGAGCTGAAGGACGCGGGCGTCGTCGTCATCCCGTCCATCGGGGCGCGCCGGCACGCCGAGAAGGTCGCGGCGTGGGGTGCGGACGCGGTGATCGTGCAGGGCGGCGAGGGCGGCGGCCACACCGGGGAGGTGGCCACGTCGGTGCTGCTTCCGCAGGTCGTGGACGCGGTCGACATCCCGGTCGTCGGCGCGGGCGGCTTCCGTGACGGGCGCGGCCTGGTCGCCGCGCTCGCGTACGGGGCGGCGGGCGTCGCGATGGGCACCCGCTTCCTGCTGACCTCGGACTCCACCGTGCCGGACGCGGTGAAGGCCAAGTACCTGGCGGCCTCGGTCAAGGACGTGACGGTGACGACGGCGGTCGACGGACTGCCGCACCGGATGCTGCGCACCGACCTGGTGGACGCGCTGGAGAACGCGGGGCGCGCACGCGCCCTGCTCCAGGCCGTGCGCCGGGCCGCCGGGTTCAAGAAGCTCTCGGGTCTGTCCTGGCCGCAGATGGTGCGGGACGGGCTCGCGATGAAGCACGGCAAGGACCTGTCCTGGAGTCAGGTCCTGCTGGCGGCGAACACGCCGATGCTCCTCAAGGCGTCCATGGTCGAGGGCCGTACGGACCTCGGCGTGATGGCGTCCGGGCAGGTCGCGGGGCTCATCGAGGACCTGCCCAGCTGTGCCGAGCTCGTCGACCGTGTGATGGCCGAGGCCCGGCACGTGCTCCACACCCTGCCGACACCAGGGTGAACCGTGGGCCGCCCGGCGGCCCCCGGTCAGCGGGGCGGCCGTCGGACGGCCGCTTCCTGCAAGGGAGTTCAGGTATGCACGCTCCTCAGGCCGACATCACGGCGCCCTCCCGGCGCCGGGTGCTCGGGGTCACGCTCGGCGTGGCCACGGCGGCGGCGCTCGCTCCGGCGGGCGCCGCCGTCGCGCACGACCGGCTCTTGTCCGCTGCGCCGCCGATCCGGCAGATCCCGCTCCAGGGCGCGGTGAACGTCCGCGACCTCGGTGGGTACCGGGCCCGCTACGGCGGCCGGGTGCGGTACGGGCACGTGTACCGGGCCGACGCCCTCGGCAAGCTGACCGACGCGGATGTCGCGGCGCTGGCGGGGCTGGGGCTGCGGCGGGCGGTCGACTTCCGGGTGCCGTTCGAGGTCCGGATGGACGGCGCCGACCGGCTGCCGGCCGCTGCCGCCGCGGTCTCCCGGCCGATATCCGACGGGGGGATGTCGGCGCAGCTCATCGCGGCGATCGGGTCCAAGGATCCGGCGCGGCAGGAGGCGCTGCTCGGCGGGGACCGGGCGGCGGCGATGATGCGGGCCGTGTACCGGACGTTCGCGTCGGACGCGGTGACGCGGGAGGCGTTCGCGCAGACCCTGCGGGACGCTGCGCGGGGCGACGGGGCGGTGCTGTTCCACTGCACGGCCGGCAAGGACCGTACGGGGTGGCTGGCGTTCGTGCTGCACAGCGTGCTCGGGGTCGCTTCGCGGGACGCCGTGTCCGACTATCTGGCGTCGAACGGGTTCCGGGCGGAGGCCGATGCGCGGACCCGGGCGGGTTTGAAGGCGGCGGGGATGATGCAGAACCCGGACCTTCTGATCCCGGTCCAGGAGGTGCGGGTCGAGTACCTCGCGGCGGGGCTCGACCAGGTCCGTACGGACTTCGGCAGCCTCGGGCGGTACGTCGAGCGGGGTCTGGGCCTTGATCGCCGGGACCTCTGGGCTCTGCGGAGCCGGCTCGTGGGCTGACCGGTCTCGTCGCCGGGTGCCGGCCCGGTGGGGCTTCTCGCGCAGTTCCCCGCGCCCCTGAGATGCGCACTCCGTGCGCCATCTCAGGGGCGCCTGTCATCGGGGAAGTGCGACGCGAAGCGTCTGCATTTCAGGGGCGCGGGGAACTGCGCGACCAGCCCCCACCGGCCCGCAGACGAATCAGTCCGCAGCGGGACGCCGGGGGCGGCGGTTCCGGGGCGGGCGCGCCGCGGTGCCCGCGGAGGCACCGGCGCCCGAACCGGCCCCGCCGGAGCGACGCCCGGCTCCCCCGGACGCCCCACCGGAACGGCCACCGGCTCCCCCGGCCGACCCACCGGCACGGCCACCGGCCCCGCCGGAGCGCCCGCCTCGACCGCCCCGCGACCGGCGCGGCTTCGCAGAGGCCGCCGGAGCCGCAGGTTCCGGCACGACGATGGTGACGGGAACCCCGGAGGGCTCGCGCGCACCCGTGATGGTGACGAGCTCCTCGTCCGTGGAGCGGACCTGGGTGGTGCGCGGGCGCACCCCCGCGTCCCGCATCAGCCGCTGCACGTCCCGCTTCTGCTCGGGCAGGACGAGGGTGACGACGCTGCCGGACTCGCCGGCGCGGGCCGTACGGCCGCCGCGGTGCAGGTAGTCCTTGTGCTCGGTGGGCGGGTCGACGTTGACGACGAGGTCGAGGTCGTCGACGTGGATGCCGCGCGCCGCGACGTTCGTGGCGACGAGCGCGGTGACGCGGCCGTCCTTGAACTGCTCCAGGGTGCGGTTGCGCTGCGGCTGGCTGCGGCCACCGTGCAGCGGGGCCGCGAGGACGCCGGTGCCGAGGAGCCGCTTGGCGAGCCGGTCGGCGGAGCGCTTGGTGTCGACGAAGAGGATGACGCGCCCGTCGCGGGCGGCGATCCGGGCCGTGACGGCCTTCTTGTCGGTCTCGTCGAGCACGTGCAGGACGTGGTGCTCCATCGTCGTGACGGCGCCGGCCGACGGGTCGACGGAGTGCACGACGGGGTCGGTGAGGAACTGGCGGACGAGCCGGTCCACGTTCTTGTCGAGCGTCGCGGAGAAGAGCATCGTCTGGCCGCCCGGCGCGACCTGCTTGAGCAGCGCGGTGACCTGCGGCATGAAGCCCATGTCGGCCATCTGGTCGGCCTCGTCGAGGACCGTGATGCGCACCTCGCCGAGGGCGACGTCGCCGCGCTCTATGAGGTCCTTGAGACGGCCGGGGGTGGCGACGACGACCTCGGCGCCGCGGCGCAGCGCGCCGGCCTGGCGGGAGATCGACATGCCGCCGACGACGGTCGCCAGACGCAGCCGCAGCGCGGTCGCGTACGGGGTGAGGGCGTCGGTGACCTGCTGGGCGAGCTCGCGCGTGGGGACGAGCACGAGGGCCAGCGGCAGCTTCGGCTCGGCGCGCAGGCCCGAGGTGCGGGCGAGCAGCGGAAGGCCGAAGGCGAGCGTCTTGCCGGAGCCGGTACGGCCGCGGCCGAGCAGGTCGCGTCCGGCGAGCGAGTTGGGCAGCGTCGCGGCCTGGATCGGGAACGGCTCGGTGACGCCCTGCTCACCGAGGGTCTTCACGAGGGCGACGGGCATGTCGAGCACGTCGAAGGACTCGGCCGGGGGCAGCGCGGGCGTGGAGCTCTCCGGCATGGTGAACTCAGCCGGCGGGCTGGGCTGCCGCCTGCGCTGCTGTTCGGGCGCGCGGCGCTGGCCACCCGCCGCGGGGCGGGGACTGCGTCGGCGGGACGGGCGGGGGGAGCTGGCCATGCGGCATGCCTTCCGGGGACTGACAGAACAGGCCTGACAGGAACAGGCGGGGACAACGCGAACCGGGGCCCGCACCGCAAGGTGCGGACCCCGGCCCGTGTGCTGCGTGATCAGGCGGGGAGGATGTTCTCCGCCTGGGGGCCCTTCTGGCCCTGGGTCACGTCGAAGGTGACCTTCTGGCCTTCCTGGAGCTCACGGAAGCCCGAGGTGGCGATGTTCGAGTAGTGGGCGAAGACGTCGGCGCCGCCGCCGTCCTGCTCGATGAAGCCGAAGCCCTTTTCCGAGTTGAACCACTTAACGGTACCGGTGGCCATGTTGTTCTCCTTGAACAGGTAGCAGCTCCCATTCCGAGAACACCTCGGAAAACAATAATGCGCCTGAGGAACATTCCCGTCAGGCGCACATAAAGTCTATGGGTACCAAAACTGCAACGCCATCGACTCTAACACGCTCCTTCACCGCGTGGCGATCCCGTCCAGAACCATCGACAGATACTGGCGTGCGATCTCCTCGGGACTGTGGTGTCCACCGGGCCGGTACCAGGACGCGGCGACCCACACGGTGTCGCGCACGAACCGGTAGGTGAGCCGGATGTCGAGGTCGGCGCGGAAGACGCCGTCGGCGACGCCCCGCTCCAGGGTCGTCAGCCAGGTCTTCTCGAAGCGCCGCTGGGACTCGGCGAGGAACTCGAAGCGGTCCTGGGTGACGAGGTGGCGGGACTCCTTCTGGTAGATCGCGACGGCGGGCCGGTGCCGGTCGATCTCCCGGAAGGACTCGGTGACCAGCGCCTGGAGCGTCTCCCGGGGGCCGAGGTCCGCGTCGAGCACGGTGTCGTAGCCGGACCACAGCTCGTCGAGGAACGTGCGCAGGATCTCCTCCAGCATCGATTCCTTGGAGTCGAAGTGGTAGTAGAGGCTGCCGGCGAGCATGCCCGCGTGATCGGCGATCTTGCGGACGGTGGTGGCGTTGTACCCCTGCTCGGCGAAGACCTCGGCCGCGGTCTGGAGCAGCTCGCCGCGCCGCTCGGGCGCGGCGGTCGTCGCCTGGGGCTTCTTCTTGGTAGGCACGCGCCCATTGTCGTACCCGGGGGGACGCTCAGAGCCACAGGGCCGGGTGTTCGTCCGTCAGTTCGCCGCGGCCGGCCTCGGTGAAGCGGCCGGTGCCGAAGCGGGAACGGAAGTAGAGCAGCGGCCGGCCGTCGGGGCGCGGGGTGGTGAGGGCGGTGACGCGGCCGATGACGACCTCGTGGTCGCCGCCGTCGGCGATGCGCTCCACGATGCATTCGAGGTGGGCGAGCGCGCCGTCGAGCAGGACGGTGCCGGGGTCGTGGCCGGTGTGCCAGCCGAGGTCGGCGAACTTGTCGGCGGAGCGGGAGCCGAGGGTGCGGCACTCGCCGCGCTGGTCCTCGGCGAGCACCGAGATGCCGAACCGTCCGGTGGGCCGCAGCCGGGCCCAGCTGGACGAGGTGCGCGCGACGCAGAAGAGCACGAGCGGCGGGTCGAGGGAGAGGGAGGCGAAGGACTGGCAGGCGAGTCCTGCCGGGGCGCCGGCCTCGTCGAGGCCGGCGACGACGGTGACGCCGGAGGCGAACCGGGACAGGGCGTCCCGGAACTCCCCCGGATCGACGGGCGGCGCCATGGTGGTGCTCAGCCGTTCCACTCGTGGCCCCACAGCGAGTCGGAGGTGATCTCCCTGGCGGTCCAGGTGGCGGGGTCGACGATCAGGCCGTCCCAGCCGTACTCGACCTGGAAGCCGCCGGGCGCCTGGGCGTAGAAGGAGACCATGTGGTCGTTGGAGTGACGGCCGAGCGACGAGGCGATCGGGATGCCGGCCTTCTTCATACGGTCCAGGCCGTAGCCGACGTCGTCGAGGGTCTCCAGCTCGACCATGAAGTGGACGATGCCGGGGGGCAGGGCGCCGGGGTAGAGGCCGAGGCTGTGGTGGCGGCGGTTGGGCGACAGGAAGTACATGCGGTACGCGTCCTGGCCGGGCTTGCCGGTGGGGACGGCGACCGGGGGCAGCTGCATGGAGTCGCGCAGCTGGAAGCCGAGGAGGTTCTCGTAGAAGTCGAGGGTCTCGTCGATCTCGACGGCCGGCAGGACGACGTGGCCGAGGCCGAGGTCGCCGGTCGTGGGGCTGGTGGTGCCGGTGACGAAGCGGTTGCCGTAGGGGGTGCCGAGGGGGCTGTGGTCCTGGGCCTGGCCCCAGTAGATCTCCAGCGGGTTGCCGGCCGGGTCGCTGACGTGGAGGAGGCCCTGGACGCGGCGGTCGGCGAGGGTGGCGGCGTCGCCTTCCTTGACGGCGTGTCCGGCGGCCTCCAGCTCGCTCGCGACGCGGGCGAGTTCACGGGCGTTCGGCACCTCGAAGCCGGCGGCGACAAGGCGGTCCTGGGTGCCCGCGACGAACTGGAAGCGGTGGACGCGGTCGTCGATGCGGACGTTGAGCTGCTCGTCGGTGCTGCCCTGGGCCTCGACCATGCCGAGGGTGTCCAGGACGTAGGTGCGCCAGGCGGCGAGGTCCGTCGTCTCGATGCGGAGATAGCCGAGTGAGCGGATGTCCATCCGTAACTCCCGTACGTAGTCAGGTCGTTCAGTGGGTGAAGAAGTCGATGGCGAGGCGGTTGAACGCGTCGGCCTGCTCGGTCTGGGCCCAGTGGCCGCAGTGCGGGAAGACGTGGAGGCGGGCGTTCGGCATCGCCTTGAGGGCGACGAAGGCGCCGTCGATCGGGTTGACGCGGTCCTCGCGGCCCCAGGTGAGCAGGGTGGGGTGGGTGATGCGGTGGGCGTCGCGCCACAGCTGGGTGCGCTCGGTCCAGGCCGGGTTGGCGAAGGCGGCGCCCATGCGGGCGGCGCCGAGCTTGACCTCGGGGTCCAGGGCGCGCAGGTAGCGCTCCTCGACGAAGGCGTCGGTGATGATCGACCGGTCGTACGCGAGGACGGAGAGGAAGGCCCGCATCTGGTCGCGGGTCGGCTCGGGCGACATGTTGAAGTCGAAGAGCCGCTGGATGCCTTCGGTGGGGTCGGCGTGGAACAGGTTGAGGGTGACGCCGCCGGGGCCCATCAGGAGGAGCTTGCCGACGCGGTCGGGGAAGTCGAGGGCGAGCCGGGCGGCGGTGCCGCCGCCGAGCGAGTTGCCCACGAAGTCGGCCTGGTGGATGCCGAGTTCGTCGAGGAGGGCGACGGTGGCGCGGGCGGAGGCGGTCCAGTAGTCGGTGTCGAGTTCGGGCTTGTCGCTGTCGCCGAAGCAGAGCTGGTCGAGCAGGATCGTGCGCAGGCCGGCGGCGGCGAAGGGGGCGAGGTTGGCGCCGAAGTTGGACCAGCCGGAGGCGCCGGGGCCGCCGCCGTGCAGCATGACGACCACGGGTCCGTCGGCGGGGCCCGCCTCGTGGTAGGCGAGGGTGTGGCCGCCGGCCTTGACGGTGCGGCGGGTGGAGTCGGCGGTGAGGGCGGGGGTCACAGCATCACGTCCTGGACGTCGAGGCCGAGGGCGTCCTGACCGAACATCAGCAGGGCGCGCTCGGGGTCGTTGGCGGCGTGGCCGCGGCCGGTGTGGATGTCGCGCCAGGCGCGCTGGACGCCGGCCGGGCCGGCGCCGGTGCGCATGGCGTTGCCGCCCGCGTTCTCCATCAGCAGGTCGACGGCGGCGGCGCAGCGCTCGGTGGCGAGGACCTGGTCGCGGCGGGCGCGGGCACGCAGCTCGGTGCTCAGTTCGCCGCCGGCGCGCACGATCTCGTACATCTCGCCGATGTTTCCGCGCAGTTGGCGCCAGGCGGCGTCGATGTCGCCGGCGGAGCGGGCGAGGCGGATCTGGGCGAAGGGGTCCTCGGCGACCTTCTGGCCGTAGGAGACGCGGATGCGCTCGCGGGTGGCGGCGACGAAGCCGTCCCAGGCGCCCTGGGCGATGCCGACGATCGGCGAGGAGATGGTGGTGGTGAAGACGGCGGCGTACGGGAGGCGGAAGACCGGCTCGGGGTTGATGTCGAGGCCGGGGGCGGCCAGCGCGGTGACGGGGCCGTAGGACAGGGCGCGGTGCTCGGGGACGAAGACGTCCTCGACGAGGATGTCGTTGGAGCCGGTGCCGCGCAGGCCGACGGTGTCCCAGACGTCCTTGATCTCGTAGTCGGTGCGCGGCAGCAGGAAGGCGCGCATGTCGACCGGGTTGCCGTCGGCGTCGGGGACGAGGGCGCCCAGGATGATCCACTGGGCGTGGTCGCAGCCCGAGGAGAAGTGCCAGCGGCCGCTGAGCCGGAAGCCTCCGTCGACGCGGGCCGCGGTGCCGGTCGGGGCGTACGAGGAGGAGATGCGGGTGTCGGCGCGCTCGCCGTTCTCGCCCCAGACCTCGTCCTGCGCGGCCTTCTCGTACAGCGCCACGTGCCAGGGGTGGACCCCGAGGACGGAGGCGACCCATCCGGTGTAGCCGCAGGCCTGGGCGATCTCCTTGACGCAGTCGTAGAAGACGGCCGGGTCGGCGGCGTGTCCGCCGTACCGCTGGGGCTGCAGGAGCCGGAAGAAGCCGGTGGACGCCAGTTCCTTGACCGTGGCCTCGGGGATCTTGCGCAGCTCCTCGGCCTCGGCGGCGCGCTCGGCGACGGCGGGCAGGAGGGCGCGGACCGAGGCGAGGACTGCGGCGGTGGAGTCTTCGGTCATGTGAGGCACCTTCACGATGGGGCGGTGGGGTGAATGTGAGGGGACCGTAGGCGCGGCCCGGGGCGGGGCGACAGACGGGGTTCCCGCTGAGCGGGAAGCGGTGGCGGGGCGGGCCCGGAAAATCCACCGTGTCCGCTCTCTTCCCATGTCAGCCCCTGACGTGGCAAGGTCCCCTCAACGCTGAAGGACGACCGCGTCGTGGCGGTTCGTACCCCTTTGCTCTGTCCCGTTTGGGGGTGTGCTGTGCTCGAAATGGCCCCTGAGGCTGCCGTGGCTCCGCTGTCTCTGCTCGAGAAGGCCGAGAAGGTGCTCGCCGCGTTCGACGGCGGTCGCGGCCGGCTCTCGCTCACCGACGTCATCCACCGGTCGGGCCTGTCGCGCACCTCCGCGCACCGCATCCTGGACCAGCTGGTGCAGCTGCGCTGGCTGGACCGGGAGGGCCGGGACTACCGGCTCGGGCTGCGGATGCTGGAGCACGGCGGTCTTGCGGCGCACCACAACCGGCTGGTGCGGGCCGCCACCCCGCACCTGGACGCGCTGCACGAGGCGACCGGCAAGCAGGTGCACCTGTACGTGCTGGACGGGGCGACGGACGTCGTCTGTCTGGAGCGGTCCGGTTCGCTGCCGTCGTCCGCGGGCGATCGGGCCGACCGTACGCCTCAGGTGCGGGTCGGGGCGCGGCTGCCCGCGCACGCCACGGCGGCGGGGAAGGCGATGCTGGCGTTCGGTGACCAGGCGGACATCGAGCGGGTGCTCGCGGCGGGGCTCGCTCCGCGGACTGCGCGGACCGTGAGCCGGGCCTCGGTGTTCTGCTCGGAGCTTTCGCGGGTGCGGACGTCGGGGCTCGCCTATGACCGGGAGGAGTCGTTCCCGGGGCTCGTGTGTGTGGCGGTGCCGCTGCGTGGGGCGGGGCGGGCTGTTGCGGCCGTGTCCTTGTCCTCGCTGGGTCCGCAGCGGGGGCTCGAGCATCAGGAGGCCCGGCTGCGGGCTGCTGCGCGGGCGATCTGGCGGGATCTGCACGGGCCGGGTCGTGCGGCGCGGTTCGCTCAGGCGCCGGATGTCGCGCCGATGGGGCCCGGGGACCGGACTCTGCCGAACATGTTGAGCTGGGTGCGCCAGGACTCCTGGATGTGATCGAGCGTCGGCGTCTGCGGGTACGTCGTGGCTGGTCGCGCAGTTCCCCGCGCCCCTGGAGATGCGCACTTCGTGCGCTACCTCCAGGGGCGCGTCGGCGCGTCGGGGAAATGCGACGCGAAGCGTCTGCATTTCAGGGGCGCGGGGAACTGCGCGGCCCGCCCCCACCGGCCCGCACTCAATACTCGACCGACACCCGCGAACTGCGCGGCAGCGTCTGGCAGGCCAGGGTGTAGCCCTCCTTGAGGTCCTGTTCGTCGAGGACCTCGTTGCGGATCAGGGTGATGTCACCCGTGACGACCCGGCACGTGCAGGCCGCGCACGCGCCCTCGCGGCAGGAGAACGGGGCGTCGACGCCGGCCGCGAGCAGCGCGTCGAGCAGCGGGGTGTCCTCGGGCCAGGCCACCTCGTGCGTCTCCCCGTCGAGGCTGACGATCGCGGTGGAGGCGGGGCCCGTACCGGCCGAGGCCGAGACCGCGGGCACGGGAGCCGTGAACACGTCGCCGGAGAGGGAGAAGTACCGCTCCCGGTGGACGGCGCCGGCGCCCGCGCCGCGCAGGGCCTCCTCGGCCGCGTCCATGAAGGGGGCCGGGCCGCACAGGTAGGCGGGCCGGTCGCCGTACGGGGCGAGGAGCGGGCCGAGGGCCGCCGGTGCGGGCAGGCCCTGGAGCGACTCCAGCCAGTGCAGGACGGTGAGCCGGCCCGGATGGGCGGCGGCCAGGTCCTGGAGCGCGCCGCGCAGGATGACGGAGCGCTCGTCTCGGTTGGCGTAGAGCAGGGTGACGCGGCCGGTGCCGGCGGTGAGGACCGACGCGGCGATCGACAGGACCGGGGTGATGCCGCTGCCCGCGGCGGCGAGCAGCAGGTCGGTGTCGAGGTCGGCCGGGGTGAAGGTGCCGGCCGGGGCGAGCGCGGTGACGGTGTCGCCGGCCCGCAGCTGCTGACAGACCCAGTGGGAGCCGGTGCCCCCGGGCACGTGCTTGACCGTGACCCGGGGCAGTTCGCCGGTGTGCGGGGAGCTGGACAGGGAGTAGCAGCGGGCGTGGCCGCCGGGCACCTGGAGGGTGAGGAACTGGCCGGGCGCGTACGCGAGTTCCGGGGCGTCGAGGACGACGGTGACGGCGTCCTCGGTCTCCGGGACGATCTCGGCGACGCGCAGGCTCAGGGTGCGCGGGCCGCCCGGGAGGTCAGGGCTGCTCACGCCGGGTCACCTCCAGCCGGCCCGTGTCGACGGCGGAGTCGATCGCGGTGCGCAGGGCGGTGCAGTCCGGGACCCGTGCGACGGGGGTCCCGGCGGCGCCGGCCGCCTGCGCCGCGATGCGCGGGCAGGCGGCGGCGGTGTCGGCCGTCCACTGGATCTGGAGGTGGGCCGGGCTGTACTTCTCGCAGAGCACCTGGTTGCCGCAGGTGTCGCAGACGACGGGGGTCATGCCCCGTCTCCTTCCGTGGGCTGGGCGGCGGCGGCGCGCAGGGCCAGGTTGGCCTCGGCCTCGGCGCGCCAGTTCTCGTTGGCGCGGCGGGTGTCGATCTCGAACTCGAAGCGGCGCACCATCTCGTCCTTGACGTCGGCGGCGTCCACGTAGAACTGCTCGTACCAGCGGCGCAGTTGGTAGACGGGGCCGTCCTCCTCGGTGAGGAGCGGGTTGTCGATGCGGGTCTTGTTCTTCCAGATCTCGACGTCCTGCTCGAAGCCGACGGCGAGGCCCTCGCTGGTGAGGCGGGCGGCCTCGGCGGCCTCGGCGTCACTCATGCCGGGGAGCTTCTTGACCATGGCGCCGTACTGGAGGACGAAGCGGTCCGGGCCCACCGGGTAGTGGCAGTTGATGAGGATGGACTCCATCTCGGCGCCCGGCGCGACCTCCGTGTACAGCCAGTCGATCATGTACGAGGGGCCGAAGTAGGAGGCGTCGGAGCGGATGGCGCCGCTGGACAGGGAGCCGAGGTCGATGTCCGGGCGGGGCTCGGAGCGCATGTGCTGGGTGGCGACGTGCCCGTCGAAGATGTTCTTGAAGTAGACGGGGAACGAGTAGTGGATGTAGTAGAAGTGCGCCATGTCGACCACGTTGTCGACGATCTCGCGGCAGTTGGCGTCGATCGTGATCGTGTTCCACTGCCAGTCGGACCACTGGGCCCGCTCCTCGTCGGAGCCGTGGATGCCCGCGATCTCGGGGATGTCCTCCTCGGGGCGGGGCGGGTTGCCCTCGGGGTCGTGCCAGACGAAGAGCTGCCGGTTGCGCTCCATGGCGTGCCAGGTGCGGGTGCGGGCGCGCGGCGGGACACGGCGGGCGTACGGGATGGCGGCGCACTTGCCGTCGCCGGACCAGCGCCAGTCGTGGAACGGGCAGGCGACGGTGTCGCCCTTGACGGTGCCGTGGGCGAGGTTGCCACCCATGTGGGGACAGTAGGCGTTGAGGACGTGGAGCTCTCCGTCGTCCTCGCCCTGGAAGACGACGAGCTTGGTGCCGAAGGCCTGGATCTCGTGCGGCTTGCCGTCACGGAAGTCCGCGGCGAGGCCCAGGCAGTGCCAGCCGCGGGCGAAGCGGACCGGGGCGGTGCCGGTCTCGATGACGCGGACGTCGTTGTCGGTGGTCATGTTCTTCACACCCTTCTCTTCCGAATGTCTGCTGGACGGTTCAGGAACGGGCCGCGAGGGAGACGGCGATGTCGATGAGCTGGTCCTCCTGGCCGCCGACGAGCTTGCGGCGGCCGGCTTCGAGGAGGATCTCGGCGCCGGAGACGCCGTAGCGCTCGGCCTGCCGGTCGGCGTGCTTGAGGAACGAGGAGTAGACGCCGGCGTAGCCGATGAGCAGGGACATCCGGTCGAGGAGGCACTCGTCGTCCATGACGGGCCGTACGACGTCCTCGGCCACGTCGATGATCTTCAGGACGTCGATGCCGGTGCGCCAGCCGGACTTCTCGGCGACGGCGGCGAACGCCTCGACGGGCGTGTTGCCGGCGCCGGCGCCGAAGCGGCGGGTGGAGCCGTCGATCTGGCGGGCGCCCGCGCGCACGGCGGCGACGGAGTTGCCGACGCCGAGCCCGAGGTTCTCGTGGCCGTGGAAGCCGACCTGGGCGTCGTCGCCGAGCTCGGCGACGAGGGCCGAGACGCGGTCGGTGACGTCGTCCATGAGGAGGGCGCCGGCCGAGTCGACGACGTAGACGCACTGGCAGCCGGCGTCGGCCATGATGCGGGCCTGCTTCGCGAGCTTCTCCGGGGTGGTGGCGTGGGCCATCATCAGGAAGCCGACGGTCTCCAGGCCCATCTCGCGGGCGAGCTGGAAGTGCTGCTCGCTGACGTCGGCCTCGGTGCAGTGGGTGGCGATGCGGCAGATGTCGGCGCCGTTGGCCTGCGCGGCGCGGATGTCGTCCTTGACGCCGAGTCCGGGCAGCATCAGGAACGCGATCTTGGCGCGCTCGGCGGCCTCGACGGCGGTCTTGATGAGCTCCTGCTCGGGGGTGTGCGAGAAGCCGTAGTTGAAGGAGGAGCCGCCGAGTCCGTCGCCGTGGGTGACCTCGATGACGGGGACACCGGCACCGTCGAGGGCGGTGACGATCGAGCGGACGTTCTCCACCGTGAACTGGTGGCGGTGGGCGTGCGAGCCGTCGCGCAGCGACGAGTCGGTCACGCGGAGGTCGAGCTCCGCCGAGTAGGGCGCTTCGATGGTCACTTGCCACTCCCCTGCTGAATGCGGCGGGCGAACTCCTCGCCGACGCGGGTCGCGGCGGCGGTCATGATGTCGAGGTTTCCTGCGTAGGGCGGCAGGAAGTCGCCGGCGCCCTCGACCTCCAGGAAGAGGGCGACGCGGGCCATGCCGCCGTTCTCGGGGCGGGGCGCGTCGAACTGCGGGTCGGCGCGCAGCCGGTAGCCGGGCACGTACTCCGCGACCTGGGCGGCGACCTCCTTGACGCTGCGCACGATCGCCTCGTGGTCGCAGTCCTCGGGGATCGCGCAGAAGACGGTGTCGCGCATGATGACGGGCGGCTCGGCCGGGTTCAGGATGATGATCGCCTTGCCGCGCTGGGCGCCGCCGATCTGCTCGATGCCGCGCGAGGTGGTGCGGGTGAACTCGTCGATGTTCTGCCGGGTGCCGGGTCCCGCGGACACGGAGGCGACGGACGCGACGATCTCGGCGTAGGCGACGGGCACGACGCGGGAGACGGCGTACACCATGGGGATGGTGGCCTGGCCGCCGCAGGTGACCATGTTGACGTTGTCGGCGTCGAGGTGCGCGGTGAGGTTGGCGGGCGGCACGAGGCCGGGGCCGATGGCGGCGGGCGTCAGGTCGATGGCCCGGATGCCGGCTTCCTTGTAGCGCGGGGCGTTCGCGGCGTGCACGTAGGCGCTGGTGGCCTCGAAGACCAGGTCGGGCAGCTCGTCCTGGGCCAGCAGCCGGTCGACGCCTTCGTGGCTGGCGTCGAGGCCCGCCTCACGGGCCTTGGCGAGGCCCTCGCTGGCCGGGTCGACGCCGATCATCCAGCGGGGTTCGATGAGCTCCGAGCGCTGGAGCTTGTAGAGAAGGTCGGTTCCGATGTTGCCGGAGCCGACGATGGCGGCGGTCGCCTTCTTCCGTACGGTCGTCATACTCAGCCTCACTCGAAGGAAAGGGACACCGAGCCGAGCCCGGTGAAGTCGGCGGTGTAGGTGCGGCCCGGCGCGATGTCGACGGCGCGGGTGCAGGAGCCGGGCAGGATCAGGTGCCCCGCCTCCAGGCGCACGCCGAACCGGGCGACGGTGCGGGCCAGCCACGCGACGGACTCGGCGGGGTCGCCGAGCACGGCGTCGCCGCGGCCGGTGGCGAGCTCCGCGCCGGTGTCGTCGGTGAGCCGGGCCTCGACGGCCCCCAGGTCGAGGCCCGCGGGGGCACGGCCGGCGCCGACGACGTATCCGGCCGAGGAGGCGTTGTCGGCGATGGTGTCGCCGATGGAGATGCGCCAGTCCGCGATCCGGGAGTCGATCAACTCCAGGGCGGGGACGACGCGTTCGGTGGCGGCGAGCACGTCGGCGACGGTGCAGTCCTCGCCGGGGAGGCTTGCTCCGAGGACGAAGCCGATCTCGACCTCGATCCGCGGCGCGCAGTAGCGGGCGGCGGGGACGGGGGTGCCCTCGGTGAGCTCCATGGTGGACAGGAGGTGGCCGTAGTCGGGTTCGTCGACGCCCATCATCTGCTGCATGACGGGCGAGGACAGGCCGACCTTGTGGCCGTGCACCCGCTCGCCAGCGGCGACGCGGCCACGGATCCCGATGAGCTGGATCTCGTACGCGTCGACGGCGGTGAGCCCCTGGAAGGTCTCCGTCAGCGGCGCGATCGGCGCGCGTGCCGCCTCCGCCGCGGCCAGCGCCTCGGCGGCCTTGTGCCGTTCCTGCTCGGTGAGCATCGCGCCCGCTCCTCACTGCTCGGTTGCCGGTGGCTGTTGCCCGGGTGCCGTGACCGTAGGCGGGGGGCGCGGCCCGCTGCGACGGTCACTTCCCGGTGAGTGGGAAGGGGCGGCTGCCGCACCGCCCCCGGCTCTGCGAACCTCCCCGGCGTACGGACTTCTGAGGAGGGTGCGCCGGATGGACGGGCCACTGACGATCGCCGGACTCGCGGACTGGGCGGCCGACGCCTGGGGCGACGACGAGGCCCTCGGGTACGAGGGCGAGAGCTGGACTTTCGAGGCGCTGCGGGACGCGGTCGACGAGGCCGCGCGGGCGCTGATGGCGCAGGGTCTCGCGCCGGGCGACCGGGTCGCGCTGTGGGCGCCGAACAGTGCGCGCTGGGTCGTCGCCGCGCTCGGCGCGCTCGCCGCGGGCGGGGTGCTCGTCCCGGTGAACACCCGCTACCGGGCCCGGGAGGCGGCGGACATGCTGCGCCGGGCGCGCTGCCGGGTGCTGTTCACCGAGACGGACTTCCTGGGCACCGACTACGCGCGGATGCTCGCGGAGTCCGGGGAGGAGCTGCCGGACCTGGACCGGGTCGTGATCCTGCACGACGAGGCCGCCTGGGCCGGATTCCTGGGCCGCGCGTCCGAGGTGGACGGCGCGGCGCGGCGGGCCCGCACCGAGGCGGTGAGCCCGGACGATGTCGCGGACATCCTGTTCACGTCCGGGACCACGGGGCGCCCCAAGGGGGTGCTGACCACGCACGGGCAGACGGTGCGCGTGTACGCGGAGTGGGCGAAGGGCGTGACGCTGACGCGCGGGGACCGGTATCTGCTGGTCAACCCGTTCTTCCACACCTTCGGCTACAAGGCCGGGATCGTGGCCTGTCTGCGGGTGGGCGCGACGATGCTGCCGGAGCGGGTCTTCGACGCGGAGCGGGCGCTGCGGCGGATCGCGACCGAGCGGGTGAGCGTCCTGACGGGGGCGCCGGCGGTGTTCCGCGCGGTGCTGGACCATCCGCGGCGGGCCGAGTTCGCCGTCGACTCGATGCGGATGGCGGGGACCGGCGCGGCCGGCATCCCGACGACGCTGATCGAGGAGATCCGTGAACAGCTGGGCGCGGGGCTGGTGTTCACCGCGTACGGGCTCACGGAGTCGGACGGCACGGTGGCGATCTGTCCGCCCACCGAGTCGGCGGAGCGGCTCGCGCACACCTCGGGCAAGGCGCTGCCGGGCACGGAGCTGCGGATCGACTCCGCGGTGCCGGGTGAGCCGGGCGAGATCCTGACCCGGGGCTTCCATGTGATGCGCGGCTATCTGGACGATCCGGAGGCGACGGCGGAAGCGGTCGACGCGGACGGCTGGCTGCACACCGGCGATGTCGGGGTCCTGGACGAGCGGGGCTTCCTGACGATCACGGACCGGCTGAAGGACATGTTCGTGGTCGGCGGGTTCAACGCCTATCCGGCCGAGATCGAGCAGGTGCTGCGCACGCATCCGCGGCTCTCGGACGTGTCGGTGGTCGGCGCGCCCGACCGGCGGCTCGGCGAGGTCGGGATCGCGTTCTGCGTGCCGGCGCACGGTGAACAGCAGCCGGACGACGCGGAGTTGACACGCTGGGCGCGGGAGCGGCTGGCGAACTTCAAGGTGCCGCGCCGGTTCCTGCCGCTCACGGAACTGCCGCACAACGCGGCGGGCAAGGTCGACAAGCCGGCGCTGCGCGCGCGGGCCGCACAGGAGGTGGCCGGATGAGCGGCGCACGCACACCGGAACAGCGGGAGCTCGCGGCGGCGGTCCGCCAGGTGCTGACCGCGCACGAGGGCGCGGCGGCCTGGGAGCCGCTCGCCGGGCAGATCGGCGTGGCGGGGCTCGCGATCCCCGAGGAGTACGGCGGTTTCGGCGCCGGACCGGGTGAACTGGCCGTTGTCGGCGAGGAGTTGGGCCGTGCGCTGAGTCCCGTGCCGTTCCTCGGCAGTGCCGTCCTGGTGCCGGCCGCGCTGGTGGCGAGCGGGGACACCGAGGTGTGCGCGGGGCTGCTGCCGGAGCTGGCGGAGGGCTCACGGACGGCGTCGCTCGCGTGGGCCGAGAAGGACGCCGAGTGGGACACCGCGCGCCAGCGGACCAGCGCCGCGCTGCGGCAGGGCACGTGGCGGCTGTCCGGCGTGAAGGAGTACCTGCCGGCGGCGGGCGACACGCTGCTCGTCGTGGCGCGCACCGAGCACCACGGGCCGAGCCTGTTCCTGGTCCCGGCCGACGCCGAGGGGGTCGCTCTCACGCCGGTGCCGGTGATGGACGACAGCCGGCCGCAGTGGCGGCTCGAACTGACCCGGGCCGAGGGCGTGCCGGTGGGTGAACTCGGCGCCGCCGCCCCGGCGTTGGCCGCCGCCCTGGAGGCGGGGGCGCTGGTGCTCGCCGCGGACGCGGTGGGCGGGGCGTCCGTCGCGTTCGAGTCGACGCTCCAGTACGCCAAGGACCGGGAGCAGTTCGGCCGCCCGATCGGCTCGTTCCAGGCGGTCAAGCACCGGCTGGCCGACCTGTTCACCTCGCTGGAGTCCTCGCGTTCGCTGCTGGCCGCGGCGGTGGACGGCGAGGTGCCCGCGGGCGCGGCGAAGGCGGCGTGCTGCGAGAGCTTCGAGTGGATCGCCGGTGAGGCGATCCAGCTGCACGGCGGCATCGCGATCACCTGGGAGCACCCGGCGCACCGCTGGTTCAAGCGGGCCCACTCGGCGGCCCGGCTGCTCGGCTCGTCGGCCTGGCACCGCCGGAACCTGGCGCTGGTCTGACACGCGCGACCCCGGCCCCGGCCCTCGCCCTCTCATCCCCTCCCCCTCGGACCTCTTTCCGAACGTCTCACGAAAGGACCCGTCATGCCTGAACAGGTGGACGTCGTCATCGTCGGTGCCGGCTTCTCCGGCCTCTACGCCGCGTACCGGATGCGCGCCCTCGGTCTCACCGTCGCCGGGTTCGAGCGCGGAGAGGGCCCCGGCGGCGTCTGGTACTGGAACCGGTACCCGGGCGCCCGCTGTGACGTGGAGTCCGTCGACTACTCGTACTCCTTCGACCAGGAGCTGGAGCAGGAGTGGGACTGGTCGGAGAAGTACGCGACGCAGCCGGAGATCCTGCGCTACGTCGAGCATGTCGTCGAACGCCACGACCTGCTGCGGCACTTCACGTTCGGCACCTCGGTCGTCTCCGCCGAGCTGGACGAGGAGCGGCTGCGCTGGACGGTGCGCACGGACGACGGCCGGGTCGTGGAGGCCCGGTACGTGCTGACGTGCGTGGGCTGTCTGTCGACGGCGCACACCCCGCAGATCGAGGGCGTCGCCGACTTCGCCGGGGCCTCGTACCACACGGGGCAGTGGCCGCACGAGGGCGTCGACCTGACGGGGCTGCGGGTCGGTGTGATCGGCACGGGGTCCTCGGGCATCCAGTCGATCCCGCTGATCGCCGAGGACGCGGCGCATCTGACCGTGTTCCAGCGCAGCGCCAACTACTCGATCCCGGCGGGCAACAAGCCGCTGAGCGACGCGGAGCGGGCGGCGCAGAAGGCCTCGTACGCCGAGCGGCGGGCCCTGTCCCGGCGCTCCGGTGGCGGCTCTCCGCACATGGCGCACCCGCTGAACACCCTGGAGGCGGCGGCCGAGGAGCGCCGGGCCGCGTTCGAGGAGCGGTGGCGGCTGGGCGGGGTGCTGTACTCCAAGACGTTCCCGGACCAGGTCACGAGCAAGGCGGCGAACGACGTGGCGCGCGCCTTCTGGGAGGAGAAGGTCCGGGCGGTCGTCGACGACCCGGCCGTCGCCGATCTCCTGGTCCCCACCGACCATCCCATCGGCACGAAGCGCATCGTCACGGACGACGGCTACTACGAGACGTACAACCGCGACGACGTGCGCCTCGTGAACCTCAAGGCGACGCCGATCGAGCGGATCGAGGCGTCCGGTGTGCGGCTCGCGGGCGGTGAACTGGTCGAGCTGGACGTCCTCGTGTACGCGACCGGCTTCGACGCGATGACCGGTTCCCTCGACCGGATCGGGATCACGGGCCGCGCCGGGCGGACCCTGAAGGAGGCGTGGGCGGCCGGTCCGCGCACGTACCTCGGGCTCGGCGTGGACGGCTTCCCGAACCTGTTCAACATCGCGGGGCCCGGCTCCCCCTCGGTGCTCGCCAACATGATCCTGTGCGGCGAGCAGCACGTGGACTGGATCGCGGACCTTCTGACGCATCTGTCGGAGCGGGGGCACGCGGGCGTGGAGGCGCGGACCGCGGCGGTCGACGGCTGGGTCGAGGAGTGCCGCAGGCGGGCCGACGGCACGCTGATGCCGGCGGCGAACTCCTGGTACCTGGGCGCCAACATCCCGGGCAAGCCACGGGTGTTCATGCCGTTCGTCGGCGGGTTCGGCGCGTACGGGGACATCATCGAGAAGGTCGCGGCGGACGGCTACGAGGGCTTCGAGCTGCTGAGCTGACGGCCCCTGGGGGCATACGCGGAAGGGCCGGCGGGGTGCACCCCGCCGGCCCTCGTCGTGCTCGGCGCCCGTCAGTTCCGCAGCGCGGCGAACGCCTTGGCGCAGGCGTCGCGCGCCTCGGGGATGGCCACGTCCGCGCTCATCGTCATGAAGCCGTGGAACGCCTCGTCGTAGCCGTGGTGCTCGACGGGGACCCCGGCGGCGGCCAGCAGTTCGGCGTAGCGGCGGCCCTCGTCGCGCAGCGGGTCGAACCCGGCCGTGACGACGAACGCGGGCGGCAGCCCGGCCAGGTCGCGGGCGGCGAAGGGCGTGGCCCGCGGGTCGAGCGCGTCCGCCGGGCCGGTCAGGTACTGCTCCCAGTACCAGCGCAGATGGTCGGCGGTGACGAAGTAGCCGCGCGCGTTCTCCGTGTACGAGGCGGAGTCGCGGGCCGGGTCGAGCATCGGGTAGTAGAGGTGCTGGGCGGTGAGCGCGGGGCCGCCCCGGTCGCGGGCGAGCAGCGCGGTGACGGCGGCGAGATTGCCGCCCGCGCTGTCCCCGGCGACGCTCAGCGGGCGCCCGGGGTGGATGTCGGCGGCCCAGCGCAGCGCGGTGTACGCGTCCTCGAAGGCGGCCGGGAAGGGGTGTTCGGGCGCGAGGCGGTAGTCGACGGAGACGACGGTCGCGCCGGTGCCCGCGGCCAGTTCGCGGCAGAAGCCGTCGTGGGAGTCGAGGGAGCACAGCACCATGCCGCCGCCGTGGAAGAACACGACGACGGGGGCGTCCGGGCCGCCGCCGGGTTCGTAGACCCGGACAGGGACGCCGTGCGCGTCGGTGTCGGTGACCCGGTCGAGCGCGGGCAGCCGGGGCGGCTCGGGCGCGGAGCGGGCGGCGAAGAAGGCCCGAACCTCGCGGATGTCGGTCATGGTCGTGCCGAGCGGCGGGAACGCGGCGGTGCAGGCGTCCATGAGGACTCGCACGTCGGGGCGCGGTGCGCGGCTCATGCGTCGGCCTGCGCACCGCGCGGGGCGAACACCGGCATGCGGCCGGCCGTCGCACCGCCGTCGGCGGTGATCTCGGCGCCGGTCAGGTAGGAGGCGTCGTCGGAGGCGAGGAACGCGACGAGGGTGGCGACCTCTTCGGGGCGGCCGATGCGGCCGAGCGCGGCGGCGGGGTGGTCGGTGGTGCCCAGGTGGGCGGTCATCGCGGTGTCGATGGCGCCGGGGAAGACGCAGTTGACGCGGATGCCGAAGCCGCCGAGTTCGAGGGCGGCGGTGCGGCTCAGGCCGCGCAGGCCCCACTTGGCCGCGCCGTACGCGCCGTGGCCGATGATGCCCTGGAGGCCGGCCTGCGAGGAGATGTTGACGATCGCGCCGCCGCCCGCGGCGCGCAGGGCGGGCACGGTGGCCTGGAGTCCGAGGAAGGGGCCGACGAGGTCCACCTTGAGCAGGCGCTCCAGTTGCTCGGCGCTCTCGTCGAGGAGCGGGGCCGTCGTGTAGATCGCGGCGTTGTTGACCAGGATGTCGAGGCGGCCGAAACGGTCTGTGGCCGTGGCGACGGCCGCCGCCCAGGAGTCCGGCTCGGTGACGTCCAGCGGCACGAAGTGGGCCGCGTCGCCCATCGACGCGGCGGTCTTCTCGCCCTGCTCGGTGAGGACGTCGCCGAGCACGACGCGGGCGCCGCGCCGCGCCAACTCGCGGGCGATGGCCTCCCCCATCCCCCGGGCCCCACCGGTGACCAGCGCGACCTTCCCACCCAGTACCTGCCCTCGCTCATCGGACATCGTGTTCCGCCTCCCTGATTCGTATGCCTGTACAGACCCGACCGACGCCGGGGTGCCGGGCAGGATGCGCCCCGTAAGGGGCGCGGGGCTGTGTCCATGTGCGGCTCCGCCGCGTGGGCGCGAGCAACCACGACGACGCGGCACTCGGCAACGAGCCCCGGCCCCAACGGCGGCGGCGCCGGAGCCGAGGCCGATGAAACGCGCACCCGGCGCCGGGGTGCCGCCTTGCCCACCCGTGCCGCCCCAGGCGGCAGACTGCCCAAGGCGGCGGCAGCCGGAAGGCGTGCCCAGGGCCGATGTGCCCCGTAAGGGCGGCGCCCCCCTCAGGTGCCGGAGGCCATGTGGGTCGCGGCGCGGTGGCCGAAGACCATGCCCGTGCCGATGGGCGCGCCGGGCCCGGGATAGACGGGCCCCGTGACGTTCGCCGCCGTGTTGCCGGCCGCGTACAGCCCCTCGATCGCGGAGCCGTCCCCGCGCAGGACACGCGCGTGGACATCCGTGCTGAGACCCCCCTTCGTGCCGAGGTCTCCGAGCACGATCCGCACCGCGTGGAACGGCCCCCGCTCCAGCGGCAGCAGGCACGGGTTCGGCGCGGTCGACTCCGGGTCGGTGAAGAACCGGTCGTAGGGGTCGTCACCGCGCCCGAACTCGGGGTCGTGCCCCTCGGCCGCGTACCCGTTGAACGTCTTCACCGTGGCGGCCAGCGCGTCCGCCGGCACCCCGATCTCGGCGGCGATGCCCTCGATCGTGTCGGCGGTGCGCCACACCCCGGCCTGCTCGAAGGACTCCCGGTCGGTGGGGACCAGGACGATGCCGGGCGGCTCCTCGCCGTGCGCCGCGTCCCACACCCACCACACGGGCCGGTCGGGCCGGTCGCCGGCGCCCGCGGCCATCATGGCGCGGCCCATCCGGTCGTAGGACAGGCACTCGTTGGCGAAGCGGCGGCCCCGCGCGTCGACGAAGACGCCCGCGCGGAAGCCGAGGGCGAACGCGGCGCTGCCGTCGGGGAACAGCACGGACGGGCACCACCAGCTCTCGTCGAGCATCGTGGACGCGGCGCCGAGGCCGGTCGCGGCGCGCAGCGCGTCGCCGGTGCCGCCGCCGGCCGGGCCCATGGTCCAGTCGGCGCCCGGCCCGTTGCCCCAGGTGCGGCGCAGGTCGGAGGCGCGCTCGTAGCCGCCGGCGGCGAGCAGGACGCCGCGCCGGGCCGCGATGCACCGGGTCCCGCCGGAGGCGGTGCGCACCTCGGCGCCGGTGACGCGGCCGGTGTCGTCCTGGACGAGAGCGGTGAGCGCGGTGTGGCGCTCGGTGCGGCCGCCCGCGCCGTGCAGGGCGAGCAGCAGTCGGCCGATCAGCGCCCGGCCGTCCTCCAACGGGCCCTCGGGGGTGGGCAGTCGCAGGCGCTCGGCGTAGGCGGGCGGCCGGACCGCGTCGAGCAGCTCGGCCGAGCCCTCGGGGCGCTCCAGGGGGACGGGGAAGACGCCGCGGCCCGCGTCGAAGCGGCCGGGGCCCGGGTAGTAGTCGGGGAACGGGCGGTACTCGAAGTCGATGAGGTCGTCGCGCTCCAGGAACGCGACGAGCGGGCCCGCCCCGTCGAGGTAGGCGTCCTGCAGCTCGTGCGGGGTGGCGTCGCCGACGAGGGAGCGGAAGTAGGTACGGGCGAGGTCGGCGCTGTCCTCGACGCCGGCGCGGGCCTGTGCCTGGTTGCCGGGGAGCCACAGGCAGGCGCCGGCGTAGGCGGTGGTGCCGCCGAAATACTCGGTCTTCTCGACGACGAGGGTGTCGAGGCCCTGGGCGGCGGCGCTGTAGGCGCCGGTGAGGGCGGCGCCGCCGGAGCCGACCACGAGGACGTCGACCGTCTCGTCCCAAGACTGATTCTGCGTGCTCACAGGGTCTCGCTCCTCTCGTACCACTGGGGGAAGACGGCGCGGGCGGCGATCCGCCAGCCGTCGGCGGTGCGCTCGTACTCGTCCTCGTAGCGGACGGGGCAGCGCAGGTCGCCGCCCTCGGCGCCGAGGTGGTGGGCGATGCAGTAGGTGACGCCGCGGGCCCGGTCGGGTCCGGTGATCTCGGCGACGTGGTTGCCGACCTGGTGGAAGGTGCGGGGGAAGACGGAGAGGTCGTCGAGGAGCTTGGCGCGCTCGGCGCTGCCGCCGCGCTCCCACAGGAGGCTGCCGTCGGCCTCGTGGGCGACGATCCGCGCGTCGGCGGTGAACTGGGCGTCGAACAGGGCCGGGTCGCGGGCGTCGACCGCGAGGGCGTAGTTCTCGGCGAGGCGCCGCAGCGCGAACGCGTCACCGGGCTCGGGAGGAACAGACGTACGGGTCATGGCCCACACCCTGTCCCCACCCGGCCCGGTGCTCCACGGTCCGTTCCCGCTCAGTGGGAGACGGGCCGCCGCCTCACGACGCCCCAGACGCCGGGGACGTCAGAGGCGCTCGATGATCGTCACGTTGGCCTGGCCGCCGCCCTCGCACATGGTCTGCAGGCCGTAGCGCCCACCGGTGCGCTCCAGCTCGTGCAGGAGGGTGGTCATCAGCTTGGTGCCGGTCGCGCCGAGGGGGTGGCCGAGGGCGATCGCGCCTCCGTTCACGTTCACCTTCGCCGGGTCGGTGCCGGTCTCCTTGAGCCAGGACAGGACGACCGGCGCGAACGCCTCGTTGATCTCGACGAGGTCGATGTCCTCCATGGACAGGCCGGTCTTCTTCAGCGCGTACGCCGTCGCGGGGATCGGCGCGGACAGCATCCGGATCGGGTCCTCGCCGCGCACGGAGAGGTGGTGGATGCGGGCGCGCGGGGTGAGCCCGTGCTCGCGGACGGCACGCTCGGAGGCGAGCAGCATGGCGGCGGCGCCGTCGGAGACCTGGGAGGAGCAGGCGGCGGTGATGGTGCCGCCCTCGACGACGGGCTTGAGGCCGGCCATCTTCTCCAGGGTGGTGTCGCGGCGCGGTCCCTCGTCGACGGTGACATCGCCGTACGCGACGATCTCCTTGGCGAAGCGGCCCTCGTCGATGGCGCGCAGGGCGCGCTGGTGCGACTGGAGCGCCCAGGCCTCCTGGGCCTCGCGGGTGATGCCCCACTTCTTCGCGATGAGCTCGGCGCCGTGGAACTGGTTGACCGGCTGGTCGCCGTAGCGGGCGCGCCAGCCCTCGCTGCCGATGTAGGGGCCGTCGGTGAGGCCGAGGGGCTCGGCGGCCTGCCGGGAGGCGAACGCGATGGGGATCATCGACATGTTCTGCGTGCCGCCGGCGACGACGAGGTCCTGGGTGCCGGACAGGACGCCCTGGGCGGCGAAGTGGACGGCCTGCTGGGAGGAGCCGCACTGCCGGTCGACGGTGACGCCGGGCACCTCCTCGGGCAGTCCGGCGGCGAGCCAGGCGGTGCGGGCGATGTCGCCGGCCTGCGGGCCGACGGTGTCGAGGCAGCCGAAGACGACGTCCTCGACGGCGGCCGGGTCGACGCCGGTGCGGGCGACGAGCTCCTTGAGGACGTGGGCGCCGAGGTCGGCGGGGTGGACGGCGCTCAGTCCGCCCTTCTTGCGCCCGACGGGGGTGCGGACTGCTTCGACGATGTAGGCCTCGGCCATGACGGCTCCTTCATCCTTGCGGGGCGGGGGAATGGTCTGATCGGTCGGGTGCGGCGATCCCGTCCAGGACGGTCGCCAGGTACTGGCGGGCGATCTCCTCGGGGCTGTGCCGGCCGTCGGGCCGGTACCAGGACGCGGCGACCCAGACGGTGTCGCGCACGAAGCGGTAGGTGAGCCGGATGTCGAGGTCCGCCCGGAACTCCCCGGCCGCCACGCCGTCCTTCAGCGTGGTCAGCCAGGTCTGTTCGAAGGTGCTCTGGGACGCGGCGAGGAACGCGAAGCGCTCCCGGGCCGCGAGGGTCTTGGACTCTTTCTGGTAGATGGCGACCGCGGGTCCGTGCCGGTCGATCTCCCGGAAGGACTCGGTGACCAGGGCGCGCATCGTCTCGCGCGGCCCGAGCCCGGCGGCGAGCACCGTGTCGTAGCGGCCGGCGAGTTCGTCGAGGAAGCCGCGCAGGATCTCCTCGACGATCGAGTCCTTGGAGTCGAAGTGGTAGTAGAGGCTGCCCGCGAGCATGCCCGCGGCGTCCGCGATGCGGCGGACGGTCGTGGCGTCGTAGCCCTGGGCGGCGAACACCGCGGCCGCGGTGTCGAGGAGCTGGCGCCGCCGCTCGGGCGAGGCGCTCATGCGTGCTGGCTGCTCACGGACACGACCTCGCCGGTCATGTACGAGGAGTAGCCGGAGGCGAGGAAGACCATCACGTTGGCCACTTCCCAGGGCTCGGCGTAGCGGCCGAAGGCCTCCTTCTCGGTGAGCTCCGCGAGGAGTTCGGCGGAGGTGACCTTCACGAGGTGGGGGTGCATGGCGAGGCTGGGCGCCACCGCGTTGACCCGGACTCCGTACTCGGCGGCTTCCAGGGCGGCGCAGCGGGTGAGGGCCATGACCCCGGCCTTGGCGGCGGCGTAGTGGGCCTGGCCCTCCTGGGCGCGCCAGCCGATGACGGAGGCGTTGTTGACGACGACGCCCGTGCGGCCGGTGTCGCGGAAGGAGCGCAGGGCGGCGCGGGTGCAGCGGAAGGTGCCGCCCAGCGTGATGTCGAGGACGCGGGTCCACTGCTCGTCGGTCATGTCGACGAGGGCGGCGGTGCCGCCCAGGCCCGCGTTGTTCACCACGATGTCGAGGCCGCCGTGGACCTCGGTGACGTGGGCGAACAGGGCCTGTACCTGCTCCTCGTCGGTCACGTCGCAGGCGAGCGCGGAGACGCGGTCGGCGCCGAACTCCTCGGCGAGGGCCTGCTCGCTCTCCTTGAGGCGGCGGGTGTGCGCGTCGCTGATGACGACGCGGGCACCCTCCTCCAGGAAGCGGCGGGCCGTGGCCCCGCCGATGCCGGCGCCCGCGGCGGCGGTGACGACGGCGCTGCGGCCTTCCAGGAGCCGGTGGCCGGGGACGTACTCGGGAACGCGGGACTTCGGCGTCGTCATGCACGCACCTCTTTCGGCAGGCCGAGCAGGCGCTCGGCGATGATGTTCCGCTGGATCTCGTCGGAGCCCGCGTAGATCGTGTCGGCGCGGGAGAAGAGGAACAGGCGCTGCCACGCGTCGAGTTCGTAGGGTTCCTCGACGGCGAGCATCGAGGCGGCGCCGCAGATGTCGATGGCGAGCTCGCCGAGGCCGCGGTGCCAGGTGGCCCAGTAGAGCTTGGCGACGGAGGGGTCGACGCCGCGTCGCGCGTTGGCCTCCATGGTGCGCAGGCCCGTCCAGGCGCGGGCGAGGCGGTCGCGGAGCAGGGGGTCGTCGAGCGTGCCGCTCTTCTCGGCGAGCGCGATCAGGTCCGTCAGCTCGCGGCGGAAGCCGATCTGCTGGCCGACGGTGGAGATGCCGCGCTCGAAGCCGAGGGTGGCCATGGCGGTGCGCCAGCCGTCGCCGACGGCGCCGACGACGTGCGAGGCCGCGGTGCGGGCGCCGTCGAAGAACACCTCGTTGAACTCGCTGGTGCCGGTGAGCTGGACGATGGGGCGCACCTCGACGCCGGGCTGGTCCAGCGGCACGAGGAGGTAGGAGAGTCCGGCGTGCCGGCGGGAGCCGGGCTCGGTGCGGGCGATCACGAAGCACCACTGGGCCTCGTGCGCGAGCGACGTCCAGGTCTTCTGTCCGTCGACGATCCACTCGGTGCCGTCCTCGCTGAGGGCGGCGCGGGTGCGCACGCCCGCGAGGTCGGAGCCGGCGCCCGGCTCGCTGTACCCCTGGCACCACAGCTCCTCGACCCGGCGGATCGGCTCCAGGAAGCGGGCCTTCTGCTCCTCGGTGCCGAAGGCGATCAGGGTGGGGCCGAGCAGTTGCTCACCTATGTGGTTGACCCGGGCGGGGGCGTCCGCGAGGGCGTACTCCTCGTGGAAGGCGATCTGCTGCGCGAGGCTCGCGCCGCGTCCGCCGTGCTCCTCGGGCCAGCCGACGCACGTCCAGCCGTGCGCGGCCATGTGCCGCTCCCATGCGAGGCGCTCGGCGAACGCCTCGTGCTCACGGCCGGGTCCGCCCTTCCCCCGCAAGGAGGCGAATCCGCCGGAGAGTTCACGCTCCAGCCAGCCGCGAAAGCCGGTCCGGAAGTCCTCGACGCTGTCCATGCGCATAAGCTAACCTACCAAACACTTGTTAGGGAAGGATGAATCCGATGCCCGCACCGCAGCCCGACCTGTCCCAGCCCACGGAGGACACCTCCTCGCCCGTCCTGTACGAGGTCAGGGGCCCGGTCGCGTACGTGACGCTGAACCGGCCCCGGTACCGCAACGCGCAGAACTCGGCGATGACCTACGCCCTGGACGCCGCCTTCTACCGCGCGGCGGAGGACTCCGAGGTGAAGGCCGTCGTCCTCGCCGGCGCGGGCGAGCACTTCTCCGCGGGCCACGACATCGGCACCCCGGAGCGGGACGCGCACCTTCCGTTCGAGCGCAAGGCCGGTCTGTGGTGGGACCACTCCGACAAGCAGGGGGCCGACTCCCGGTTCGCCCGTGAGTCGGAGGTCTACCTCGGCATGTGCCGGCGCTGGCGCGAACTGCCCAAGCCGGTGATCGCCTCCGTGCACGGGGCGTGCGTGGCGGGCGGCCTGATGCTGGCCTGGGTGTGCGACCTGATCGTGGCGAGCGAGGACGCTTTCTTCGCGGACCCGGTCGTGCGCATGGGCATCCCCGGCGTCGAGTACTTCGCGCATCCGTGGGTGATGCCGCCGCGCATCGCCAAGGAGTTCCTGTTCACGGGCGAGCGGATGAGCGCCCGGCGCGCGTACGAGGTCGGGATGGTCAACCGGGTGGTGGCGCGCGAGGAGCTGGCGGAGCGCACGGACGAACTGGCCCTGAAGATCGCCGAGATGCCGCGTCTGGGCCTGGCCCTGACCAAGCGCGCGGTGAACCAGGCGGAGGACCTCCAGGGCCTGCACACCGGCATGGACTCGGTGTTCGGCCTGCACCACCTGGCCCACGCGCACAACGCGGAGACGGCGGCGGACTCCCTGGGCGGCATGGACGTCCGGTCGATGAAGGAGGCGGGCACGCGATGAACCTGGACTTCACCCCCGAGGAGGACGCGTTCCGGGCCGAGGCCCGCGCGTGGCTCGCCGCGCACGTGCCGGCCGAGCCGCTGCCCTCCCTGGAGACGGAGGAGGGCTTCGCCGCGCACCGCGCGTGGGAGGCCGAGCTGCACGCGGACCGCTGGGCGGTCGTGTCCTGGCCCGAGGAGTACGGCGGGCGCGGCGTCGACATCTTCAAGTGGCTGGTCTTCGAGGAGGAGTACTACGCGGCGGGCGCCCCGGGCCGCGTCACGCAGAACGGGATCAATCTGCTGGCCCCCACGCTCTTCGACCACGCGACGGACGAGCAGCGGGACCGCGTGCTGCCCTCGATGGCAAGCGGCGAGGTCGTGTGGGCGCAGGCCTGGTCGGAGCCCGAGTCCGGCTCTGACCTCGCGTCGCTGCGCTCGCGGGCGGTGCGCACGGACGGCGGCTGGCTGCTGAGCGGGCAGAAGACCTGGTCCTCGCGGGCCGCGTTCGCCGACCGGGCCTTCGGCATCTTCCGTACGGATCCGGACGCGCCGAAGCCGCACCAGGGCCTGACGTACCTCATGTTCGACCTGAAGGCGCCCGGGGTCACGGTCCGCCCGATCGGGCGGCTCGACGGGAAGCCGGCGTTCGCCGAGCTGTTCCTGGACGACGTGTTCGTCCCCGACGAGGACGTGATCGGCGAACCGGGCAACGGGTGGCGGATCGCGATGTCGACGACGGGCAACGAGCGGGGTCTGACGCTGCGCTCCCCCGGCCGTTTCCTCGCCGCCGCGGACCGGCTCGCGGCGCTGTGGCGCGAGCGCGGCGCGGACCCTGCGGTCCGGGACCGGGTGGCGGACGCCCTGGTCGGGGCGCGGGCCTACCAGCTGTTCACGTACGCCAACGCGTCGCGCTTCGCCGCCGGTGAGCAGATCGGCGCCGAGTCCAGCCTGAACAAGGTGTTCTGGTCGGAGTACGACATCGCGCTGCACGAGACGGCCCTTGACCTGCTCGGTGCGGACGCGGAGCTGGCGGACGGCGAGTGGGCGGAGGGCTACGTGTTCTCGCTCGCGGGCCCGATCTACGCGGGGACGAACGAGATCCAGCGCGACATCATCGCCGAGCGCCTGCTCGGCCTGCCGAAGGGACGCCGCTGATGAGGTTCCTCCTGGACACGGAGCAGGCCGAGTTCGGCCGCACCCTCGACCGGATGCTCGGCGCGGCCGACACCCCCGCCGCCGTACGGGCGTGGGCGGCCGGTGACTTCGGGCCGGGCCGGGCGCTGTGGGCGCGGCTCGCGGAGACCGGGGTGTTCGCCCTCGCGGTGCCCGAGGCGTACGAGGGGCTCGGCCCGCTGCCGGTCGAGCTGGCGGTCGCGTACGTGGAGCTGGGCCGGCACGCGGTCCCCGGCCCGGTCGTGGAGAGCGCCGCCGCGGCGGCGCTGCTCGCCCAGCTGCCGGAGGGCACGGGCGCCGCGAAGGAATGGCTGCCCCGGATCGCCTCCGGCGAGGCGGTTCTGTCGCTCGCGTCGGGCCCGTACGCGCTGGACGCGGACGCGGCGGACGCGGTGCTCCTCGCGGACGGTGACGCGATACGCCTGGCCGCCGGGCACGGCCCGCTGCGGGAGTCGGCCGATCCGGCCCGTCGCCTGTTCGTCCCGGAGGGCGGCGAGGTGCTGGCCCGGGGCCCGGAGGCCGCGGCGGCCCTGGCCCGCGCCACCGATCTGGCCGCGTTCCTCACGGCGGCCCAGTCCCTCGGCGTCGGGCTCGAACTGCTGCGCAGGACCGTGGAGTACGTGGGCCAGCGCCGCCAGTTCGGGGTGGCCATCGGCACGTTCCAGGCGGTCAAGCACCGGCTGGCGGACGCGCTGGTGGGCCTGGAGTTCGCCCGCCCGCTGCTCTTCGGGGCCGCGCTCACGCTGGACGGCGAGGAGATCGCGGCGGCCAAGCTCGCAGCGGGCGAGGCGGCGTACCGCGCGGCCCGCGCCGCCCTCCAGCTGCACGGCGCGGTCGGCTACACGGAGGAGCTGGACCTCTCCCTGTGGCTCCGCAAGGCCCTCCCCCTGCGCGACGCCTGGGGCACCCCGGCGCAGTGCCGGGCCCGGCTGGTCCCACAGGCGGGCGGGCCGGTCGCATGGCGGGCGTCGTCGGCGGGGTGACCTGCACGGGGGCCGCGGTGGGCGTGATCTCCGGGTTCGCTATTTTGAGCGGCGCCCGACGTTCATGACGTTGCTGACCTCAGGAGCCGGCCGTGGAACCCACGCCCCAGTCCGCCACGACCCCGACGTGCTACCGCCACGCCGGCACCGAGACGCACATCCGCTGCGCCCGCTGCGAGCGGCCGATATGCCCTCAGTGCATGCGCGACGCGTCGGTCGGCTTCCAGTGCCCGGAGTGCGTGGCCGAGGGCAGCCGCTCCGTGCGTCAGGCCCGCACGGTCACCGGCGGGCGGATCGCGGCCGTGCCGCTGGTCACGTACGTGCTCATCGCGGTGAACGTGCTGGCGTACGTGGGCGAGCTGATCAGCCCGCGGATCGTCGAGCGGTTCCAGATGCTGGGGCTCGGCCTGACGGGAGCCGACGGCCTCAGCTACCAGTACCTGGACCCGGCGCCGCCCGGCTTCGACCCGGCGGGCGTGGCGGCGGGCGAGTGGTACCGGCTGCTCACCGGCTCGTTCCTGCATCTGCCGCCCACCGACGGCTGGTACGGGCTGCTGCACATCACCCTGAACATGGCCTCGCTGTGGAACCTGGGCCGGCTCGTCGAGTCGCAGCTGGGCCGGGTCCGCTACCTCGCCCTGTACCTGCTGTCGGCGCTCGGCGGCTCGGTCCTCGTGCTGCTGCTCGCCCCCGAGACGCCCACCGTCGGCGCGTCCGGCGCGATCTTCGGGCTGGCCGCCGCGTACTACGTGATCGCGCGCCGGCTCGGCTGGGACATGCGCGGGGTCAACCAGTTCATGGCGTACTTCCTGGTGTGGATGCTGGTCTCCGCCGGATTCGCGTCCTGGCAGGGGCACCTGGGCGGGCTGCTCGCGGGCGCGGTCGCGGCGGTGGGCCTGGTGTACGCCCCGCGCGAGCGTCGCGTACCCGTGCAGACGGCGGCCTGCGTCGGGCTGCTCGCCCTGCTCCTGGTGATCACCGCACTCAAAGCGGGAGCACTGGCCTGAACCGGTCGGCGCGCCGCTTACTCTGTCCGGCATGAAACGCGCCGGCTGTCTGGCCCTCTCCTTTCTCGCCGTGGCACCGCTCGCCACGGTCGCGGTCTTCCTCATGTCCCCCGACGGGAAGACGGACGACTCCCCCGCCATGCCCTCGTCGGCCTCCGCGCAGCCGTACGAGAAGGACAAGTCGGCCGCCGAGCGCAAGGCCGACGACAAGCTGATAGCCAGCCTGCCGCCCGGCCTGGCCGCGCCCGCGAAGAAGGAGCTGGCGCAGCAGATCGTGGCGAGCGCGGAGAACTCGACGCTGGACTGGCGCAGCCAGTACGGCTACATCGAGGACATCGGCGACGGCCAGGGCTACACGGCGGGCCCCGTCGGCTTCTGCACCGGCACCCACGACCTGTTGACCCTGGTGGAGCGCTACACGAAGGCGCACCCGGACAACGAGCTGGCCCGCTTCCTGCCGGCCCTGCGCAAGGTCGACGGGTCGGACTCGCACGAGGGACTGGACCCGGGCTTCACCGAGGCGTGGAAGGCGGAGGCCGCGAAGAAGGCCTTCCGGGACGCCCAGGACACCGAGCGGGACCGGGTGTACTTCGATCCGGCGGTCCGTCTCGCCAAGCTCGACGGGCTCGGCACGCTGGGCCAGTTCATCTACTACGACGCGATGGTGCTGCACGGTCCGGGCATCGGTCCGAGCGGTTTCTACGGTCTGCGCGAGGCCGCCATCAAGGAGGCGGACACCCCGTCGCAGGGCGGCAGCGAGAAGAACTTCCTCGACATTTTTCTCGACCTGCGGCGCAAGGAGATGAAGGCGAAGCGCGCGGACCGCGACACCAGCCGCATCGACACGGCGCAGCGCCAGTTCCTCTACGACGGCAATCTGTCGCTGAAGACGCCGCTCACGTGGCAGGTCTACGGCGAAACGTTCAAGGCGCCGTGATCCACGCCGATTTGGCCCCGCGCACACCGTTCCGTCTGTGAAGATGACGTGTCGAAGCAGTGGTGCCCGCGTGTGCACCGGTCAACTCAAAAGAGGACAACACATGAACATACGCCCCACCTTGGCCGCCGCCTCCGCGCTGTCCGTCTCCGCGCTGGCCGCCGTGGCCCTGCTGGGAGCGGCCCCCGCGTACGCGACCGAGTACAGCTCGGCGCTGAAGATCCGCGGGGTCCAGTACGACGCGCCGGGCACGGACAGCAACCGCTGCTCGGGCGGCAACACGTCGCAGGAGTACGTGACGCTGAAGAACTACTCCAGGACCGCGACGATCAACCTCAAGGGCTACCTGGTCAAGGACGCCGCCGGCAACAGCTTCCGGTTCACCGCGAGCCACAGCCTCCAGCCCGGTGACTACGTGAAGCTGCGCGGCGGCAACGGCACGGACTCCGACGCCAACAACGTGGTCTACCGCGACAACTGCAACTTCATGTGGAACAACAGCGGCGACACGATCCACCTGTACAAGCCGTCCGGTCCGGGCTCGGACTCCCACAAGTACACGAAGTCCGCCAACGACCGTGACGGGAACGGGTACATCGGCTTCCACAGCTGATGCAGCACGTCCCCACCACCACGTATCGTCGAACGCGTTGACGATGCAGGGGCACACGTCCATGTGCCCCACGACGGGGGACGAGGACGGGCCGTGGGGTACACGATTCCGGGCTGGCTGGACGAGATCCTGGACTTCATCGGGATCAACTTCCCGAACGTGGACGAGGACGACTACCGCGAAATGGCCGACGCCATGCGGGAGTTCGCGGAGAAGTTCGAGGGGCACGGCGGGGACGCGCATCTGGCGTTCTCCCGGATCCTGTCCTCCTCCGAGGGCTGGGCCGTCGACTCCATGGAGAAGCACTGGAACAAGATCAAGGCCAGCCATCTGGAGAAACTCCCCGAGCTGGCCCGGCTGTTCGCGGACGCGTGCGACACCCTCGCCGAGATCATCGAGTGGATGAAGCACAAGGCCGAGGCCGAACTCGCCATCATGGCGGGTTCGGTGGGCCTGTCGATCGGCCTCGCCTGGGTCACTGGCGGCCTGTCCGCGGTCCTGGGCGCGGCCGAGATCCAGGCGATGCGTCAGGTGGTCAAGCGGATCATCGACGAGGCGGTCGAGCGGATCGTCGACGAGGTGATAGCCAAGCTGACCGAGCCGGTCAACGCGAAGCTGGAGTCGATGGTCGAGGACATGGTCCTCGACCTCGCCGAGGGCGCGTTCACCATGCCGCCGGCCGAAGGGCCCGGCGGCGGTGGCGGCTCCCACGGCGGCGGCAAGGACGGCGTGCACATCGCCTCGGCCGGCGACGGCGGCTCGTCCAGCGGTGGCGGCGCGGGCAAGCGCACGCGGATCGACCACACCGAGTTCGAGGACGGCGCGGGCAAGGTCTCCCGGCACGGCAGCGAGCTGCACCTCGCGTCCTCCGACCCGCTGGGCCGCGCCCGCGGCGCGTTCGGCCGCAGCAAGGGCCGCGACCCGTTCACCCAGGCCTTCGACAGTGTCCTGCACGGCGCCCTGAAGGGCTCCGAGAAGGCGCTGAAGAAGATCAGCAAGCACATCACGGAGACCGTCCCCGAGCGGGTCAAGGGCGCCTCCCGCACCCACAAGGGCAAGGACCACGACGTCCGCGACAAGGTCGACGGCATCGACGGCCGGCAGAAGGGACGCGACAAGAACAGCGGAAACGGCAGGCCCGGACCGGATTCCGGCGCCAAACTGAAGATCGATGAGGCCCGCAGGAACGACCCGGACCTGGTCGACCGCGCCAAGGACGCCCGCGCGTTCAAGGACAAGGAGTTCTGCGGCGACCCCATCGACATGGCATCCGGCCAGATGGCAATGTCGCAGACCGATGTCGAGTTGCCTGGTGTGCTGCCCCTGGTGCTGCGCCGTACGCATCTGACCGGTTACCGCCACGGCATCGCCTTCGGCCCGTCCTGGGCCTCCACCCTCGACGAGCGCCTCGAACGCGACCCGGCAGGTGAGGGTGTGTGGTGGCGCCGCGACGACGGCTCCAGCCTCTACTACCCCCGCACTCCCGACATCGTCGGCGATCGCGTCGTCCCGGTCGCGGGTGAACCGATCCCACTGACCTACGTCTCCCACGGCACTTCCTACGTACTCGTGGTCCAGGACCCGTCCACCGACCTGACCCGGTACTTCGAACCCGCCGCGACGGGCGAGGGCACCTGGTGGCTCGTCCGGACCGAGGACCGCAACCACAACCAGCTCACCCTCGAACGCGGCGAGGACGACCGGCTCTCGGAGGTGACGCACACCGGCGGCTACCGCCTGACGATCACCACCGCTCCGGGCGGCCGGGCAGTCACCGGGTTGCAGCTGCTCACCGAGGACGGCCCGCTACGGCTGCGTTCCTTCACCTACGACGACGCCTCCGGCGACCTCGTCGAGGTCCGCAGCGCCGTCGACGCCCCCACCCGCTTCACCTACGACGACACCCACCGCATCACCGGCTGGTGCGACAGCAACGACACCGAGTTCACCTACATCTACGACACATCGGGCCGGGTCGTCGCCACCCGCGGCAGCGACGGCTTCCTCGATTCCCGGATCACCTACGGGCGCCAGGAGAGCGACGGCAGTACGACCGTCACGTACACGGACTCCGTCGGCCACGCCACCGTCTACCGCGCCAACACTCTCGGCCAGATCGTCGCCGTGACCGACCCGCTCGGCCACACCGTCACCCAGACCTGGGACGACCGCGACCGCCTCCTGAGCCGCACGGATCCGGACGGCCACACCACCCGGTGGACCTGGGACGAGCGGGGCAACCTCGTCGCCGCCCACGAAGCCGACGGCACGGTCACCACGGCCGAGTACGACGAGCACGGTCTGCCCGTCGTCATGACCGCCCCCGACGGCGCCGTGTGGCGCTGCACCTACGACGCCGCGGGCAACAACACGGCACTCATCGCCCCTGACGGCACGGTCACCCGCTACGCGCACGACGAGCGTGGCGCCATCACCGCCATCACCGACGCGCTCGGCGCCACGGAGACGTTCCTGCCCGACGCCACGGGCCTGCCGATGGCTCGCACCGACGCCCTCGGCCATACCTGGGTCTTCACTCGCGACGCCTTCCGCCGCCCCACGTCCATGACAGACCCGATGGGCGCGACCACCCGCATGGAGTGGAGTGCCGAGGGCCGGCTGATCCGCCGCGTGGAACCCGACGGCAGCGAACGGACCTGGACGTACGACGGCGAGGGCAACCGGCTGACGGAGTCCACGGCCGGCGTCGGCACCACCCGCTACGAGTACACCCATTTCGGGCTGCTCGCCGCGCGCATCCAGCCGGGCGGCGCCCGCCACACGTTCACCTACGACACCGAGATGCGCCTCACGGAAGTCGAGAACTCGTCGTCCCGTACGTGGACTTACGCGTACGACCCGGCGGGCCGTGTCGTACGCGAGACCGACTTCGACGGCCGCGTCCTCACGTACGACCATGACGCCACCGGTCGCACGGTCACCCGCACCAATCCACTCGGCCAGTCCGTCACCCAGTACCGTGACGCGCTGGGCCGTCTCGTCGCGAAGGACGTCGACGGGGAGACGACCTCGTTCGACTACGACGCGGCCGGGCGGCTGCTGCGGGCCCGCTCCGCGCAGTCCGTGATGGAACTGGAGTGGGACACCCAGGGCCGGCTCACCGCCGAGACGGTCGACGGCCGCACCCACCGCTACGGGTACGACGCTGTCGGCCGCCGCACTCTGCGCACCACCCCCAACGGCACGGCGACCCGGCAGGCGTACGACGCGGCAGGCAACCGCACCGACCTGCACCTCGCGGGCCGCGCGCTGCGCTTCACCCATGACGCAACGGGCCGGGAACTCACCCGGGCCTTCGGCCCGCAGGACCACGCCGTCACTCTGGCCACGTCCTGGGACGCACTCGGCCGGGTCAGCGAGCAGAGCCTGACGGCGCGGGACCACAAGGTCCGCTCCCGCGCGTACCGCTACCGGCCCGATCACCACGTGCTCGGCATCACCGACCGACTCGGCGACGACGAACGGCGGTTCACACTCGACTCCGAAGGCCGGCCCACCGGTGTCGACGGGCGCAACTGGAGTGAGCGCTACCGCTACGACACCGAGGGCAACCAGACGGAGGCCGACTGGCCCGACAAGGCCCCACACCCGGAAGCGCGCGGCCCACGCGGCTACGACGGCAACCGGCTGCGGTTCGCGGGCGCACTGCACTACACGTACGACGCAGCGGGCCGGGTCGTCGAGCGCCGCCGCAAGCGGCTGTCCCGCCGACCCGAGGTCTGGCGCTACACCTGGGACGCCGAGGACCGGTTGACCTCCTGCACCACGCCCGACGGCACGGTGTGGACCTACACCTACGACGCCTTCGCCCGGCGCACCGCCAAGCGGCGGCACGCCCCCGACGGGACGGTGGCCGAGGTCACCGTCTTCTCCTGGGACGGCAGCCGACTCTCAGAGCAGACCGACAGCACGACGCGCACCACACTGACCTGGGAATACGACGGCATCCGGCCGCTCGCGCAGGTGGAGTCCCGCAGCCGCGCCGAGGACAGCGGCGCGATCGACTCCCGGTTCTTCGCCATCGTCACCGATCTCATCGGCACCCCCACCGAGCTCGTCGACGACACCGGTGACATCGCCTGGCACAGTCGCACCGTGCAGTGGGGCACCACCGCCTGGGGGCGGGAGTCGAGCGCGTACACACCGCTGCGTTTCCCCGGCCAGTACGCCGATCCTGAGACCGGCCTCCACTACAACCACTTCCGTCACTACGATCCCGAGCCCGGCCGCTACGTCACCCCCGACCCGCTGGGTCTCGCGCCCGCGCCCAATCCGGCCGCGTACGTGGACAATCCGGCGACCCTCGCCGACCCGATGGGGCTGGCCCCCTGTATGCAGTCGATGCAGGACATGGCCACCAAGATCAACAACCTGAAGAAGGAGGGCATCGCGCGCGACCGGCAGACCGTCGCGGTCATCCACGCGCAGACCCCGAACGGTCCGGTCACGTTCGTGGCGGGCACCAGCAAGAGCAAGCTCACCAAAGACCAGATCGCGCTGGCCAAGAAGATGGGGCTCGTCCCGCTTCCCAACGACGAGTACCTGAAGATTCCCAAAGGCCAGGAGGGCGGCCACGCCGAGCAGAACATCCTGCACTTCCTGCACCGCAGGAACCTTGCGGCGGGCGGAGAAGCAGGCTGGCTCCCGTCGCACGGTGCCGCCTCGAACGTCGTGTGCGACAAGTTCTGCTCGCCGATCATCCGCAGGACCTTCGGAGCTATGTTTGGGCAGGTGTATCCGGGAACCCAGGGGACGCAGCAGATGCAGTTCTACTGGCCGGCCCGGCACACCCCCTGACGCCACAGAAACCCAGGAGAGACGCACAGATGGCACCGCCCCGCCCGATGGTCGAACTGCTGGCCGAGGAGGAGTTCGCCGGGTACGGCGCCTGCTCCTCCAGGTACGACTCGTTCCTCACCCGTGACGGCATGAACTGGCTGGTCTCCCGGACCGGCGACACCATCGCGGTGGGCCGCGTCTCCACGGAGCCGGGCCGGGTTCTGGACGGAATGCGGAACTGGCCGGCCCCCGGGCCGGAGGGCTCGCGCACGTACGTGTCCCCACTGCCGGACGGCGGCCTCGCGGTGGTCGGTGACGGTCTGGTCACCGTGTACGAAGCGGACGCCCGGGTCCGCTGGACTCACGGGTTCACGCGCTGGACCGCCGGGACCGGCGCGAGTCCCGCGTGCATCGCCGACCCGTCCGGCGGACGCCTGCTCGTCACCACGCCAGGGCCCGAGCTGACCGCCCGTCCGTACCCCGGCGACCTGTGCGTGGCGCTCGACCTGGCCGACGGGCAGCCCCTCGGGCAGGTGCAGCTGCCCTCCGCCTCGGCGGGCTACGCCTTCAAGCAGTCCCTGACGCACCAGGCACAGCTCTTCCTCGACGCGGCGCAGGGCGACACGTTTTTCGCCCTGTCGATCGACGCGGCGGACGGCCGGCTCGCGGCGGACCGCGTCGGGCTGCCGACGGAGCTGTCCGCAGGGGTGGCCCTGGGCGGGGCCTGCCTGTACCTCGACGTGGGCGGCGAGTGGCTCGGCCGGTACGAACCCGGTCGGCCGGCGGTCCAGGCGGACGCCGAGGACGTGTTGCCCGAGGACTTCCGTTTCGTGGGCTACCGCACCGGCTTCCTGGACGAGAACCAGGTGCTCGCGGCAGCCGCCGAGGAGGAGGAATCGGACGAGAACACCCACCTTCTCCTGGACGGTCACACCCTGCGCCCCCTCGCCACGCTCGGCTACCCCGGCACGTCCGCGTACGATCCGCTCGCACTCGGCGACGGCACCTGGCTGACCGTGGAGGAAGACACGCTCCGCCGGTGGCGCCTGGCCTGACGGTGACGTCGGCGGGCCGGTGCTCCGCCCCGCCGACGAGCCGTGGCCGGCCCGCACCGACGCGCCCCGGCGGCGCCGACCCGAAGCGGAAGCCCTCCTGCTTCGCGACCTTGCACTTCTGCTGACTGATCGGCCAGTGGGCGTGGTGCACACCGCCGCGCCGGTGCTCGGCCGCGAGCCGGCCGACGGGCCGCGGGCCGGAGGCGGCGGCCCGCCCGGTGGTGGGCAACGGGCGGACGAGGACACCCCCGGTACGATCACCCCCGGCCCGCTCGCCCTGGGCGACGGCACCCGGCTCGCCGTGGAGGGCGACAACCTCCGCCGCTGGAGCCTCACATGACCCGCACCACCCCGCCCCGCCCCTTCGACGTCGAGGCACTCTTCCCCGGCCTCGCCCCGCTGCGCCGCACGGCGACCCGTCTGCATCCACGGCCCGGTTCCCCCACGGCGCGCGACAGTTCGGTCGGCGGCCCGATGCTGTGGCCCGCGCACGAGCCCTGGCCGGTGTGCCCGACGCCGCACAAGGGCGCCGAAGGTCCGCTGCCCCTGCTCGCGGTCGCCCAGCTCCACCGCCGTGACGTGCCCGGCCTCCCGCATCCCGAACTCGGCGACGTGCTCCAGGTGTTCTGGTGCGGCTTCGAACGGCACGGCGCGAGCGGCTACGAGCCGTACGCCGAGATCCGTTGGCGCCGCGCGGCGGACGTCACCGAACCGCTCGCCGAACAGCCGGCCCCCGAGGTCGTCGGCCGTGAGGAACTCGTCCCCACCCCGTGCGTCCTGCACCCCGAAGTGGTCACGGAGTACCCGTGGTTCGAGGAACTCCCCCTCGACCTCCAGGAACGCGTCGAGGCCTGGGAAGAGGACCGGGAAGGGGAGGTGGAGGACGAGGACGAGGAAGACGAGCACGACGGCGAGATCTACGTGTCGGACCTGTCGACGGCCCCCGGCTGGAAGACCGGCGGCCATATCGCCTGGAACCTGACCGGCCCGGCCGAACTGCGCTGCGTCACCTGCGCCGCGGACCTCTTCCCGCTCCTGAACGCCGCCGACCGGGAGTGGGACTGCAGCACCACGAGCTGGATCCCGTCCGAGGACCTGCCGAACGCCGACACCGAGCGCGCCTACGGGCCCACCGGTGTCCGGCCCGGCCGCAGCCATCTGGTCATCGCCGTCTGTCCGCGCGATGCCGGCCACCCGCTGCGCCTGGTCATCCAGTAGAACGACCGCGACGCCCGCCCTCTTCGTCCGGTCGGGGACAGTCTGGGCGAGCGTCGCGTTCAGTTCCGTACGCCGTTGTACGGGACAACTTTGAGGGGCCGTCAGGCCCCGGGGGGGGTCAGACCGTCAGGGCGCGGTCCGTCGGGCGGATCGGGGCCGGGAGGTCGGACGCTCCGGTGAGGAAGCGGTCGACGCCGCGGGCGGCCGAGCGGCCCTCCGCGATGGCCCAGACGATGAGGGACTGGCCGCGGCCGGCGTCACCGGCGACGAAGACGCCGGGGACGTTCGTCTGGAAGTCGGCGTCGCGCTCGATGTTGCCGCGCGCGTCGAGGTCCAGGCCGAACTGGGAGACGAGGCCGTTCTCCTGGTCGGTGCCGGTGAAGCCCATGGCGAGGGTGACCAGCTGGGCGGGGATCTTGCGCTCCGTGCCCGGCTTCGGGGTCAGCTTGCCGTCGACGAACTCGACCTCGGTGAGGTGCAGCCACTGGACGTTGCCGTCCTCGTCGCCCTCGAAGTGGGTGGTGGAGACGGAGTAGACCCGCTCGCCGCCCTCCTCGTGGGCCGAGGTGACCTTGTAGAGCATCGGGAAGGTCGGCCACGGCTGCGAGACCGGGTTCCGGTCGTCGTTCGGGCGCGGCATGATCTCCAGCTGCGTGACCGAGGCCGCGCCCTGGCGGTGGGCGGTGCCCACGCAGTCGGCGCCGGTGTCACCGCCGCCGATGACGACGACGTGCTTGCCCTCGGCGGTGAGGGGCGGCTGGACGTAGTCGCCCTCCTGCACCTTGTTCGCGAGCGGCAGGTACTCCATGGCGAAGTGGATGCCGTTCAGCTCGCGGCCCGGGACGGGCAGGTCGCGGGAGATGGTGGCGCCGGCGGCGACGACCACGGCGTCGTAGCGCTTGCGGAGCTTGGCGGCGTCGATGTCGCGGCCGATCTCCACGCCCGTACGGAACTTGGTGCCCTCCGCGCGCATCTGCTCGATGCGGCGGTTGATGTGGCGCTTCTCCATCTTGAACTCGGGGATGCCGTAGCGGAGCAGACCGCCGATGCGGTCGGCGCGCTCGTACACGGCGACCGTGTGACCGGCCCGGGTCAGCTGCTGGGCGGCGGCGAGACCCGCCGGGCCCGAGCCGATGACGGCGACGGTCTTGCCCGACAGGCGCTCGGGGATCTGCGGGGCGACGTCGCCCCGGTCCCACGCCTGGTCGATGATCGAGACCTCGACGTTCTTGATGGTCACGGCCGGCTGGTTGATACCGAGCACGCACGCCGACTCACAGGGCGCCGGGCAGAGGCGGCCGGTGAACTCCGGGAAGTTGTTGGTGGCGTGCAGGCGCTCCTGCGCCGCCGACCAGTCCTCGCGGTAGGCGAAGTCGTTCCACTCGGGGATCAGGTTCCCGAGCGGGCAGCCGTTGTGACAGAACGGGATGCCGCAGTCCATGCAGCGGGACGCCTGCTTGCTGATGACGGGCAGCAGGGAGCCGGGAACGTAGACCTCGTTCCAGTCCCGGACGCGCTCGCCGACCGGGCGGGTCTGCGCGACCTCGCGGCCATGGTTGAGAAAGCCCTTGGGATCAGCCATTGGTCGCCGCCTCCATCATCTTCTCGGTGATCTCGGTCTCGGAGAGACCGGCTCGCTCGGCGGCGTCCTTGGCGGCGAGCACTGCCTTGTACGTGCTGGGGATGATCTTGCTGAAGCGGGCGGCCGACGCGTCCCAGTCGACGAGCAGCTTCTCGGCGACGGTGGAGCCGGTCTCCTCGGCGTGGCGGCGCACGACGTCGTGCAGCCACTGCTTGTCGGTGGCGTCGAGCGCCTCCACGGCGCCGCGGTTGCCGACGTTGACCCGGTCGGTGTCCAGGTCGATGACGTAGGCGACACCGCCGGACATGCCGGCCGCGAAGTTGCGGCCCGTCTCGCCGAGGACGACCGCGTGACCGCCGGTCATGTACTCGCAGCCGTGGTCGCCCACGCCTTCCGAGACGACCGTGGCACCGGAGTTGCGGACGCAGAAGCGCTCGCCGGTACGGCCGCGCAGGTACAGCTCGCCGCCCGTCGCGCCGTACGCGATGGTGTTGCCGGCGATCGTCGAGTACTCGGCGAGGTGGTCGGCGCCGCGGTCCGGGCGGACGATGATGCGGCCGCCGGACAGGCCCTTGCCGACGTAGTCGTTGGCGTCGCCCTCCAGGCGGAGCGTGACACCGCGCGGGACGAAGGCGCCGAAGGACTGGCCGGCCGAGCCGGTGAAGGTGATGTCGATGGTGTCGTCGGGCAGGCCCGCGCCACCGAACTTCTTCGTCACCTCGTGGCCGAGCATGGTGCCGACCGTGCGGTTGATGTTGCGGATGGCGACCTGGGCGCGCACCGGGCGGGCGTCGGCCTGGTCGTCGGCCGCGAGGGCGTCGGCGGCGAGCTTGATGAGCTCGTTGTCGAGCGCCTTCTCCAGGCCGTGGTCCTGGGTGACGATCTGGTGGCGGACGGCGCCGGCGGGCAGGTCCGGCACGTGGAACAGCGGCTCCAGGTCGAGGCCCTGCGCCTTCCAGTGGTTCACGGCCCGCTCGGTGTCGAGGAGTTCGGCGTGGCCGACGGCCTCCTCGATGGAGCGGAAGCCGAGCTCGGCAAGGAGCTCGCGGACCTCGTGGGCGATGAACTCGAAGAAGTTGACGATGTACTCGGCCTTGCCGGAGAACCGGTCGCGCAGGGTCGGGTTCTGGGTGGCGATGCCGACCGGGCAGGTGTCCAGGTGGCAGACGCGCATCATGACGCAGCCGGAGACGACGAGCGGCGCGGTCGCGAAACCGAACTCCTCGGCGCCGAGCAGCGCGGCGATGAGGACGTCGCGGCCGGTCTTGAGCTGGCCGTCGGTCTGGACGACGATGCGGTCGCGCAGGCCGTTGAGCAGCAGCGTCTGCTGGGCCTCGGCGAGGCCGAGCTCCCAGGGACCGCCCGCGTGCTTGAGCGAGGTCAGCGGGGACGCGCCCGTGCCGCCGTCGTGGCCGGAGATGAGGACCACGTCCGCGTGCGCCTTGGAGACACCCGCGGCGACGGTGCCGACGCCGACCTCGGAGACCAGCTTCACGTGGATGCGGGCGACCGGGTTGGCGTTCTTGAGGTCGTGGATCAGCTGAGCCAGGTCCTCGATGGAGTAGATGTCGTGGTGCGGCGGCGGGGAGATGAGGCCCACGCCCGGCGTCGAGTGACGCGTCTTGGCGACCCACGGGTAGACCTTGTGGCCGGGCAGCTGGCCGCCCTCGCCGGGCTTGGCGCCCTGGGCCATCTTGATCTGGATGTCGTCGGCGTTGACGAGGTACTCGCTGGTGACGCCGAAGCGGCCGGAGGCGACCTGCTTGATGGAGGAGCGGCGCGCCGGGTCGTACAGGCGCTCCGGGTCCTCGCCGCCCTCACCGGTGTTGGACTTGGCGCCCAGCTGGTTCATGGCGATGGCGAGGGTCTCGTGGGCCTCGCGCGAGATGGAGCCGTACGACATGGCGCCGGTGGAGAAGCGCTTGACGATCTCGGAGACCGGCTCGACCTCGTCGATGGAGATCGCTTCGCGGCCGCTCTTGAAGTTGAACAGGCCGCGCAGCGTCATGAGGCGCTCGGACTGCTCGTTCACGCGGTCCGTGTACTGCTTGAAGATGTCGTAGCGGCGCGAGCGGGTCGCGTGCTGGAGGCGGAAGACCGTCTCCGGGTCGAACAGGTGCGGCTCGCCCTCGCGGCGCCACTGGTACTCGCCGCCGATGTCCAGCGCGCGGTGCGCCGGGGCGATGCCGGAGGCCGGGTAGGCCTTGGCGTGGCGGGCGGCGACCTCGTCGGCGATGACGTTGAGGTCCGCGCCGCCGATCTTGGTGGCGGTGCCGTTGAAGTACTTCTCGACGAAGGCCTCGTCGAGGCCGACGGCCTCGAAGACCTGGGCGCCGCGGTAGGAGGCGACGGTCGAGATGCCCATCTTGGACATGACCTTGAGGACGCCCTTGCCGAGGGCGTAGATCAGGTTGCGGATCGCGGTCTCGGCGCCGCCGTCCTCGTCACCGGCCAGGAAGGTGCCGGCGCGGACCAGGTCCTCGACGGACTCCATGGCCAGGTACGGGTTGACGGCCGCGGCGCCGAAGCCGATCAGCAGGGCGACGTGGTGGACCTCGCGGACGTCACCGGCCTCGACGAGCAGGCCCACCTGGGTGCGCTGCTTGGTGCGGATGAGGTGGTGGTGGACGGCCGCGGTGAGCAGCAGCGACGGGATCGGCGCGTGCTCGGCGTCGGAGTGCCGGTCGGAGAGCACGAGGAGGTGGGCGCCGGCCTCGATGGCGGCGTCGACCTCGGTGCAGATCTCGTCGATGCGGGCGGCGAGGGCGTCGCCGCCACCGGAGACCCGGTACAGGCCGGACAGGGTCGCGGCCTTCATGCCGGGCATGTCGCCGTCGGCGTTGATGTGGATGAGCTTGGCGAGCTCGTCGTTGTCGATCACCGGGAAGGGCAGGGTGACGCTGCGGCACGACGCGGCGGTCGGGTCGAGGAGGTTGCCCTGCGGGCCCAGCGAGGAGCGCAGCGAGGTGACGAGCTCCTCGCGGATGGCGTCCAGCGGCGGGTTGGTGACCTGCGCGAACAGCTGGGTGAAGTAGTCGAAGAGCAGGCGCGGGCGCTGCGAGAGGGCCGCGATCGGGGTGTCCGTGCCCATCGAGCCGATCGGCTCGGCGCCGGCCTTGGCCATGGGCGCGAGGATGACGCGGAGCTCTTCCTCGGTGTAGCCGAAGGTCTGCTGGCGGCGCGTGACGGAGGCGTGCGTGTGCACGATGTGCTCGCGCTCGGGCAGGTCGGAGAGCTCGATCTCGCCGGCCTCGAGCCACTCGGCGTAGGGCTGCCCGGCGGCGAGGCCCGCCTTGATCTCGTCGTCCTCGACGATGCGGTGCTCGGCGGTGTCGACGAGGAACATCTTGCCGGGCTGGAGGCGGCCCTTGCGGACGACCTTGGCGGGGTCGATGTCGAGGACGCCGACCTCGGAGCCGAGGACCACGAGGCCGTCGTCGGTGACCCAGTAGCGGCCGGGGCGCAGACCGTTGCGGTCGAGAACGGCGCCGACCTGGACGCCGTCGGTGAAGGTGACGCAGGCCGGGCCGTCCCAAGGCTCCATCATCGTGGAGTGGTACTGGTAGAAGGCGCGTCGCTCGGCGTCCATGGAGTCGTGGTTCTCCCACGCCTCCGGGATCATCATCAGGACGCTGTGCGGCAGCGAACGGCCGCCGAGGTGCAGGAGCTCCAGGACCTCGTCGAACGAGGCGGAGTCGGAGGCGTCCGGCGTACAGATCGGGAAGATCCGCTCCAGCTTCTCCGAGCCACTGCGTCCATTGTCGGCAGAGCCGAACGCATCGGAGGCGAGCTGGGACTCGCGGGCGCGCATCCAGTTGCGGTTGCCCTTGACGGTGTTGATCTCACCGTTGTGGGCGACGAAGCGGTAGGGGTGCGCGAGCGGCCACGACGGGAACGTGTTCGTGGAGAAGCGCGAGTGGACGAGCGCGACGGCCGAGGCGAAGCGGCGGTCGGACAGGTCGGGGAAGAAGGGCTCCAGCTGGCCGGTGGTCAGCATGCCCTTGTAGACGATCGTGCGCGCGGACAGGGAGGGGAAGTAGACACCCTCCTCGCGCTCGGCGCGCTTGCGCAGCACGAACGCCTTGCGGTCCAGGGCGATGCCCGTGGACGTGCCGTCGGCGACGAAGATCTGGCGGAAGGCCGGCATCGTCGAGCGGGCGCTGGCGCCGAGCAGCTCGGGGGCGACCGGGACCTCGCGCCAGCCGAGGACGGTCAGGCCCTCTTCGGCCGCGATCGTCTCGATGCGCGAGACGGACTCGGCGGTGCCGTGCTCGGGCAGGAAGGCGATACCGACGGCGTACGCACCGGCCTCGGGGAGGTCGAACTCGGTGACCTCACGCAGGAAGGCGTCCGGAACCTGGGACAGGATGCCGGCGCCGTCGCCCGAGTCGGGCTCGGAGCCGGTGGCACCGCGGTGTTCCAGATTGCGCAGAACGGTGAGCGCCTGCTCGACCAGCGTGTGGCTCGCCTCTCCGGTGAGGGTGGCCACGAAGCCGACGCCACAGGCGTCGTGCTCGTTGCGCGGGTCGTACATGCCCTGGGCGGCAGGGCGAGCATCCATGTGCGACCAGTTCTGGCCGCTGGTGGAGTGCTGGGACGGCTGGCGCGGCGTACGCATCGGCTCTCCCGTCGTCGTCGTGGCATTTGCGTGCCGAGGGACGACGTTGGCCCTCTGCGAGGTGATGCTGCTGCAAAATTTCGTGCAGGTTACATGATGGGGTGCTTCTCGCGAAGTGGATACTGCGTTCCATCATGCGGACACCGCGGTGGCGGTGGAGAGAGGCCTCAGGGACAGATCGTTGACCGGGGCCGTATGTGCCGGGGAGTGCGCCGCGAGCTTCGTTGCCCGCAGCGCTTACGGCTCATGCCCCGCTGTCGCACTGCCGAAACCGAACGGTAACGACTACTTATGCAAGGACCTGTATAGCCATCTTCAGGGGCACATCTTCGAGCGGGAACCCGCGCCCCGTCAACCGGCAAAAGTGCCGAAGACGCTTCCCAGGAGATACGTCACACCCGCCGCGGCCCCGCCCAGGGCCAGCTGGCGCAGTCCGCTGAACCACCAGGAGCGGGCCGTCACCTTGGCCACGACCGCGCCGCAGGCGAACAGGCCGAGCAGCGCGAGGATCACGGCCGGCCACAGGGCGCTCGCGCCGAGCAGGTAGGGCAGGACGGGGATCAGGGCGCCGAGCGCGAACGAGCCGAACGAGGACACCGCGGCGACCATCGGCGAGGGCAGGTCGGACGGGTCGATGCCGAGCTCTTCGCGGGCGTGGATCTCCAGGGCCTGCTCGGGGTCCTGCGACAGCTGCCGGGCGACCTCGCGGGCGAGCTCCGGCTCGACACCGCGGGACACGTACAGGTCGGCGAGCTCGCGCTCCTCGTCGGCGGGGTGCTTGCGCAACTCCCGGCGCTCCACGTCCAGTTCGGCCTCGACCAGCTCGCGCTGGGAGGCGACCGAGGTGTACTCGCCGGCGGCCATGGAGAAGGCACCGGCGGCCAGGCCCGAGAGGCCCGTGATGATCACCGTCTGCTGCGAGACGGCGCCGCCCGCGACACCGGCCATCAGCGCGAAGTTGGACACGAGGCCGTCCATGGCGCCGAAGACCGCCGGGCGCAGCCAGCCCCCGTTGACATCGCGGTGGGTGTGGTTGTCCCGGTGCGCGTCGTGGAGTGTCGCCTCGGTCTCGATGATCGCCATGCCTGCGCTCCCCGCTCCCCTGTGCCGACCCGGACGTCTGCTTCTGGATCCATCGCAGAATCTATTTCTGGACTTGATCCAGACCCGGATCTCTTCGATCTTTTGTCTACGCCCATGAAAGTACGCCTCCGGCGCGATCTCCGCTAGCAAGGAAGGCCGTACTTACCTGCAGTTTTGCGCCGCGCGGGGCCTCTCCGGCGGGGTTGAGGTCGGGCGATTCGGAGGGGCCCGGATCTTCCCGGACTCACCCGTGAGATGGATCACGGGATCACTCGGGCGCCACACCGGGGAAGCATGGTCGAAATATCTGGAATGCGGCTTTTCTCCGGGCGCCTCATGACTCCGGGGAGGGACCGCACCGGAAGAAAGCGCGGGCCCCTCATGAGCGTCAGCGTCGACCCGGATCCCCCGGCGGACGGCACGGCAGCGCCGCCCCGCAGACTGCGCACGGTCCCGCGGCGCCGCCCGCCCGCCGCGATCTCGCTGCGCGACCGGGCGCGGGGCGCGCTGCTCGGGCTCGCCGTCGGGGACGCGCTCGGGGCGCCCGCCGAAAACCTGAAGCCGTCTCAGATCCGGGAGCGCTGGGGGCGGATCGAGGGTTTCGTCGCGGACGATCCGGCGGGTACGGACGACACGGAGTATGCGATCTTCTCCGGGCTGCTGCTGGCCGAGAAGGGCGCGGCGCTCACCCTGGCGGACGTCGAGGCGGCCTGGCACACCTGGATCGCGGACCGGGACGAAGGGCCGTTCCGGGGCGCCGGGTTCAGCGAGCGCGGCACGCTGGAGAACCTGCGGCGCGGGCTCGCGGCGCCGATCTCGGCGCAGCACCGGCACGCGTGGAGCGACGGGCTCGCGATGCGGGCGGCGCCCTTCGGGGTGCACGCGGCGGGGCGGCCCGCCGAGGCGGCCCGGCTCGTCGCGATCGACGGGACCGTGTCGCACGACGGCGAGGGCATCCTCGGCGGGCGGGCCGTCGCGGCGGGGGTCGCCGCCGCGATGGTCAGCCACAACCCCGACGCGGTCGTGCAGGCGGCGCTGTCCGTGGTCCCGGACGACTCGTGGACGGCACGCTCGCTGCACCGTGCGGTCCACGCGGCCCGGCTCGCGCGGCGCGACCCGGAGGCGACCCAGCTGTCCATGGAACGGGCCGTCCGCAAGGCCGTCGTCATCGGCGGCTATCCCTGGACGGACCTCGCGCCGGAGGCGGTGGGGCTGGCGTTCGGGGCGTTCGCGGTGGCGCGGGGGGATTTCCGCGGGGCCGTGCTCACGGCCGTGAACATGGGGCGGGACGCCGATACGACCGCTGCGGTGGCCGGGGCCCTCGCCGGGGCCCTGAACGGGGAGTGCGCCATCCCCTCGCCCTGGGCCCACGCGATCGGCCCCGTACGAGGCACATGCCTCCCCCCGATGGCGGGCCGCCACATCCTGGACGTGGCCGACCGCCTGACCCCGCCCGCGCCGGGGGCTGCGGGGGCAGCATCATGACCCCACCGTCTCCGGCCGGCCTCCCCCACCCCTGGGGCGGCACGGGTGGGCAAGGCGGCACCCCGGCGCCGGGCGCGCGTTTCATCGGGGCTCGGCTACAGCGCCGCCGCCACAGTGGCCGAGCCTCGTCGCCGAATGTCGCGCCGTCGTGGCTGGTCGCGCAGTTCCCCGCGCCCCTGAAGGCGCACTCCGTGCGCCCCAGGGTCGTACCGATCGCGCCCCGCGGCGAAGCCGCCAACGGGTACAGCCCCGCGCCTCTTGAGGGGTGCCTTCGTGCAGCCCTGCTCCCACCCACCCGCCCCCTCCGGGGGCGTTCGGCCCGGCGCCCGGGCTCTGTCGGCACCGCCGCCCCGGGTACGTGTTCCGGTCAACCCCGCCTTGGGCAGTCTGCCGCCTGGGGCGGCACGGGTGGGCAAGGCGGCACCCCGGCGCCGGGCGCGCGATCCGGTCGGCCCCAGCTGAAGCGCCGCCGCCGTAGGGGCCGAGCCTCGTCGCCGGGTACCGCGCCATCGTGGCTGGTCGCGCAGTTCCCCGCGCCCCTGAAGGCGCACTCCGTGCGCCCCAGGGTCGTACCGATCGCGCCCCGCAGCGGAGCCGCTGACGGAAACTGCCCCGCTCGCGCCCAACGGCCAAACCACCCCGCAGGGCCCATCCGACCCCGCGCCGAGGAGATCACGCCCCCCGGCGGAGCCGGGCCGCGTACGCCCGGAGGCGCCCCGTGAATCCCGTTGAGGATCTCGTTCCGCGTCGGAGCCGCGTAGAGGGGCTGTTGCTCGGGGTTGCCGCCGGGGACGCGGCCGGGTGGCCCGCGGGGCGGCACCGCGCGGCGCGGCTGCCCGACTGGACGCGGCGGCTGACCCGGGAGCTGGACACGTTCGCCGAGCTGAACGCCACCACGACGCTCCCGGTGCCGATCGCGCTCAACCAGCCCCCGGAGCCGCTCCGGCTCGGCCCGTCGGACGACGCCGAGTGGGCCGCGTTCACCGCCGACGCGATCCTCGGCGCGGGCAACGACGACGTACGGACCGCGCTGGCCCGCGCCTGGCACGCCCTCGCCGACGAGATCGCCGCCGCCGCGGCCCGGGCCGACGAGATCGAGTCGGCCCGGATCCCGCTGCGGGCCCGCATCTCGGTGCGGGCCGGGCTCGGCAATCTCGCCGCCGGACTGCGGCCCCCGGCGACCGGCCACGACAACCCGCACTACTTCGACGACGCGGCCTGCGTCCGGGCCGCCGTCCTCGCCGTGGTCCACCCCGGCGAACCCGAACGCGCCGCGGACCTCGCCGAGTTCGACGCCCGCTACACGCAGGACGGCGACGGCGTGCACGGCGCCCGCGCCATGGCGGCGGCCGTCGCCGCGGCGCTCGGCGGCGCCCCGGTCGACGCCTGCGCGGATGCCGCGCTCGACCAGCTCCCCGAGGGCACGGAGATCCACCGCAACGCCCACCGCGCGGTCGGCCTGGGCCGCGCCGCCGCGGCTGCCCGCCCCGGTCTGCCCGGCAACGCGTTCGCCCTCGTACCGGTCCTGGAGCACGAGATCGTCGACCACGTCTACAGCTACGGCATCGCGGCGGCGGAGACCGTCCCCGTCGCCCTGGCCGTCGCGACGGCCGCCGCGGGCGCCGTCTCGGAGGCCGTGCCCACCGCCGCCTGCCTCTCCCGCGTCGCCGACTCCGCCCCCGCCCTGGCCGGCGCCCTCACCGGCGCGATCGGCGGCGCGGACGCCCTGCCCGACACCTGGCGCGCCGCCTGCCGCACCCTCGCCGGCTGCGCGCTCCCCCGGTTCGCGGGCACCGACCTCGTCCAGCTCGCCGGACGGCTCTCCCGTACGTCGTTCATCTCACCCGCCATGGAAGGGACTTCACCATGAACACCCCCCGCCCGACCCTCGAGGACCGCGTCACCGGCACACTCGTCGGCGCCGCCGTGGGCGACGCGCTCGGCGGACCGGTCGAGGGCTGGCCACCGGAGGCCATCGTGGAACGGCACGGCGGCCGGGTCCGCGGCATCGTGGAGCCCTTCCACAAGGACGACTGGCGCACGGCCCGCCCCATCGCCCCGTACCACAAGGGCGACGGGCACGTCACCGACGACACGTTGATGACGCACGCGCTGGTCCGCGTGTACGAGAAGGTCCGCGACCACCTCGACGCGTACGCGGTCGCCGACCACCTCGTGCCCGACCTGATGACGACCCCGCGCTGGATCCCGGAACTGGAGGCGGAGGCCCTCCCGCTCCAGCGGATCTTCCTCGCCGAGAAGTGGATCGTGACGCGGATCCACTACGGCCATGTGGACCCCCGCGAGGCCGGCGTCGGGAACATCGTGAACTGCGGCGCCGCGATGTACATGGCCCCGGTCGGCGCGGTGAACGCGGGCGATCCCAGGAAGGCGTACGAGGAGGCGCTGGACGTGGCGGGCGCGCACCAGAGCTCGTACGGGCGTGAGGCGGCCGGGGTGTTCGCGGCGGCCGTCGCCTCCGCGTTCAAGCCCGGCGCGACCCCGGACCGGGTGGTCGAGGACGCGCTCGCGCTGGCCAAGGACGGCACCCGCGCCGCGATCGAGGCGGTCTGCGAGGTGGCCGTGAACCACGTCGACTTCGAGGCGGCGCTCGCCCCGCTGCGTGCGGCGGTCGCCCCCTTCGACACGGTCGGCCCCGAGTACCGCAGGCCCTCCCTCGGCGCCCGCCGCCCCTCCCGGTTGCACGCGATCGAGGAGCTGCCGGTCGCGCTCGGCATGCTGCTCGTCGGCGCGGGCGACTACCGGCACACCGTGCTCGGCGCGGTCAACTACGGCCGGGACTGCGACTCGATCGCCACGATGGCCGGCGCGATCGTCGGCGCGCTGCGCGGCGAGAGCGCGGTGCCGAAGGAGTGGAGCGCGGAGGTCGCCCGGGCCAGCCGCCTGGACCTGCACCGCCCCGCGGCGTCCCTGGCTCTGGTCGCCCGCGAGGTGCACGCCCGCGACCTGTCGCGGCGCCGGGCCCACGAGGCGGCCTTCGCGTCGATCGCGGGCCTGTGATGCTGCGCCTGACCTGGGTGCAGCCCGAGGACCTGATCGGGCACGAGCTGCGCCAGGCCGCGCAGGACGGCCGGGACGCGGGCGCGGTGGCCCGGCGCTGGGCCGCGGCCGGCGGCCACCCGGCGCCGCTGCGCGCGGGCGCGTCGCCGACCCGGGCCCGTCCCGAACTGCGGGCCCTGGCCGAGGAGTTGCTGGACGAGTTGGCCCGGATGCCGGCCCCGCTGGGCGGCACCGAACCGGCGGTCTTCCACGGTCCGGCCGCCCGGGCGACGGGCTCCGCGCCCCGCCGCGAGCGCGAGCTGGACCGGCTGCACGCCGCCTGGCTCGGCCGCGCGGCCGGCTGTCTGCTCGGCAAGCCGGTGGAGAAGCTGCCCCTGGAGGGCATCCGCGCGATCGCCGCCTCCACCGGCAACCGCCCGCTGCGCACCTGGTTCACCGCACGCGGCCTCGACCCGGAGATCGCCCGTGCCCACCCCTGGAACCGCCGCTCGGCCGCCACCTGCCTCGCCGAGAACATCGACGGGATGCCCGAGGACGACGACCTCGACTACCCCCTGCTCGGCCTGCTGCTGCTCCAGCGGCACGGCCGGGACTTCACCACGGAGGACGTGGCCCGGCTGTGGCTGGACGAGCTGCCGGCCGGCCGCGCCTTCACCGCCGAACGGATCGCGTACCGCAATCTCCTGTCCGGGCTCGAACCCCCGCTCACGGCCACCCACCGCAATCCGTTCCGCGAGTGGATCGGCGCGCAGATCCGCGCCGACGTCTACGGCTGGACCACCCCGGGCGACCCCGCACGCGCGGCCGAACTGGCCCGCAGGGACGCCGTCCTGACCCACACGGCGAACGGGGTCTACGGCGCCCAGTTCGTCGCGGCGGCGCTCGCGCACGCGGCGGGCCCCGGCCGCCCCACCGTGCACGAGGCCCTGCGCACCGGCCTCGCGCACGTCCCGCCCGACTCCCGCTACGCCCGCGCGGTCCGCTTCGGCATCGCCGCCGCCGAGGCCGAACGCACCGGCACCGCCGCCGGGTTCGACACGGTCGTGGACCGGCTGCACACGGCGTACGGCGATCACCACTGGGTGCACGTCCTGCCCAACGCGGCGCTGCTCGCCGCCGCCCTCACCCACGCCGACGGCGACTTCGCGGGCTCGATCTGCCGCGTCGTGTCCGGCGGCTGGGACACCGACTCGAACGGGGCGACGGCCGGCTCGCTCACCGGCCTGCTCGCCGGACATCCGGGCGCGCTCGGCGAGCAGTGGACCGCCCCGCTGAAGAACCGTCTCGCCAGCACGGTCGCCGGCTTCGACGGCATCGGATTCGACGAACTGGCCCGGCTCACCCTGGAGGCCCGCGCATGACACACCACCCGCCCACGGACGGCCCGCTCACCGGCCTGCGCGTCCTCGACCTGGCCACGCTGTTCGCGGGCCCCCTGTGCGCGACGATGCTCGGCGACTTCGGCGCCGAGGTCGTCAAGGTCGAGCACCCGCGCCGCCCCGACCCCTCGCGCGGGCACGGCCCGTCGAAGGACGGCGTCGGCCTGTGGTGGAAGCTCCTCGGCCGGAACAAGCGGAACATCACCCTCGATCTGTCCACGCCGGGCGGCCGGGACGTGCTCCTGAGGCTGGCCGCCGACGCGGACGTCGTGATCGAGAACTTCCGCCCCGGCACACTGGAGCGCTGGGGCCTCGGCTGGGACGCGCTGAGCGCCGCCAACCCGCGGCTCGTCCTGGCCCGCGTCACCGGCTTCGGCCAGCTCGGCCCGTCCGCGCGGCGCCCCGGCTTCGGCACGCTCGCCGAGGCGATGAGCGGCTTCGCGGCGATCACCGGGGAGCCCGACGGGCCGCCGACGCTGCCACCGTTCGGCCTCGCCGACTCCATCGCCGCGCTCGCCTCCTCGTACGCGGTGATGGCGGCGCTGCGCGGCCGGGACCTCACCGGGCGCGGGCAGGTCGTCGACATGGCGATCATCGAGCCGATCCTCACCGTGCTCGGCCCGCACCCCGTCTGGTACGACCAGCTCGGCTACGTCCAGGAGCGCACCGGCAACCGCTCCACGAACAACGCGCCCCGCAACACGTACCGCACCGGCGACGGGAGGTGGGTCGCGGTGTCGACCTCCGCCCAGTCGATCGCGGAGCGCGTGATGCATCTGGTGGGGCGGCCGGAGCTGATCGACGCGGAGTGGTTCGCGTCGGGCGCCGGCCGCGCCGCCCACGCGGACGAGCTCGACGAGGCGGTCGGCGACTGGATCGCGGCCCGCACCCGCGACGAGGTGCTGCGCGCGTTCGAGAAGGCGGAGGCGGCGATCGCCCCGGTGCACGACATCCGGGACGTCATGGCCGACGAGCAGTACGCGGCCCTGGACTCGATCGTCGAGCTGCCCGACCCGGAGCTCGGCTCGGTCAAGATGCAGAACGTGCTGTTCCGGCTCTCCGGGACACCCGGCGCGATCCGCTGGACGGGCCGCCCGCACGGCGCCGACACGGACGAGGTCCTGGGCGCTCTCGGCCTGACGGGCACCGAGATCGGAGCGCTGCGCGAGGCGGGTGCCGTGTGACCCGCTCCCTTCGGAACCCCCTGTTCCTGACCTGGCTGTACGCGCCCGGTGACCGGCCCGACGTGGTCGCGAAGGCGCTCGGTTCGGGGGCCGACGTGGTCCTGGTCGACCTGGAGGACGCGGTCGCCCCCGACCGCAAGGCCTACGCCCTGGACGCGACGGCGGAGCTGCTCACGGACCGGCATCCGGTGCCGGTGCACGTCCGGGTCAACGCGCTGGACGGACCGCGCGCCGAGCACGAGGTGCGCCGCCTGAGCGCGCTGCCCGGCCTCGGTGCGCTGCGCCTGCCGAAGGTCCACGACGTGTCCGACCTGGACCGGGCGCTGGGCTGGGCGGTGGCGGTGCCGCCGCTGTACGCCCTGCTGGAGTCGGCGCTCGGGGTCGAGCGGGCCTACGCGATCGCCTCGCATCCGGCGGTCCACGGCATCGCGCTCGGCGAGGCGGATCTGCGCGCGGATCTCGGCATCGCGGATCCGGCGGGCCTCGCCTGGGTGCGCGGCCGGGCGGTGGTCGCGGCCCGTGCGGCGCGGCTGCCGCCCCCGCCGCAGTCCGTCCACCCGGACATCCGTGATCTGACGGGGCTCGCCCGGTCCTGCGCGGCGGGCCGGGCGCTCGGCTTCCTGGGCCGTATGGCGATCCATCCGCGTCAGCTGCCGGTGATCGAGGCGGCGTTCCGGCCGAGCCCGGCGGAGGTGCGGGCCGCGGAGGACATCGTCGCGGCGGCGGCCGGGGACGCGGGGGCGCTGGCGCTGCCGGACGGGCGGTTCGTGGACGCGGCGGTGGTGGCGGGAGCGCGCCGGACGCTGGCCCTCGCGGCCCGGTGCGGGGAGACCGATCGGGGCGGGCACGCGAACGGGGGCGCCGGACCTGTACGGTCCCGCGCCCCCGTCGACGTACGGAGCTGAGCGGTGGAGCCGGGCGGTCAGCCCTTCTTGGCCCCGGCCTCGGCGCCCGCCTCGGCCTCGGCTCCGGTGGCGTCGTCGCCGGAGTCGGGCTTCGCCGCGTCCTCGGGCTCGGCCTTCTTCAGGTCGGGCTTCTCGGCGGCGTCGCCGGTGTCGGCGGCGGGGGCCTCGTCCTCGGTCGGCTCCTTCTTGGCGTCCGGGGCACCGCCCTCGTCGTCGCCGGAACCGTCGGCGCCCGGCTCGACGATCTCCTCGCGGCCCGGCCGCGTCTTCGCAGAGATCACCATGTAGATCACGGCGAGCAGGAAGACGAACAGCGCCGTCCAGTTGTTGAGCCGCAGGCCGAGGATGTGGTGCGCGTCGTCCACGCGCAGGTACTCGGTCCAGAACCGGCCCACGCAGTACGCGGCGACGTACAGCGCGAAGGCCCGCCCGTGGCCGAGCTTGAACCGGCGGTCCGCCCAGATGACGAGCAGCGCGACGCCGATGCACCACAGGGACTCGTACAGGAACGTCGGGTGGTAGTAGCCCGGGACGCGCCCGTCGGTGTCGGAGGTGATGTGGAGCGCCCACGGGAGGTCGGTGGCCTTGCCGTACAGCTCCTGGTTGAACCAGTTGCCCCAGCGGCCGATGGCCTGGGCGAGGGCGATGCCGGGGGCGATGGCGTCCGCGTAGGCCGGGAGCGGGATGCCGCGGCGGCGGCAGCCGATCCAGGCGCCGACCGCGCCGAGCGCGATGGCGCCCCAGATGCCGAGGCCGCCCTCCCAGATCTTGAAGGCGTCCACCCAGTCACGGCCCGCGCTGAAGTACAGCTCGTAGTCCGTGATCACATGGTAGAGACGCCCGCCGACCAGGCCGAACGGCACCGCCCAGACAGCGATGTCGGCCACCGTGCCGGTCCGGCCGCCGCGGGCGATCCAGCGCCTGTTGCCGAGCCAGACGGCCACGAAGACGCCGATGATGATGCAGAACGCGTAGCCGCGCAGCGGGACGGGTCCGAGGTAGACCACTCCGCGGGACGGACTGGGAATGTAGGCAAGTTCCATGGCAGTGTCGACGCTACCGTGCCGGGCCTCGCCCACGTCGGGCAGCCCGGCAACGGCTCCATTACGACTTGCCCCGCTCCCTCTGATCTCCCGCGCGTCCCCTACTTGTTCGCGTCCTCGACCATCTGCTTCAGCTTGGCGGGCGTCAGCGTGTTGTCGTTCATCAGGTTCTTGCCGTCGAGCAGGACGGTCGGCGTGCCGGTGTGGCCCGCGTCCTGGAACGCCTTGTAGGACTTCTGGATCCAGGAGTCGTACGTGCCGTCGTTCACGCACTTCTTGAACGTGTCCGTCGTCAGCCCGTCGACCTTGCCGGCCAGCTCGATCAGCTTCGCGTTCGACGCGTAGGCGTCGTCGCTCTCCTCCGGCTGGTTCTCGAACAGGACGTCGTGGTACTCGCGGAACTTGCCCGCGTCCTGGGAGCACGCCGCCGCGTTGCCCGCGCGCAGGGAGCCGCTTCCTCTCAGGTTCCCGTCGATCAGGGTGACCGTGTGGTAGTCGGCGCGGAGCTTCCCGGCCTCCGTCAGCTCGTTGATCGTCGAGCGGTACGTGTCCTCGAAGGACTTGCAGGCCGGACAGCGGAAGTCCTCCCACACCGTGAGGGTGGACTTCGCCGAGGCCGGGCCGACGGGGATCGCCAGCTTGTCCTTGCCCGAGGCGCCCTTCGGGGCCGTCACCGGGCCCGACGAGTCGCTGGAACTGTCTCCCGAATTGGCGGCGACCACACCGATCACGGCGGCGAGGCCGAGCACGCAGACGACGGCGGCGCCCACGATCAACGTCCTGCGCCGCTTCTCCGCGGCCTTCTGCTTCTCGCGCTCTACGGCCAGCCGCTCACGGGCCGTGCGCTTTCCCTCACGGTTCTTCTCGCTCACACCCGCGCCAACGAACCGGGGAGGCGCAAACGCGCCTCCCCGACCCCACTTCCACCCATACGGGTGACTGAACTACTTACCGGCCCTGACCCCTTCGGCCAGTTCCGCCGCGAGGGCGCGGACACCGGCGAGGCCGGCCGCCTCGTCCTCGGCGTCCAGCATCCGCTTCACGAAGGCCGAGCCGACGATGACGCCGTCGGCGAAGGAGGCGACCTCCCTGGCCTGCTCCGCGTTCGAGACGCCGAGGCCGACGCAGACCGGCAGCTCCGTGGTCGCCTTGGTGCGGCGGACCAGGTCCTGGGCCTGGCTGCCCACGGACTCGCGGGTGCCGGTGACGCCCATGAGGGAGGCCGCGTACACGAAGCCCGAACCGGCTGCCGTGATGGTGGCGAGCCGCTCGTCCTTGCTGCTGGGCGCGACGACGAACACGGTCCCGAGACCGTGCTTGTCCGCGTGCTCCCTCCAGAGCGCCGACTCCTGCACCGGCAGGTCGGGCAGGATGCAGCCCGCGCCGCCGGCCTCGGCGAGCTCGCTGGTGAAGCGCTCGACGCCGTAGATGTAGATCGGGTTCCAGTACGTCATGACGAGGACCGGCTTGCCGGTGGCCTCGTGCGCCTCGCGGACGGTGCGCATGACGTCCTTGATCTTCAGGCCGCCGCGCAGCGCGATGTCGTCGGCGGTCTGGATGACCGGTCCGTCGAGCACCGGGTCGGAGTGCGGCAGGCCGACCTCGACGACGTCTGCGCCGCCCTCGAAGGCCGCCTTGACGGCCTCGATGCCGCCGTCGACGCTCGGGAAGCCCGCGGGCAGGTAGGCGATGAGGGCGGCGCGGCCCTCGGCCTTGGCCTGCGCCAGGGTGTCGTTCAACAGCTGTACGTTGCCGCTCACTTGGCGTCCCCCTCGATCTCCGCGACGTCGGCGGCGTCGGCCGCCACCTGCGCGTCGGTGCCCTCTTCGTACAGGCCGAAGTAGCGCGCGGCCGTGTCCATGTCCTTGTCGCCGCGGCCCGACAGGTTGACGACGATCAGGCCGTCCTTGCCGAGCTCCTTGCCGACCTCGATCGCGCCCGCGAGGGCGTGCGCCGACTCGATGGCCGGGATGATGCCCTCGGTGCGCGACAGCAGGCGCAGGGCCTGCATCGCCGCGTCGTCGGTGACCGCGCGGTACTCGCCGCGGCCGCTGTCCTTCAGGTACGCGTGCTCCGGGCCGATGCCCGGGTAGTCCAGACCGGCCGAGATCGAGTACGGCTCGGTGATCTGGCCCTCCTCGTCCTGGAGGACGTAGGAGCGCGAGCCGTGCAGGATGCCGGGCTCGCCCGCGGTCAGGGTCGCCGCGTGCTCGCCGGTCTCGACGCCGTGCCCGGCCGGCTCGCAGCCGATGAGGCGGACGCCGCTGTCCGGGATGAAGGCGTGGAAGAGGCCGATGGCGTTGGAGCCGCCGCCGACGCAGGCGATCGCGGCGTCGGGCAGCCGGCCCGCCTGCTCCTGGATCTGGCGGCGGGCCTCGACGCCGATGACGCGGTGGAAGTCGCGGACCATCGCGGGGAACGGGTGCGGGCCCGCGACCGTGCCGAAGAGGTAGTGCGTGCGGTCGACGTTGGCGACCCAGTCGCGGAACGCCTCGTTGATGGCGTCCTTGAGGGTGCGGCTGCCGGACTTCACGGCGACGACCTCGGCGCCCAGCATGCGCATGCGGGCCACGTTCAGGGCCTGGCGCTGGGTGTCGATCTCGCCCATGTAGATGGTGCAGTCGAGGCCGAACAGGGCGCAGGCGGTGGCCGTGGCGACGCCGTGCTGGCCGGCGCCGGTCTCGGCGATGACGCGGGTCTTGCCCATGCGCTTGGTGAGCAGGGCCTGGCCGAGCACGTTGTTGATCTTGTGCGAGCCGGTGTGGTTCAGGTCCTCGCGCTTGAGGAAGATCCTGGCTCCGCCGGCGTGCTCGGCGAACCGGGGCACCTCGGTGAGGCTGCTCGGGCGGCCGGTGTAGTGAACCAGGAGGTCGTCGAGCTCGCGGGCGAACTCCGGGTCGTTCTTGGCCTTCTCGTACTCGACGGCGACCTCGTCCACGGCGGCGACGAGGGCCTCCGGGATGAACTTGCCGCCGTAGGTGCCGAAGTAGCCTTCGGGGCTCGGGACCTGACCCTCGGGGTCGGGGATGAAGTAATCGCTGGGCATGCGGTTGTACCTCACGGGTGATGAAGGTGCGGGCATGAATGGGTACGCCTACGCGCCGTGAGTGGTCAGGAAACCGTGCGACAGCTGCACCGTTGTGGCTGGTCGCGCAGTTCCCCGCGCCCCTGACGGGGCGCTCTCGCTCAAGCGGCGCCGTGAGAGAGCGCCGCCTGCCATCGCATGCCGTTGATCTGGCCCGGCTCCGAGCCGATGTGGTAGCGGACCCGGCGGCCACGCACGCGTCGCGCAGGCGCCCGGCAGCCGCGGGGGCGGCAGCCGGGGGCGAGGCGGGCGGCGATCGACATGGCGGAGGTCAGGCCCTTCCGTGGCGCAGCGCCGGGTGGGCGCCCGCGGCGACGAGGTCGGCGACGGCGGCCTTGGGGTCGCGGCCGGTGACGAGGGACTCGCCGACGAGCACGGCGTCGGCGCCCGCGTTGGCGTACGCGATCAGGTCGTGCGGGCCGCGCACGCCGGACTCGGCGACCTTGACGATGTGGTCCGGGATGTCCGGGGCGACGCGCTCGAAGGTGCCGCGGTCGACCGTGAGGTCCTTCAGGTTGCGGGTGTTGATGCCGATGATCTTGGCCCCCGCGTCGACGGCGCGCTCGACCTCGTCCTCGTCGTGGGCCTCGACGAGCGGGGTGAGGCCGATGGACTCGGCGCGCTCGATGAGGGACTCCAGGGCGGGCTGGTCCAGGGCGGCCACGATCAGCAGGGCGAGGTCGGCGCCGTACGCGCGGGCCTCCCACAGCTGGTACGAGGTGACGATGAAGTCCTTGCGCAGGACCGGGATGTCGACCTTGGCGCGGACGGCCTCCAGGTCGGCGAGGGAGCCGCCGAAGCGGCGCTGCTCGGTGAGGACGGAGATGACGGCGGCGCCGCCCGCCTCGTAGTCGGCGGCGAGTCCGGCCGGGTCGGCGATCGCGGCGAGCGCGCCCTTGGAGGGGCTGGACCGCTTGACCTCACAGATGACCTTGACGCCGTCGCCGCGCAGGGCCGCGACCCCGTCCTTGGCCGCGGGAGCCTTCGCCGCGCGTTCCTTGAGCTCGTCGAGGCTGACGCGCGCCTGCCGTTCCGCGAGGTCGGCACGGACTCCGTCGATGATCTCGTCGAGCACACTCACGCGAGCGGACTCCCTTCTGGCAGTTCCCCGGGCAACCGGCTGGTCACTGCGAATGGTATCCGCAGGAGGGCGAAGGCTCCGCATCCGGTTGACTCCGGTCCCATTGGGTGGACATCGGACGGACAGCGGGGTCAGGGGTGCAGGAAGGCTCCGAACGGCAGGTTGCGGGCCACGGTGAAGGCGAGAACGACGGTGCCGGCCGCCCACAGGTGCGCCCGTCCGAGCCGGGGTGCGAACGGTCTGCCGCGGGCCGCGCGGATCACCCACACGGCCCACAGGACGGCGAAGAGGGCGTAGCCGGCGACCGCGAGGGCGTTGGCGCCGAGGGCCGTCGCGAGGTCTCCGTGCGCGAAGGCGTGGGCGCTGCGCAGACCGCCGCATCCCGGGCAGTAGGCGCCGGTGAGCTGGAGGAACGGGCAGGCGGGGTAGTGGCCCGGCTCGTTCGGGTCGACGGCGGCGACGTAGCCGAAGGCGGCGACGACTCCGGCGAGCAGGCCGACGGGGACGGCGGTCCGGCGCAGGGCGGCGCGGGCGGAGGCGCCGGAGGGGGCGGCGGCCCGGGGTTCGCTCGTCCGGTCGCTCGCCGGTGCGCTGCTGTCGACGGTCACCCGTGCATTGTGGCCCGGCGGTGCGGGACGTGCCCGCCCGGGAACGCGAAAGGGGCGGTACGGCGCGCGTGTCGCGCCGTACCGCCCCCGCGAGGCGTACCGGGGCTCAGGCCTCCGAGCCGGCGGCCTGCGGCGTGGCGACCGAGGGCATCTGCAGCTCGGCGCGGCGCGGCTTGCCGAGGCCGGCCAGGTGCATCACTCCACCGACGACGGCGGCGACGGCCAGCAGGGCCATGCCGGCCCAGAAACCGGCGACGCTGCCCATCACCATGAAGGCGCCGGCGACGATGAAACCGACGAAGGCGATGATGACACCGGTCCAGGCGGCCGGGGTGTGTCCGTGGCTGGCATCCGCCATGGCTTGCTCCTCATTGCTGATGGGTGTTCTTACGGCCCATGCGCACGCAGGGCGTACGACGTTCAGGGTCCATTGTCCCGTACTCGCCATGCGGCGATGTACAGGGGGTCTAGGCGGTGCCGGTGGGGTCCTCGCCGCGGTCCAGGGCCTTCCACAGGTCCTCGGGGCGGTCCGGGTCGAGGGCCTTGGCCTTGCGGGCGCGCGGGGCGCCGGAGCGCTCGTAGCGGCCGCCCATCGAGGGCCAGGCCGCGCCGTAGACGACGGCGAGGATGCCGGCGATCAGGATGAGCGCGCCGCCGCCGGCCGCGACGTACGGCCAGGCGGTGTGCGAGAGGGCGTCGATCGTGGTGGACGCGTCGCCCGCGGCCGTGGCGGCCTTCTCGTCGAGCGCGGAGCTGTCGCCCGCGCCGAGCACGGCGGCGGCGACGGCGCCCGCGCCGCTGAGCGCGAGCAGCGCGGCGACCAGGACGCGGCCGACGCGGCGCACGGCGAACACGGCGACGAGGGCGGCGAGCCCGACGATCGCGAGGGCCGCGGGGACCCCGGTGACGTCGCTGCCCTTCGCGGTGAGCGGCAGTCGGCCGCCCGCGACGGCGGCGACGCCCGAGCACCATTCCTGGCGGGAGGCGAGCAGCGCGACGGCGGCGCCCACCGCGCCGAAGAGCAGCGCGGCGCCGAGGCTGCGCCGGCCGGTCCGGTTCGGCCCGGTCTCGGCGGCTTCGGTGCGGGGGTGCGGTACGGCAGTCACGTACTCCACTATCGCCCCTCGGTCCAGGTGTGCGGGCGCCGGGGGTGGGAGTCGTGCGTCACTTCACAGCCGGTTCGCGGTGTGTACGGCGCGCAGCACCGCTGCGGCCTTGTTACGGCATTCGGTGTCCTCGGCGACCGGATCGGAGTCCGCGACGACGCCGGCACCGGCCTGTACGTACGCGGTGCCGTCGCGCAGCAGGGCGGTGCGGATGGCGATGGCGGTGTCGGAGTCGCCCGCGAAGTCGAGGTAGCCGACGCAGCCGCCGTACAGGCCGCGCCGGGAGGGCTCCAGCTCGTCGATGATCTGCATGGCGCGGGGCTTGGGGGCGCCGGAGAGGGTGCCGGCGGGGAAGCAGGCGGTGAGGACGTCGAAGGCGGTGCGGCCCTCGGCGACCTGGCCGGTGACGGTCGAGACGATGTGCATGACGTGCGAGTACCGCTCGATGGACATGAAGTCGACGACCTCGACGGAGCCCGGTTCGCAGACCCGGCCCAGGTCGTTGCGCCCGAGGTCGACGAGCATGAGGTGCTCGGCGCGCTCCTTGGGGTCGGCGAGCAGCTCGTCGGCGAGGGCCTGGTCCTCCTGCGGGGTGGCGCCGCGCGGCCGGGTGCCGGCGATGGGGTGGACCATGGCGCGCCCGTCCTCGACCTTGACGAGGGCCTCGGGGGACGAGCCGACGACGTCGAAGCCGTCGAAGCGGAACAGGTACATGTACGGCGACGGGTTGGTGGCCCGCAGGACCCGGTAGACGTCGAGGGCGCTCGCGGTGCACGGGGTCTCGAAGCGCTGCGAGGGGACGACCTGGAAGGCCTCGCCGGAGCGGATGCGCTCCTTGATGTCCTCGACGGCCTCCTGGTACTGCTGGCCGCCCCACAGGGCCGTGTACGCGGGCAGTTCGGAGGGCGGGAGCGCGGCGGGGGCGGACTCGACGGGCTTGCCGAGGTCGGCCTCCATCGCGTCGAGCCGGGCGACGGCGTCGGCGTAGGCCTCGTCGACGCCGGTGTCGAGGTCGTTGTGGTTGATCGCGTTGGCGATGAGCAGGACCGAGCCGTCCCAGTGGTCGAGCACGGCGAGGTCGCTGGTGAGCAGCATGGTCAGCTCGGGGAGCTTCAGGTCGTCGCGCTCCCCCGGGCCGATCTTCTCCAGGCGGCGCACGATGTCGTAGCCGAGGTAGCCGACCATGCCGCCGGTGAAGGGGGGCAGGCCCTCGTGGTGCGGGGTGTGGAGGGTCTCGACGGTGGCGCGCAGGGCGGCGAGCGGGTCGCCGTCCACGGGGACGCCGACGGGTGGGGTGCCGAGCCAGTGGGCCTGGCCGTCGCGGGTGGTGAGGGTGCCGGCGGAGCGCACGCCGACGAACGAGTAGCGGGACCAGGAGCGGCCGTTCTCCGCGGACTCCAGGAGGAACGTGCCGGTGCGCTCGGCGGCGAGCTTGCGGTACAGGCCGACGGGGGTGTCGCCGTCCGCGAGGAGCTTGCGGCTGACGGGGATCACGCGGCGGTCGGTCGCGAGCTTGCGGAAGGTCTCGAGGTCCATGGCCGCCGACCTTACTGGTTGAGGGGGAGGACGTCGGAGTCGAAGCAGGTGCGCGTGCCGGTGTGGCAGGCGGCGCCGACCTGGTCGACCTTGACGAGCACGGTGTCGGCGTCGCAGTCGAGCGCGACGGCCTTCACGTGCTGGACGTGGCCGGAGGTGTCGCCCTTGACCCAGTACTCCTGGCGGCTGCGCGACCAGTAGGTGGCGCGGCCCGTGGTGAGCGTGCGGTGCAGCGCCTCGTCGTCCATCCAGCCGAGCATGAGCACCTCGCCGGTGTCGTACTGCTGGGCGATGGCGGGGACGAGGCCGTCGGTGCTGCGCTTGAGGCGGGCGGCGACGGCCGGGTCGAGGTCGCTGGGGCGGGAGGCGCTGGTCATGGTGACCATTGTGCCGCGCCGGGCCGCACCGGCCGGGGGCGGTCCACTGTCCGGACGGTGGGGGCGGTCGTAGGCTGGCGGACATGTCGACCCATGCCAAGCGTGAACGGCTCCTGCTGGCCGATCTGTTGGAGGCCGCGGGCCCTGAGGCCCCGACCCTGTGCGAGGGCTGGACCGCCCGGGATCTCGCCGCCCATGTGGTGGTGCGCGAGCGCCGTCCGGACGCGGCGGGCGGCGCCTTCGTGAAGCCGCTGGCCGCGCGTCTGGAGCGGGTGCAGGCCGAGTTCGCGGACAAACCGTACGAGGAGCTGATCCAGCTCGTCCGCACCGGGCCGCCGCGGTTCTCGCCGTTCTCCGTGAAGCAGATCGACGAGGCGGCGAACGCGGTGGAGTTCTACGTCCACGCGGAGGACGTGCGCCGGGCGCAGAAGGACTGGAGCCCGCGGGCGCTGGATCCGGTGTTCTCGGACGTGCTCTGGTCCCGCCTGGAGAAGATGGCGCGGGTGATGGGCCGCAAGCTGCCGGTGGGCCTGGTGCTGCGCCGCCCGGACGGCCGGACGGCGGTCGCACACCGCGGCACCCCGGTGGTGACGGTGACCGGGGAGCCGCCCGAGCTCCTGATGTTCACCATGGGCCGCCAGGCGGCGGCGAAGGTGCAGGTCGAGGGCGACGAGGCGGCGATCACCCGACTGAGCGAGACGAAGGCGCTGGGGATCTAGGGGGTTCGGCGGGGCGAGCGCCGACCGGGCGCCGATCTGGAACGGCCAGCGGCCCCGGGCGGCGCGGGCGGCCGTACAGAGCCCGACACCTCCGGCGGCGGTACCAACGAGGCGCTTCCATGACGCCACGTCCGGGGCACGCCCGGCGCCTCCGCATCGGCGGAACCCTCACCGGCCGACGTGACCTTCGGCGCCGGACGGGCGCCGAGCCCGAGCGAGGCTCCGGCTCTCACACCCACGCCGGGCGGCGCTGGCGGTCGTACGGAGCCGGACGGCTCCGGCGGCAGTGCTAACGGGGCGCTTCCACTGCCCCGTGCGCGGGCGCGCCCGGTGCCTCCGCTTCGGCGGGGCGCTCGTCGGCCGGCCCGGGCTGGGCCGGGGTGGCCTCGGCCGGTGGGGCCTTCGGGGTCGTCCGGGCGCGGGACCAGAGCAGGGCGCCCGCCGCCACGCCCGCCACTCCGGGCAGCCAGGCCGCGGCGCCACCGGGCAGCGCGCCCGCGACGAGGCCGCTGAGGGCGCCGGCCAGCTGGAGGGCGAGCGACTGCACCGAGAGCGCGGTGGCGCGGCCGGAGCTGTCGGTACGCCGGTGCAGGAAGTCGTTCAGGCAGGGCGAGGCGAGGCCCAGGCCGATGTAGACGAGGACGTATCCGGCGACGGCCGGGGCCACGGTGCGGGTCGCGGCGGTCGCGCAGAGCACGGCCAGGCCGAGCAGCGTGATCAGCTCGGCGGCGAGGATGGCCCGCTCTCCGCTCCGGGCGACGCGGGCCACCCACGGGGAGAGCCGGTTGCCGAGCGCGGTGGCGGTGAATCCGGCGCAGGCCAGACCGGCGTAGAGGACGGCGCCCGAGGAGGCGGCACCGGTCGCGTCGGCGGCGCGGGACGGGGTGAGCAGTTCGACGACGCCGAGCGCGCTTCCGGCGGCGGCCATGGTGAGCATGATGCGCCGGACCATGACGTCGCGGGTGGCGAGCCGGACACCGGCGCGGGCGGTGCGCGGCACGTCGGCGAGGACGGCGCGCAGCCCGACGGACGGGCGGGCGGGCTCGGGCAGCGCGATCAGCACGTGGACGACGTAGAGGACGCTGCAGGCGGCGCCCGCGAGGAGCGGCACGGACAGCGGCGGGACGACGCCGCCGGTGGCGCGCTGCAGGGCGGCGCCGAGGTCGGGGCCGAGGCCGAGCAGCCAGGGCACGAGGCCGCCGAGGATCGTGCCGAGGGCGAGGGCGACGGAGGAGGCGGCGGAGCCGCGGGCCAGGCCGTCGCGCAGGTCGGCGTCGGGGCCGAGGTCCGCGTGCACGGTGTCGACGTACCAGGCCTCGGCGGGTCCGCTGTTGAGGGCGCGTCCGGCGCCCTTGAGGACCATGGCGAGGGCGAACACCCAGGTGGCGCCGGCCAGGGCGGTCATGGCGAGCGCAACGACGGAGAGGACCCCGGAGGCGGCGAGGACAGCGCGCCGGCCTATGACGTCGGAGAGCCCGCCTGTGGGCAGTTCGAGCCCGGCGGCGGTCAGGGAGTGCACGGCGAACAGGGCGGCGATCGTGGCCACGGAGACGCCCCGGTCGGCGAGCAGCAGCACCTGTACGGGGATGTAGAGCCCGGTCGGGAACCAGAAGAGGAAGTTGACCGCGACGAAGCGGCGGCGGGCGGCCCGCGCGTCGAGGAGGGCGGCCATCACGCGTTCCTCAGCGGGAAGGCGTACAGGTGCACGGCGACGGTCTCGCGGCCCTCGGGGTCGGCGGCCTTGCCGGCCTGCGTGTACCGGTCGACGACGGCGTGCAGCTCGGCGGTCATCTCCTTCAGCTCCTCAGGGGTGAGCCGGGCCAGGAAGTCGGAGCTGTCGTGGGCGTCCTGCCAGTCGGGGCTCCAGCCGGCGCGCTGGTCGAGGAAGCGCAGGTAGTGGTCGCGGCGCTGCTCGTACATGACGCGGGACAGCGCGGTGTGGGCCGCGGAGCCCTCGGGGGTGTCGCGGAAGTCGGAGCTGTCGATGCGCAGGGCTTCCTGCGCGGGCTTCCACCAGCGCTCGCGGCCGTCGGCGCCCTCGGGCTCGGCGGGCTCGATGAGGCCGTGCTCGGCGAGCTTGCGCAGGTGGTAGCTGATGAGGGAGACCGCCGTGCCGTCGTCGAGGTCCTCGGCGAGGTGCGAGGCGGTGGCGGTGCCGCGCATGTAGAGCGCCCCGTAGAGGCGCATGCGCAGCGGGTGCCCGAAGGCCTTCAGCGTGGCGAGATCGGTGATGCGGCGGTATTCCGTCATACCCACGACCCTAGATACGAAAGAAGACTTGCACAAGATAAGTTGCACAACTTTTCTTTCGCAATTCCGCGGGGTGATGGTCGCCCGGTGCCGGGCCAACGCGAAGCGCCCCCGAAGGCAGTGCCTTCAGGGGCGCTCGGGGGCGCTTCCGTGCGCGGGAACGCTTACCGGACCGGGTGGCCCGCCTCGCGCAGCGCCGACTTCACGTCACCGATCCGCAGATCACCGAAGTGGAAGACGGACGCCGCGAGCACCGCGTCCGCGCCCGCCGCGACGGCCGGCGCGAAGTGCTCGGCGCGTCCGGCGCCGCCGGAGGCGATCACCGGCACGGACACGTGCTTGCGGACGGCCTCGATCATCTCGATGTCGTAGCCGTCCTTCGTGCCGTCGGCGTCCATCGAGTTGAGCAGGATCTCCCCCGCGCCCAGCTCGGCGGCCCGGTGCGCCCACTCGACGGCGTCGATCCCGGCGGAGCGGCGCCCGCCGTGGGTCGTCACCTCGAAGGAGCCGGACTCGGTGCGGCGGGCGTCCACGGACAGGACGAGGACCTGGCGGCCGAAGCGCTCGGCGATCTCCCGGATCAGGTCCGGGCGGGCGATGGCCGCCGTGTTGACGCCGACCTTGTCGGCGCCGGCCCGCAGCAGCTTGTCGACGTCGTCGGCGGTGCGCACGCCGCCGCCCACGGTGAGCGGGATGAAGACCTGCTCGGCGGTGCGCCGCACCACGTCGTACGTGGTCGCGCGGTCGCCGGAGGACGCGGTGATGTCGAGGAACGTCAGCTCGTCCGCACCCTCGGCGTCGTAGACCTTGGCCATCTCGACGGGGTCGCCCGCGTCGCGCAGGTTCTGGAAGTTGACGCCCTTGACGACGCGGCCGTTGTCCACGTCGAGGCAGGGGATGACGCGTACGGCGAGGCTCATGCTGAGGGTGCTCCTGAATCGGACCGGAACGCCTCCACCTCGACCTCGACGACCAGGCTGGGGTCGACGAATCCGGAGACGATGATCATGGACGCGGCGGGGCGGACGGTGTCGAACAGCTCCTTGTGGGCCCGGCCCACCTCGTCCGTGTCCCGCGCGTGGGTGACGTACATGCGGGTGCGCACGACGTCCTCGCGGCCGAGGCCGAGCTGCCCGAGGGCGTCGAACGCGACGGTGAAGGCGTTCATCGCCTGCTCGTACGGGCCGCCGGCGGCGATCACGCCGTCGACGACCGAGGTGCAGCCGGAGACCAGGACGAGACCGGTGGGCAGCTCGACGGCGCGCGCGTACCCGAAGGCCTCCTCCCACGGCGCCCCCGACTGCACGCGGCGCACGGCACCGGTCATGACGAGACCGCCGCCAGGGCTTCTTCGAGGGTGAAGGCCTTGGCGTACAGCGCCTTGCCGACGATGGAGCCCTCGACGCCGAGCGGGACGAGCTCGGCGATGGCCCGCAGGTCGTCCAGGGACGAGACGCCGCCGGAGGCCACGACCGGGCGGTCGGTGGCCGCGCACACGTTCTTCAGGAGCTCCAGGTTCGGGCCCTGGAGCGTGCCGTCCTTGGCGATGTCGGTGACGACGTAGCGGGAGCAGCCCTCCTTGTCGAGGCGGGCCAGCGTCTCGTACAGGTCGCCGCCGTCGCGGGTCCAGCCGCGGCCGCGCAGGGTCGTGCCGCGCACGTCGAGGCCGACCGCGATCTGGTCGCCGTGCTCGGCGATGATCTTGGCGACCCACTCGGGGTCCTCCAGGGCGGCGGTGCCGATGTTGACGCGGGTGGCGCCCGTGGCGAGGGCGGCGGCGAGCGAGTCGTCGTCGCGGATGCCGCCGGACAGCTCCACCTTGATGTCCATGGCGCGGGCGACCTCGGAGATCAGCGCGCGGTTGTCACCGGTGCCGAACGCGGCGTCGAGGTCGACCAGGTGCAGCCACTCGGCGCCGGCGCGCTGCCAGGCGAGGGCGGCCTCCAGCGGGGAGCCGTAGGAGGTCTCGGAGCCGGACTCGCCGTGGACGAGGCGGACGGCCTGACCGTCGCGGACGTCGACGGCGGGAAGGAGTTCGAGCTTGTGCTGGGATGCGGTCACAGTACGGAGATCCAGTTCTTGAGCAGCTGCGCTCCGGCGTCGCCGGACTTCTCGGGGTGGAACTGCGTGGCCCACAGTGCGCCGTTCTCCACGGCGGCCACGAACGGCTCGCCGTAGGTGGCCCAGGTGACCTTCGGTGCGCGCAGGTTCGGGTTGTGCACTTCCAGGTCCCACTTCTGGACCGCGTAGGAGTGCACGAAGTAGTAGCGCTCGTCGGTGTCGAGGCCGGCGAACAGCTGGGAGCCCTGCGCGGCGTCCACCGTGTTCCAGCCCATGTGCGGGACGACCTCGGCCTTGAGGGGCTCGACGACGCCGGGCCACTCGTCGAGGCCCTCGCTCTCGATGCCGTGCTCGATGCCGCGCGCGAACAGGATCTGCATGCCGACGCAGATGCCCATCACGGGGCGCCCGCCGGACAGCCGGCGGCCGACGATCCAGTCGCCGCGCGCCTCCTTGAGGCCCTGCATGCAGGAGGCGAACGCGCCGACGCCGGGCACGAGGAGCCCGTCGGCGTTCATGGCCTTGTCGAAGTCGCGGGTGATCTCGACGTCGGCGCCCGCGCGGGCCAGGGCCCGCTCGGCGGAGCGGACGTTGCCGAACCCGTAGTCGAAGACGACGATTTTCTTCTGAGGTGTGGCGCTCATGTCAGCCGGATCAATTCCAGTAGTCGAGCCGCAGCACGCCCGCGAGCAGGCAGAAGCCCGCGCTGACCGCGAGGAGCGTGATGACGCTCTTGCCGATGCCCTGCTTGACGAACGAGTAGACGCCGCCGAGCAGGAACAGGCCGAGGACGATGAGGACGGTCGCGAGGCCGTTCATGACTAGAGGGCGCCCTTCGTCGAGGGAAGGATGCCGGCGGCCCGCGGGTCGTGCTCGGACGCGTAGCGCAGCGCCCGGGCCAGCGCCTTGAACTGGCACTCCACGATGTGGTGCGCGTTGCGCCCGTACGGGACGTGGACGTGCAGGGCGATCTGGGCCTGCGCGACGAAGGACTCCAGGATGTGCCGGGTCATCGTCGTGTCGTACTCGCCGATCATCGGCGCCATGTTCTCGGGCTCGGTGTGCACGAGGTAGGGGCGGCCGGAGAGGTCGACGGTGACCTGGGCGAGGGACTCGTCCAGCGGGACCGTGCAGTTGCCGAAGCGGTAGATGCCGACCTTGTCGCCCAGCGCCTGCTTGAAGGCGGCGCCGAGGGCGAGGGCGGTGTCCTCGATGGTGTGGTGCGAGTCGATGTGCAGGTCGCCGTCGGTCTTGACCGTGAGGTCGAACAGGCCGTGGCGGCCGAGCTGGTCGAGCATGTGGTCGTAGAAGCCGACCCCGGTCGACACGTCGACCTTTCCGGTCCCGTCGAGGTCGATCTCGACGAGGACGGAGGTCTCCTTGGTGGTGCGTTCTACTCGTCCTACGCGGCTCATGCGCCGAACTCCTTGATCACTTCACGGGCCGCGTCCAGGAACGCGTCGTTCTCTTCGGGGGTGCCGACGGTGACGCGCAGCCTGCCGGGCACGCCGTTGTCCCGGATCAGGACGCCGCGGTCGAGGACGAACTGCCAGACGGCGTGCGGGTCCTCGAAGACGCCGAACTGGATGAAGTTCGCGTCGGCGACGGTCACGTCGAAGCCGAGCGTCTCCAGCTCCGCGACCACGCGGTCGCGCTCGGCCTTCAGCTGCTCCACGTAGCTCAGGAGCGTGTCGGTGTACTCCAGGGCGGCGAGCGCCGTCGCCTGGTTGACGGCCGACAGGTGGTAGGGCAGGCGCACCAGCTGCACCGCGTCGACCACGGCGGGGTCGGCGGCGAGGTAGCCGAGGCGCAGCCCGGCCGCGCCGAAGGCCTTCGACATGGTGCGGGAGATGACGAGGTTGGGCCGGCCCTCGATCAGTTCGAGCAGCGAGGCGCCGTGGCTGAACTCGGTGTACGCCTCGTCGACGACGACGATCGCGCCCGGTCCGGCGGCCTCGTACAGGGCGAGGACGTCCTCGCGGGCGACCGCGTTGCCCGTCGGGTTGTTGGGGCTGGTGATGAAGACGACGTGCGGCTTGTGGGTGCGGATCGCCTCGACGGCCGCGTCCACGTCCAGCGAGAAGTCGTCCTTGCGCGGGGCGCTGACCCAGCCCGTGTTGGTGCCGCGGGCGAGCAGCGGGTGCATCGAGTACGAGGGCTCGAAGCCGAGGGCGGTGCGGCCGGGGCCGCCGAAGGCCTGGAGGAGCTGCTGGAGCACCTCGTTCGACCCGTTGGCCGCCCAGACCTGCTCGTGGGTCACCTCGTACCCGGTGGTGCGGGTGAGGTAGCGGGCGAGCTCGGTGCGCAGCTCGACCGCGTCCCGGTCCGGGTAGCGGTTGAGGCTGCGGGCCGCGTCGGCGACGCGCTCGGCGATCCGCTGCACGAGGGGCTCGGGCAGCGGGTAGGGGTTCTCGTTCGTGTTCAGCCGGACGGCCACGTCCAGCTGCGGTGCGCCGTACGGGGACTTGCCGCGCAGCTCGTCCCGTACGGGGAGGTCGTCGATCCTGGTCACTGGTTCTTCGGCACCTTCCATCCGAAGCGCGCCTTGATGGCGGCGCCGTGCGCGGGCAGGTCCTCGGCCTCGGCGAGCGTCACCACGTGGTGGGCGACCTCGGCGAGGGCGTCCTTCGTGTAGTCGACGATGTGGATGCCGCGCAGGAAGGACTGGACGGACAGGCCGGAGGAGTGGCAGGCGCAGCCGCCGGTCGGCAGGACGTGGTTGGAGCCCGCCGCGTAGTCGCCGAGCGAGACCGGGGCCCAGGGGCCGACGAAGATCGCGCCCGCGTTGCGCACGCGCCCGGCGATCTCCGACGCGTTCTCCGTCTGGATCTCCAGGTGCTCGGCGCCGTACGCGTCGACCACCTTGAGGCCGTCGTCGAGGGAGTCGACGAGGACGATCGCGGACTGGCGGCCGGCGAGCGCGGGCTTGATGCGGTCCTCGATGTGCTTGGTCGCGGCGACCTGGGGCTCCAGCTCGCGCTCGACGGCTGCGGCCAGCGCCTCGTCGTCGGTGACGAGGACGGCGGCGGCCAGCGGGTCGTGCTCGGCCTGGCTGATCAGGTCGGAGGCGACGTGCACGGCGTCGGCCGTGGCGTCCGCGAGGACCGCGATCTCGGTCGGGCCGGCCTCGGTGTCGATGCCGATGAGACCGGTGAAGTAGCGCTTGGCGGCGGCCACCCAGATGTTGCCCGGGCCGGTCACCATGTTGGCCGGGGCGCAGGACTCGGTGCCGTACGCGTACATGGCGACGGCTTGGGCGCCGCCGACCGCGTAGACCTCGTCGACGCCGAGCAGGGCGCACGCGGCGAGGATCGTCGGGTGCGGCAGGCCGCCGAACTCGGCCTGCGGCGGGGACGCGAGCGCGATCGACTCGACGCCCGCCTCCTGCGCCGGCACCGCGTTCATGATCACGGAGGACGGGTAGACGGAGCGGCCGCCCGGCGCGTACAGGCCGACGCGCTCGACCGGCACCCACTTCTCGGTGACGGAGCCACCGGGGACGACCTGGGTGGTGTGGCTGGATCGGCGCTGTTCGCGGTGGACGATCCGGGCGCGGCGGATGGACTCCTCCAGGGCCGCGCGCACGGCGGGGTCGAGGTCGGCGAGGGCCTTCTCCAGGGCCTCGGCCGGGACGCGCACGGACTCCATCCGCACGCCGTCGAATTTCTCCGCGTACTCGATCAACGCCGCGTCGCCACGATGATGCACGTCCTCGCAGATCGGACGCACCTTCTCCAGGGCGGCCGTGACGTCGAAGTCGGCACGGGGCAGCAGCGAGCGCAGGGCCTGGCCCTCGGGGAGGGCGGCGCCACGCAGATCGATTCGAGAGATCACGTAACAAGTCTCTCAGACGGCCCATCGTGACCGTCGTCGCGTTCCAGTGGCTGATACGCCCGGTGCCGGTCCCTGATACACGTCCGGATCCGGCCGTTGTCGGGTTTCCGGAGGTTGCCGTTCACCACTAGCGTTCAGACGCTCACGCAGCGGGCATCAGGCGCGTGGGACTACGGGGAAGCAGTGGGATGTACGGGGAGGCAGAACAGTCGTGGTCGACGACGTGACGACCGGCAACGGGGACGTGCCGGACGGACTGACCGCCACCGAGGTCGGCATGTGGCAGGCGTTCCGCAACGGGAGCGTGTACGACCTGCGGACCGGGGACCTGGCCGTGGACGATCCGCACGGCGGGCACGCCTGGGGACCGGAGCGCAGCGTGCGGGCGCGGATCGTGGCCTGGCTGCTGCTGTCCGGGCCGCCGGCGCTCGACGGCCGGGTGTCCTCGCTGAAGCTCCAGGGGGTGCAGATCACCGACGTGCTCGATCTGTCGGGCGGCACGATCGTCCCGTACGTGGAGCTGAAGCAGTGCCGCTTCGAGAAGGAGGTGCGGGTCCCGGAGGCGCGGTTCACGACCGTGCGGCTCGTGGACTGCTCGGTGCCACGCCTTGAGGGCGCCAGGGTGCACACCGAGGGCGATCTGCACCTGCCGCGCTGCCGGTTCCACAACGGGGTGCGGCTCTCGGACGCGCACATCGGCACGGACCTGCTGCTGAACCAGGCGGTGGTGTTCCGCGACCGGCACGGCAAGTCGATCAACGCGGACGGGATGACGGTCGGCCAGGACCTCCAGGCGGAGATGCTGGAGACGCACGGCGAGCTGAGCCTGCGCGGCGCGGTCGTCGGGGTGTCGCTCTCGCTGCGCGGCAGCCGGCTGAGCAACACCCACGGGCGGCGCGCCCTGAACGCCCCGCAGCTGACGGTCGAGCGCACCCTCTACCTGACCCCGGCCGGGGTCGGCAATCCGATCCAGACCAGCGGCTCGACCCCCGCCCGCGGCACGCGCGTGCAGCGCTTCGAGTGCGTGGGCGGGGTGCGGCTCGACGACGGGCGGTTCGGCGACGCGATCGACCTGGACTCGGCGCGCTTCACGCTGGAGAGCGACCAGGAGGTCTCGCTGCGCCGCGTGCAGACCCCGGAGCTGCGCTTTCGCGGGGAACGGCCGCAGCGCGGGACGGTCGTGCTGTCCGGCGCCAAGGTCGTCAACCTGATCGACAAGGCGACGAGCTGGCCCGGCCCCGGCCAGCTGCGCGTGGGCGGTTTCGTCTACGAGAACCTGATCCCGTCCGGTACCTTCCCGCTCTCCCGCCGCCTGGACTGGCTGGCCGCCGCGACCGCGGAGTACAACCCGGAGCCGTATGAGCGGCTCGCCACCGTGCTGCGCAACAGCGGCGAGGACGCGGACGCCCGCGAGGTGCTGCTCGCCAAGCAGCGCCGCCGCCGCGAGACGCTGCCCGCCGCGGCGAAGGTGTGGGGCTACATCCAGGACTGGACGGTGGCGTACGGGTACCGGCCCGGGCGCGCCGCGGTGTGGATGGCGGTGCTCTGGGCGATCAGCGCGGTCGCTTTCAGCCATGCCGCGCACCCGCCGATCAAGGAGGGCGAGGCGCCGAACTGGAGCGCGCCGCTGTTCGCCCTCGACCTGCTCCTGCCGGTGATCGATCTCGGCCAGACGGGATACTGGCAGTTGCGGGGCGGCTGGCAGTGGGTGGCCGCGGTGCTCGTGCTGCTCGGCTGGATCCTGGCGACGACGGTCGCGGCGGGGGCGACGAGACTGTTGCGGCGCAGCTGAGTTCCTCACGGCCGAACGCGTCGTAGGTGAGTGCGGGTCTTCCCCCGCAGCGGGGAATCGGCGCCGGGCGAGGCAACCTTCGGGTCGCCCAGGCCGTCCTCCCTGCGCAACCAATGAATCACCGGTCATCCGCCGGGTCACACACAGGGAGGGCGCAGGGCATGTCCGTCCTTCGTGCCTTCGTCCGCACGGCGCGCATGATCCGTCATCTGGGCCCGCTCGGCGCGGGCCTGCCGCCGGACGACGAGCTGCTCCTCGACGCCCCGGACGAGCGGCTCGCCCCGGCCCTGGTCGCGGCGGGGCGCGGCGAGTACGACCCGGCCGCCAAGCTGCTCGCCCACACCCGGGAGGCGGCCGAGTGGGAGAACCGGGACCGGTACGTGCTGCGGTTCGCGACGTTCGCCGCCGCCCGCACCGAGTGGTTCGACGCCTGGCAGTGCGCGTCCCCGCACGACCCGGACCTGCTCCTGGTCAAGTCCGAGCTGGCCGTGGCCCGCGCCTTCGCCTCCCCCGCCCGGGCCGAGCTGCTGCGGGACGTGGCCCCGCTGATCGCGGCCGCCGCCGAGGCGGAGCCCGGCGATCCGGTCCCGTGGCGGATCGCCCTCGACCAGGCGCGCGGGGCGGGTGCCCCGCGCGGCGCGTTCGAGGAGCTGTGGGCGCAGGCGGTGCGCCGCTCCCCGCACCACTACGGCTGTCATGTCTCCGCGCTCCAGTACCTGTCGGCCGCCTGGTACGGCTCGCACGCCGAGTGCTTCTCCTTCGCCGAGCGCGCCGCGAAGGACGCGCTGCCCGGCTCGCTCCTCAAGGCGCTGCCCGTGCGGGCCGCGCTCGCCTGTCTGACCTCGCCGCAGGCCCCGCAGGACATTCCGCGGGCCCGGCTCGACGCGGCTGCCGACCTGGCCGTCGAGCTGTCGCGCACGTACGAGGCGGCCGATCCGTGGCCCGCCGAGGTGCGCAATCTGCTGACCTGCGTCCTCGTCGAGCTGGAGCGCTGGCCGGACGCCCTGGAGCAGCTGCGGCTCATCGGCCCGTACGCCACGTCGTTCCCCTGGGACCGGCTCGTGGAGGACCCGCTGGAGCACTTCGTGGAGCTGCGGGCGACGGTGCGACTCGAAGTCGCGGCGGTCTTGCCGCTGCTCGGCGGTCCCGGCGCGGCCGGCGCCCATTACGCTTGAGCGTCGTGACCACCGTCCGGCTTCCGCTCTTCCCGCTCAACTCGGTGCTGTTCCCGGGACTCGTCCTCCCGCTGAACGTGTTCGAGCAGCGTTATCGCGCCATGATGCGCGACCTGCTGAAGGCAGCCCCCGAGATCCCCGACACCGACCCGGCCGTCTCCGACGAGCCGCGGCAGTTCGTGGTCGTCGCGATCCGCGACGGGCACGAGGTCGCCCCGAGCGCCGCCGGCATGCCGGACGACGTGACGACGAAGGAGGCGGGCGCGGGCCCGGCCGCCGGGTTCGGCGACGACCCGATCAAGGCCTTCCACGCCGTGGGCTGCATCGCCGACGCGGCGACGATCCGCGAGCGGCCGGACGGCGGCTTCGAGGTCCTCGCGACCGGCACGCGCCGCGTGAAGCTGCACTCCGTGGACGCCTCGGGCCCGTATCTGACGGCCGAGGTGGAGGAGCTGCCCGAGGAGGACGGCGACGAGGCGGGCGCCCTCGCCGAAGGGGTGCTGCGCGCGTTCCGCTCGTACCAGAAGCGGCTCGCCGGGGCCCGTGAGCGCTCCATGACCTCGGGCGCGGACCTCCCGGACGAGCCCTCGGTGGTGTCGTACCTGGTGGCCGCCGCCGCGGTGCTCGACGTGCCGACCAAGCAGCGGCTGCTCCAGTCGCCGGACGCGGCGTCCCGGCTCCGTGACGAGCTGCGGCTGCTGCGCGCCGAAACGGCGATCATCCGGCACCTCCCGTCCCTCCCGGCGACGGAACTGACCCGCCAGGCCACCAGCCAGAACTGACGCAGGAAGAAGCAGCACGTTGGCGAAGAAGGCCAAGAAGCAGCAGGCGCAGTCCGGGGGCACCCCCGCGACGGTCGCGCTGACCACCGCGGGCACCGCCTTCACGGTCCACGCGTACGAGCACGACCCGGCGCACCCGTCCTACGGCGACGAGGCCGCGGAGGCGATGGGCGTCTCCCCCGACCGTGTCTTCAAGACGCTGGTCGCGGACGTGGACGGCAAGCTGACGGTGGCCGTGGTGCCGGTGGCGGGCCAGCTCGATCTGAAAGCCCTCGCGGCGGCGGTGGGCGGCAAGCGGGCGGCGATGGCCGACCCGGCGCTCGCCGAGCGCACGACCGGCTACGTACGGGGCGGGATCTCGCCCCTCGGCCAGCGCAAGAAGCTCCCCACGGTGATCGACGCGTCGGCCGGGTCCCATGCGACGATCTGCGTCTCGGCGGGCCGCCGGGGCCTGGAGGTCGAACTCGCCCCGGCGGACCTCGCGGCGCTGACGGGCGCGGTCCTGGCCCCGGTGGGCCGCGTCTGACCTCCGGGGTTCAGTGCCCCGGGGGCTGCGACTGCGGCTGCGGGGCGTACGAGGTGTAGTAGCCGGCGTACGGGTCCGGGTCGCGCGGCCCGAAAAGCCCGGTCAGGGCCAGGTGCACGATCATCGCCGACAGGGGCCAGGCCAGCAGCGCGCCCTTCGCGTTCAGTTCCAGCGGGGCGTCGAAGACCACGCCCTTGCCGAGCTCCTTGGCGTGCGCGGCGACGTCCTGCGTCGGACCGAGCCAGACGCCGAACCGCCAGGCCAACACGCCGCCGAGCAGCGCGCCCACGGCCAGGCCGACGACGAGCGGGACGCCGCCGCGCCGGCGCCACAGGAACACGGCGGTCGCGGTCACGACACCCAGTCCGAGCGCGAGCAGCGCGAACGTGCCGTCGGCGCCGATGGCCTGCTCCCCCTCGGTGTCCTTCAGGTACACCGCGGTACTGTCCGAGACGAGCGGCACGCGCGGCGCCAGCCACAGCCACAGCGCGCCGAGCACGAGCCCGAACAACGCCACCCCGACCGTCACCACGGCCGCCTCGCGCAGCTCCGTGCCCAGCCCGGGTCCGTCCTCGCGCGGCGGCACGGGCGGAAGATGCCCGGTCATCGGGTCCGGGGCCTGCCAGGGGTCCTGGTGCCCGTCGTTGTGCGGGGGCTGATGCGGCGGCGGTGTCAGCGGTGCGGTCACCCTGACATCGTGCCAGGCCTTCCTGACACCCGCGTCACCGGACGCCACCCCCAAGCCACCGAGCACGGGCCTGTACCGGATCAGCGACTCCGCCACGGGGCGGTACCCGACCAGCGACTCCGTCACGGGGGCGCGACCACCGGGCCCCTGGAGGCGCACGAAGTGTGCCCTCCAGGGGCGCGGGGAACTGCGCGACCAGCCACGACGAAACCCGCACCCGGCAACGAACCGCCAACCCGCAACGGCGCGCCCCCGACCCCCCCGCCCCCCAGCGGAGCTCACCGCACGGCGGCCCGGCGATACGCCCACGTCGCCACCGCCAACGAGGCAACCCCCACCGCCGCACAGACCCCGAGGTCGAGCAGCACGACCCCCCAGTCCGGCCGCGCGGCGAACGACCGCGCGAACGCCTCGACGCCGTACGTCGACGGCAACAGATCCCGCGCGTACTGAACGAACACCGGCATCCGCTCGGCCGGCAGCACCCCGAGCAGCAGCGCGGCGGACATCCCGAGCTGCCCGAGCAGCGTCGCCAGCTCAGGACGCGGCGCGAGCAGCCCGAGCGCGGCGCCCAGCCCGGCGAGCGCGGCCCCGGCCAGCGGGACCACAGCGGCCAGCACCCACAGATGGGTGAGCGGCAGATCGAACATGAGGCAGCCACAGACCGCCGTCACCAGCGTGCCCGGCACCGTGAACGAGGCGTACGCCCCCGCGGCCCCGAGCACGACGGAGGCGGGCGGCACCGGCAGGGTCGCGTAGTGGTCGAGCCCGCCGGCCGCGCGGAGCTGCCCGAAGTACTGGGCGAGCAGGTTCAGCGCGACGAACGCGACGACCAGCACGGCCGACCCGGCGACGACCGCCCGCGCCTCGCCGCCACCCTGATCGACGACCCCGCGCATGAGGATCATGATCCCGATGGACTGGAAGGTCGCCACGAACAGCAGCGGGATCCGGGCCACCCGGGCGCGGCTGAGCTGGGCCTTGTAGACGGCGGCCAGCGAGGGCAGGAAGCGGGCCCGGGGCGCGAGCGCGGCCACGCCGGAACCGGCCGTCGGCGCGGGCTCCGCCACGGCCCCCCGTACCACCGCTGCGGGGACGACACTCATGCCTTCACCAGGCCCTTCACGCCGCTGCGGCTCCCGCCGAGCGCCAGATACACGTCCTCCAGGCTCGGCGTCGCGAGCGTGAAGTCGTCGAGGAAGTCGAAGGCCGGTCCGCCGGTGACGGCCGCGACGGCGGTGCGCGCGGCGTCCGGATCGAGCCGCAGCGACCAGCGCCGCCCGGACTCGACGGCCCGCTCGCGCAGCCGGGCCACCTCGGGCAGCTGCGTGGGGACCTTCTCCCGCCACACGAACTCGACCCGCACCTCACCGGCGACGCGCTCCTTGAGCCCGGCCGGGGAGTCGCAGGCGATGACCCGGCCCTGGTCGAGCACGGCGACCCGGTCGAGGACGGTCTCGGCCTCGATGACGTTGTGGGTGACGAGCAGGACGGTCGTGCCGCGCTCGGCGCGCCGCCGGTCCACGGCGCCCCACACGGCGCGCCGGGCGACGGGATCCATGCCGGTGGTCGGTTCGTCGAGCACCAGCAGGGGCCGCTCGCCGACCAGCGCGGCGGCGAAGCAGGCGAGCCGCCGCTGGCCGCCGGACAGCTTCTTCAGCGGGCGTCCGGCGAGCGGGGTGAGGCCGAGTTCGTCGAGGACGTCGTCGCGCGCGGCCCGCGCCTCCTTGAGGCTGAGCCCGCGCAGCCGGCCGGTGGTCTCGGCGGCGAGCGACACGGTGAGTTCGTCGAGGGCGGTCGACTCCTGGCCGAGGTAGGCGAGGATGCGCGCGGCCCGCTCGGGGTGGCGCACGATGTCGTGCCCGAGGAGGGTGACGCTGCCGGCGTCGGGCCGCATCAGCCCGGTGAGCTGTCGCACGAGGGTGGACTTGCCGGCCCCGTTGGGCCCGAGCAGTCCGAAGATCTCGCCGCGCCGGATGTCGAGCCGCACGTCGTCCGTGGCCCGCACCTCGGGCGTACCCGGCGCTCCGCGCCGCCCGCGCACGGCGGGATACGTCTTCCGCAGCCCCCGCACGGCACACACCACGGCGTCCCCGTCCGGATGCGGGTCAGCCACCTTGGTGCACGTATTCACGAGCAACGAGGGTACGGGGTCCCGCCCCCACCTCCACCCCCGGGTCGGACAAAACGCGCCCCCGGGGCACCCAAGCCATGCCTCCCAGAGCCCCTGGGGGCGCACGAAGTGTGCCCTCCAGGGGCGCGGGGAACTGCGCGACCAGCCACGACGAAACCCGCACCCGGCAACGAACCACCAACCCGCAACGGCGCGAAGCCGGCACCTCACTCCCCGGCGGAGCCCCCCGCCCCGACCTGCGCCCCGGCGGCCCCGGTCCGCACGTCGACCTCCCGCCAGAACCCGGCCCGGATCGCATACCGATCGTGCTCGTCGATCTGATCGTCCTTGTGCGCGAGGAGCCCGAACCGCGCGGCGTACCGCAGCAGCTCCCCGTCGATCCGATGCGGCACCCGGGGATACTGCGTGGCGAGCTTCTGGAGCGCCGCCGGATCCCCGAGCCGCCCCATCCAGCGCCGCGCGAACACCTGCCCCACCTCGTACGGGTCCCCGCCCACCGTCGTGATGTCCTCCTCACGGTCCGCCCAGCGCTGCTCGGCCGTGGTGAGCTGCGCCAGCGTCGGGAGCGAGGCGGCCTCCGGGGGCTCTCCACCGCCGGAGGGCCGCTCGACCCAGCCCTTGTCGGAGGACCAGCGCAGCGTCGCGTTCGCGGGCTGCGGAGCGGGCTGCGCGGCGCCGGGCCCGCGCAGCGCGGCCAGGTCCTTCGGGGTCGGCACGCCCTTCGGGTGCCCGGCCCGCTCCTCCGCCTCGCCCTCGGCCCGCGCGGCCGGCGCGTGCGGTGCGGAGGGCGGCGCGGCCGGGGCCGTGTCGGAGGGGCGCCCGGCGGAGGGCAGCGCGGAGTCGGGCAGCGGGGCGGAGAGGATCGCGGCGATCTCGGGGCGCGGGGCGGGCGGCGGTGCGCAGACCCCGCCGAGTTCCTTGGCGCGGACCGCCTTGGTGATCCAGGTGCGGTCGAGGACGCGCCGCTCGTCGGCCTCGGCGACGAGGTCCTCGGACTGGTTGTAGTCGCCGTCGGCGGCCTGCACGGCCCAGAGGTGGACGGCGACGCCGTGCTCCTTGGCGGCCATCATGCCGGGCAGCAGGTCCCCGTCGCCGGTCACGAGGACGACGTCGGAACAGGCTCCGTTGCGGGCGAGCTCGGTGAGCTCGGCGTGCATGGCGGCGTCGACGCCCTTCTGCGCCCAGCGCCCGTCGCTGCGGGTCAGGGCGCCCAGGCGGACCGTCACGCGGGGCATGACGCGGAGCCTGCGGTGCTCGGGCTGCGGCACCCGGTCGGGGGCGCCGTCGAACCAGTAGATGCGCAGGAGCGGCCGTTCGGTCTCCGTCTCGGCGCGCTCGCGCAGTCCCTGGATGAGTGCGGCGTGGTCGACATGGATGCGGGAGCGTGAGGGCTCGCCGGCGAGGAGGCTCGCGGCTGCTCCCAGCAGGTATCCGGCATCCACCAGGACGATGCAACGGTCCACGCGATCCACCCTCTTTCGCCGACACGCCCGCGCGTTCGCTTGGGGTTTCCTTCGAGTCTGCCCGACCGTGCCGGGGTTAACGGCCCGAACTGGATCTTCGGCGTGGCGGACTCGCGCGGTCCGCCGACGCATCCCCTGTCACGGACCGTGAATCCCTGAAATGCGACCTTTGTCGACTTATGTGAGTCTGAACGCGGCCCTGGCCCCTAGATCCCCCGCAGGAGGCAGATCACCATGGCCAAGAACCGTAAGCAGAACCGAAGTCAGCAGAAGCAGTCCCAGGCGTCGTCGCCGCAGGAGCAGTCCCGGTCGCAGGCCATGGAGGCCGAGGCGAAGTCGGCTCAGCAGCAGGCGTCGCCGATGGACATGGCCCGCAAGCACCGTGAGCGTCGCTTCGGCCACAACTGATCCAGCCGCACGCGGCACACGCGAGGGGCGCACCCGGAGGACCCGGGCGCGCCCCTCGCGGCGTGGTGCGGCGGCTCAGCCGGCCAGGCAGGACGGGCCGAGCAGCACCTTCAGGTCGCCGTAGAGCGCGGGGTCGGGCTTGACCCGGTGGCGGTCGAGCCGGAGCACGGTGGTCTTGCGGGGGCCCTGGAGCTTGATGCGGACCTCGCTGTCGCCCCGGTGGTTGGCGAGGATCTCGCCGAGGCGGCTGACCATCGGCGGGGTCACCTTGAGGGCGGGGATGGTGAGGATCACCGGCGCGTTGGTGCCCGCGTTCGACAGGTCGGGGACCTGCATCTCCATGGCGACCAGGCGCGGCACGTCCTCGCGCTTGTCGAGGCGGCCCTTGACGAAGACGACGGCGTCCTCGACGAGCTGGGTGGACACCAGCTGGTACGTCGCCGGGAAGAACATGCACTCGATGGAGCCGGCGAGGTCCTCGACGGTGGCGATCGCCCAGGCGTTGCCCTGCTTGGTCATCTTGCGCTGGAGGCCCGAGATGATGCCGCCGACGGTGACGACGGAGCCGTCGGAGTAGTCGCCGCCGGTGAGCTGGCCGATGCCCGCGTCCGCCTTGTCGGACAGCACGTGTTCCAGGCCGAACAGCGGGTGGTCGGACACGTAGAGGCCGAGCATCTCGCGCTCCTGGGCGAGCAGGTACGTCTTGTCCCACTCGTCGGTGGAGAACTCGACGTCGAGGCCGAAGCCGGGCTCGTTGCTGTCCTCCTCCCCCATGCCGCCGAAGAGGTCGAACTGGCCCTCGGCCTCCTTGCGCTTGACCGCGACCACGTTGTCGATCATCGGCTCGTACTGGGCGGTGAGGCCCTTGCGCGTGTGCCCGAGCGCGTCGAAGGCACCGGCCTTGATCAGTGATTCCGTGGTCCGCTTGTTGCAGGCCGCGGCCTCGATCTTGTCCAGGTAGTCGGGGAACGAGCTGAACTTCCCCTTCGCCTTGCGGGCCCGGACGATCGACTCCACCACGTTCGTGCCGACGTTGCGCACGGCCTCCAGGCCGAAGAGGATCACGTCGTCGCCCTGGGCGGCGAAGTTGTGCACCGACTCGTTGACGTCCGGCGGGAGCACCTTGATCTTCATGCGCCGGCACTCGTTCAGGTAGACGGCGGACTTGTCCTTGTCGTCCTTCACGGAGGTGAGCAGCGCGGCCATGTACTCGGCCGGGTAGTTCGCCTTCAGGTAGGCGGTCCAGTAGGTGACCAGGCCGTACGCGGAGGAGTGCGCCTTGTTGAACGCGTATCCGGCGAACGGGACCAGGACGTCCCACAGGGCCTGGATCGCCGCGTCCGAGTAGCCGTTCTTCTTCGCGCCCTCCTGGAAGAGGACGAAGTTCTTCGCCAGTTCCTCGGGCTTCTTCTTGCCCATCACGCGGCGCAGGATGTCGGCCTCGCCGAGCGAGTACCCGGCGATGATCTGGGCGGCCTTCTGCACCTGCTCCTGGTACACGATGAGGCCGTAGGTCAGGCCGAGCGTCTCCTTCAGGGGCTCTTCGAGCTCCGGGTGGATCGGCGTGATCTCCTGCCGGCCGTTCTTGCGCTCCGCGTAGTTCGTGTGCGAGTTCATGCCCATCGGGCCCGGCCGGTACAGGGCCGAGACGGCGGAAATGTCCTCGAAGTTGTCGGGCTGCATCTGGCGCAGCAGGGAGCGCATGGGGCCGCCGTCGAACTGGAAGACGCCGAGCGTGTCACCGCGGCAGAGCAGTTCGAAGGTCTTCGGGTCGTCGAGCGGGAGCGAGAGCATCTCCAGGTCGATGCCCTTGTTGGACTTCACCATCTTGACGGCGTCGTCCATGATCGTCAGGTTGCGCAGGCCGAGGAAGTCCATCTTCAGCAGGCCGAGCGACTCGCACTGCGGGTAGTCCCACTGCGTGATGGTGACGCCGTCGGTGTGCCGCACCCAGATCGGGGCGTGGTCGACGATCGGCTCGCTGGACATGATGACGCCGGCGGCGTGCACGCCCATCTGCCGGACCAGGCCCTCGACGCCCTTGGCGGTGTCGATGACCTTCTTGACGTCCGGCTCGTTCTCGTACATCCCGCGGATCTCGCCCGCCTCGCTGTAGCGCGGGTGCGAGGGGTTGGTGATGCCGTCGAGGTCGATGCCCTTGCCGAGGACGTCGGCGGGCATCGCCTTGGTGAGGCGGTCGCCCATCGCGTACGGGTAGCCGAGCACGCGCGCGGAGTCCTTGATCGCGTTCTTGGCCTTGATCTTGCCGTAGGTGCCGATCATGGCGACCTTGTCGGCGCCGTACTTCTCGGTCACGTACCTGATCACCTCGACGCGCCTGCGCTCGTCGAAGTCGATGTCGACATCGGGCATGGAGACGCGCTCGGGGTTGAGGAACCGCTCGAAGATCAGTCCGTGCGTGATCGGGTCGAGGTCGGTGATGCCCATGGCGTACGCGACGATCGAGCCGGCCGCGGAGCCTCGGCCGGGGCCCACCGCGATGCCGTTGTTCTTCGCCCACATGATGAAGTCGGCGACGACCAGGAAGTACCCCGGGAACCCCATCTGGATGATGATGTCCATCTCGTACTCGGCCTGCTTCTGGCGGTCGTCCGGGACACCGTCCGGGTAGCGGCGGGCCATGCCGCGGCGGACTTCCTCCTGGAACCAGGTGACCTCGGTGTAGCCGTCCGGGATCTCGAACTTCGGCATGAGGTCGCGCTTCTCGAACATGCCGGTGGTGTCGATCTGCTCGGCCACCAGGAGCGTGTTGCGGCAGCCCTCCTGCCAGGCGTCCGAGGAGTCGACGGCGTACATCTCGTCGGTCGACTTCAGGTAGTAGCCGGTGCCGTCGAAGCGGAAGCGGTCGGGGTCGGAGAGGTTCTTGCCGGTCTGGATGCACAGCAGGGCGTCGTGGGCGGTCGCCTCGTGCGCGTACGTGTAGTGCGAGTCGTTCGTCACCAGGGGCGGGATGCCGAGCTTCTTGCCGATGTCGAGCAGGCCGTCGCGGACCCGGCGCTCGATCTCGATGCCGTGGTCCATCAGCTCCAGGAAGTACCGGTCCTTGCCGAAGATGTCCTGGTACTCGGAGGCGGCCTTCAGGGCCTCGTCGTACTGGCCGAGGCGCAGCCGGGTCTGGAGCTCACCGGAGGGGCAGCCGGTGGAGGCGATCAGGCCCTCGCTCCACTGGGAGATCGTCTCCTTGTCCATGCGGGGCCACTTCTGCAGCCAGCCCTCGGCGTACGCGTCCGAGGACAGCTTGAAGAGGTTGTGCAGCCCCGTCTTGTTCGCCGCCCAGATCGTCTTGTGGGTGTAACCACCCGAACCCGAGACGTCGTCGCGCTTCTGGTGCGGCTGGCCCCACTGGATCTTCCGCTTGTTGCGCCGGGACTCCGGGGCCACGTAGGCCTCGATGCCGATGATCGGCGTGACGCCCGCCTTCTGCGCCGTGTGGAAGAAGTCGTACGCCCCGTGGAGGTTGCCGTGGTCGGACATCGCGATGTGCGTCATGCCCATCTCGTTGCACGCCTTGAACATGTCCTTCAGCCGCGCGGCACCGTCCAGCAGCGAGTACTGGGTGTGGACGTGCAGGTGCGTGAAGGGCGGCTTTGACACGGTTCGGGCCTCCAATGGCGAACAGACGGCGACCGGCTGAAGACAGCGCGGAGATACCTCGGGGGACAGCTTGGAAGTCTACGACCGGCGACTGACAACCGGCGGGCACTCCGGAGTACGGTCGGACGTTGGACGAGGCAGACGCCCTGTCCTGCGTGTCGCACGAGCCCACGCACCACCCGTACCAGGAGGCACCCCGCGATGCCGGACCCGCAGCCCACCGCCGAGCAGCGCGGCGAGCAGATCCTCGCCGTCTTCGACACCGCGTTCGGCGAGCTGCTCGCCGCGGACCCCGCCGCGTTCCGGGTGAAGTTCCGCAAGATGGCCGCCTCGGCCTTCGCCTTCTACCGCGGGACGGCGTGCCTCTTCTACCACGACGTGGAGCGCGAGCAGCACGGCGGACCGTACCTGGACGACCGCACCAGCCGGGTCTGGATCCACGGCGACCTGCACGCGGAGAACTTCGGCACGTACATGGACGCCACGGGCCGCCTGATCTTCAACGTGAACGACTTCGACGAGGCCTATGTGGGCCCGTTCACCTGGGACCTGAAGCGGTTCGCGGCCTCCGTGGCGCTGATCGGCTACTCGAAGGCGCTCTCCGACGAGCGGATCACCGACCTGGTGCGCACGTACGCGGCGGCCTACCGCGAGCGGATCCACGCGCTGGCGACGGGCGCGAAGAGCGACGAGGTGCCCCCGTTCACGCTGGACACGGCGGAGGGCCCGCTCCTGGACGCGCTGCGGGACGCCCGCGCGCTGACCCGCTTCGGGCTGCTCGACTCCATGACGGCGATCAGCGACTTCGAGCGGCGCTTCGCGGACGGCGGCGGTGCCATCGAGCTGGACGCGGCGACGCGCTACAAGGTGCTCGCGGCCTTCGACGGCTATCTGGAGACGCTGCCGGAGTCCTCCCTGTCCCGCCCGGACTCCTACCGGGTCAAGGACGTGGTCGGGCGGCGCGGCATCGGCATCGGCTCCGCCGGCCTGCCGTCGTACAACATCCTTCTGGAGGGCAACAGCGACGCCCTGGAGAACGATGTGGTGATCTACATGAAGCAGGCGCAGACGCCGGCCGTCTCGCGGCACATCACGGACGCCTCGATCCGTGACTACTTCCAGCACGAGGGCCACCGCACGGTGATCTCGCAGCGTGCCCTGCAGGCGCACGCGGACCCGTGGCTGGGCTGGACCGAGCTGGACGGCTCGGGGCAGCTGGTCGCCGAGGTGTCGCCGTACGCGGTGGACCTGGACTGGGGCGACATCGACGACCTGGAGGAGATCACGGCGGTCGTCGCGGACCTCGGCCGGGCGACGGCGACGATGCACGCGGCGGCGGACGACCTGTCGGGCCAGTCCCTCGTGCCGTTCTCCACGGAGCGTGCCATCGACGCGGCGATCGCGGCGGACGAGGACGGCTTCGCGGACCTCCTGGTGGACTTCGCGCACACCTACGGCGCCCGGGCGCGCGCCGACCACCAGATCTTCGTGGACCTGTTCCGCAACGGACGGATCCCGGGCCTCGCGGGCTGACCCGGGCCGTCCAGGCGGCGATTCCATAACGCACAGGAACCCTTTAGCCATCGCTTACCGCCACCCGTGAAACACTCCTCGGCGATGGACGACATATCCGGGACCCAGCTCAGAGCCGTGCGCGCGGCGCTCTTCACGGCACTCGTCGTGACGCTCTCCGCCGCGTCGCACGCCCTGCTGTCCCGGGCCCCGCTGCCGCTCACGACGGTCGCGGCGATCGCCGGCGGCGTCTTCGCGCTGGCGTACGCGCTGGCCGGACGCGAGCGCGGCTTCGGCCGGATCGCGGCCCTGCTCGTGCCGCTGGAGCTGGCCGCGGACACGGTCTTCACCACCGGCCAGCACGTCTGTTACGGCGACGCGGCGGGGCCGGTCGCCGGCCCGCTGCGCTCCTTCGGCCTCGACGTGCTGTGCGCGGGCAGCGTCGGTTCGCCGCTCGCCCGGATGACCGGCGGCGGCACCGAGAAGGCCGCCGCCGCGGTCCTCGGGCACGGCGACCCGGCGGCCTCCTGGCTGCTGCTCGGCGCGCACGTCACCGTCGGTCTCGTCGCCGCCGCCTGGCTGCGCCGGGGCGAGCACGCGCTGGCCCAGGTCCTTCGCGCGGTGGCCGTGGGCACGTTCCGGCCCCTGATGATCGCGTGGGCCGCGGGCCACGGTGACGTCTCCGCCGCCGAGCGGGCGCCGCGGCAGCCCCGGCCCGCCCCGCGCGTGCGGGCCGCCCGCACCCGTCTGTGGGCGCACTCCGTGGGACGGCGCGGACCGCCGTGCCCGGTCTTCTGACCGGCACGACAGTCCCCGTACTTCCCTTTCACGCACCCACGGAGTTTCGATCATGAGCAAGCGCAACAGCCAGCAGGCCAAGAACGCGGCGCGCGAGCGGCTGCGCGTCGAGCGCGAGCGCCAGGCCAAGAAGGACAAGACGAAGCGCCAGGCGATCGTCGCCGCGTCCATCGTCGCCGTCCTCGCCGTCGCGGGCGGCGTCGGTTACCTGGTGATGCAGAACAACAAGCCGACCCAGTGGGAGGCCGCCAAGGACGCGGCCCTGGTGGCGCCGAAGAACACCTCGGGCAAGAACAACACGACGGTGATCCTCGGCAAGGAGTCGGCGAAGAAGACGCTGAAGCTCTACGAGGACTCGCGCTGCCCGGTGTGCGCCTCCTTCGAGCAGACGGTCGGCCCGACCGTGAAGAAGGACCTCGAGGCCGGCAAGTACAACATCCAGTACATCGGTGCGACCTTCCTCGACACCAACCTCCAGGGCGAGGGTTCCAAGAACGCGCTGAGCGCGCTCGGTTCGGCCCTCAATGTGAGCCAGGACGCCTTCATCGACTACAAGGAGGCGCTCTACTCGAAGAAGTTCCACCCGGAGGAGACGGACGACAAGTTCGCGGACGACGCGTTCCTGATCAAGATCGCGAACACCGTTCCGGAGCTGAAGGACAACAAGACGTTCCAGAAGGACGTCAAGGACGGCACCTTCGACAAGTGGGCGCTCGAGATGTCCACCCTGTTCGACAAGAACAAGGACGGCGTCCAGGGCACCCCGTCGCTCATCCTGGACGGCAAGAAGATCACCGGCTCGGACGGGCAGAACGCGCCGATGACGGTCGCCGAGTTCAACGCGGCGATCGACAAGGCGCTCAAGGCCTAGCCATCTGACGAAGAGCGGGCGAACTCTTTCGAGTTCGCCCGCTCTTTGTGCGTACTGATGAGTAATGTGATCGCCCGTGACCAGTCGCATACCTTCAGATCGCATACCTTCAGATCGCGCAACTTCAGACCGCACCCCGAGCCGCCGCACGGTCGTCAAGGCCGCGGCGGCCGGTGCCGTCCTCGCCGCCCCGCTCGTCGGCGCGGCGAGCGCCCACGCCGCCGAGGCACCCGTCTTCCTGCACGGCGTCGCGTCCGGCGACCCGCTGCCCGACGGCATCCTGCTGTGGACCCGCGTGACCCCGAGCGCCGAGGCGACGCCCGGTTCGGGCAAGGGCCCGGACGTGCAGGTGGATTGGGAGATCGCCGAGGACCAGGCGTTCCGCACGGTGGTGGGCCGGGGGACGGCCACCGCGAGCGCGGCCGGCGACCACACGGTGAAGGCCGACGTGCGAGGCCTGCGCCCGGCGAGCACGTACCACTACCGCTTCTCGGTGGACGGCGCCCACTCCCCCGTCGGCCGCACCCGCACCGCCCCGGCCACCGACGCCGACGCGGCCGGCCTGCGCTTCGGCGTCGTCTCCTGCGCCAACTGGGAGGCCGGCTACTACTCGGCGTACCGGCACCTCGCCGCCCGCACCGACCTGGACGCGGTCTTCCATCTCGGCGACTACATCTACGAGTACAAGACCGGCGAGTACCCCGCGGCGAAGTACACGGTGCGGCAGCACCAGCCGGCGCACGAGATCGTCTCGCTGGCCGACTACCGGATCCGGCACGCGACGACGAAGACCGACCCGGACGTGCAGGCGATGCACACCGCGCACCCGCTGGTGGCGATCTGGGACGACCACGAGTTCGCCAACGACGCGTGGTCGGGCGGGGCCGAGAACCACACACCGGGCGCCGAGGGCGACTGGGCGGCCCGTCAGCAGGCCGCGAAGCAGGCCTACTTCGAGTGGATGCCGGTCCGCGCCTCGACCGCGGGCACGGTCTACCGCCGGCTGCGGTTCGGCAAGCTGGCCGATCTGCACCTGCTCGACCTGCGCTCGTTCCGCTCCCAGCAGTCGAGCGTGGGCAACGGGGACGTGGACTCCGCGGACCGCTCGATCACCGGCCGGGCCCAGCTGGACTGGCTGAAGGCCGGTCTCGCCGCCTCCGACGCCCGCTGGAAGCTGGTCGGCACCTCGGTGATGATCTCGCCGGTCGCCTTCGGCTCGCTCCCCGCCCATCTGCTGGGCCCGCTCGCCGAGTTGCTGGGCCTGCCCAGCGAGGGCCTGGCCGTCAACGTCGACCAGTGGGACGGCTACACCCACGACCGCAAGGAGCTGATCACCCACCTGCGCGAGCGGGGGATCCGCGACACGGTCTTCCTGACCGGCGACATCCACATGGCCTGGGCGAACGACGTGCCGGTCACCGCGGGCACGTACCCGCTGTCGCCGTCCGCGGCCACCGAGTTCGTCGTCACGTCGGTCACCTCCGACAACCTCGACGACACCCTGCACGTGGCGCCGAACACGCTGTCCGCCGTCGCCGAGACCGCGATCAAGGCCGCCAACCGCCATGTGAAGTGGGTGGACATGGACTCCCACGGCTACGGCGTCCTGGACCTCACGGCCGAGCGGACCCAGATGGACTACTACGTGATCTCGGACCGGGCCGACCGGAACGCGACGACGGCGTGGACCCGCTCCTACCGCACGCTCAGCGGCACGCAGAAGGTCGTCCGGGCGGACGCGCCCGTACGGTGACGGACACCTGCCGGATACCTGTGCGCTGAATTCCGGCCACCGGCGCGCGTGTTAAGAGCGGATGTCACCGTTCACGGTGGGTGGTGCGGACGTGATCGGGCTCGGGCCCGAATGCGGACACACCGCCCACCGCGGTGACCCTGATCGTTACGGCAGTGTCTCAAACTCCGGACAGCCGCCGAATTTCTTCTCCCTGTTGTCCCGGTTTGCCGGGCACATGTCCGCGATCAATGCGGCCAGTTACCCGCTCTTCCTGGCATGACATGGCCACGTAATCTCCCCGCGGCGGCGAGGAAGTCCCTCCCGCCCGTGTCGCGAGGAGCCCCCGCAATGACCCCTCACGCCCCATCGGCCCGCATGTCCCCGCGCCTTCGCCGCCGTCTGCTCGGCACCGCGGTGATGGCCGGAACCCTGGCCCTGGTCCCGCTCTCCGCCCCGTCGGGCAACGCCGCCGCCAAGACCGCACAGGCGGGTGCCTCCGCCGAGAAGTGCGCGACGGACACGAACGCGCTCGCCCGTGAGAAGGCGCCGAACGGCTCCTCGCACGCCGCCGAGCCCAACGAGCTGAGCGCGGCGCAGGCCAAGTCCATGGACGCGGCGCTGCAGAAGAGACTCGACAAGATGCGCGCCGACGGCTCGCTCGGGCGCGGTCTGAGCCTGACCGCCGCCACGACGATCCCGGTCTACGTCCACGTCATCCACGACGGCACGACCGGCAAGCTGTCCTCGACGTCGATCGCCAACCAGATCAGCGTCCTGAACGCCGCCTACGCCGGTCAGGGTTCGGGCAACAACGACTCGGGCTTCCAGTTCCAGCTGGCCGGCACCGACTACACGGACAACGCCTCCTGGTACAACGGCGTCTCGCCCGGCTCGACCGCAGAGAAGTCCATGAAGTCGACGCTGCGCAAGGGCGGCGCGAACGCGCTGAACTTCTACACGGCGAACCTGGGCGGCGGCCTGCTCGGCTGGGCGACGTTCCCGTCCTCGTACAAGTCGAACCCGTCCGACGACGGCGTGGTCATCCTCGACAGCTCGCTGCCGGGCGGCTCGGCCACCAACTACAACGAGGGCGACACCGGCACCCACGAGATCGGCCACTGGATGGGGCTGTACCACACCTTCCAGGGCGGCTGTAACGGCAACGGCGACTACGTGGCCGACACCCCGGCCGAGAAGAGCCCGGCCTACGAGTGCCCGACCGGGCGCGACTCCTGCGCCAGCAAGACCGGGGTCGACCCGATCCACAACTTCATGGACTACACGTACGACTCCTGCATGACCCAGTTCACCGCGGGCCAGGTGACCCGCATGAAGGACAGCTGGACCGCCTACCGGGCCGGCTGACAGCCGCGGGATCTCTAGAGGGAGTCCAGGAAGCCGAGTGCCACCCGCCAGGTGGCCTCGGCGGCCTCCTCGTCGTAGTCCGGCAGCTCGGGGTCGGTGAAGAGGTGACCGGCGCCCGGGTAGCGGTAGATCTCGACGTCGGCGCCCACCTTGCCCATCTGCAGGTACCAGGTGTTCAGCCAGTCGTCGGTCTCGAAGACGTCGGGCGAGGCGACGTGCAGCTGCACCGGCAGCTCGTCCACGGACGCGGTCTCCGCGATGTCCGAGGTGCCGTGCAGGAGCAGCAGCCCCTTCGCCTTCTCGTCGCCGAGGGCCAGCGTCTGGGCCGTGGCGGCGCCCAGCGAGAAGCCGGCGTACACCAGGCCCCGCTCCGAGTAGGGGGCGGCCGCGAGGACGGCCCGCCGGAGCAGCTCGTCCTTGCCGACCTCCTCCTTGTACTCCATGCCCTCCTCGACGGTGTCGAAGGTGCGGCCGTCGAAGAGGTCCGGGGTCCACACCTCGTGTCCGGCGGCCCGCAGCCGGTCGGCCGCGGCCGTCACGGCGGGGCGCAGACCGTACGTCGAGTGGAAAAGCATGATGTTCATGAGCCCCATGGTGCCAGGCCCCGCGCGGCGGTGAGCACCGCGCCGTGACCGGCGCCAGGACCTAGCGCAGGCTGCGGACGTCGAGGTGGCGCAGGACGCGGTCGACGATCTCGGGGTCGGCGCCGGGTTCGCTGCGGGCGGCGAGGATCTCGTGGCGCGCGGCCGACATCATCTCGTTCTGGATGTGCCGGATCCGCTTGAGCCTGGCGAACCGTTTGGCCTGGGCCTCGCGGCGCTCCTCCGCCCCCAGCTCCGGGTTGATCCGCAGCCCGATGTCGTAGGCCCGGCGCAGCAGCTGCTCCTGCACGTCCTCGGGAAGGTCCTCGACCTCCTCGATCTCCTTCAGCCGCGCCTTGGCGGCCCGCGCGGCGCGCAGGGCGAGATCGCGCTCGTAGGACTGCTCGGCCTCGGTGTCGGCCGTCACCTTCAGCTTCCGCACGAGCCAGGGCAGGCTCAGGCCCTGGAGCACGAGCGTGGCCATGATCACCCCGAAGGCGATGAAGACGATCTCGTCGCGGGCCGGGAAGGGGGAGCCGTCGTCCATGGTGAGCGGGATGGCGAGGGCGAGGGCGACGGAGGCCACGCCGCGCATCCCCGACCACCACATGACGACGGTCTCCCGCCAGCTGACCGGGATGTCCTCCTCCACGTCGCGCCGCGCGTGCAGCCGCTGGGTCACCCACGTCATGGGCAGCAGCCACAGCAGCCGTACGACGATGACGACGCCCACGACGGCGCCCGACCAGCCGAGCATCTCGGTCCAGTGGCCCTCGGCCGTGCGCACGACGTTGTGCACCTCCAGGCCGATGAGCCCGAAGGCGACGCCGGTGACGAGGGTGTCGACGACGTCCCAGAAGGCGCGGCCGGTGAGCCGGGTCATGACGTCGTCGGCATCGAAGGCGTGCTCCACCATGAACATCGCGGTGGTGACGACGGCGAGCACGCCCGAGCCGTGCAGCTCCTCGGCCAGGACGTACGAGGCGTACGGCACGAGCAGGGTCAGGCCGACCTGGAGCGTGGCGTCGCCGAGGTAGTCCATGAGCTTGTTGGCGGTCCAGGCGAGGCCGAAGCCGACGGCGATGGCGACGACGGCGGACAGCACGAGCGTGAGCGCGGCCTCGGGGAACGAGAAGGTGCCGCTCACGGCGGCGGCGATCGCGACGTGGTAGAGCACGATCGCCGTCACGTCGTTGAACAGGCCCTCGCCCTCCAGGATCGACACCATGCGGCGGGGCAGCCCCAGTTGGCCGGCGACGGCGGTCGCGGCGACCGGGTCGGGCGGCGCCACCAGCGCGCCGAGGGCGACGGCGGCGGCGATGGGCAGACCGGGCACGACCGCGTTCGCGACGAAGGCGACGGCGGCCGTCGTGACGAAGACCAGGGCGACGGCCAGCAGGAAGATGGGTCTTCTGTTGGCCGCGAACTGGCGCCAGGAGGTGCGGTGCACGGCCGCGTACAGGAGCGGCGGCAGCACGATCGGCAGGATCAGGTCGGGCGAGATGTCGACATTGGGCACGGCGCTGATCAGGGCGAGCACGATGCCGAGCAGAGTCATCAGGACCGGCGAGGGCAGTCCGAGCCGGTCCCCGAGCGGAACGCTCAGGACGGCCCCGAGCAACAGCGCGAACAGCAGGGCCAATTGATCCACGGGGGCTCCGACCAGGCTCGACGATCAAGGATGTCAGGCCTCAAGGGTGCCACGCGTATCCGGCCGAACCGGACACCAGGGGGCGTCAGTCGAGCGGCTTGCGCATCGCCCGGTGCGGGATCCCCGCGTCGGGGAACTCCGGTCCGTACACCTCGTAGCCGAGCCGCTCGTAGAAGCCCAGGGCGTGGGTCTGCGCGTGCAGGTCCACCGCCGCGAGGCCCCGCTCGCGGGCCGCGTCCTCGATGGCCCGCACCAGCGCGGCGCCCACACCGAGCCCGCGCGCGGCCTTGGTCACGGCGAGCCGGCCGAGGGCGCCGACGTCCGCCGCGCCCCCGTTCTTCACCGCGGCGGCCTCGCCGGTCAGCAGCCGGCCCGTACCGAGCGGCACGCCATCCGCCCGCACCGCGAGCACGTGCACCGCGTCCGCGTCGTAGGTGTCGTACTCCAGGTCCTCGGGCACGCCCTGCTCGGCGACGAACACGTCACGGCGCACGGCGAAGCAGGACTCCCGGTCCGCCTCGGTCAGGGCGACGCGGACGTCGAAGGCGCTCATGCGCTCTCTTCCCGCACCCGGTCGAGCGCGGTCTGGAGGTCCTCGGGGTAGGCGCTCTCGAACTCGACCCAGCGGCCGTCCGAGGGGTGCTCGAAGCCGAGCCGCACCGCGTGCAGCCACTGGCGCGTGACGCCGAGGCGCTTGGCGAGCGTGGGGTCGGCGCCGTAGGTGAGGTCGCCGACGCAGGGGTGCCGGTGCGCGGACATGTGCACCCGGATCTGGTGGGTGCGGCCGGTCTCCAGCTTGATGTCGAGCAGCGACGCGGAGCGGAACGCCTCGATCAGGTCGTAGTGCGTCACCGAGGGCTTGCCCTCGGCGATGACCGCCCACTTGTAGTCGTGGTTCGGGTGGCGGCCGATGGGGGCGTCGATGGTGCCGCTCATCGGGTCGGGGTGGCCCTGCACGAGCGCGTGGTAGCGCTTGTCCGGGATCCGCTCCTTGAACTGGCGCTTGAGGGAGGTGTACGCCCGCTCGGACTTGGCGACGACCATCAGGCCCGAGGTCCCCACGTCGAGGCGGTGCACGATGCCCTGGCGCTCTGCGGCGCCGGAGGTGGAGATCCGGTACCCGGCGGCGGCGAGACCGCCGATCACGGTCGTGCCGGTCCAGCCGGGGCTCGGGTGAGCGGCGACGCCCACCGGCTTCACGATCACCACGATGTCGTCGTCGTCGTAGACGATCTCCATGCCCTCGACGGGCTCGGCGACGATCTGCACCGGCGCGGCCGCCTGCGGCATCTCGACCTCGAGCCAGGCCCCGCCGTGCACCCGCTCGGACTTGCCCACGACCGAGCCGTCGACCGTGACCTTCCCGGCGGCGGCGAGCTCGGCGGCCTTGGTGCGGGAGAAGCCGAACATGCGGGAGATGGCGGCGTCGACGCGCTCGCCCTCCAGGCCGTCGGGCACGGGCAGGGTTCGGATCTCGGGAATCGTGCTCACGCATCGAGTATGCCGGAGCGCGCCGACACTCCCGACCGCGAGGCCCCGCCCCGGGTCCGGGCAGGACCCCCGGTTCAGTCCTTGTGCACGGTCCCGTCGGGGTCGATGCCGCGGAAGGAGAGCAGCACGATCAGGATGCCGCCGCACACGATGGCGGAGTCGGCGAGATTGAACACCGGGTAGTTCTTCGGCGCGATGAAGTCGACCACGGCGCCCTCGAAGACGCCGGGGGCACGGAAGATCCGGTCGGTGAGATTGCCGAGCGCGCCGCCCAGGAGCAGGCCGAGCGCGATCGCCCACGGCAGGCTGTAGAGCTTCCTGGCGAGCCGGACGATGACGACGATCACAGCCGTCGCGATCACCGTGAAGATGATCGTGAAGGCCTCGCCGACACCCCAGGCCGCGCCGGGGTTGCGGATCACTTCGAGCTGGAGCCAGTCGCCGAGGATCCGGATGGACTCCCGGTGCTCCAGCTTCGCGACCACGATCAGCTTGCTGACCAGGTCCAGGGCGTACGCCAGCGCGGCCACGGCGAACAGCACGGCGATGCGCCGCGCGCCCCTGGGCCGCTCGGCGGTCGTCTCCTGCTCCGGAGCCTCCTGCGGATCCTGAGCGGCGGCCTCGTCGGCCTTGTCCGGCTCGGCCGCCCCTGCCTCGGAAGAATCCGGCGTACCGATGATGCGCTCCGCCTCTGCCACGTGAGTCCCTCGACCTAGGTACCTGACTGAGGACGAGAGTACGTCACGGACCTCAGGAGCGGTTCAGTAGCGGCGCTCCTGCTTCTGCTTGCACTCCACACACAGGGTCGCCCTGGGGAAGGCCTGCATCCGGGCCTTGCCGATGGGGCTCCCGCAGTTCTCGCAGAGGCCGTAGGTGCCCGCGTCCAGGCGCTGCAGGGCGTGCTCGGTCTGCTCCAGCATCTCGCGCGCGTTGGCCGCCAGGGCCATCTCGTGCTCGCGCGTGATGTTCTTGGTGCCCGTGTCGGCCTCGTCGTCGCCCGCGCCGTCGCCGGAGTCCCGCATCAGCCCGGCCAGGCCCTCCTCGGCCGAGGCGATCTCGCTGCCGAGCCGCAGGGCCTCGCTCTGCAGCTCGGCGCGCGCCTCGGCCACCTCGTCCGGGGTCCAGGGCTCCTCGCCGGGCCGTACGGCCAGCTCTCCGGGCTCGGCGGTGCCCCTCGCCTTGGGAACCGCGCCGGGCTGCTGCGCCGCCGTGGCCGTGCCCTGAGTCTTCTTCGCAACCACTGTCGTGGCTCCCGTCGTCCTCGCGGTCTCGTCCGCGTCCTCGGCCGTCTTCTTCGCGCCCTTGCGTCCCGCGACGGCGCCGGCCTTCTTCGCCGCCGCCTTGGTCGCCGTCTTCTTCGCCGCCGTCTTCTTCGTCGTACGTTTCCCCTCCGGGGCCCCGACGGCACCTGTGGCCGCCTTCTTGGCAGCGGCCTTCTTTGTGGCGGCCTTTTTGGTGGCGGCCTTCTTGGTGGCAGTGCTCTTGGTGGCGGCGCTCTTGGCCGCGCTCTTCACAGCGGCGGACTTCTTGCCGGTGGCGGTCTCCTTCGGTGCGGCGGCGGACGCCGAGGCCGCGGTCTTCCTGGACGCGGACTTCACCGCCCTGTCCGTGCCCGCCTGGTCCGTGCCCGCTTTGCCGGTGCCCGTGGATCTGCCGGTCGCAGACTGCTGAACGGCGGTCTTCTTCGCCACCATGGCCGCGGCCCCTTCACAATTTGTGATCTTGCACGCGAATCGTGCTGGGACGATAAATCGACTCGGGGCCCGCGGCAACGGGACGGGCACCCGCCGCACAGTGGCTCGAAACCGTTGTGCCCAGCTCCCCGCCCGGTAATCCGCCGCTCCGCACGCCGCGCCCCGGGGCGCCGTTCGGGTCACCCCGCACCCCCGCGGCCGGCCCTGGCAGGACCACCGCCCCGCACCTCTCGTGCGCCACCTCCCGGGCATAGAATGTGGCAAAAGCGGAGAAGGTGCATCATCATGCGCAAAGTAGCCGACTGTCGCGAGTTCCCCAGCGTCATGAACTGCACGCTGACCATCTCGGGCGAGGAGGAAGAGGTCGTGCGCGCCGCCACCGAGCACGCCGTCTCCGTCCACGGTCACACCGACAGCCCCGAACTGCGGGAGCAGGTCCGCGCCAGCCTCAAGGACGAGGTCCCCCAGCACGCCTGACCCCGCCCGCCGCCGTCCCCGTCCCCGGCCCGCCGCAAAACCGGTCGGCCGCGCCCGCCCGGGCGCCGTACACTGGCCGGAGCGAAAGGCTTGGATGGGGACGAGTAGCGGCGTACGCAGCCATGAGCGACCCGGGGACGGTGGAAGCCCGGGGGCGAGCGCGACGCGAAGATCACCCCGGAGCCGCCGGAAGAAAGCCGCAGCACCGCAGCGGCCGGTAGACCCGGCGTCGCGAACCCAATGAGGGGGCCCACCGAGGCGCGCACCGGCGCCGCAGCGGGCCAAGGAGGGTGGTACCGCGGGAGCGCGCCGCACACGGCGTTCAGCACACAGGCTCTCGTCCCTCCGACGGAGAGAAGCACGTCCGCCGGAGGAAGACTGATGACGCAGTACCGCCAGGTGCCCGCCCAGGTCGACCTGCCCGCCCTCGAGCACGCCGTGCTCGACTTCTGGCGCGAGCAGAAGATCTTCGCCAAGAGCCTGGAGCAGTCCGAAGGGCGCCCCGAGTGGGTGTTCTACGAGGGCCCGCCCACGGCCAACGGCATGCCGGGTGCCCACCACATCGAGGCCCGCGTCTTCAAGGACGTCTTCCCCCGCTTCCGCACGATGCGCGGCTACCACGTGGGGCGCAAGGCGGGCTGGGACTGCCACGGCCTCCCGGTGGAGCTGGCGGTCGAGAAGGAGCTCGGCTTCAGCGGCAAGAAGGACATCGAGGCGTACGGCATCGCGGAGTTCAACGCGAAGTGCCGTGAGTCCGTGACCCGGCACACCGACGCCTTCACCGAGCTGACGACCCGCATGGGCTACTGGGTCGACCTCGACGACGCGTACCGGACGATGGACCCGGAGTACGTCGAGTCCGTCTGGTGGTCGCTGAAGGAGATCTTCAACAAGGGCCTGCTGGTCCAGGACCACCGCGTCGCCCCCTGGTGCCCGCGCTGCGGCACGGGCCTGTCGGACCACGAGCTCGCGCAGGGCTACGAGACGGTCGTGGACCCGTCGGTCTATGTCCGTTTCCCCCTCACCTCCGGTCCGCTGGCCGGTCAGGCCTCGCTCCTGGTCTGGACGACGACCCCCTGGACCCTGGTGTCCAACACGGCGGTCGCCGCGCACCCCGAGGTCCGCTACGTCGTGGCGACGAACGGTGAGGAGAAGCTGGTCGTCGCCGAGCCGCTCGTCGCCAAGGCGCTCGGCGAGGGCTGGGAGACGACCGGCGAGTCCTTCACCGGCGCGGAGATGGAGCGCTGGAAGTACCAACGTCCGTTCGAGCTTGTGGAGTTCCCGAGCGTCAGCGAGGGAACCAATGGGCACAGTCCGGCCGAGGCGCACTACGTCGTCAACGCCGAGTACGTGACGACCGAGGACGGTACGGGTCTGGTCCACCAGTCCCCCGCGTTCGGTGAGGACGACCTCAAGGTCTGCCGCGCGTACGGCCTGCCGGTGGTCAACCCGGTGCAGCCCGACGGCACCTTCGCGGCCGACGTCCCGCTGGTCGGAGGCGTCTTCTTCAAGAAGGCCGACGAGGCGCTCACCGCGGACCTGGAGGCGCGCGGCCTGCTGTTCCTGCACGTCCCGTACGAGCACAGCTACCCGCACTGCTGGCGCTGCCACACGGCCCTGCTCTACTACGCGCAGCCGTCCTGGTACATCCGCACCACGGCCGTCAAGGACCGCCTTCTCGAGGAGAACGAGAAGACGAACTGGTTCCCGGACACGGTCAAGCACGGCCGCTTCGGCGACTGGCTGAGCAACAACATCGACTGGGCGCTGTCCCGCAACCGCTACTGGGGCACCCCGCTGCCCGTCTGGCGCTGCGAGGAGGGCCACCTCACCTGTGTCGGCTCCCGCGCGGAGCTCTCCGAACTGACCGGCACCGACCAGTCCTCGCTCGACCCGCACCGCCCGTACATCGACGACGTGACCTTCACCTGCACCCACGAGGGCTGCTCGCTCGAAGCGGTGCGCGTGCCCGAGGTCATCGACGCCTGGTACGACTCGGGCTCGATGCCGTTCGCGCAGTGGGGCTACCCGTACAAGAACAAGGAGCTGTTCGAGAGCCGGTACCCGGCCCAGTTCATCTCCGAGGCCATCGACCAGACGCGTGGCTGGTTCTACACGCTGATGGCCGTCGGCACCCTGGTCTTCGACAAGTCCAGCTACGAGAACGTCGTGTGCCTCGGCCACATCCTGGCCGAGGACGGCCGCAAGATGTCCAAGCACCTGGGCAACATCCTGCAGCCGATCCCGCTGATGGACCAGCACGGCGCGGACGCGGTGCGCTGGTTCATGGCGGCCGGCGGCTCCCCGTGGGCGGCGCGCCGCGTCGGCCACGGCACCATCCAGGAGGTCGTCCGCAAGACGCTCCTCACGTACTGGAACACGGTGGCCTTCCAGGCCCTGTACGCGCGTACGTCGAACTGGGCGCCCAGCGCCGCGGATCCGGCCCCGGCCGACCGCGGCGTCCTGGACCGCTGGCTGCTGTCCGAGCTGCACCAGCTCACGGACGAGGTCACCAAGGCCCTGGAGGCGTACGACACCCAGCGCGCCGGCAAGCTGCTGTCGGCGTTCGTCGACGACCTGTCGAACTGGTACGTGCGCCGCTCGCGCCGCCGCTTCTGGCAGGGCGACAAGGCCGCGCTGCGCACCCTGCACGACGTGGTGGTGACGGTCACTCAGCTGATGGCGCCGCTCACGCCGTTCATCACGGAGCGGGTCTGGCAGGACCTGGTCGTGCCGGTGACGCCGGACGCGCCGGAGTCGGTGCACCTGTCCTCGTGGCCCGAGGCGGACACCGCGGCGATCGACCCGACGCTGTCGACGCAGATGGCGCTCGTGCGCCGGCTCGTCGAGCTCGGCCGCGCCACGCGTGCGGAGTCGGGCGTCAAGACCCGTCAGCCGCTGTCGCGCGCGCTGGTCGCCGCGTCGGGCTTCGAGGCGCTGTCCCCGGAGCTGCACGCGCAGATCACCGAGGAGCTGAACGTCAGCTCGCTGGCCTCGCTCTCCGAGGTCGGCGGCTCGCTGGTCGACACGACGGCCAAGGCGAACTTCCGGGCGCTCGGCAAGCGCTTCGGCAAGCGCGTCCAGGACGTCGCGAAGGCCGTGGCCGCGGCCGACGCCGCCGCGCTGTCCCTGGCGCTGCGCGAGGGCACCGCGACGGTCGAGATCGAGGGCGAGACGGTCACGCTGGCCCCGGACGAGGTCATCATCACGGAGACCCCGCGCGAGGGCTGGTCCGTGGCCTCGGACTCCGGCGCCACCGTGGCGCTCGACCTGGAGATCACCGAGGAGCTGCGGCAGGCGGGCCTGGCCCGTGACGCGATCCGGCTGATCCAGGAGGCCCGCAAGAACAGCGGCCTCGACGTCGCCGACCGGATCGCGCTGCGCTGGACGTCCACGGACCCCGCGGTGACCGCGGCCCTGTCCGAGCACGCGGGCCTGATCGCGGACGAGGTCCTCGCGACGGACTTCGCCCGGGCCGACGCGGACGACACCTACGGCGAGCCCTTCACGGACGAGGGCCTGAGCCTGGAGTTCCGCCTCAAGAAGGCGTAGGTCACACCCGGCACCGCCCGAAGGGCCGGCCCCGGCAGAGAAATCTGCCGGGCCGGCCCTTCGGCGTTTTGTGCGCGAGCACACATGAACTCCCGCCCCGAGCGCCCGCGAAAAGGCCCTGGCCCGGATCGCAGAAACGATCCGGGCCAGGGCCTGAATGAACGCCGACGCCTTCTCAGGCGCGCGGGGCGCCGCTTAGTTGTCGTCCTCGTCGATGAGGAAACCGCGCATCGGCGACGGAGCCTGCTGCATCGGCTGCGGGGCCTGCGGCCTCACCGGCGCCATCGGCTGCGTCATCGCGGGCGACATCTGCTGCTGGCCGCCGTAGGACGGACCACCGGCCGGCGGGTTGCCGCCCATGGTCTGGTTGCCACCGTAGGACGGGGCACCCGCACCGGCCGGAGCCATCGACGGCGCCGGGGACGGCGGCAGCGAGGCGGCGGCCGGGTTGCGCGGCGGGGCCAGCGACTCGTCGCCCTGGCTCTCCAGCTGACGCAGCTGGGACTCCAGGTACGACTTCAGACGCGTGCGGTACTCGCGCTCGAAGCCGCGCAGGTCCTCGACCTTGCGCTCCAGCGTGGCGCGGGCGGACTCCAGGGAGCCCATCGCGACGCGGTGCTTCTCCTGCGCGTCCCGCTCCAGGGCGTCGGCCTTGGCACGGGCGTCACGCTCGAGACCCTCGGCGCGGCTGCGAGCCTCGCCGACGATCTTGTTCGCCTCGGAGCGGGCCTCGGCGATCGCCTGGTCGGCGGTCTGCTGGGCCAGCGAGAGGACACGCGCGGCGCTGTCGCCACCGGGACCCTGACCGGGCTGCTGCATCTGCGGGGGACCACCGTGGCCGCCCATGGGGCCGCCCATCGGGCCGCTCAGCTGTCCCTGGGGACCACCGAGCTGACCCTGGCCCATCGGACCCGGACCCTGGCCCATCGGACCGGGACCCTGCGGGCCAGGTCCCTGCGGACCGTGGCCACCGGGACCGGCCGGAAGCTGCGGGGCACCGCTCGGCAGCTGCGGGGGGCCGCCCATGGGGCCACCCATCTGCTGCTGCGGCGGGCCCGATATGCCGGCGGGCACGGGGGCGCCGGGACCGCGCATACCCTGCGGCGGCCCCTGCTGGTCCTGCGGACCGCCCTGGCCCTCGGGGCCACCGGGGCCCTTGCGCATACCGCCCTGCTGCTGGTTCTGTGCAGCGGCACGGGTGGCTGCGGCGAGCTTGGCGCGCAGGTCCTCGTTCTCACGAAGGAGACGGGTCAGTTCGGCTTCGACCTCATCGAGGAAGGCATCGACCTCGTCCTCGTCATAGCCTTCTCGGAGGCGGACGGTCGTGAACTGCTTGTTCCGCACGTCCTCGGGGGTCAACGGCATCTCTTCACCTCAACGTTGTCGTCGGCATTCGGCAAGACCGTAATTGACATCGTGCTCACAGCCGGCTCACGACGGAGATCAGGATGTAGACGATGATCATCAGTACGAAGAAGGACAGGTCGAGCGCCACGCCCCCGAGACGCAGCGGCGGAATGAACCGCCGCAGAAGCTTGAGCGGTGGATCAGTGACAGTGTAGGTGGCCTCCAGAACGACCACCATCGCCTTGCCGGGTTGCCACGAGCGGGCGAACTGGAAGACGTAGTCCATGACCAGCCGGAAGATCAGCACGATGAGGAAACACATCAGCGCGATGTAGACCACATCCAAAACCACGCCCATGTCGGTGGTTCCCTCTCCCCTGTGTCTCGTGCCTCGTGACTAGTACATAGCTAGCCGTTGAACTAGTGCTGCGTCTCAGCTCTGGTTGAAGAACCCGCCCTCTGCGATGCGGGCCTTGTCCTCCGCCGTGACATCGACGTTAGCAGGCGACAACAGGAACACCTTCTGAGTCACCCGCTCGATGCTCCCGTGCAGACCGAACACCAGACCGGCCGCAAAGTCGACAAGTCGCTTCGCGTCGGTGTCGTCCATCTCCGTCAGATTCATGATCACCGGAGTGCCCTCGCGGAAGTGTTCCCCGATGGTACGGGCCTCGTTGTAGGTCCGCGGGTGCAGCGTGGTGATGCGGTACGGCTCCCGCTCGGACACGACCTTGGGCATGATCACCGGTGCGTTCTTCTCCAGACTCTGACGTTCAGGTGTGATGGATGCCACGGGGGCGATTCGCGCCGGACGTCCGGAATCGGCGGTCAGCGACGCGGGCTGGCGCACCGGCTCGCGCGGCGCGGGGGCTTGCACCACTCGTACCGATTCGTCCGCTTCTGCCGGGCGGGAGTTGTGTGACGAGTGCGACGGCTCGTGCCGTCGGCGGTCACGCTCGGGCTCGGGGTCGAGCTCGGGCTCGAAGTCGTCGTCGGGGTCGAACCCCCGGCCGTCGTACCCATCGTCCTCCACGAGGCCGAGGTAGACCGCCATCTTGCGCATCGCGCCGGCCATGCTCTGAGTCCTCCGCTCTGTGGTGGATCGGCTGAGGCTGACGTCAACCCATGCGCCCGCGATCCACGCGATCTCCCCGCCCATCAGCGAGAATGACCATATTTTCTGCTGTGGTCCGACTTCTTGGCGACGTTACCCGAGCCTGGGTCGGACTCCGAGGACCGCCGTACCGACGCGCACATGTGTCGCTCCGGCCGTCACAGCCTCTTCGAGGTCCGAACTCATCCCTGCCGACACCATGTTCGCAGCCGGATGGGCCACGCGCAGGTGAGTCGACAAATCCATGAGCCGCTCGAACGCCGCCTGTTGCCGTCCCGCGTAGGGCCCGGTGAGCGGCGCGACGGTCATCAGACCGTCGAGCCGCAAGCCCGGAGCCTCGGCCACGCGAGCGGCCAGTTCCTCCACTCCCCCTACTCCCACGCCACCGCGCTCACCGCGCCCGTCCACCTCGGCGTCGAGCGCGACCTGGATCAGACAGCCCAGCTCGCGCTCGGCGCGCACCGCCTCCTTGGACAGTGCCGTGACGAGCTTCGCGCGGTCGATGGACTGCACCAGACCGGCATAACCCACCACGGAACGGACCTTGTTGGTCTGCAATTGACCCACGAAGTGCCAAGTGAGGGGCAGATCCGCACATTCCGCGGCCTTGGGTGCGGCGTCCTGGTCACGGTTCTCGGCCACGTGCCGCACCCCGAGCCCGGCCAGGATCCGCACGTCGCTCGCGGGGTAGGTCTTGGTGACCACGATCAGGGTCACGTCCTCGCGCTTGCGGCCGGCGGCCGCGCACGCGGCGGAGATACGTTCCTCCACCGCCGCCAGGTTCGAGGCGAGTTCGGCCTCGCGGTCCTGAAGGTCCGCAGATCCCTGAAGGTCCGTCATGTCGTATCAGTCCAGCCAGACGTAGCCGGCGAGCCGGCCGGTGGCCTTGTCGCGGCGGTAGGAGAAGTGGTCGTGCGATTCGAGGGTGCACACCGGCGACTGCTCCCGGTCGCGCACCCCCAGCCGTTCCAGTTGCGCGTGCACACCGGCGGTCACGTCGACGGCCGGTGTGCCCCAGCCGGTCTCGGCGTACGCCGCGGGTTCCACCGCGGCGACGTCCGCGCGCATCTCGGCCGGGACTTCGTAGCACCGCCCGCAGACCGCGGGTCCGGTGCGGGCCGTGATCCGGGCCGGGTCCGCCCCGAGCTTCACCATCGCGCCGACCGCGGCGGGGACGACTCCGGCGATCATGCCGGGGCGCCCCGCGTGTGCGGCGGCAACGACACCGGCGACCGGGTCGGCGAGCAGGACGGGCGTGCAGTCCGCGGTGAGCACGGCGAGGGCGAGCCCGCGCCGCGTGGTCACGATCGCGTCGACGCACGGAATGTCGGCGTCCGGGCCCCAGGGCCCGTCCACCACCTCGACGTCGGGCCCGTGCACCTGGTTCATCCAGACCACCCGGCCCGGCTCGAGGCCGAGTTCCCGCGCCGCCCGTTCCCGGTTGCGCAGGACGGCCGCGGGGTCGTCGCCGACCGCGCCGCCGAGATTGAGCTCCGCGTACGGAGCGGCGCTCACCCCGCCCCACCGGTCGGTGAAGGCGAAGTGCGCGCCGCTCGCGGTGTCGCGCTGTCCTATCACTTCGGCGACGTCCCCATCAGGCCCAGGAACGTCACTTCAGGAAGTCCGGGACGTCCAGCTCCTCGGCCTGGCTGTCCGGGTAGGACGGCCGGGGCACCTGGGGCGGGGCGACCGGGGCGGCCGGGGTCTCGTTGACCGGGGCGGCCTCGACGGGCTCCGGGATCTTGGGCTCCTCGCGCGGGGTGACGCTGCCGAGCGAGCCGAAGCTCGGGCGCGAGGGCTCGGGCGCCGGGGCCGGACGCGAGGCCGGAGCCGACTCCTCGCGCTTGGCCGAGGTCGAACCGATCACGTTGTCCCGCTTGTTCGGCGGCTGGCCGCCGTCGAAGCCGGCGGCGATCACGGTGACCCGCACCTCGTCGCCGAGGGCGTCGTCGATGACGGCGCCGAAGATGATGTTCGCCTCGGGGTGCGCGGCCTCGCTGACCAGCTGGGCGGCCTCGTTGATCTCGAACAGGCCGAGGTCGGAGCCGCCGGAGATGGAGAGCAGCACGCCGCGGGCGCCGTCGATGGACGCCTCGAGGAGCGGCGAGGAGATCGCCATCTCCGCGGCGGCCACGGCGCGGTCGTCGCCGCGGGCCGAGCCGATACCCATGAGGGCCGAACCCGCCTCGGACATGACGGACTTGACGTCCGCGAAGTCGAGGTTGATGAGACCCGGGGTGGTGATGAGGTCGGTGATGCCCTGGACACCGGAGAGCAGGACCTGGTCCGCCGACTTGAAGGCGTCGAGGACGGAGACCTGGCGGTCCGAGATGGACAGGAGCCGGTCGTTCGGGATGACGATGAGGGTGTCGACCTCTTCGCGGAGCTCGGCGATGCCGTCCTCCGCCTGGTTCGCCCGGCGCCGGCCCTCGAAGGTGAACGGGCGGGTGACCACGCCGATCGTGAGGGCGCCGAGCGAGCGCGCGATGTTGGCCACGACGGGTGCGCCGCCGGTGCCGGTGCCGCCACCTTCACCGGCGGTGACGAAGACCATGTCGGCCCCCTTGAGGACCTCCTCGATCTCCTCGCGGTGATCCTCGGCCGCCTTGCGTCCGACGGCCGGATTGGCTCCGGCGCCGAGTCCGCGGGTGAGTTCACGGCCGACGTCGAGCTTGACGTCCGCGTCGCTCATCAACAGGGCTTGCGCGTCGGTGTTGATGGCGATGAACTCGACGCCCTTGAGACCGACCTCGATCATCCGGTTGATGGCATTGACACCACCGCCGCCGACACCGATGACTTTGATGACTGCGAGGTAGTTCTGCGGTGCTGCCACGTCGAAGGCCTCTCGCCTCGAGTTACGTGTCGCCGCTTCGCTTCTACGGTGCGACGACTGATGCCGAATTGGGACGGTCCGGACTACTAGTTGAGTACTAGTCGACTGCCGACCCGAACCCTAACGCTGAAGTTTAGGGTTACCAGTGTGTCTGTTTCCTGGACTCTTCCGAACCTGACACTAAGTCGACAAGTGGCGCCCGTTCAACGAACACGCCGAACCTCCCGTTTTTCTTTTCACCCTATGTGATCAGCCGTAGCGCTGCCCAACCAGGGTGCTGGCCTGCGTCGATGAGCGTCAACTCCGCGACGAGGCGGGGGCGGTGGGGACACTCACATCGAAGTGCCGGGCCTTCGGGGCTGCTTTCATGAGAGCGACGAGTGCACGCGCCTTGGCCGCGCCCTTCTCGGCACTTCCCCACTCGACCACCCGCCCCCGGGTGAGCTCCAGCGAGATGGCGTCGTACGAACGGACCTTGAGATTCCGGGTGTCGCGCGCGACCCCCCGGGGCAGCTGCCGGGCGACCCGCACGGCCTCCCGCACCAGCCGGTCGGGGCCGAAGCGGCGCAGGCTGGCCGCGGCGCCGCTGTGATCCGGCGTCAATTCGAGGCGGGGAACGCCCTCGGGGGCTTTGTCGACCGTCGCGAAACGGACGCCTTTACGGTCAATTTCGACGAACTTGCCCGAATTTCGGGCGTCTTCGGCGAGGAGAACCGGCTTGCGTTCCGTCACTTTCAGTCCGATTCCGTGCGGCCAGGAACGGACGACGTCCACCGCGTCGATCCGCGGCAGTTCCCGCCGCAGCCGGGCCTCGATGGCGTCGGTGTCGACGGAGATCAGCGGGGCGCCGACCGGCACGGCTGCCGCGTCCCGCACCTGGGCCGGGGTCAGGACCTCGGTGCCCGAGGTGGTCACGCGGTCCACCCGCAGCCACGCGGAGCCGTAGAGGAGCCAGATGCCGCCCGCCACGGCGAGGACGAGCAGCACTCCGGTCACGACGAGGGTGCGCACGCCCGGCATGCGCACCCTCGCGCCGGCGGGGGGCGGTTCGGGCGCCTGGGTCCTGTCCCGTTCGCCGCGGTCCGCGGTGGTCGCCTTGGCCACGCTCCCCTGCCTTCACATCCGCACGTCCGCTAGTGACGCGAGTTGATCGCCTCGTACACCATGCCGACGAGCAGGTCGTCGGCGTCCCGGCGGCCGAACTCGGAGGCGGCGCGGGACATCTCGTACAGCCGGTGCGGGTCGCCGAGGACGGGCAGGACGTTGCCCTGGACCCACTCGGGGGTCAGCTCCGCGTCGTCGACCAGCAGGCCGCCGCCGGCCTTGACCACCGGCTGGGCGTTGAGCCGCTGTTCGCCGTTGCCGATGGGCAGCGGGACGTAGGCGGCCGGGAGCCCGACGGCGGAGAGTTCGGCGACGGTCATCGCGCCCGCGCGGCAGAGCATCATGTCGGCCGCGGCGTACGCGAGGTCCATCCGGTCCACGTACGGTACCGGGATGTACGGGGGCATCCCCGGCATCTGCTGGACCTGCGGCAGTTCGTTCTTCGGGCCGACCACGTGCAGGATCTGGATGCCGGACTGCTGGAGCAGCGGGGCGACGCGCGTGACGACCTCGTTGAGGTGCCGGGCGCCCTGGGAGCCGCCGGAGACCAGCAGCGTCGGCAGGTTCGGGTCGAGGCCGAACGCGGCGCGGGCCTCCGGGCGCATCGCGGCCCGGTCCAGCATGGCGATGGTGCGGCGCAGCGGGATGCCGATGTAGCGGGCGCCCCGCAGCTTGCTGTCCGGGGTGGAGACGGCGACCCCGGCCGCGTACCGCGAGCCGATCTTGTTGGCCAGGCCCGGGCGGGCGTTGGCCTCGTGCACCACGATCGGCACGCCGAGCCGCTTGGCCGCGAGGTAGCCGGGCAGCGCCACGTAGCCGCCGAAGCCGACAACGGCGTCGGCCTTGGTGCGCTCCAGGATCTGCTCGGCGGCCTTGATCGTGCCGCGCAGCCGCCCCGGCACCGTGATCAGTTCAGGGGTGGGCTTGCGCGGCAGGGGTACGGCGGGGATCAGCGCGAGATCGTAGCCGCGCTCCGGTACGAGACGGGTCTCCAGGCCGCGCTCCGTGCCGAGCGCCGTGATCCCCACGGTCGGGTCCTGCCTGCGCAGGGCGTCCGCGAGGGCGAGCGCCGGCTCGATGTGGCCGGCGGTCCCCCCACCGGCGAGTACGACATGCACCGAAATTCACCGCTCTCCGGACGAACGCGCCTGAGCGCGCCGTCGCATCGTGTTCCATCTCATCCGTGGCTGCCGCATGGCGAGGGCCGCCCGCGCCGCCGGTTCGTCCCGCGCGAACGCGATCAGAAGTCCTACGGCGAACATGGTCGGCAGCAGCGCCGAACCCCCGTACGAGAACAGCGGGAGCGGGACGCCGGCGATCGGCAGCAGGCCGAGCACCGCACCGATGTTGACCACGGCCTGCGCCGTGATCCAGGTCGTCACGCCACCCGCGGCGTATCGAACGAAGGGGTCCTCCGTGCGTCCGGCCACGCGGATACCCGCATAGCCTAGAGCCGCGAACAGGGCGAGCACCGACAGCGTCCCCGCCAGGCCCAGTTCCTCACCGGTGATGGCAAAGATGAAGTCAGTGTGCGCTTCGGGAAGTTGACCCCATTTTTCCACACTCGCCCCCAGGCCGGAACCGAAGAGTCCGCCGGAGGCCAGGGCGTAGATCCCGTGCAGTCCCTGCCAGCACAGATCGTCCGGTCCGGCGTCGGCGCGGCCCAGACAGGCCAGGCGCGCCATACGGTTCGGGCTGGTCTTGATGAGCATGATGCCGATGGCGCCGGCGACCGCGAGAACCCCGACGAACAGCCGGGTGGGGGCGCCGGCCAGCCACAACAGGCCGAAGAGGATCGCTGTGAGAAGGATCGCGGTTCCCATGTCGCCGCCGAGCATGATGAGTCCGAGCAGCAGGAAGGCGACGGGGACCAGCGGGACCAGCATGTGCTTCCACTGGGCCAGCAGCCGCTTGTCGTGCTTGCGGGCCAGCAGGTCCGCGCCCCACAGGATGAGCGCCAGCTTCCCGAACTCGCTGGGCTGCAGCATGAAGGGGCCGCCGAGCGAGATCCAGTTCTGGTTGCCGTTGATCGACACTCCTATCCCCGGGATCTGCACGAGGACCATGAGGAAGACGCTGACGGCGAGGATCGGGTAGGCGAGCGCCCGGTGCAGCTTGACCGGCATCCGCATCGCGACGAGCAGCAGGATCGTGCCGAGGACGGCCGCGACGAACTGCTTGCGGAAGAAGTACGAGCTGGACAGGCCCATCTGCAGGGCCGTGATCATCGAGGCCGAGTAGACCATCACGAGGCCGAGCACGGTGAGCAGGGACGCGGCGCCGAGGATCAGGTAGTACGCGGTGAGCGGCCGGTCCCAGGCGCGGCGGGCGCGCCCGTAGAAGGTGCGCACGGGGTTGGCCCGCGCCCGGTAGACCTTACTGGTCCTGCGGGGCGGTGCGGCGGGGCGCTTGGTCGTACGGGCACTACCGGGCATCGCCGCTCCCCCGAGCCCCTGAGCCTTCCGTCAACGCTGCCACGTCCCCTCCCGAGGGTTGCCCGGCGTCACCGGGCACCCGGGGGTCCCGTCAGACGCTGGTGGCGCCGAGTTCGCGGACCGCTGCCGCGAACGCCTCGCCACGCTTGTTGTAGTTGGTGAACATGTCCATCGACGCGCAGGCCGGGGCCATCAGGACGGTGTCGCCCGGGCGGGCGAGCCGTGCCGCCTCCTGCACCGCCGCCGACATCGCCCCAGTGTCGGTCCGCTCGAGGTCGACCACCGGGACTTCCGGGGCGTGTCGCTCCAGGGCTTCGCGGATCAGCGCGCGGTCCTGGCCGATGAGCACGACGCCGCGCAGCCGCTTCGCGGCGCCCGTGACGAGCTCGTCGAACGTGGCGCCCTTGGCGAGGCCGCCGGCGATCCACACGATGGACTCGTACGCGGCCAACGAGGCCTGCGTGGCATGGGTGTTGGTGGCCTTGGAGTCGTCGATGTACGCGACCCCGTCGACGTCCGCGACGTGCGCGATGCGGTGCGCGTCCGGCGTGAAATTGCGCAGTCCGTCGCGGACGGCCTGGGGCTCGACCCCGAAGGCGCGGGCCAGGGCCGCCGCCGCGAGGGCGTTGGCGATGTTGTGCGGGGCCGGCGGGTTCACGTCGGAGATCTCGGCGAGCTCCTGGGCGCTCTTCTGCCGGTTCTCCACGAAGGCGCGGTCGACCAGGATGCCGTCGACGACGCCGAGTTCGGAGGGGCCGGGGGTGCCGAGGGTGAAGCCGATGGCGCGGCAGCCCTCCTCGACCTCGGCCTCGCGGACCAGGTCCTCGGTGGCCTTGTCCGCGACGTTGTAGACGCAGGCGACCTGATTGCCCTCGTAGATACGGCCCTTGTCGGCGGCGTACGCCTCCATGGAGCCGTGCCAGTCGAGGTGGTCGGGCGCGAGGTTCAGGACGGCGCCGGAGTGGGCGCGCAGCGAGGGCGCCCAGTGCAGCTGGTACGAGGAGAGCTCGACGGCGAACACGTCGTACGCGTCGTCGCCTTCGAGGACGACATCGACGATCGGGGTGCCGATGTTGCCGACGGCCGCCGTGCGCAGACCCGCCGCCTCCAGGATGGAGGCGAGCATCTGGGTCGTGGTGGTCTTGCCGTTGGTGCCGGTGATCGCGAGCCAGGGGGCCGCGTCCGGGCCGCGCAGCCGCCAGGCGATCTCGACGTCGCCGACGACGTCGACGCCGTGGGCGGCGGCTGCCGCGAACAGCGGCGACGAGGGCTTCCAGCCCGGGGACGTCACGACGAGTTCCGTGCCCTCGGGGAGCGTCTCGGCGTCCCCGAGCCGTACGGAGATGCCCTCCTCGGCGAGCAGGGCGGCCTTCTCGCGATGCGCGTCGCTGTCGCCGCCGTCGACGACGGTCACGGACGCGCCGAGGCCGGCCAGGGCGCGGGCGGCGCTGAGGCCGCTCACGCCGAGACCGGCGACGGTGATGTTCTTGCCGTTCCAGGAAACCTGGGGCGTGGTCACTTCTTGGCTGCCCATCCTGCGTAGAAGAGGCCGAGTCCGACGATCACGCACATGCCCTGGATGATCCAGAAGCGGACCACGATGAGGACTTCGGACCAGCCCTTGAGTTCGAAGTGGTGTTGCAGCGGCGCCATGCGGAAGACGCGCTTGCCGGTCATCTTGAAGGAGCCGACCTGGATGACCACGGACATCGTGATGAGGACGAACAGGCCGCCCAGGAGCGCGATCAGGAGCTCGGTGCGCGAGCAGATCGCGAGACCGGCCAGGGCGCCGCCGAGGGCGAGCGAGCCGGTGTCACCCATGAAGATCTTGGCGGGCGAGGTGTTCCACCACAGGAAGCCGAAGCAGGCGCCCATCAACGCGGAGGCGACGACGGCAAGATCGAGTGGGTCTCTGACCTCGAAACAGGCGGCCGGGTTGGTGAGGGTCTGCGCGTTGGCGCAGGACTCCTGGAACTGCCAGACGCCGATGAAGGTGTAGGCGCCGAAGACCATCACGGAGGCGCCGGTGGCGAGGCCGTCGAGGCCGTCGGTGAGGTTCACGCCGTTCGACATCGCGAGGATCATGAACAGCGCCCAGACGACGAAGAGCACCGGGCCGATCGTCCAGCCGAAGTCCTCCACGAAGGAGAGCTTGGTGGAGGCGGGGGTATTGCCGCGCACGTCCGCGAAGTTGATGGCGAGCAGCGCGAAGGCGATGCCGACGATCAGCTGGCCGGCCATCTTGGCCTTGGCCCGCAGACCGAGCGAACGGCGCTTGACGATCTTGATGTAGTCGTCGAGGAAGCCGACCAGGCCCATGCCCGCCATCAGGCCGAGCACCAGCAGGCCCGACAGGGTCGGGGCCGCGCCGGTGATCAGCTTGCTGAGGAAGTACGCGATGAGGGTCGCCAGGATGAAGGCGATACCGCCCATCGTCGGCGTACCGCGCTTCGCGTGGTGCTCGCGCGGGCCGTCGTCCCGGATGTACTGGCCGTAGCCCTTGCGGGCCAGCAGCTTGATGAGCAGCGGCGTCCCGACCAGGGTCAGGAACAGGCCGATCACTCCCGCGAAGAGGATCTGCTTCATCATCGGGCATCAGCCCCGGCGTCGATGCCGCCGTCGAGCAGCGCCTGTGCCACGCTCTCCAGGCCCACCGACCTGGAGGCCTTCACGAGCACGACGTCTCCCGGGCGCAGCTCGCTGCGCAACAGGTCGATCGCCGCCTGTGCGTCGGACACGTGCACCGACTCCTCACCCCACGAACCCTCGTTATAGGCGCCCAGTTGCAACCAGGACGCTTCCCTGCCCCCGACTGCCACGAGCTTGCTGACGTTGAGCCGGACGGCGAGCCGTCCGACGGCGTCGTGCTCGGCCAGCGACTCGTCGCCGAGCTCGGCCATCTGCCCGAGCACCGCCCACGTACGGCCCCCCGAGGCCCGTCGGGCCTGGCCCATCGCCGTGAGCGCGCGCAGGGCGGCTCGCATGGACTCGGGGTTCGCGTTGTAGGCGTCGTTGACGATCGTGACGCCGTCCGGACGCTCGGTGACCTCCATCCGCCAGCGGGACAGGGTGCCCGCCTCGGAGAGCGCGAGGGCGATCTCCTCCACGGACATGCCAAGGTCGTGGGCGACGGCGGCCGCGGCGAGCGCGTTCGACACGTGGTGCTCACCGTACAGGCGCAAGGTCACTTCGCTGCACCCGGAGGGTGTGTGAAGGCTGAAGGCGGGCTGTCCGTTCTCCGTGAGCCGGACATTCTCGGCGCGGACGTCGGCGTCGGCGGCCTCTCCGAAGAGGAGCACCTTCGCCCGCGTGCGGGAGGCCATGGCCCGCACCAGGGGGTCGTCCGCGTTGAGGATCGCGGTGCCGTCGGCGGGCAGCGCCTCGACGAGTTCACCCTTCGCTTCCGCGATCTGCTCGCGCCCGCCGAACTCGCCGATGTGGGCGGTGCCGACGTTGAGGACGAGGCCCACCTTGGGGGGCGTGAGGCCGGTGAGGTACCGGATGTGGCCCTTGCCGCGGGCGCCCATCTCCAGGACGAGGAACTTCGTGTCGTCCGCGGCGGAGAGGGCGGTCAGCGGCAGGCCGATCTCGTTGTTGAACGAGCCGGGCGTGAAGACGGTGGGGGCCTTGCGCCGCAGCACCTGGGCGATGAGGTCCTTGGTGCTGGTCTTGCCGGCCGAGCCGGTCAGCGCGACGAGCGTGGCGCCGAGGCGGGCCACGACGTGCCGGGCGAGCGCGCCGAGCGCGGCCTGGACGTCGTCGACGACGATCGCGGGCACGCCGACGGGGCGGGACGCCAGGACGGCGACCGCGCCCTGGTCGACGACCTGGCGCGCGTAGTCGTGGCCGTCGACCCGCTCACCTGCAAAGGCCGCGAACAGGCTGCCGGGTTCGACCTTGCGCGAGTCGATGACGACCGGCCCGGTGACCCGGGCCGACTCGTCCGGTATGTCGTACGTCTGCCCGCCGACGGCTGAGGCGATCTCGGCGAGGGAGAGGGCGATCACAACTTCATCCCTGGGTCTGCTCGATGGCTTCACGAAGCACCTGGCGGTCGTCGAAGGGACGCACCACCCCGGCGATGTCCTGGCCCTGCTCGTGTCCCTTGCCCGCGACGAGCACCGTGTCGCCGGGCTCGGCGCGCGCGACGGCGGCGGCGATGGCGGCGGCCCGGTCCTCGAAGACCTGGACCTCGCCGCGCTCGTGCGCCGGCACGTCGGCGGCGCCCGCGAGCATCGTGGCGAGGATCGCGAGGGGGTCCTCGCCGCGGGGGTTGTCGGAGGTGAGGATGGCCGTGTCGGCGAACCGCGCGGCGGCGGCGCCCATCGGCATCCGCTTCGTACGGTCCCGGTCGCCGCCGCAGCCGAGCACGATGTGCAGCTTGTTCTCGGTGACCTTGCGCAGGGCCTTGAGAACGGACTCGACGGCGTCCGTCTTGTGCGCGTAGTCGACGACGGCCAGGTACTTCTGGCCGGCGTCCACCCGCTCCAGGCGGCCCGGCACGCCGGGGACGGCGGCGACGCCGTCGGCCGCGGTCTGCGGGTCGATCCCGGCGACGGCGAGGGTGACGATCGCGGCGACGGTGTTCGCCACGTTGAAGGGGCCGGGCAGCGGCGCCCTGGCCGTGATCCGCTCGCCCTGGGGGCCGACGACGGTCAAGGTGGAGCCGAGCGGCCCGACTTCGACGTCCTCGGCGCGCCAGTCGGCGTCCGGGTGGCCCTCGGCGGAGAACGTGACGACCGGGACCTCGGACTCCTCGACGAGGCGGCGCCCGTACTCGTCGTCGTAGTTCACGACGCCCTGTTTGCTGCGCGCCTTGGTGAACAGCTGCGCCTTCGCCCGGAAGTAGTCCTCCATGTCGGAGTGGAACTCCATGTGCTCCGGGCTGAGGTTGTTGAAGACGGCGACGTCGAAGACGCAGCCGTCGACCCGGCCGAGCACGAGGGCGTGGCTGGAGACCTCCATGGCGACGGCGTCGACGCCGCGCTCGCGCATGACGGCGAACAGGGCCTGGAGATCGGTGGCTTCGGGGGTGGTGCGCTCGGACTTGATGCGCTCGTCGCCGATGCGCATCTCGACGGTGCCGATGAGCCCGGTGGAGCGGACCTTCTTGAGGCCGCCCTCCACGAGGTACGCGGTGGTCGTCTTGCCGGACGTCCCGGTGATGCCGATCTGCAGCAGGTCCTTGCCGGGCCGGCCGTAGATGGTGGCGGCGAGTTCGCCCATGCGGCCGCGCGGGTTCTCCACGACGAGCGGTACGAGTCCGGCCTCGGTGACGCGCTCGGCGCCGGCCGGGTCGGTCAGCGCGGCGACCGCGCCGAGGGACGCGGCCTGCGCGGCGAAGTCGGCGCCGTGGGCGCGGGCTCCGGGCAGGGCGGCGTACAGGTCGCCGGGGCGTACCGCACGGGAGTCGTGGGTGATGCCGGTGATCTCGGCGGCCTGCGCTGGTGCGGCGACACCCAGCTGATCGGCGAGTTCCGCGAGGGGTGTGGCGGAGATCTCGACCGGCCGCGGCGGCCCGGGATATGTCACGGGTGCGCCCTTCTGGGTGGTTTGGGACTGATCAGCGTGTGGCACGGCGGTGAGCGTACCGGGCGCACCGGCCCCCGAGCGAAGCGAGGGGCGTGGCGCGGGCTGGTTCCCTGGATCGGGGGTGATGGTAGTCACGGGCTCTTCAGGCTGTTCTCGCGGGGCTTCGGGCGGTTCTCACGGGGGCGGGCGCCGGCCGTGATCACGACCGGCGGGCGGTCGGTCACGGCGTGTCATGGCGGATCATGGCTGGAAAGTGACGGGGAGCCGCGCCGACTTGGCGCCCGTGGGCGGCACCTGAAGCGTCTTCAGGGCGAACTCCATGACCTGCTTGTAGATGGGGCCGCAGATCTGGCCGCCGAAATAGCTTCCCTTCGTGGCGTTCTGGATGGCGCAGTAGACGGTGATCCGGGGCTTGTCGGCGGGGGCGAAGCCGGCGAACGAGGAGGTGTAGCCCTTGTAGCGGCCGGTGGCCGGATCCACGCGGTTGGCCGTGCCCGTCTTGCCGGCGACGCGGTAGCCGGGGATCCGGGCCTTGGCGCCGGTGCCCTCCTCGTCGTCGACGACGGACTCGAGCATCTGGGCGACCGTCCGCGCGGTCTTCGCGCTCACCACGCGCGTCTTCTTCGGCGCGGGCGCGGGCGTGAACTTGCCGTCGGGTCCGGTGGTGCCGCGCACCAGGCTGGGCTCCACGCGGACGCCGCCGTTGGCGATGGTCGAGTACACGGACGCGGCCTGCATCGCGTTGATGGAGAAGCCCTGACCGAACGGGATCGTGTACTGCTGCGAGGTCGACCACTCGGCGGGCGGGGCGAGGATGCCGGCCGTCTCGCCGGGGAACCCGAGTCCGCTCTGCTCGCCGATGCCGAACTTGCGCAGGTACGAGGCGAGCGTGCGGTTCGCGGCGGACTGGGTCTTGCCGAGTTCGCCGGTGGCCAGGATCGTGCCGATGTTGCTGGACTTGGCGAGCACGCCGTTGAGCGTGAGGTGCCAGGTCGGGTGGTCGATGTCGTCCTGGAAGAGCCGGTCGCCGCGGTGCAGCCGGTTGGGCACCGTGACATGGGTGGCCGGGGTGGCCACGTTCTCCTCCAGGACCGCCGCCATCGACATGACCTTGGCGGTGGAGCCGGGCTCGTACGCGTCCTGGAGGGCCGCGTTGCCGAGCGCCGACGGGTTCGCCTTCGACAGGTCGTTCGGGTCGAAGCCCGGCGCGTTGGCCATCGCGAGGACCTCGCCGGTCCGCGTGTCCTGCACCATCACGTAGCCGCGGTCGGCCTTGGACTTCGCGACCTGCTCGGTGATCGCCTTCTGCGCGGCCCACTGGATGTCGCGGTCGATGGTGAGCTCCACGTCGGCGCCGGGCACGGCGGGCTGCTCGGTGCTGCCCGCGGTCGGCACCTGCTGACCGCCGGACTGGGCGTAGCGGATCTTGCCCGCCTTGCCCGAGAGTTCCTTGTCGAGCTGCTGCTCCAGGCCGCCGCCGCCCTTGCCCGCGGCGTTGACCCAGCCCAGCATGCCCGCGGCCAGGTCCCCGTTCGGGTACACGCGCTTGCTGCTGGGGTCGGCGAGGACGCCCGCGAGGACGCCCGCCTCACGGCCCTCGGCGTTGGCCTTCTCGTTGAGCGCCGAGCGGAGGTCCTTGATCTGCTTCCAGACCTGCGGGGTGCGCCGCGCGGCGAGCCGCACGTACCGGGTGTCCTTGGTCCGCAGCCGCTTCGCGAGGGTGTCGGCCTCGACGCCGACGATCGGCGCCAGCAGCGCCGCCGCCTGCTCGGGCGCGTCCTTCACCCCGGTGATCTTCTCGGTGAACAGCGTCGGGTCGGCGGTGATGTCGTACGCGTCGACGCTGGTGGCGAGCGCGACGCCGCCGCGGTCGGTGATGCCGCCGCGCTCGGCCGCGATGGTGTGGCTGACGTAGCGGTTCAGCTCGGCCTTGGCGGCGTACGCGTCGGCGTCGACGCCCTGCACCTGCAGCAGGCGTACGACGAAGACCAGGAGGACGAGGGTGAGGCCGAGGCTCACCATGCGCAGCCGGGGCCGGGGGCTGCCCAGACGCAGCGGCGTCGATCCCTTGGGGGACGCGGGGCGCGGGCGGCGGGCGGCCGGTCGCGGGGCGGGGGCCGGGCGGCGCTGCTGCGCGGGGCGGCCGGTGCCGGCCGGGCGCGCGGGGCCGGGCACCCGGCGGCGCGGGGGCTCCCTGTCGGTCATGGCGTCACCTGCCGGAGGTCGAGGGTGCGGGGGCCGTGGATGCGGGAGCCGTCGGCGTCGGGTCCGGGGACCGCGTCGGCTTCGGCGAGGTCTGCGGGGACGCGCCGGTGCTCGGGGTCGGCGACCCGGCGGGCGTGGCCGGGGGTGATGCGGGGCGGCGCACGGGTGCGGGCGCGGCGGCGGGGCTCGGGGCGCCCTTGACGATGCCGGAGGGGCTGAGGAACGCGGGGTCGCCGCCGGGGACCATGCCGAGTTCGCGGGCGCGGCGCAGCAGGGCGTCGGGCGCGGAGTAGGAGTCGACCTCGCGCTGCAGTTCCTGCTCGTCGTCGGTGAGCTCGGTGGTCTGCTTCTTGAGCTTGCTGAGCCTGAACGATCCTTCGTTGAGCGAGGAGTTCAGCATCAGGAGCATGATCAGGCCGCCGCCGAGCAGCAGCACGACCAGGAGAACGAAGGGGGTACGGGCGGCCTGGGCGCCGCCGGAGGGGGCGACGGGCAGGAAGCGGGCGAGGCGGGCGGCGCCGGTGCGTGGCGGGGTCGCGCCCGAGGAGCCGCGCGGACGGGGCGCGCCGCGGGAGGGTTTCGCTCCCGTGCCGCCCCGGGGTCCCCGGGAAGCCCCGGGTCCTTTCGAGCCGTTCGCCGCACTCATGTCCACCCCTCCACGCGCGCGTGCCTCACTCGGCGTTCACCCCTGGACGTCCTCGCGGATGCGCTGCGCACCCCGCAGCCGTGCCGGGGCGGCCCGGCGGTTCTCGGCGACCTCTTCCTCCGTGGGGAGTTCGGCGCCGCGCGTGAGCAGCTGGAGGCGTGGCTGGTACTGCTCGGGGACCACGGGCAGGCCGGGCGGCGCGGTGTTGGCGGCGCCGGCCGCGAAGACCTGCTTGACCAGCCGGTCCTCCAGCGAGTGGTAGGACAGGACGGCGATCCGGCCGCCGACCGCGAGCGCCTTCACCGCGGCCGGAATGGCCCGCTCCAGGACGCTCAGCTCGCCGTTGACCTCGATGCGCAGGGCCTGGAAGGTGCGCTTGGCGGGGTTGCCGCCGGTGCGCTTGGCAGCCTGCGGCAGGGAGTCGCGGATCAGCTCGACGAGGCGCGCGCTGTTGCTGAACGGCTCCTTGTCGCGCTCGCGCACGATGGCCGAGACGATCCGCTTGGCCTGCTTCTCCTCGCCGTACTGGCGCAGGATCCGCACCAGTTCGCCCGGCGGGTACGTGTTGAGGACCTCGGCGGCGCTCACGCCGGTCGTCTGGTCCATGCGCATGTCGAGGGGCGCGTCCTGCGCGTAGGCGAAGCCGCGGTCGGCCTCGTCGAGCTGCATGGAGGAGACGCCGAGGTCGAACAGGACGCCCTGGACGCGCGGGATGCCCAGGCGGTCGAGCACCTCGGGCAGTTCGTCGTAGACGGCGTGCACGAGGGTGGCCCGATCGCCGAAGGGGGCGAGGCGCTCGCCGGACAGGCGCAGGGCCTCCTTGTCGCGGTCGAGCGCGACGAGCCGGCAGGAGGGGAAGGTGGAGAGCAGCGCTTCGCTGTGTCCGCCGAGGCCGAGCGTGCAGTCGACGACGACCGCTCCCGGCTGGGCCAGAGCCGGGGCCAACATGTCCAGGCAGCGCTGGAGCATGACCGGGACGTGTCGCTGACTCAAGAGGCCCTCTCAGGTCCGGCGTGGCGGGCCGTACGTATGTGCCGCGCACGCGGGGAGCGTCCGGCGGGGCCGGGATCTCCGTATTGCTTCGTCAATGGGGTTCGGCGTCACTTTAGTCCACGGCGGGGCTCGGTCAATCAACCGGCCTGCGCGTCGCGGGCCGGGTCGAGCCGAAGCCGCATACCGGCCGAAATCACCCGACCGGTCGAGGTCGGGGCACTCCTGTGGGTTAGCTCACAACAAGGCACGATCATGTTCTTTGTCCTCCCTCACAGGAGGCTCACGGCCCCTGTGAGCACTACCTTCATAAGCATGACGACTTCCGCATCCCTCCCCTCCGAAGGCGCCATAGCGGCCGACGGCACCGTGACCGACCGCCTCGTCGAGGCGAACGGCCAGTACGCGTCCGCGTTCTCCGACCCCGGCATGGACGCCCGTCCCGTGCTGCACGTCGCCGTGGTCGCCTGCATGGACGCCCGTCTCGACCTGCACGCCGCGCTCGGCCTGGAGCTCGGCGACTGTCACACGATCCGCAACGCGGGCGGGGTCGTGACCGACGACGTGATCCGCTCGCTCACGATCAGCCAGCGCGCCCTGGGCACCCGCAGCGTGGTCCTCATCCACCACACCAACTGCGGCCTCGAGGGTCTGTCCGACGACTTCCGGCACGACCTGGAGATGGAGGTCGGCCAGCGCCCGAGCTGGGCCGTCGAGGGCTTCCGCGACGTGGACCAGGACGTGCGCCAGTCGATCCAGAAGGTGCGCACCTCGCCGTTCCTGCTGCACGCCGACGACGTGCGCGGCTTCGTGTTCGACGTGAAGACGGGCCGGCTGCGCGAGATCGCCCCGGCCTGAGCGGCACCGAGGCCGGACCCCGGGCTCCCGTCCGGGGTTCCCGATCCGCCGGCGTTCCCCTCAAAAGGCTGTAAGCCCTGACATATCGCGGCCAGTTGTCCACAGGCGAGTGACACGAACCGGTGGCGCCAACAAGAATGCGGGTGTGGCACCCCGCGCGAGCTAGGGAACCTTTGGCGCGTGGTGTCCGTGTTTCGGGGTGGGCCGGTCCGCATCGCAGAGCGTCGGCCCGGAAAGTACGGGCCGAGGAGGGCCGGGTGACGACCTATGACGATCGAGCGAGCCTCACTGATCTGACCACCACTGTGGAGCGGGTGCGCAGGTCGGTGGAGAGCGTGATCGAGGGCAAGCCGGAGGTCGTACGGCTTTCGCTGACGGTGCTGCTCGCCGAGGGACACCTCCTCATCGAGGACGTCCCCGGCGTCGGCAAGACGATGCTCGCCAAGGCGCTCGCGCGGTCCATCGACTGCTCGGTGAGCCGCATCCAGTTCACGCCCGACCTGCTGCCCTCGGACATCACGGGTGTGTCCATCTGGGACCAGCAGCGGCGTGACTTCGAGTTCAAGCCCGGCGCGATCTTCTCGCAGATCGTGATCGGCGACGAGATCAACAGGGCGTCACCGAAGACCCAGTCCGCTCTCCTGGAGTCCATGGAGGAGCGTCAGGTCACCATCGACGGGAAGAGCTACGAGCTGCCGAGCCCCTTCATGGTGGTGGCCACGCAGAACCCGGTCGAGATGGAGGGTACGTACCCGCTGCCCGAGGCGCAGCGGGACCGATTCATGGCCCGCGTCTCCATCGGCTATCCGAGCCCGGACGCCGAGCTGCAGATGCTGGACGTGCACGGCGGTGTCTCCCCGCTGGACGACCTGCAGCCGGTGGCGCACGCCCACGAGATCGTGAAGCTGGTCGACGCGGTGCGCTCGGTGCACGTCGCGGACCCGGTGCGGCGTTACGCGGTCGACCTGGTCTCCGCGACCCGCACGCACCCGGACCTCAGACTGGGCGCCTCCCCGCGCGCGACGCTGCACCTGCTGCGCGCGGCCAAGGCGTCCGCGGCCCTCAGCGGCCGGGAGTACGCGCTGCCCGACGACGTGCAGGCGCTGGCCGTCGCGGTCCTCGCGCACCGCCTCCTGCCCACGGCCCAGGCCCAGCTGAACCGCCGCACGGCCGAGCAGGTCGTGCTCGACATCCTGCAGCGCACTCCCGTCCCGGCCGCCGACTCGCGCGCGCCCGGCGCCTTCGACCACACACCGCCCCCGGCGTACGGCGCGCAGCCGCCCGGCTCGCGGAGGATCTGATGTCGGCAGGGGGGCACTACGCGGCGGGGCCGGGGGGCGCCTTCGCCGACGCGGACGGGCCGGGCGACGACCGGGGCGACCGCAGCGGGCTGCGCACCGCGCTGGCCGGTCTGACCACGCGTGGCCGCTCCTTCCTCGCGGCCGGGATCGCCGCGGCGATCTGCGCCTATGTGCTGGGCCAGAGCGACCTGCTGCGGGTCGGACTGCTGCTCGCGGTGCTGCCCCTGGTCTGCGCCGGCGTCCTGTACCGCACCCGCTACCGGGTCTCGGGCAGCCGCCGTCTCTCCCCCGCGCGCGTACCGGCGAGCTCCGAGGCCCGGGTGCAGTTGCGGATGGACAACATCTCGCGGCTGCCCACCGGACTGCTGATGCTCCAGGACCGGGTGCCCTACGTGCTCGGTCCGCGGCCCCGCTTCGTGCTCGACCGGGTCGAGGCGGGGGGCCGCCGCGAGGTGTCGTACCGGGTCCGCTCGGACCTGCGCGGCCGCTATCCGCTGGGCCCGCTCCAGCTGCGCCTGACCGACCCCTTCGGCATGTGCGAGCTGACCCGCTCCTTCTCCTCGTACGACATCCTGACGGTGATCCCGCGCGTGGAGGCGCTGCCCCCGGTGCGACTGTCCGGCGAGGCCAAGGGGTACGGGGAGGGGCGCCAGCGCTCGCTGGCGCTGGCCGGCGAGGACGACGTGATCCCGCGCGGGTACCGCTACGGCGACGACCTGCGCCGGGTGCACTGGCGCTCCACGGCACGCTACGGGGAGCTGATGGTGCGCCGCGAGGAGCAGCCCCAGCGGGCCCGCTGCTCGGTGCTCCTGGACACGCGCGGCGCGGCGTACCTGGGCGCGGGCCCCGACTCGGCCTTCGAGTGGGCGGTGTCCGGCGCGGCGTCCGTCCTGGTGCACATGATCGAGCGGGGCTTCTCGGTGCGGCTCCTGACGGACCGGGGCGGCGCGGTCGCGGGCGAGGGCGGTGACGGGTTCACCGGTTCCGGCCAGGAGTCGGCGGACGCGGCGGGTCTGCTGATGGACACGCTCGCGGTCGTCGACCATTCCGACGGATCGGCCCTCTCCCCCGCCTACGACGTGCTGCGCGGGGGCAACGAGGGACTGCTGATCGCGTTCTTCGGCGATCTCGACGAGGAGCAGGCCGCGATCGCCGCGAAGATGCGGCGGCGCAGCGGTGGCGCGGTGGCCTTCGTGCTGGACAGCGAGGCGTGGACACAGGGCGCGGGCGCTCCGGTGTCACCGCGGTGCGCCGAGCGGCTGCGGCTGCTGCGCGAGGCGGGCTGGACCGCGGTGGCGGTGCCCTCGGGGGCCTCCCTCGGGGAGATGTGGCGGCAGGCGGACCAGGAGCGCTCCGGCGTCCTGTCCGCGCCGCAGGGCGGCAGTGGGGGCTGGGCATGAGCGGCGGTACGCGACTTTCGATCAGCGCGACGCTGGCGACGTTCCTCGCCACGTGCGCCCTTCTGCCGCTGGTCGACCGGTCGACGTGGATCGTGCAGGCCGCGATCCTGCTGGTGATCCAGGCCGCGGTGGGTGCGGCGGCCCGCCGGGTGCCGCTCGCGCGGGCGCTGACGGTCACCGTGCAGGCCGTGGTCAGCCTGCTCCTGCTGACGCTGGTCTTCGCCCGTGAGCAGGCCCTGGGCATGGTGCTGCCGGGCCCGGAGGCGATCCACCACTTCGGTGAGCTCCTGGCGGCCGGCGGCGACGACGTGAGCCGGTACATGATCCCCGCGCCGCTGTCGGAGGGCATCCGGCTGATGCTGGTCGGCGGCGCGCTGGTGATCGGCCTGGCGGTGGACGCGCTGGCCGTGACGTTCCGCAGCGCGGCCCCGGCCGGGCTGCCGCTGCTCGCCCTGTACTCGGTGGCGGCCGGCCTGTCGGAGGGCGGCACGGACTGGCTGTGGTTCCTGCTCGCGGCCGGCGGCTATCTGCTGCTTCTGCTGGCCGAGGGCCGGGACCGGCTCTCGCAGTGGGGCCGGGTCTTCGGCGGCGCCCGCCGGCCGGGGCCAGGTGGGCAGTCCCCGATGGCGGACGGCGGGGGCGGGGCGCTCGCTCCGGTCCGCACGGGCCGCCGCATCGGCGTGCTGGCGCTGGGCATCGCCCTGGTGGTGCCGCTGGCCCTGCCCGCCCTGGACGGCGGCCTGCTGGGCCCGTCCGGCAAGGGTGTGGGCAGCGGCCCGGGCGGCGGCGGCACGATCTCCGCGGTCAACCCGCTGGTCTCGCTGCAGAACAGTCTGAACCAGCCGGAGGACCGCCAGGTCCTCGCCTATCGGACGGACGCGGAGCAGACCGCCGACCTGTACATGCGGATCGTGGCGCTCGACGAGTTCGACGGCACGAGCTGGCGGCCTTCGGTGCGCAGCATCACGGATGTCCCCTCTCAGCTGCCCACACCGCCGGGTCTCGGCCCGGACGTGCGCCGCACGGAGATCGAGACGCGGATCTCGGCCGCCGACTGGTACGCCCAGGACTGGCTGCCCATGCCGTACCCGGCCTCCGAGGTGTCGATCGACGGCCGCTGGCGCTTCGAGCAGGTGGGCCGCACGCTCGTGGGCGACCACGGGCAGACCACGCGCGGGAAGTCGTACACGGTCAAGTCGCTGATCGTGCAGCCGACGCCGCAGCAACTGGCGAACGCGGGCGAGCCGCCCGCCGAGATCGCCCGCGAGTTCACGAAGGTGCCCGACTCGCTCCCGGACGTCGTGCGCGCCACGGCCCGCAAGGTCACGCGGGGCGCGTCCAACAACTACGAGCGCGCGGTGAAGCTCCAGGACTGGTTCGCGACCGAGGGCGGCTTCACGTACAACACGCAGGTGTCGGCGGGCAGCGGCTCGGCGGCGATCGCCCGGTTCCTGAAGGAGAAGGAGGGCTTCTGCGTCCACTTCTCGTTCTCGATGGCGGCGATGGCGCGGACGCTGGGCATCCCGGCCCGGGTCGCGGTCGGCTTCACGCCGGGCTCGCCCGAGGGTTCGGGCCGGTACTCGGTGGGGCTGCGCGACGCGCACGCGTGGCCGGAGCTGTACTTCGAGGGTGTGGGCTGGACCCGCTTCGAGCCGACGCCGACCCGGGGCACGGTCCCCGCGTACACGCAGGAGGACACCCCGGCGGACGACCCGAGCGATTCGGCGGCGCCCAGCGAGGACGCCTCGGCGGCCCCGTCGGCGGCGGAGCCGTCCACGTCGCAGAGCTGTTCGCTGGTCGAGCGCAAGGAGGGCGGCTGCAACAGCGCGGCGCCCGCCGTGGCGGGCGGCTCCCCGGACGACGGTCCGCCGTTCGGCACGATCCTGCTCGTCTCGCTCGGGGTGCTGCTCGTGCTCGTGGTGCCGTCGCTGCCGATGCTGTGGCGCCGGCGGATCAGAGCGCGCAGGCTCGGCGCGGCCGGCCGTACGGACGCGGACGTCGTCGGGCGGACGCTGGCGGCCTGGCGTGAGCTCACGGACACGGCGTGGGACCACGGCATCCCGCCGGACGACTCGCAGACCCCGCGCAGGACGGCGGCCCGCATCGTGCGGCTCGGCCTGCTGGAGCCGGACGCGGCGGAGTCGGTGCAGCGGGTGGCCTCGGCGGTGGAGCAGGTGCTGTACGCGCCGCAGCCGCGGCCGGTGGCGGGTCTGGGCGAGGACGTGCGGCGGGCGCACGACGGGCTGCGCGCGAAGGTGAGCCGCAGGACCCGGTTGCGGGCACTGCTCGCGCCCCGCTCGGCCGTCCGGGTGGTGTGGGCGCTCTCCCAGCGCTGGGAGGCCCTCCGGGTGACCACGCGCAGCCGCTGGACCGCGTTCCGCTCCCGCCCGTCGGGTCAGCAGGGCTGAGAAGAAGAACGGGGCCCCGGCCGTGATCGGCCGGGGCTCCGTCATGCCCTCATGGGGGCGGGCCGAAGCAGGCGGCGCCCCTTACGCATAAAGGGTGACCACCCGGCGGGTGGTCACCCTTTATGCGTCACGTCTTATGCGTACCCGTCTGCATACACGGCTGCCGCGTGCGGAAGCTTCCGCACGCGGAGTCGATCGGCTCAGTGGCCGCCCTGCTCGTCCCTGCGCTTCTGCCAGCGCTGCTCGATGCGGTCCATCATCGACCGCTTCTGCCGGCCCTGGCGTCGCGCCGCAGGCGCACCAGGCGCTCCCGGCACGGCTCCCGCCGGCTGTTCACCCGGCTTCGGCGCCTTGCGCCAACCGGTGACGGCGAGCACCGCACAGCCCAACATGACGAGGAATCCCACCACGCTGATCCAGATCTGGGTGAGGACCATTCCGGTCATGAGGAGCGCGATACCCACCAGGAAGCCCGCGACTGCCTGGTAGACCCGACGTCGGGTGTACGTACGCAGCCCGCTTCCCTCAAGCGCTGTCGCGAACTTGGGATCTTCGGCGTACAGCGCTCGCTCCATCTGCTCGAGCATGCGCTGCTCGTGCTCCGAGAGCGGCACGGAGTCCTCCTCATCGTGCAGTCGCCGGGGCGACCGGGGGTCCCCTTCAGGATAGGCAGGGAATCGCCCCCGTGAAACCCGCCCCTCTACGCCAACTTCACCATCGCGGACCGCCGCACGCCGCTCCGGCTCACGGGGTCGTCATTCCCCGGCGTCCGGCTCGTCATGCCCGGCGGTCTCCCTCGATCATACGGCGCCGAGCGCCGTATCGGGGGGCCTGTCGCGTACTCCATCTGCCGCTGCGCCGCTGATCAGCGCGGGCTGACGGGAGTGGCTCAGGCCCCTTCGGCCGTCCGCTTCTCGCCGAGCACGTGCAGCTGGGTCGCCACGGCGTGGAAGGCGGGCAGCTCGGCGGCCGCGGCCTCCAGCTTCAGGAGCTCCTGGAGCGCGCCCGGCTCGGTGTCCACGAGGACGCCGGGGACGAGGTCGGCGAAGACCCGCACACCGTGCACCGCGCCGACCGCCACCCCGGCGTCGGCGACGAGCCCGGAGAGCTGGTCGGCGGTGAAGCGCCGGGGCACCGGGTCGCCCTCGCCCCAGCGGCCCGCCGGGTCGCCGAGCGCCTGCCGGGCCTCCTTGAAGTGCCCGGCGAGGGCCCGCGCGAGCACGGCGCCGCCGAGGCCGGCGGCGAGCAGGCTGAGCACACCGCCGTCACGCAGCGCGCCCACCGCGTGGTGCACGCCTTCGGCAGGCTCCTCCACGTACTCCAGGACGCCGTGGCACAGCACCGCGTCGAAGGCGTCGTGCTCGACGACGTCGAACAGGCCGGAGACATCGCCCTGCACGCCGCGCACCCGGTCGGCGACGCCGGCCTCGGCGGCGCGGCGCTCCAGCGCGAACAGCGCGTTCGGACTGGGGTCGACCACCGTGACGCGGTGGCCGAGCCGGGCGACGGGCACCGCGAAGTTCCCGCTGCCGCCCCCGGTGTCGAGGACGTCGAGACTGTCGCTGCCCGTGGCCTTGGCCCGCCGGTCGAGGGCGTCCTGGAGCACGTCCCAGACCACGGCCGTCCGCAGCGCGGCACGGGGCCGGGGCGGCTCGGCGCGCTGCGGCGTCGGCTGCGGCTGGGACGAGACGGGCGGGCGCATCGGGTCCGACACGGCTGAGACTCCTCGGCGCGGCTCCGGCTGGTGGCGGAGCGTGAACAGGTTCGGGCGCCTCCACCCTAATGGGCCGGGGCGGACGCCCACGCCATCCGCGTCGACCGCTCACATGCTGGTCAGTCCCGCCGCGCGCGGCGGGACTGCGGCCTGCCGCCCGGCCGGTCAGCCCGCGTCGGGCACCTCCCGGCGGACCGGTCGCTCGTCGTCCTCCTGGCGGGGCTGCGGGAGGACCGGCTGCAGAACGAGCAGGCGCTCGACGAGGCGCAGGAACATCGCCACGTCACGGAGGAGGTCGTCGGCGTCGCGCGGGCTCGCCGCGCCGCGTATGCCCGCCTCGGCGCGGGCTCTGCGGGTGGCGCCCGAGGCGAAGAGGGCGCTCCATTCGGTCAGCTCGGGGGCGATCTCGGGGAGGACCTCCCAGGCGCTGCGGATCCTGGCGCGGCGCCGGGGCGTGGGCTCGGGCCTGCCGCGGGCGGCGAGGACGGCGGCGGCGGTGCGCAGGGCGGCGAGGTGGGCCGTCGCGTACCGCTCGTTCGGAGTCTCCAGGGCGGCGGCCTCGTCGAGTCCGGCGCGGGCCTGGGCGAGCAGATCGAGGGCGGCGGGCGGGGCACCGGCCCGGCGGAGCACCGGGTGGACGTCGCTCGCCGGTCCGGTCAGTGAGGGGGCATGGGCAGGGCCGGTGGCGGCGCGGCGGCCTGCGGCGGCTGCGGTGGGTGCCTGATGTCCAGCCATGACGAACCTCCTGTCGTCTGTGTGACGGCGCAGTGGCCGTATGTGCCCATCGTGGGGCACGCCACTGACAATCCGGCCTGACCTGCGGTTTTGCTTCGCTCAGGGGTTCGGGTTATTTTTGTACTGACCAGTCAGTTCAAAAGTCGGTTCACAAGTCGGTTCAAAAGAGGGGGCGGTCGTGGACGCGGACGGCCGGGAGGACGGCGCCGCCGTCACCGCCGCGGGGTTCGGGTTGAAGGGGCCGCGCGGCTGGGCGTTCCGGGGTGTGGACATCGACGCCCCGGCCGGATCGCTCGTCGCGGTGGAGGGGCCGTCCGGCAGCGGGCGGACCTGCCTGCTGCTCGCACTGACGGGGCGGATGCGGCCGAGCGAGGGCACGGCCCGGGTCGGCGGCCTGCGGCTGCCGAAGCAGATGGCCGCCCTGCGCCGGGTGAGCGCGCTCGCGCACGTGCCGGGGGTGACGGATCTCGATCCGGCCCTCACCGTCGCCGAGCACCTGAAGGAGCGGGCCCTGCTGCAGCGCCGCTTCGGCGGAGGGCTGCGCGGGCTGCTGCGCCCGCGCGCCGAGCGGGTGACCGAGGCGAAGCTGCGGATCGACTCCGCGCTGACCGCCGCGGGCCTCGACCGCGAGAGCCTGCCGAAGGGGTCCCGTACCGCCGTGCGCGACCTGGAGCGGATCGAGGCACTGCGCCTCTCGCTCGCCCTCGCGCTGATCGGCCGGCCCCGCCTGATCGGGGTCGACGACACCGACCTGAAGCTGTCGGACGCCGAGCGGGACGCGGTCTGGGAGCAGCTGCGGTCGATCGCGGCGGCCGGCACGACCGTGGTGGCCGTGTGCAGCGAGGCGCCCGAGGACGCGATCGCCGTCTCCACCGCCCCGGCGCGCTCCGAGGCCGAGGGCACGTCAGAGCAGGCCGCCGAGAAGACCGACAAGAACGACGACCACGACACCGACACCGACACCGACGGGGGGACGACGGACGATGCGCTCGCCGAAGCTGGCCGCTCTTGAGCTCAGGCGCTTCGGCAGGGGGAAGCTGCCGCGCGCCGCGCTCGTCGCGCTCCTCCTGCTGCCGCTGCTCTACGGGGCGCTCTACCTGTGGTCGTTCTGGGACCCGTACGGGCGGCTCGACAAGATCCCCGTGGCGCTCGTCAACGACGACAAGGGGGCGACCGCCGCGGGCCGGAAGATCACGGCGGGCGACGACATCACCAAGGGTCTGTACGAGAGCGACACCTTTCAGTGGCACGAGGTCAGTGCCGCCCAGGCGGCCGAGGGCGTCGAGGACGGCACGTACTACCTGTCGCTGACGATGCCCGCGGACTTCAGCAAGCGGATCGCCTCCAGCTCCGGTGACGCGCCGGAGACCGGCGCCCTGAAGGTGCGCACGAACGACGCGAACAACTACATCGTCGGGCAGATCTCCCGGACGGTGTTCTCCGAGGTGCGCTCGGCCGCCTCCACGAAGGCGTCACGCTCCTTCCTGGACAAGATCTTCATCTCGTTCTCGGACATCCACGACGCCACCCAGAAGGCGGCGAAGGGCGCGGACGACCTCAAGGGCGGCATCGGCAAGGCCAAGAAGGGCTCCAAGGATCTCGCCGACGGCCTGAAGGACGCCAAGAAGGGCAGCGGCGACCTGGCGAGCGGCCTGAAGAAGCTCGACAAGGGCGCGGGCGACCTGGAGACCGGGTCGAAGCAGGTGGCGGCCGGCACCCGGACGCTCGCCGACAAGGTGAACGGCACCGCCGACAAGGTGCTGCCCTTCCTGAAGAACAACAAGAAGCAGATCGCGGACACCGCCCGCCTGGTCGCCGACTCCGCCAAGGGCGTGCGGCACAACCTGGACACCCTGGTGAAGGTCGCCCCGACCGCCCGCAAGGGCGCGCACGCGGGCTCCGACATCCTGGCCACGATCTACGAGCAGCGCTGCGAGAAGGCGCTCCTCGACGACCCGGCCTGCCCGGACCTCAAGAAGGCCGCGACCGCCGCCGACGACGTCGCCACGGTCTCCGACGACCTGGACACGCTCGTCCAGGACGAGCACGGCAACCTGACCCTCATGGACCGTCATCTGGCCACGCTCCAGAAGCAGTCCGAGGAGCTCGCCCGGCGCGCCCCGACCCTCGACCAGGACGTCGAGAACGCGGTCGCGCAGATCAACCGGCTCGACAAGGGCGCGGGCCAGGTCGCCGCCGGCGCGAAGAAGCTGCACACCGGCCTCGGCACGGCGCACACCGGCTCGACCGCGCTCGACAGCGGCGTCGGCAGGCTGAAGACCGGCGCGAACGACCTGTCCGGCGGCATGTTCAAGCTCGCCGACGGCTCCGGGAAGCTCGCGGGCGGACTGCACGACGGCGTCGAGCAGATCCCCGACTACGACAAGCAGGACCGCGACCGGCGCACCGACGTGATGGCCGACCCCGTGCAGCTGGCCTCCCAGTCGCTCCACAAGGCGCCCAACTACGGGACCGGCTTCGCGCCCTACTTCATCCCGCTCTCCCTGTGGGTGGGCGCGATGGTCGCCTACATGCTGATCCAGCCGCTCAACCGGCGGGCCCTCGCCGTCGGCGCCTCCTCCTGGCGCGTGGCGCTGGCGGGCTGGCTCCCGGTGGCCGCGCTCGGCCTGCTCCAGGTCGGCGCGCTGATGGCCGTACTGCACTGGGCGCTCGGCCTCCAGATGCTGCACGCGGCCGGCACGATCGGCTTCCTGTGCCTGGTCACGGCGTGCTTCGCGGCGATCGTCCAGTGGCTGAACGCCCGCTTCGGCGCGGCGGGCCGCATCCTGGTGCTCGCGTTCCTGATGCTCCAGCTGACCTCGGCCGGCGGCACGTACCCCGTGCAGACGAGCCCGGGCTTCTTCAACGCGCTGCACCCCTTCCTGCCGATGACCTACGTGGTCGAGGCGCTGCGCCGGCTCATCTCCGGAGGCGGGCTCGGCCCGGTGTGGCAGGCGTGCGCGGTGCTGACCGCCTTCACCCTGGGCGCGCTCGCGCTGACAGCCCTGAGCGCCCGTCGCAAGCAGGTGTGGACGCTGGACCGGCTGCATCCGGAGCTGAGCCTGTGAGCGCGGCCACAAAGGCACCTGTGAGAATCGGGGGCATGGAAAGCAGCACACGGCGCCAGGCCACCCGGCAGAAGCTCTACGAGGCCGCTGTCACGCTCATCGCGGAGCAGGGCTTCTCCGCGACGACGGTCGACGAGATCGCGGAGCGCGCCGGCGTCGCGAAGGGCACGGTCTACTACAACTTCGCCAGCAAGTCGGTGCTCTTCGAGGAGCTGCTGCGGCACGGCGTCGGGTTGCTGACGGCCTCGCTGCGGGACGCGGCGCGCACGACGGACGAGCGCGGCGGCAGCAAGGTGGACGCGCTGGACGCGATGATCCGCGCGGGCCTCGTCTTCATCGAGCAGTACCCGGCGTTCACGCAGCTCTACGTGGCGGAGCTGTGGCGCACGAACCGCGCCTGGCAGTCCACGCTGGCCGTGGTCCGCCAGGAGGCGGTGGCCGTGGTGGAGGGTGTGCTGCGGGGCGCCGTCGAGGGCGGCGAGCTGAGCGACGAGATCGACGTGCCGCTCACGGCGGCGGCTCTGGTGGGCATGGTCCTGGTGGCGGCTCTGGACTGGCAGGCGTTCCAGCCGGAGCGCTCCCTGGACGACGTGCACGCGGCGCTGTCGCTGCTGCTGCAGGGCCGGGTGGGCGGCGGTCAGCCGCTGTCCAAAAAGGCCTGAGGCGCACGTCCCGCGAGCAACCGGCCAGCACGTGAAGCGCCGGTCCGGCGTGGCCTGCGGTCGTCCTCAGGCCTCACCGGACCGGCGCGTCCCCCGTTGAACCCCCGTGCGGTCTCCCCCGGGTCCCCCGTGCCTCGCTCCCACCCGTTCGGGTGAGAGGAGCGGCCAAGGACGCTGCTTCCGTTCCGCCGCCCCGTGTCGGCGGTGCGGGAGCCGCGTCCCTCTCCGTGGTCTCCACTCTCTCGTCATCGCAGGTCGGGCCCATCCGCGTACCTACTCATCTCCGCGTCTAGGTACGGATACTCAGACGCGCGTGATCGTCCCCAGGCACACCGAGTGCCCTACTGGTTACGCTCTCCCCCGTGTCCGTACTCCCCCTGGTCTTCACCAGCGGCTGGGCCAGCGGCATCAACGCGTACGCGGTGATCCTGCTGCTCGGTGTCTTCGGCGCGACCGGGCTGAGCGAGGACGTGCCCGAGTCGCTGCAGCGGCCCGACGTGCTGATCGCGGCCGGGGTGCTCTTCCTGTGCGAGGCCGTCGCCGACAAGATCCCGTACGTGGACTCGGTGTGGGACACGGTGCACACCGTGATCCGGCCGGTGTCGGGCGCGGTCGTCGGAGCGCTGCTGGCCGGCCAGAGCGGCTCGCTGTCGGATCTCGCGGCGGGCGCGATCGGCGGGTCCACGGCGCTGGCCAGCCACACGGTGAAGGCCGGCACGCGCATGGCGGTGAACACCTCTCCCGAGCCGATGTCGAACTTCGTCCTGAGCACCGCCGAGGACCTCGGCGTCGGCGGGATCGTCACGTTCGCGATGTTCCATCCGGAGGCGGCCGCGATCATCGCGGCGGTGCTCCTGGTGCTCGGCCTGATCCTGCTGTTCCTGCTGGTGCGGCGCATCCGCCGGTTCCTGCGGCGGCGGGCGCAGCGGCGCGAGGAGCGGCGGCTGGCCCGCGCGGTGCCACCGCCCTGACCTCGCGGCGGCGTTGTCGGTGGCGCCGGATAAAGTCGCCGGCATGGCACGAATTGCGGTGATCGGCGCGGGCATGGGCGCCATGGCGGCCGCCGCTCGGCTGGCCGTCGCAGGCCACCGACCGGTGGTGTTCGAGCGCGCCTCGACGTACGGCGGCGCGCTGGGCCGGGTCGAGCGTGACGGGTTCGCGTTCGACCCGGGCCCGGGGCTGCTCCTGCTGCCCGCCGTGTACCGGGACCTGTTCGTGAAGACCGGCAAGGAGCCGCTGGAGGACGTCGTCGGTCTGACCCAGATCGAGCCCGCCGTGCGGCACGTCTTCGCGGACGGCACGACGACGGACCTGCCCAACGCACGGCGGGCGGGCGTCGCGGAGGCGCTCGACGAGGCCGTGGGGGCGGGCGCGGGCGCCCGCTGGTCGGCGTTCATGAACCGCGCGCGGGAGGCCTGGGACCGCTCGCGGCGCCCCCTGCTCGAAGAGCCGCTGTGGCCGAACTGGGAGGTGCTGGCCGAGCGCGAGCCGTACCCGGCGGTGGTGCGCAAGCGGCTGCTGCGCAAGGACCGCGCGGCGACGACGCTGGCGGAGATCGGCGCGCTCGAGCTGGCCGGCGAGCCGCGTCTGGTGGCGCTCCTGGAGCAGTACGCGCTGGCGTACGGCCTCGATCCGCGCACGGCTCCGGCGAGCGCGGCCGTGCTGCCCTACATGGAGCAGACCTTCGGCACCTGGGCCGTGACGGGCGGCATGCGGGCGCTCGCGGACGCGGTGCACGCGCGCTGTGAGCGCCGCAAGGTCGAGTTCCGCTTCGGTGCGGAGGTGCGGCGGATCGTCGTGAAGGACGGGCGCGCGGCGGGTGTGGAGCTGGCCGACGGATCGGTGGAGGACGCCGAGTTCGTGGTGGCCGGGGTCGCGCCGGGCGTGCTGGAGCGGCTGCTGCCGGAGCGTGCGCCGCGCGGCGCGGTGCCCGCGCGGCCGGAGGCGGCGGCGCCGAGCCGGCTGACGGTGCACCTGGCGCTGCGCGGGGACCGCCCCGAGGACACCCCGCACCGCACGGTGGTGCACGGCACGGACCGGGCGGCGGAGGCGGCCTGGCTGTTCGACGGCGCGCCGCGCCCCGGGAGACCGACGGTCTCGGTGCTGCGCACGGGGGACGCCGGGCAGGCCCCCGAGGGGCACGAGGCGGTCACGGTCACGGCGACGGTGCCGAACGGCGCGCGCGTGGGCGAGGATCTCGTGGCCTCGGTCGTCGCGGCGGCCGGGCGCGCGGTGCCCGGTCTCGGCGAGCGGCTGCTGTGGCAGGAGGCGCGCACCCCGCGGGACGTCGCGGAGGCCACGGGCGCGGTGGGCGGCGCCGTGCCCGCGCCCGCGCTCGCGGCGGCGGCCGGGAGCCTGTTGCACGCGGCGAACGGGACGGAGGTGCCGGGCCTGTTCGCGGTGGGCGGCTGGGCGCATCCCGGCGGCGGGCTGCCGCACGCGGGCATGTCGGGCGCGCTGGTGGCGGGGCTGATCGTGGAGGGCCCGGGGTTCCAGGGCTCCCAGTGACCGCGGCAGCCAGGTGAACGGGCCGGCCCGGTGAACGCGACAGCCGCCGGGCGCGGGCCCGGCGGCTGTGCCTGTCACTGCTTCTGAAGCTGCGCTGCGGATCCGGCTCAGTACCGGTACTGCTGCTCGTTGTAGCCGGTGTCGTAGCCCGCGTTCGGGTCGTGCTGCGGGTAGGCCGGGTACGTCTGCTCGGGCGGCAGTTCCCCGCCGTAGTTCTGCTGCTGCTCGTCTCCGCTGCGCTGCTGCGGGACCCAGACGCCGCCGGGCGGGGTGTCCGAGCCGTAGCCCGCGGCCGTCGCGTAGGGGTCGCTGTACTGCTGCTGCCCGCCGCCGGTCGCGTACGGGTCGCCGTACTGGGGCTGCTCCGGGTAGCTCTGGCCGCCGATGTACGGGTCCGAGTACGGCGCGGCGTACGGCTGCTGCTGGGCGCCGGTGTCGTAGCCGTAGTTCTGCTGCTGGTCGTACCCGAAGGCGTTGGTGTCGTAGCCGTAGCCCTGCGGGTCCTGGGGCGCCGGGCCGGTGGCGGCCTGGGCGTAGGCGGAGTCGCTGTAGACGCCGTACTGGCCCGTGTCGTCGGGCATCGGCTCGGGGGCGTAGACCGCGGTGGACTCGGCCGGGGACTCGGGGGCGGCGGGGCCCCACCCGTCGTGCGCGCCCTGCTCGTACTCCAGGTCGGAGACCTCGAGGGTCGGGTCCTGGTGGACCGGCTCCTTCTTCCGGCGACGCCTGGGCGCGCCCGCGCTCTCCTCCTCGTCGTCGGAGCCGCCGCCCTTGAGAGACCAGCCGGCCTCGAAGCCGCGGCGGAAAGAGAGCGTGACGTACGTCTGGCCGACCGCGAAGGCGATCGCGCCGATCCCGATGACGATCACCGAGGGCATCAGAACGCCGAGGACCACTCCGAGGAAGCCGACGAACGCGAGCAGACGCCAGCGCAGCCGCGCCTTGTTCTGCAGCAGCACCTCACCGAGGAGCCACAGCGCCACCAGTCCGAACGCCGCATAGAGGACCGCCCAGCCCATGTACGCCCCTCTCGTACGGCCGAGGCCCCCGCGGGTACGGCCGATCAGGCCCGCTGGTCGTGCAGGCCCAGATTCTCGTAGATTTCCAACGTCGCAGTGGAGTTGTTGAGCGTAATGAAGTGCAGACCCGGCACGCCTTCGTCAAGCAGCTTCGCGCAGAACTCCGTCGCGAACTCGATGCCAATGGAGCGTACAGCGGCCGGATCGTCTTTGGCTGTGAGGATCCGCTCTTTCAGAGCCGGGGGGAAGTCCGCGTTGCTGAGCTTGGGCAGCCGCTCCAGCATGCGGACACTGGTGACCGGCATGCACTCCGGGATGATCGGGGTGTCGCAGCCGGCGGCGGCGACCTTGTCCCGCAGTCTCAGGTACTCCTCCGGGTGGAAGAACATCTGCGTGATCGCGTAGTCGGCGCCCGCGCGGCACTTGTCGACGAAGTGCCGCACGTCGGCGTCCCAGTCCGCGGAGCGCGGGTGCATCGCCGGGAACGCGGCCACGCCGACGCAGAAGTCCCCCGACTCCTTGATCAGCTCGACCAGTTCGGCCGCGTACGTGAGGCCCTCGGGGTGGGCGATCCACTCCCCCATCGGGTCGCCCGGCGGGTCGCCGCGCACCGCCAGCATGTTCCGGATCCCGGCGTCGGCGTACTGCCCGATGATGTTGCGCAGCTCGGCGACGGAGTGCTCGACGGCGGTGATGTGGGCGACCGGCGTGAGCGTCGTGTCGGCGACGATCTGCTGGGTCTCCTTGACGGTGCCGGCCCGCGTGGAGCCGCCCGCCCCGTACGTGACGGACACGAAGTCGGGGGCGACGGCCTCGACGCGGCGCAGCGCGTTCCACAGGTTGCGCTCGCCCTTGGGGGTCTTCGGCGCGGAGAACTCGAAGGAGTACGTCGCCTTGCCGGGCGTGAGCATGTCGCGCACGGTGCGGGCGCGATCAGTCCTGGTGGAAGCGGTGCCTAGGGCCATACGGGCAGGTTACTGACGGAGGACGACTGTCCCAAATCCCTGTCCAGTCTGCGGACAGGATCCGGACACGGGTGCTGTCCTCGCTGGTCAGCGACCGGTCACAGGGACCGAAGACGCTTGGCGAACTCGGCCGCCGCGGCGCCCGGATCGTCGGCCTCGGTGATCGCGCGGACGACGACGACCCGGCGGGCGCCCGCGTCCAGGACCTCGTCCAGATTCGTCAGGTCGATGCCGCCGATGGCGAACCAGGGGCGGTCGGTGCCGAGCGCGGCGGTGTGGCGCACCAGGTCGAGGCCCGGCGCGTACCGGCCGGGCTTGGTGGGGGTGGGCCAGCAGGGGCCGGTGCAGAAGTAGTCGACGCCCGGCTCGACGGCGGCAGCGTCGGCCTCCGCGTCGGAGTGGGTCGAGCGGCCGATGAGCACGTCGTCGCCGATGATCGCGCGGGCGGCGGGCACGGGCAGGTCGCCCTGGCCCAGGTGCAGCACGTCGGAGGCGCTCGCGTGGGCGACGTCCGCCCGGTCGTTCACCGCGAAGAGCTTGCCGTGGCGGCGGGCGGCCTCGGCGAACACCGCGAGGTGCTCCAGCTCCTCGCCGGCCTCCATGCCCTTGTCACGCAGCTGCACGATGTCGACGCCGCCGGCCAGCACGGCGTCCAGGAACTCCGGCAGGTCGCCCTGGCGCCTGCGCGCGTCGGTGCACAGGTAGAGCCGCGCGTCGGCGAGCAGGTCACGCTTCGGGTCGGCCATGGGAATCCCCCGTCGATGGGCACCGGTGTGCGCGGCCCCGGCCGGGGCCGCGCACACCGCTCGGTTGTCAGGTTCAGACGGCGAGCGCCTGGGCGCGGCGCTTCACCTCCGTGCCGCGATTCTCGCTCAGGGCCTGCGCGGGCGTGCCCGGCAGGGTCGCGTCGGGGGTGAAGAGCCATTCCAGCATCTCTTCGTCGGAGAAGCCGTCGTCCCGCAGGAGCGTCAGGGTCCCGGTCAGGCCCTTGACGATCTTGTCGTCGTCGATGAAGGCGGCGGGCACGTGCAGGGCCCGGTTCTCACCGCGGCGTACGGCGATGAGCTGACCCTCCTTCACCCACTGCCGCACACGCGTCACCTCGACGCCGGTCTGTTCGGCGATGTCGGGGAGGGTGAGCCAGTCGGGGACGAGAGCATCGATCTTTGCGTCAATCTCGGTCACAGGACAAGCCTGCCATCCCGGACTGACAGTCGGAAGCCGGGCCCGCCCGACCAGGTGTTCAGGCCGCGGCGGACTTCAGCGGACGGGCCGGGTCGGCGAGCAGCGCCGGGTCGAGCACGGTGCCCGCCTCGATGAGCTTGCGGCCCTGGGCGAGGTCGCGGGGCTTGCCCACGGCCAGGACGGCGACCAGGGCGCCCTCGCGCAGCCAGCACACCGACCAGGCGGCGCCGGCCGGGTCGCCGCGCCACACGGTGGTGTCGGCGGCGTCGTGGTGGCCCGCGTACTGGACGAAGCGGCCGAACTGCTCGGACCAGAAGTAGGGCACCGGGTCGTAGACGGCCGGGGTGGTGCCGATGATGTTGGCCGCGACGGTGCGGGGGCCCTGGAGCGCGTTGTCCCAGTGGTGGACCATCAGGCGCTGTCCGTAGCGGGCGGACGGGAACGAGGAGCAGTCGCCGACCGCGTACACGTCCGGCACGGAGGTGCGCAGCCCCTCGTCGGCAACGACCTCGTGGTGCTCGCCCAGGACGAGGCCGGAGCCGTCGAGCCAGGCGGTGGCGGGGCGGGCGCCGATGCCGACGACGACGGCCCCGGCGGGCAGCCGCGTCCCGTCGTCGAGGACCACGACTCCGGGCTCGACGCGCTCCACGCGCGCGTGGGTGCGCAGTTCGGCGCCGGCGTCCGCGTACCAGGCGGCCATCGGGGCGGCGACCTCCGCGGGCAGCGCACCGGCCAGGGGGCGCTCGGCGGCCTCGACGACGGTGACCCGGCAGCCCGCGTCGCGCGCGGCGGTGGCGAACTCGGCGCCGATCCAGCCGGCGCCGACGACGACCACGTCGTGCTGCTCGACGAGGACGGGCCGCAGCCGCTCGGCGTCGTCGAGGGTGCGCAGCAGGTGAACGCCGGGGACGCCGCCGGCGCCCGGGAGGCGGATCGGTTCGGCACCCGTCGCGACGACCAGGGCGTCGTACGGGACGGGGCCTGCGGCGGTGTCGAGCTCGTGGTCGGCGGGGCGCAGGCCGGTGACCTCGCGGCCCAGCTGCAGGGTGACGCCGAGGGCCTCGAAGTCGACGTCGAAGGCGGAGCCCTCGGCCTTGCCGAGCAGGACGGCCTTGGAGAGCGGCGGCCGGTCGTAGGGCTGGTGGGGTTCGGCGCCGATCAGCGTGACCGCCCCGGTGAAGCCCTGCTCGCGCAGCGCCACCGCCGTCTGCACGCCGGCCATGCCCGCGCCGACCACGACGACGTGCCGGTCGCCCGGGGGCGTCTCGTTCCCGCTCTCCTGATCGCTCACAAGGTCACCTTAGGCACCCGTGCGGGCATGGGTCAGCGGCCCGGGCCACTCGCGTTCCGTGACGTCCTGCACACGTGTCACCGGTTTAGCGATCAACGCCCCGCGATCATCCCCGCGGCCATCCCCGTGACGACCCCCGCGATCACTCCCGCGCGGCGGGCGCGGCGATCTCCTCGACGACGCTCGTGCCGCTCCCCTCCTGCGACTCCCACTCCCAGGTCTCGTCGAGCCGGACCCGCCCGTCGGGCCGTTCGGAGACGGTGGAGACGCAGTGCCCCGAGGACGTCGTCCCGTCGGTCTTCAGCTGGACGTAGCGGAAGTCGAGCCGGTCGCCCGCGCGGGTGCCCACGAGGTGGCCGCGCACGATGTCGCCGCCTTCGTAGGAGGCCCATATGCGGCCCTCCTCCTCCCTGTAGGCGAAGCGGGTGCGGGTGCCGACCTGACCGGGGGCCTGGTCGGTCACGGGGGCGAGGAAGAGTCCGTCGAGGGATCGGGCCACGGGCTGGGCTCCCTTACTGGGTGGCGTGCCGAACGGCTAGGGTGGCCAACGTAAAGCACACGCGGGAGCCCGTACGCAGCGGGCTGAGAGGGAGGCTGGAGCGGCCTCCGACCGTACGAACCTGATCCGGGTCATGCCGGCGAAGGGAGGGGCTGGACGCCCATGTCGCGTACGCCACCTGTCAGCGGGTCCGCCATCGACGTCGTGGTCGTCGGGGGCGGGATCATCGGTCTGGTGACCGCGTGGAGGGCCGCGCAGCGCGGTCTGTCCGTCGCGGTCGTGGACCCCGAGCCGGGCGGCGGCGCCGCCCGGGTCGCGGCCGGGATGCTGGCCGCCGTCACCGAACTGCACTACGGCGAGGAGACGTTGCTCGCCCTGAACGTGGAGTCCGCGCGCCGCTATCCGGACTTCGCGGCCGAGCTGTCCGAGGCCACGGGCCACGATCTCGGCTACCGCGCGTGCGGCACGCTGGCCGTCGCGCTCGACGCCGACGACCGCTCGCACCTGCGGGAGCTGCACGCGCTGCAACTGCGCTCGGGCCTGGAGTCCGAGTGGCTGTCGGGCCGCGAGTGCCGCCGCCTGGAGCCGATGCTCGCGCCGGGCGTGCGCGGCGGCCTGCGGGTCGACGGCGACCACCAGATCGACCCGAGAAGGCTCGCGGGCGCCCTTGTGACGGCCTGCGAGCGCGCCGGCGTCGCCTTCCACCGGACGTGGGCCGAACGGCTCTCCGTCGTACGGGATCGGGCGCGCGGCGTCGCCCTCGCCGACGGCGGCGAGCTCGCCGCGGAGCAGGTCGTGCTGGCCGCCGGCAGCCTCAGCGGGCGCCTCGCGGGCGTCCCCGAGGCGCTGCTGCCACCGGTGCGCCCGGTCAAGGGCCAGGTACTGCGCCTGACCGTGCCCAAGGCCTACGCGCCGTTCCTGAGCCGCACGGTCCGCGCAGTCGTGCGCGGCGGCAATGTGTACCTGGTGCCGCGCGTCAACGGCGAACTGGTCGTCGGCGCCACCACCGAGGAGCTCGGCTGGGACACCACGGTCACCGCCGGCGGCGTCTACGAGCTGCTGCGCGACGCGCACGAGCTCGTGCCCGGCATCACCGAACTGCCGCTGACGGAGACGCGCGCGGGCCTGCGCCCCGGCTCCCCGGACAACGCGCCGATCCTCGGCCCGACGGCCCTGCCCGGCCTCCTTCTCGCCACCGGCCACTACCGCAACGGCGTGCTGCTGACCCCGGTCACCGGCGACGTCATGGCGCACACCCTGGCCACCGGTGAACTCCCGGACGAGGCACGTCCGTTCACCCCCCAGCGCTTCAGCACCACTTTCCCGGCCCTCTCGGAGCAGCCCGCATGAACGTGTCCGTGAACGGCGAGCCGCGCACCGTGGCCGCCGCGACCAAGCTCGACGAACTGGTGGCCACGCTGACCACCGCCCCCTCCGGCGTCGCCGCCGCCCTCAACGAGACCGTCGTCCCGCGCACGCAGTGGGCCGCGACCGCGCTCACCGAGGGCGACCGGGTCGAGGTCCTCACCGCGGTCCAGGGAGGCTGAGCGACATGGCGGACGACGCTCTCGTCCTCGGCGGCACGACGCTCTCCTCGCGTCTGATCATGGGCACGGGCGGCGCCCCGAGCCTCGACATCCTGGAGCGCTCCCTGGTCGCCTCCGGGACCGAGCTGACCACGGTCGCGATGCGCCGCGTGGACGCCTCCGTCCACGGCTCGGTTCTCTCCGTCCTGGAGAAGCTCGGCATCCAGGTGCTGCCCAACACGGCGGGCTGTTTCACCGCGGGCGAGGCCGTCCTGACGGCCCGCCTCGCGCGCGAGGCGCTCGGCACGGACCTGGTCAAGCTCGAGGTGATCGCCGACGAGCGCACCCTGCTGCCCGACCCGATCGAGCTGCTGGACGCGGCCGAGACGCTCGTGGACGACGGTTTCACCGTGCTCCCGTACACGAACGACGACCCCGTGCTCGCGCGCAAGCTGGAGGACGTGGGGTGCGCGGCGGTCATGCCGCTCGGCTCGCCGATCGGCTCCGGGCTCGGCATCCGCAACCCGCACAACTTCCAGCTGATCGTCGAGCACGCGCGCGTGCCGGTGATCCTGGACGCGGGCGCGGGCACGGCCTCCGACGTGGCGCTCGCCATGGAGCTGGGCTGCGCCGGTGTGATGCTCGCCTCCGCGGTGACCCGCGCGCAGGAGCCGGTGCTGATGGCCGAGGGCATGCGGCACGCGGTGGAGGCGGGCCGCCTCGCCCGCCGCGCGGGCCGCATTCCCAGGCGGCACTTCGCCGAGGCGTCCTCGCCGACGGACGGGATGGCCCGCCTGGACCCGGAGCGCCCGGCCTTCTGAGCGGGTCGCACAGGGTCACAGGTCTGCTGCAGTACCTCCCGGGCGGGCCGGGCCTGTCGGTCACTCCTCGTACACTCGCCTGCGTGGACACGACCCTTCAGGACCCGCTGCTCGGGCAGGTGCTCGACGGCCGGTACCGCGTCGACGCACGGATCGCGGTCGGCGGGATGGCCACGGTCTACCGGGCCGTGGACACCCGCCTCGACCGCGTGCTCGCGCTCAAGGTGATGCACCCCTCGCTGGCGGCCGACGCCTCGTTCGTCGACCGCTTCATCCGCGAGGCCAAGTCCGTCGCCCGCCTCTCGCACCCGAACGTGGTGGGGGTGTACGACCAGGGCACCGACGGCGCGTACGTGTATCTGGCGATGGAGTACATCGCGGGGTGCACGCTGCGTGACGTGCTGCGCGAGCGCGGGGCGCTGCGCCCGCGGGCCGCGCTGGACATCCTGGAGCCGGTGCTCGCCGCGCTCGGGGCGGCGCACCGCGCGGGTTTCGTGCACCGCGACATGAAGCCGGAGAACGTCCTGATAGGGGACGACGGCCGGGTCAAGGTGGCGGACTTCGGTCTGGTCCGCGCGGTGGACACGGTGACGAACACGACGGGCGCGGTGCTCGGCACGGTCTCGTACCTGGCGCCGGAGCAGATCGAGGACGGCACGGCGACGCCGAGCGTGGACGTGTACGCGTGCGGTGTCGTCTTCTACGAGATGCTGACCGGCGGCAAGCCGCACTCCGGGGACACCCCGGCCCAGATCCTCTACAAGCACCTGAACGAGGACGTGCCGCCGCCCTCGGCCGCCGTCCCGGGCCTGCCGTACGCGCTGGACGAGCTGGTGGCGTCGGCCACGGCCCGCAACCCCGAGGTCCGGCCGCCGGACGCCGTGGCGCTGCTGTCGCAGACCAGGGAGGCGCGGGCGACGCTGTCCGACGCCGAGCTCGACGCGGTGCCGCCGCAGGCGCGGGAGGCCGACCACGCGGGCGCGGACGACCGGACGAGCGTGATCCCGCGCGCGGTGCGCACCGCCGGGGTGCAGATGTCGCTGCCGGCCGAGCCGGACCAGGACGCCCTGCACCGGACGAGCCGACTGGAGACCCCGCCGCCCGCCGCCCCGCCCGTGCCCCACGGCACGGGCCGCGGCCGGGCCCCGCGCCGCGGCCTGTTCGCGGTCGTCGCGGCGGTCCTGCTGGTGCTCGGCGTCGGCGCGGGCGTCTGGTACATCAACTCGGGCCAGTTCACGAAGGTCCCGGCGCTGCTCACCAAGACGGAGGCGCAGGCCGAGAAGCGGCTCGACGCGGCCGGTCTCCAGGCGGGCACGACCCGGTACGCGTACAGCGGCACGTACGAGCGCGGCACGGTCATGGCGACGGATCCGAAGTCCGGTGCGCAGATCCGTGACGACGGCACGGTGACGCTGACCGTGTCGAAGGGCCCGAAGACCGTGAAGGTGCCCGACCTGAAGGGCACCTCTCTCCCGACGGCGAAGAGCGACCTGAAGCACCGGGGTCTGTCCCCGGGCATGGTCACCGAGCAGTTCAGCGAGGAGATCCCGAAGGGCTCCGTGATCAGCACGGACCCGGCGGCGGGCACGACGCGCGACTCCGGCACCGCGGTGGCCCTCGTGGTCTCCAAGGGTTCGCCGGTCGACGTCCCGGACGTCACGGGGCAGTCGGAGCAGGACGCGGTCGCCGCGCTGGAGGAGCTCGGGCTCAAGGCGAAGATCGAGCCGCAGCGGGTCGAGTCGCAGACCGACAAGGGTTCCGTGGCCGCGCAGTCCCCCGAGCACGGGCGGCTGGCCGAGGGCGACACGGTGTCCCTGACGATCTCCAAGGGTCCGCCCATGATCGAGGTCCCGGACGTCACGGGCCTGAAGGTCGACGAGGCGCACGCCAAGCTGGAGGGTGCCGGCTTCCAGGTCGACGAGGACCGCGGCATCCTCGGTCTGTTCGGCGACACCGTGAAGAGCCAGTCGGTCGAGGGCGGGGACACGGCGCCGAAGGGCTCCGAGATCACGATCACCATCCGCTGACCGGCACGATCGCCGTCCGCCGCCCCGCACGGTCCGCGGCCCGCTCCCGCCTCCTGGGAGCGGGCCGCGGACCGTGCGGGCGCGCATGACACCCTGGCCCGGTGAACAGCAGCATCCGCAATCCGATCGGCGGCCATGTGCCGGTGGCCGGGGGCCTCGCCTCCATAGGCCTGTCCTACGCCCGTGAGCTCGCCGCCGAGGCCGTCCAGGTCTTCGTCGCCAATCCGCGCGGCTGGGCCACTCCGCCCGGGAACCCGAAGCAGGACGAGACGTTCCGGGAGCGGTGCGCCGAGGACGGCGTCCCGGCGTACGTGCACGCGCCGTACCTGATCAACTTCGGCTCGCACACCGAGGCCACCGTCGACCGGTCCGTCGACTCGCTGCGGCACTCGCTGCGCCGGGCACGGGCCATCGGCGCGCTCGGTGTCGTGGTGCACACCGGGTCCGCGACCGGCGGGCGGGCGCGCGAGACGGCGCTGGCCCAGGTGCGCGAGCGGATGCTGCCGCTGCTCGACGAGCTGACCCACGACGACGACCCGTTCCTGCTCCTGGAGTCCACGGCCGGCCAGGGCTCCTCGCTCTGCTCGCGGACCTGGGACTTCGGGCCGTACTTCGACGCCCTGGACCGGCATCCGAAGCTGGGCGTCTGCCTGGACACCTGCCACATCTTCGCCGCGGGCCACGACCTGACGGGCCCCGCGGGCATGCGGCAGACCCTCGACCTGCTGGTGGAGACGGTCGGCGAGGGCCGCCTCAAGCTGATCCACGCCAACGACTCCAAGGACGTCGTCGGCGCCCACAAGGACCGTCACGAGAACATCGGCTCGGGCCACATCGGCGCCGATCCCTTCCGCGCCCTGATGGCACATCCGGCGACGGCGAACGTCCCGCTGATCATCGAGACACCGGGCGGCAAGGAGGGCCACGCCGCGGACGTGGCCCGGCTGAAGGAACTCCGGAAGGCTCCTGCGGGAGAAGATCACCCGAGGCGCTGAGGGACACCCCCGGGGCACACGCCCTAGAGCTCGGGACCTTCCCCGGGCTCTTCCTGGTAGGAGTAGCGCTGCTCGCGCCACGGATCCCCCACGTTGTGGTACCCGCGCTCCTCCCAGAAGCCGCGCCGGTCCGCCGTCATGTACTCGATGCCGCGGACCCACTTCGGGCCCTTCCACGCGTAGAGGTGCGGGACGACGAGCCGCAGCGGGAACCCGTGCTCGGCGGTGAGCAGTTCGCCGTCCTTGTGCGTGGCGAAGATGGTGCGGTCGGCGGCGAAGTCGGCCAGTCGCAGATTCGAACTGAATCCGTACTCGGCCCAGACCATCACGTGGGTGACGCCGGGGTCCGGCGGCGCGAGCTCCAGGATCGTGGAGGCGAGCACCCCGCCCCATTCGGCGCCGAGCATGCTGAACTTCGTGACGCAGTGCAGGTCGCCGACGACGGTCGTGTACGGGAGGGCCGAGAACTCCTCGTGGTTCCAGCAGCGCTTCTCACCGTCGACGGTGGTCCCGAAGACCCTGAACTCCCAGCGCTCGGGGCGGAACTTGGGCACCGGCCCGTAATGCGTGACGGGCCAGCCGCGCTGCAGCCGCTGCCCCGGCGGAAGCTCCGGTTGCACAGCTCCCCCAGACTCGCTACCCACCGGATGACCCATGCCTCCATCCTGACAGACCCCGGGCAGTGGCCATGACCACGCGGGTCCCGGCGGGCCGCAGTCGATCATCGATTCGGACAACTCGCACTAAGCGTGCACTTACTGGACGCTTCTGGGCGGCGGTGCGAGGATGCGCGGACCTGTCCGGTCACCCTCTTGGAAGGAGCCTCTGCGATGCAGGGCGACCCCGAGGTCATCGAATTCCTCAACGAACAGCTGACGGCCGAGCTCACGGCCATCAACCAGTACTTCCTGCACGCCAAGATGCAGGAGAACTTCGGCTGGACGAAGCTCGCGAAGTACACGCGGTCCGAGTCGTTCGACGAGATGAAGCACGCGGAGGTGCTGACCGACCGGATCCTGTTCCTGGACGGGCTGCCCAACTACCAGCGACTGTTCCACGTACGGGTCGGCCAGTCGGTGATCGAGATGTTCCAGGCCGACCGGCAGATCGAGGTCGAGGCCATCGACCGCCTCAAGCGGGGCATCGAGGTGATGCGCGCAAAGGGCGACATCACGTCCGCGAACATCTTCGAGTCGATCCTCGAGGACGAGGAGCACCACATCGACTACCTGGACACGCAGCTGGAGCTGGTGGACAAGCTGGGTGAGGCGCTCTACATCGCGCAGCTCATCGAGCAGCCGGAGAGCTGAACCGGAAGGACGGTTCAGGCGGCTTCGGGGAGCCCGGCGGCCGACGCGAGCACCACGGCCGTCTCGCCCTGGTCGACGAGCTCGCGGCGGGGGCACGCGCCCCGGCCGAGCAGCGCCTGGATGCGGCGCACGCAGGAGCCGCAGTCGGTGCCGGCCTTGCAGGCCGACGCTATCTGGCGGGGGGTGCAGGCACCGTCCTCCGCGTGCTTCTTGACCTGCGCCTCGGTGACTCCGAAACAGTTGCAGACGTACACGCGGGTTCACCTCCCGGTCGGGACTCGTCGTGGTGCCGCCCCGATGACTCGGTGAGGCATACCTAACCTTACCCGGGCCGTCCGGAGTGCAAAAGTGCCGTGGGGCGCGGATCGATGTGATCCGCGCCCCACGGCACTTGGCGCGAGCGAATCCTCACTGGTCCCGGTACATCTCCGCCACCAGGAACGCCAGGTCCAGCGACTGGCTGCGGTTGAGACGCGGGTCGCAGGCCGTCTCGTAGCGCTGGTGCAGGTCGTCGACGAAGATCTCGTCGCCGCCGCCCACGCACTCGGTGACGTCGTCACCGGTGAGCTCGACGTGGATGCCGCCGGGGTGGGTGCCGAGCTCCTTGTGGACCTCGAAGAAGCCCTTGACCTCGTCGAGCACGTCGTCGAAGCGGCGGGTCTTGTGGCCCGAGGCCGCCTCGTACGTGTTGCCGTGCATCGGGTCGGTGATCCAGGCGACGGTCGCGCCGGACGCGGTGACCTTCTCGACCAGCTCCGGGAGCTTGTCGCGGACCTTGTCGGCGCCCATGCGGACGATGAAGGTCAGGCGGCCGGGCTCGCGGTCCGGGTCGAGACGCTCGACGTACTGCAGCGCCTCCTCGGCCGTCGTCGTCGGGCCGAGCTTGATGCCGATCGGGTTGCGGATCTTCGAGGCGAACTCGATGTGCGCGTGGTCGAGCTGGCGCGTGCGCTCACCGATCCACACCATGTGCGCGGACACGTCGTACAGGCTGCCCGTACGCGAGTCGACACGGGTCAGGGCCGACTCGTAGTCGAGCAGCAGCGCCTCGTGCGAGGAGTAGAACTCGACGGCCTGGAACTCGGCCGGGTCCGTGCCGCAGGCGCGCATGAAGTTCAGCGCGTTGTCGATCTCGCGGGCGAGCTGCTCGTAGCGCTGGCCCGAGGGGGACGACTTCACGAAGTCCTGGTTCCAGGCGTGCACCTGGCGCAGGTCGGCGTAGCCGCCGGTGGTGAAGGCGCGCACCAGGTTGAGCGTGGAGGCGGACGCGTTGTACATCCGCTTCAGGCGCTCGGGGTCCGGGATACGGGCGGCCTCGGTGAAGTCGAAGCCGTTGACGGAGTCGCCCCGGTAGGTCGGGAGCGTCACGCCGTCACGGGTCTCGGTGCCCTTGGAACGGGGCTTGGAGTACTGGCCGGCGATACGGCCGACCTTCACGACGGGCACGGAGGCCGCGTACGTGAGGACGGCGCTCATCTGCAGGAGGGTCTTGAGCTTCGCCCGGATGTGATCCGCGCTGACGGCGTCGAACGCCTCGGCGCAGTCGCCGCCCTGGAGGAGGAACGCCTCGCCACGGGCGACGGCTCCCATCCGGGCACGCAGCTGGTCGCACTCGCCGGCGAAGACCAGCGGCGGATAGGTCTCGAGCTCGGCGATCACATCGCGCAGAGCCTCGGCATCCGGGTACTCGGGCTGCTGCGCCGCGGGCAGGTCTCGCCAGGTGTTGCCAGCGCTTGCGCTGGTCTTAGCGTTCACGGTCACCTCGACAACATTACGGCCTCGGGCCCGTCGTCCATTCCGCCGCTCATTCTTTGAGACGGGTGTCCGAAGGGCTGATACGGTGACGTCCATGTTCGCGCAGCTCATGAACCGCACCTGGTGGTGGACCGCACATCCGGCGGCCCACTGACTGCGCGTATCCGAATCCGCGAAGGCCGCCCGAGGGGCGGCCTTCAGTGTTTTCCGACACCGACACCGGCTGTTCCTCCCGAATCCCCGCTCGATCCTCTCGAAGCGCTCCGGAAGGACCCACCGTGTTGCAGGACCTGCTCACCGACGACCGCCCCTTCGCCCTGCTCCGCCGCCGCACCCCCGGCCGCGACCACGATGTGGTCGAGGTCCTGATCGGCGAGGTCGGCACGTACGAGCGGCTGGCCGACATCCCCGAGGGCCTCGCGCTCGTCCCGTTCCGCCAGATCCGCGAGCGCGGCTTCGACGTCCGCGACGACGGCACCCCGCTGACCGTGCTGCGCCCCGAGGAGTCCTACGAGATCCCGCTCGCCGAGGCCCTCGACACGCTCCCCCGGCACGCCGTGGACGTGCGCGGCGGCGGCTTCGACGTGGACGACGACACGTACGCGGAGATCGTCGGGCGGGTGCTGCGCGAGGAGATCGGGCGGGGCGAGGGCGCGAACTTCGTCATCCGCCGGACGTACGAGGGGGAGATCCCCGGGTTCTCGCGGGCTGACGCGCTCGCCCTGTTCCGGCGGCTGCTGGACGGCGAGCGGGGCGCGTACTGGACGTTCGTCGTGCACACCGGGGACCGGACGCTGGTCGGGGCGAGTCCCGAGGTCCATGTGCGGATGTCCGGCGGCACGGTCGTGATGAACCCGATCAGCGGGACGTACCGCTATCCGGCCGGCGGTCCGACCCCGGACGACCTGCTGGAGTTCCTCGCCGACGGCAAGGAGATCGAGGAGCTGTCGATGGTCGTCGACGAGGAGCTCAAGATGATGTGCACCGTCGGCGACATGGGCGGCGTCGTCGTCGGCCCGCGCCTGAGGGAGATGGCGCATCTCGCCCACACGGAGTACGAGCTGCGCGGGAAGTCGACGCTCGACGTGCGGGACGTGCTCAAGGAGACGATGTTCGCGGCGACCGTCACCGGGTCGCCGGTGCAGAACGCCTGCCGGGTCATCGAGCGGTACGAGGCCGGGGGCCGCGGCTACTACGCGGGGGCGCTCGCGCTGGTCGGGCGGGACGCGGGCGGGGCGCAGACGCTCGACTCCCCCATCCTGATCCGCACCGCCGACATCGACGCCGCGACCGGGCGGCTGCGGGTGCCGGTCGGCGCGACGCTGGTGCGCGGCTCGGACCCGGCGGGCGAGGTCGCGGAGACGCACGCCAAGGCGGCCGGAGTGCTCGCGGCGCTGGGCGTACGGCCCGGACGGCCGCGTACGGAGAGCACGCGGCCCGCACTGGCCGACGACCCGCGCGTGCGGGCGGCGCTCGACGGGCGCCGGGCGGCCCTCGCGCCGTTCTGGCTGCGGATGCAGCAGCGGTCCGGGGAGCTGTCCGGGCACGCGCTGGTGGTCGACGGCGAGGACACGTTCACCGCGATGCTGGCGCACGTGCTGCGCTCGTCGGGGCTCGACGTGACGGTCCGGCGCTACGACGAGGAGGGGCTGCGGGAGGCGGTCCTCGCGCACGAGGGGCCGATCGTGCTGGGCCCCGGCCCGGGCGACCCCGCCGACCCGTCCGACCCGAAGATGCGTTTCCTGCGGTCGCTGGCCGCCGAGGTGATCCGCGACCACCCCTACGGCGTGCTCGGCGTCTGCCTCGGACACGAGCTGCTCGCGGTGGAACTGGGCCTGGACCTCGTGCGCAAGGAGGTGCCGTACCAGGGCGCCCAGGTCGAGGTGGACCTGTTCGGGCGGACCGAGACGGTCGGCTTCTACAACAGCTTCGTGGCCCGCTGCGACGACGAGGCGGCGCAGGAGCTGGCCGCGCACGGCGTGGAGGTCAGCCGGGACGCCCGTACGGGCGAGGTGCACGCGGTACGGGGTCCGGGCTTCGCGGGCGTGCAGTTCCACCCGGAGTCGGTGCTGTCGCTGCGCGGGGCGGGGATCGTGCGGGAACTGCTCGCTCAGGTGCTGGCGGGCACCAGCACGTTCTCGGAGCGGCGGCCGGCCCGGTAGTCCAGGACGTTGCGCACCGTGGTGTCGATGATCTGGCCGACGGCGTCCGCCGTGTAGTACGCCTGGTGGGACGTGACCAGCACGTTCGGGAACGTGACGAGGCGGGCCAAGGTGTCGTCCTCGACGACGTCGAGCGACTTGTCGAGGAAGAACAGGCCCGCCTCGGCCTCGTACACGTCGAGGCCGACGCCCGTGAAGCGGCCCTCACGCAGTTCGGCGACGAGGGCCTTGGAGTCGATCAGGCCGCCGCGGCTGGAGTTCACCAGGATCGCGTCGTCCTTCATGGTGCGCAGCGCGGCGGCGTCCACGATGTGCTCGGTGGCGGGGAGCAGGGGCACGTGCAGGCTGATCAGGTCGGCCTCGGCGAACAGCCGCTCCTTCTCCACGTACTTCATGCCGAGCTCCAGGCACTCCGGGTTCTCGGCTACGTCCCAGCCCAGCAGGTTCATGCCGAAGCCGTGGGCGATCCGGGTGAACGCAGCGCCGATCTTGCCGGTGCCGAGGACGCCGACGGTGCGGCCGCGCAGGTCGCGCCCCATGAGGCCGTCGAGCCGGAAGTCGAAGTCGCGGGTGCGGTTGCTGGCGCGGACGATGCGGCGGTTGACGGCCATCGCGAGGGTCCAGGCGAACTCGGCGACCGAGTACGGCGAGTAGGACGAGACCCGCGCGACCGTGAGGCCGAGCCGCTCGGCGACGCCCAGGTCGATGTTGTTGAAGCCCGTCGAGCGCTGGGCGATCATCTGCGTGCCGCCGGCCGCGAGGGTCTGCAGGACGTGGTTGTTGAGGTTCGCGTTGACGCTGGTGGAGATGATCTCGTAGCCCGCGGCGATGGGGGCGGTGTCCTCGTTGAGGAACACGTCCAGGCACCGGACCTCGTAGTGATCGTCCTGGTGGGCCTCGAACGCCTTCTCGATGAGGGGCTTTTCGTCGGATTGCACGCCGAACGCGAGGATCTCCATGGCTGGATCCTAGGGTCGCGGGGCCGCTTCGGCTCGGCGGGCGGCCGGAGCGGACCGCGGCGTCAGGCGTCGTCCAGGCCCCGCTCGATCGCGTAGCGCACGAGCTCGACCCTGTTGTGGAGCTGGAGCTTGCCCAGGGTGTTCTGGACGTGGTTCTGGACCGTGCGGTGGGAGATCACGAGGCGCTCGGCGATCTGCTTGTAGCTCAGGCCCTTGGCGACGAGCCGCAGCACCTCGGTCTCGCGCTCGGTGAGCTGCGGCGCCTTGGGCTCGTCGGCGCCCGCGGCGGGCGCCGGCTCGGAGGCGAGGCGGCGGTACTCGCCGAGGACGAGGCCCGCGAGGCCCGGCGTGAAGACCGGGTCGCCGACGGCGGTGCGCCGCACGGCGTCGACGAGCTCCTCGGTGGACGCCGACTTCAGCAGATAGCCGGTGGCGCCGGACTTGACCGCCTCCAGGACGTCCGCGTGCTCGCCGCTGGCGGACAGCACGAGGACCCGGAGCTTCGGGTCGGCGCCCACGAGCTCCTTGCAGACCTGGACGCCGGGCTTGGCCGGCAGGTTCAGGTCGAGGACGAGCACGTCGGGCCCGGCCGCGCGGGCGCGCCGCACCGCCTGCTCGCCGTCGCCCGCGGTGGCGACGACGTCGAAGCCGGACTCGGCCAGGTCGCGGGCGACGGCGTCGCGCCACATCGGGTGGTCGTCGACCACCATGACCTTGATCGCGGCCCCGTCCGCCTGGTTCTGCTCTTCGCTCATCGCTGCGGTCCTGCCTTCCCCCGTGACGTTCACGTTCCGGTTCACTTCTTCTTCGGTACGAGCTTTTTCGGTGCGAGCGTGTTCGGCGCGAGCAGCTCGGGCGGGAGCTGCTTCGGCACGGTCAGCTCGACCTCGGTGCCCTGGCCGGGGACCGAGATCAGTTCGGCGGTGCCGCCGATGTCGCGCAGCCGGCCGCGGATCGACTGGGCGACGCCGAGCCGCCCCTCGCCCTCGGCCTGCGCAAGCCGGCCCTCCGGGATGCCGGGGCCGTCGTCCCGCACGGTCACGACGACCGTGTCGGGCTCGTCCTCGACGAGGATCCAGGCGTGCGCGTCCTCACCGGCGTGCCGCCGCACATTGTCCAGGGCCGCGCTGACCGCCGCCGCCAGTTCGCGCGCGGCGGCCGGGGCCAGCAGGACCGGGGTGCCCGGCTCGGAGAACGTGACGCGGGCGCCCGCGTGCCCGGCGAGCAGCGGGCGCAGATCGCGGGGCTCCCCGGCGTCCTCGGCATCGGCGGGGTCGTCGAGGGCCCGGACGACGGCGCCCTGCGCGGCGTCCTCGGAGACCCGGGACGTGGGGGTCAGGCCGCCCGCGACGAGGGTGCGCAGCGCGATCTCCTGCTCCCCCGCGAGCCGGCCCAGCTCGGCGGCCTCGCCGCCCAGGGCCGAGCCCCGCCGCTGCACCATGGCGAGGACCTGGAGGACGCTGTCGTGGATGTCGCGGGCGAGGCGCTCGCGCTCGCGGGTCGCCGCCTCGATCTCCAGGGCGCGGGCGAGGGTGCGCTCCGAGGCGCGGGCCACCTCGACGACGTAGCCGATCGCTATCGAGGCGATGCAGACGAGCAGCACGTTGTGGATCGTGCTGCGGCTGAGGCCGCCGCGCTGGATCACGTTGGCCACGCCGATGAAGACGGACGCGAAGGCCGCCCAGCGCCAGCCGCCCTTGAGCGCCCAGGCGAGGACGGCGCCCGCCGTCCAGATCGAGGGCAGTGTGGAGCCGCCGGTGACCGCGCGGTCGTGCCCGGCGACCGGGGAGAGCAGGATGCCGACGACGGCGACGGTCAGGTCGGCCGTCAGGAAGCGCTTGGTGCAGCGCCGGGCGCCGGAGACCTGGGGCAGCGTCGCCAGCGTCCAGACGACCAGGACGACGAAGTAGCCGATGGCGACCCAGGGCCGCTCGTAGACCTCGTACGCGGAGGCGAAGAGCCCGATCGCGTACACCATGGTCAGGACGCGGTACCCCATGAGGGCGCGCCACAGCGGCTGCTCGACCGACATGCGGACGACGCGCTCGCGCCGGACCGTGTTCGCGCTGTTGCCCATCTCCCCCACCACTGTCCGAGAACGAACGACGCGGCTACGAGCCGTCCCGCTCCTTCTCGCGCTCCTTCTCCAGCGCCTTCTTGGCTTCCTTCTCGGCCTTCTCCGCGTCCGCGATCTGCCGCTTGGCGGCGGTCGCGTACATGTCGACGTACTCCTGGCCGGAGAGCTTCATGATCTCGTACATGACCTCGTCGGTGACCGCGCGCAGGACGAACCGGTCGCCCTCCATGCCCTGGTAGCGGCGGAAGTCGAGGGGCTTGCCGATGCGAATGCCGGGGCGCATGAGCTTGGGGAGGACCTTGCCCGGAGGCTGGATCTTCTCCGTGTCGATCATGGCGACGGGGATGACGGGCGCGCCGGTGGCGAGCGCCACGCGCGCGAGGCCGCCCGGCTTGCCCCGGTAGAGGCGGCCGTCGGGCGAGCGGGTGCCCTCGGGGTAGATGCCGAAGAGCTCGCCGCGCTCCAGGACCTCGATGCCGCTCTTGATGGCGGCCTCGCCGGCGCCGCGCGAACCGGAGCGGTCCACGGGCAGCTGGCCGACGCCCTTGAAGAAGGCCGCCGTGAGCTTGCCCTTCACACCGGGCGTCGTGAAGTACTCGGCCTTGGCGATGAAGGTGACCTTGCGGTCGAGGACGGCCGGCAGGAAGAACGAGTCCGAGAAGGACAGGTGGTTGCTGGCGAGGATCGCGGGGCCCTCGGCGGGGATGTTCTCCAGGCCCTCCACCCACGGCCGGAAACCGAGCTTCAGCGGCCCCCCGATGGCCACCTTCATTGCGCCGTAGATCAACCCACTGCCTTCCCTCGTTCCCGGACTCGTGCCGGATCGGCCCACGGATCAGTCCGAGATCAGTCCGAGGATCAGACCTTAACCCGCGAGGCCGCCCCGGACGCCGACGACCCTGGTCGGTGTCGGTCCGGTCGCGTACGGTGAAGTGCACGTCGTAGTGCGCGTACTCCACGCTGTGTCACCTCTCCCCGTTGTCACTCCTTCCATGAACAGGAGACCGAAGGTGCCGGTCCTCCCTGGAGCCGAGCCGTACCGCCACGAAGGCGGCGAGGTAGGCGTCCTCCTCTGTCACGGCTTCACCGGTTCCCCCCAGTCGATGCGTCCCTGGGCGGAGCATCTCGCCGAGCGCGGGCTGACCGTCTCGCTCCCGCTGCTGCCCGGGCACGGCACCCGCTGGGAGGACCTCGCGGTCACGGGCTGGCAGGACTGGTACGCGGAGGTGGACCGCGCCTTCGAGGAGCTGGCCGAGCGCTGCTCGCAGGTGTTCGTGTGCGGACTGTCGATGGGCGGCGCGCTGGCGCTGCGCCTGGCGGCCCGGCACGGGGACAGGGTGGCGGGCCTCGTCCTGGTCAATCCGGGGAACAAGGTGCACGGCGCGGCAGCGCACGCCCTCCCGATCGCCCGGCACCTGGTGCGCACGATCCCGGGCATCGCCTCGGACATCGCGAAGGAGGACTCGGTCGAGGTCGCCTACGACCGGGTCCCGCTGCACGCCGCCCACCAGCTGCGGAACTTCTTCCGGTTGGTCGACCGCGAGCTCCCGCAGGTCACGCAGCCGCTCATGGTGCTGCACAGCCCGCAGGACCATGTGGTGCCGCCCGCCGACTCGGCGCGGGTGCTCGGCCGGGTGTCCTCGCGCGACGTCACCGAGATCCTGCTGGAACAGAGCTACCACGTGGCGACGTTGGACCATGACGCGGACCGGATCTTCGAGGAGAGCGTCGCCTTCGTCGAGCGGCTCGCGGGCGGTGCCGACGACGGCTCCGGCACGGGTGCGGACACAGGTGTGGAAGGGACGGCCAGCGGTGGCTGAGCAGGAGCGGCGGGAGCCGGAGAGCCCCGACGGCGGCGAGAGCCGCGACTCCGGGGCGGCGGGTGGCGAGCAGCCGGCCCAGGACCCGGAGCGCGACCCGCTGCTGCCCGCCGACGAGGACGCCGCGTGGGCGGAGATCGTCGCCGGGTACGGGCAGGAGCCGCCGGACCCGCCGGGCGCGCGGCCGTTCAAGCCGATGAAGGACCTGCCCCTGCCCGACTTCGAGCCGAACGGGCGGGAGGACCGGCCCGAGGCCGAGGGCCGGGAGGACGAGGAGCGTGCCGCCAAGGGCCCGCTGGGTTCCTCGGTGTCCTTCGCCCCGGGCATCGCGGCGACCCCCGGCCCGCGCGACTACGCGACGGCCGAGCCGGCCGACGAGGACTTCGACGGCGACGACGAGGGCCACTTCGTGCCGCCGGAGCCGCCGCCGCTGCCGGAGGCCGACGTCACGTCGAAGTTCGCGTGGCTGGCGGTGGTCGGCGGCCCAGTGCTGCTCCTGCTGTCCGTGCTGCTCGGCTGGGACATGACCTGGTGGCTGGCGACGCTCTGCATCGGCGGGTTCCTGGGCGGTTTCGCCACGCTGGTGGCCCGGATGCAGCCGGGCGACGACGAGGACGACGACCCGGGGCGCGGCGCGGTCGTCTGACCCGGCGGCGATGAGTTCCCGGGCCGGCTCCGGTCTGTCCTGGTATGACACCACCGACGCCAGGACAGACGACACGTACCCGGGTCGTCGCCGACATCTCCGTCTCCGTCGACGGTTTCGTCACCGGACCGGACCCGAGTCCCGAGAGCGGTCTGGGCACGGGCGGCGACGCCCTGCACACCTGGGCCTTCTCCGAGGACCCGGACGACCGGCGGCTGCTGAGCGAGGCGACCGCGCGCTCGGGCGCCGTCGTCATGGGCCGCCGCCTCTTCGACACGGTCGACGGGCCGGGCGGCTGGAACGACGCGGTGGGCTACGGGGCCGGTGAGGTCGGCCGGCCCGCCTTCGTCGTGGTCACGGGCACACCGCCGGAGTCGGTGCGTCTGAAGAACCTCGACTGGACGTTCGTCACGACCGGCGTCGCCGACGCCGTGGCCGCCGCGCGGGCCCACGTCGAGGCGGTCGCGCGGGACACCGGGCGGGAGCTCGACGTGGTCCTGATGGGCGGCGCCGCGACGATCCGCTCGGCGCTGGACGCGGGGCTCGTGGACGTCCTGTCCCTGCACCTCGCGCCCGTGCTGCTCGGCGGCGGCACGCCCCTGTTCACGGGCGCGGTCCCGCGCCCGCTGGTGCGGCGGAGCGTGCTCGCCACCTCCACGGCGACCCACCTCGTCTACGAGGTCGGCTGAGCGCCTCCGCCGGCCGGCACCCGGAGCGCGGCGAGGACCGGCAGGTGGTCGGTCGCCGCGCGCAGGTCGCCGGGGTGGAGGAAGCCGGGGACGCCGCAGCCGAGGACCTCGATGCCCGGGGTGGTGAGGATGGCGTCGATGCGCTGGTGCGGGTCGTCCGGCGTCGAGGTGTACTCGCCGCCCCAGGGCCGGGTCGCCCAGGCGTCGTTCAGGGTCGCGGTCAGCCGGCGGAAGGTGCGCCCGCCGGGCCGTTCGTTGAGGTCGCCGCCCGCGACGGCGTGCTCGACGCCGAGCCCGGCGATCGCGTCGAGCAGCATGCCGCCCTGCGCGTACCGCTCGTCCTTCTGCAGGCTCAGATGGCAGCTGACCACGCCGAGGCGTGGGCCCCGCGCGCCGCCGAAGCGGACGACGGCGGTGGCGAGGCCGCGTCGGTGCAGGCCCGGGGTGAGCGGGAGCAGCACGTCCTCGGTGCGTTCGACGGTGGCGCGCAGGGAGCACAGGAGCGCGGGTCCGGCCGCGCTGCCGCCGCCGGAGAGGATGACGAGGTCGGCGGCGCGGGCGAGCCGGGCGAGCTTCTTGCGCCAGCGGAAGAAGCGGGGCGCCTCCTGGACGAGGACGAGGTCGGGGGCGCAGGCCCTGATGACCCGGGCGAGCGCGGCGGTGTCGTCGCGCAGGGAGCGGATGTTGTAGCTGAGGACGCGGATCACGACGGAACCGTCGGGTTCCGTACGGGAGTTGGGCAGCGGGCTGGTCGTGGCGTCGGTCGGCATGTGATCAAGATACGACGGTGCCCGCCGCTCCCAGGGGGAACGACGGGCACCGGCACGTACGCGGTCCGGTCACATGACCGGGTCGGGCTCCCGGGCCAGGTCGGCGGCGCCGACGAGGCCCGCCTTGTTGCCCAGTTGGGCGGCGATGACGTCGGCGACGGGCCGCCAGTTCCCGCCGACCAGCCAGCGCTTGTACGACTTGCGGATCGGGTCGAGGACCAGCTCGCCCTCGTCGGAGAGGCCGCCGCCGACGATGAACGCGGAGGGGTCGAAGAGGGAGGCCAGGTCGGCGAGGCCGGCGCCGGCCCAGCGGGCCAGCTCGCGGTACGAGTCGACGGCCACGGCGTCGCCCTGCCGGGCGGCCATGGAGATGTGCTTGCCCTCGATGCCGTCGGGGGTGCCGTCGCCGAGCGAGAGCAGGAACTCCGCGTTCTCCGGCGTGGCGTTGGCCCGCTGCTTCGCGTAGCGGACGAGGGCGCGGCCGGAGGCGTACTGCTCCCAGCAGCCCTGCGAGCCGCAGCCGCACAGCAGTCCGTCCGGCACCATGCGGATGTGGCCGAACTCGGCGGCGACGCCGAAGTGGCCGCGGCGCAGCTTGTTGCCGATGATGATGCCGCCGCCGAGGCCGGTGCCGAGGGTGATGCAGATGACGTTGCGGTGGCCCTTGCCGGCGCCGAACTTGTACTCGCCCCAGGCGGCCGCGTTCGCGTCGTTCTCGACCACGACCGGGAGGCCGACGCGCTCCTCGACCTTGGCCTTCAGGGGCTCCTGGCGCCAGTCGATGTTCGGCGCGAAGTACACGGTCGAGCGCTGGCGGTTGACGTATCCGGCGGCACCGATGCCCACGCCCACGATGTCGTGTCCGGCCCTGGCGCCTTCCACGGCCGAGGCGATGGCGTCGACGATCCCGTCCGGCGTGGAAGGCGTCGGCACCTTGAACGTGGAGAGGATGTTGCCGTCCTCGTCGACCACGCCGGCCGCGATCTTCGTGCCGCCGATGTCGACGCCGATGGTGAGTCCCATGAATCCCTCAGTTCGGTCGAGCCCCGCTAGGGCCCACCGTACCCGAGCCGGGTTCAGTCGAGGTCGATGTGTTCCCCGCCGGGGGCTTCGTCCCCGGGGCCCTTCTTCGCGGGGCCGCCCGGGGCCTTCGGCTCCTGGGTGCGCTGGGTCCAGCGGGCCTCCTGGCCCTCGACGGCGGACCGGTACGCGGCGAGCAGCTCGGAGCCCGCGGCGGCGAGGTGGTCGAACACGTCGGAGTTGCGCTCTATGACGGGCTCGACGACGGACCGTGCCTGCTTGACCACCTGCTTGACGGCCTGCTCGGCGGTGCCCTGCGCGACGGCGCCGAGGAAGGGGGCCTGGACCCCGGAGAGCTTGTCCGCGACGGCGTCGACGAGCTTCTTCAGCTCCTCGGCGGCGGTGCCGGGCTGGGGGCCCTGCTGGGCACGGCGGCGGGCCTTCTCCGCCGCGAGATCCTCGGCGCACGCCTTCTCCCAGGCGTCGGCGTCGACCTGGGGTGCGGGCTGCTCGGTGGCGTCGCTCATGGCGGCTGACTCCTGCGGAGAGCTGAGGTGGTGGTGTCTTCGACGGTACCCGAACGGAGCCGTGCGGTTCACGGGGTCCGGGGCCACAGCCCGGGATCCGGCGCGAACCGTACGCACAGCTCGCCGTCGACGAGTCCGGCGCCCGCGACCGTGCAGCGGCGGGGCGCGGAGGGCAGCGGCACGATGCGGCGGAACGGTCCGGCACCGACGACGAGTTCGTCGCCGCGCCGGATCAGGGTGAGCTCCTCGCGGACGGCGCCGGGCAGCGGGATCCGCCAGACCAGCACGCCGTCCTCGGCGATCCGGTCCTCGACGGGCCAGTCGGCGCGGGGCGCGGCCTCGCCGGGCGCCGGTACGTCGAGCCCGGCGTCGGCGTCGCGCCCCAGGTGCGGGATCTCGTGCGCGTCCGGCCACCCGGCGACGATCTTGCGCTGGTGGGCGGCGGCGTCGGCGAGCCAGGGGTCGGTGGAGCCGTCGGGCAGGAGGCGGTTGACGAGGACGGCCTCGACGGGCAGGCCGTGCAGGGCGAGTCCGGTGCGGGTGCGGCGGAGGCTCTCGGCGGCGGCCTTGGTGGGCTCGGCGACGAGCCGTACGGCGGTGCTGTCGGCGTCGATGACGGACTGGGCGGCGGCGAGCTCGGCGTCCCAGCGGGCGGCCGTCTCGTAGAGCCACTCCGCGGGCATCGGCACACCGGCGAGGCGGCCGAGCACGGGGCGCAGGGCGCGGGCCGCCTGGCGCTCCGCGGGCAGCAGGCGGCGCAGGTAGCGGCGCAGCTGCTCGGGCAGGGCCAGTACGGAGACGGCGCCCGGCCCGGCCGGGAGGTCGACGACGACCAGGTCGTACGGGCCGCCGGCGCTGTCGCGCAGGGCCCGCAGCAGTGCGAGCTCCTTGCTGCCCGGCAGCGGGGTCAGTTCGTCGGCGTCGAGCCGCGCGGCGCCGACCATGTCGAGCAGGCCGCCGGCCCGCTCCTGGAGAGCGAGCAGGTCGTCGCGGAACTCGTCGGCCGGTATGAGCCGCTTGATCTCGGCCCCGGGCACGTCCGGGACCTCGTCGCCGGTGACCAGCAGGACCCGCAGCCCGTCGCGCACGGCCCGTCGGACCGTACTGACAGCGACCGTGGTCCGCCCGGCCCCACCGGGCCCGGCAACAAGGAGAGTCCGCATGCCCGCGAGGCTACCCCGAGAAAGATCGCCCCCGAGCGGGCGTGCGACGGCGGTCGGCCGCTACTTGCCGCCCTCCACCCGCTTCTTCAGGCCGGCCAGCGCGCGGTCGATGATGACCTTCTCCGCCTTGCGCTTGATCATCCCGAGCATGGGGATCTTCACGTCGACCGTCAGGGAGTACGTGACCTCCGTACCGGCACCCGCGGCCCGGAGCACGTAGGACCCGTCCAGGGAGCGGAGCATCTGGGACTTCGCGAGCGTCCAGGACACCTCGTTCTCGCCCGTCCAGGTGTACGTGAGCGTCTGGTCGTCCTTGATCGCACCCGCGTCCATGACGAGCCGGACCTGCTCGGCGCGCCCGGAGTCGTCGGTCGCCAGGACCTCCGCCTCCTTCACCTCGCCCGTCCAGTCCGGATACCGCGCGAAGTCGGCGATCACGTCCATGACGTCGGCCGGCGCCGCCTCGATCGTGATGCTCGAACTGGTGTGTTCCGCCATCGCCGTGGCTCCTCCAGATAACGGTCAGGGGTCGGCCGTGCCAATGTGTGTGCGCGTGCAGGCTATCGCGCGCGGGCGGCCCCTCCGTCACCGCTCCGGCATCACCATTCGAGGGCCCAGGGCCGTCCGCCCCGCGCGAAGTGCCCGACGTTCACGCACTCGGTCGCGCCGATGCGCATGCGCCGGGTGAGCGGCTGGTGGACGTGGCCGAAGAGCGAGTACCGCGGCCGGGTCCTGCGGATGGCGTCGAGGAGCGCGCGGCTGCCCCGTTCGAAGCGGCGCGCGACCGTGTCGTAGACGAGCTCGGGGACCTCCGGCGGGATGTGCGTGCAGAGCACGTCGACCTCTCCGACGGCCTCGATCTTCGCCGCGTACTCCTCGTCGTCGACCTCGAACGGCGTCCGCATCGGGGTGCGCAGGCCGCCGCCGACGAAACCGAAGGTCCACCCGCCGATCTCGACCCGCTGCCCGTCGAGCACGGTCGTGCCCGGGCCCGCGTACTCGCTCCACAGCCCCGGGATGTCGACGTTGCCGTAGGTGGCGTACGTCGGAGTGGGGAACGCCGGGAACATCTCGGCGTACTGCTTGCGCACCGCCTTCTCGATCGCCGGGAAGCGGTCGACGCCGGCCCAGAGTTTCGCGCCGAAGGCGTGCGCCTCCTCGAAGCGGCGGGCGGTGCGCAGCTCGACGATGCGGTGCGCGTTCTCGACACCGAACAGATCGGGAAAAATGCCGCGTGAGTGATCCGCGTAGTCCAGGAAGAGGACCAGGTCGCCGAGACAGAGGAGGGCGTCGGCACCGTCTCCGGCTCGTGCGAGGTCGGTGGAGTTTCCGTGCACATCGCTGACCACATGTACGCGCATGCGATCACCCTAGGACGCCTGCCCTGAGGTGGGTAGAGGCCACCGGACCTGCGGCGACTTCCTGGTTCGCAAAGAGGTGGACTACCCTGCGGAAAGCACCGCCCCGACGTGTGACGCAGCGAACATCTGGCCTGGACCCCCTACCGAAGAAGCTGTACTGATGGGTAACGTCCGGGCAGTCCAGTCGTGCTCAGTTCAACCATGATGAGCACCTGCCCGATCTTGGACCGTACCGACGCAGCACACAGAGTCGTGGCGCCGGCGCCCTATGAGGAGCAGCAGTCTTGCGCGAGTTCAGCCTTCCGGCTTTGTACGAGGTCCCTGCCGACGGCAATCTGACCGACATCGTCCGCAGAAACGCCGCGCAGCATCCGGACGTCGCCGTCATCGGCCGCAAGATCGGCGGCACCTGGCAGGACGTCACGTCCGTCCAGTTCCTGGCCGAGGTGCGGGCCGCCGCCAAGGGCATCATCGCGTCCGGCGTCCAGGCCGGTGACCGGGTCGGCCTGATGTCCCGCACCCGTTACGAGTGGACCCTGCTCGACTTCGCCATCTGGAGCGCGGGCGCGATCACCGTCCCCGTGTACGAGACCAGCTCCGCCGAGCAGATCCAGTGGATCCTCGGCGACTCGGGCGCCGTCGCGATCCTCGTCGAGTCGGACGCGCACGCCGCGGCCGTCGCCTCCGTGCGCGACACCCTGCCCGAGCTGCGGCACGTCTGGCAGATCGACGCCGGCGGCGTCGAGGAGCTGAACCGGTCCGGCGCCGAGCTGCCCGACACGGCCGTCGACGAGCGCAGCGCCATCGCCAAGGCCGACGACCCGGCCACGATCGTCTACACCTCCGGTACGACCGGCCGCCCCAAGGGCTGCGTGCTCACGCACCGCAGCTTCTTCGCGGAGTGCGGCAATGTCGTGGAGCGCCTGAAGCCGCTGTTCCGCACCGGCGAGTGTTCGGTCCTGCTCTTCCTGCCCGTCGCGCACGTCTTCGGCCGGCTGGTCGAGGTCGCCTCGCTGATGGCGCCGATCAAGCTGGGCCACGCGCCCGACATCAAGCACCTCACCGATGAACTCGCCGCGTTCCGGCCGACGTTGATCCTCGGTGTGCCGCGCGTCTTCGAGAAGGTCTACAACTCGGCGCGGGCCAAGGCGCAGGCCGACGGCAAGGGCAAGATCTTCGACAAGGCCGCGGACACGGCGATCGAGTACAGCCGCGCGCTGGACACCCCCAAGGGCCCGTCGCTGGCCCTGAAGCTCAAGTACAAGACGTTCGACAAGCTCGTCTACAGCAAGCTGCGCGCGGTGCTCGGCGGGCGCGGCGAGTACGCGATCTCCGGTGGCGCCCCGCTCGGTGAGCGGCTCGGCCACTTCTTCCGCGGCATCGGCTTCACGGTCCTGGAGGGCTACGGCCTGACCGAGTCCTGCGCCGCGACCGCCTTCAACCCGTGGGACCGCCAGAAGATCGGCACGGTCGGCCAGCCGCTGCCCGGCTCGGTCGTGCGGATCGCCGACGACGGCGAGGTGCTGCTGCACGGCGAGCACCTGTTCACGGGGTACTGGAACAACGAGGGCGCGACCGAGGAGGCCCTGGCCGACGGCTGGTTCCACACCGGTGACATCGGCACGCTCGACGAGGACGGGTACCTCCGGATCACCGGGCGCAAGAAGGAGATCATCGTGACGGCGGGCGGCAAGAACGTCGCCCCGGCCGTCATCGAGGACCGCATCCGCGCGCACGCGCTGGTCGCCGAGTGCATGGTCGTCGGCGACGGGCGGCCGTTCGTCGGCGCGCTCGTCACGATCGACGAGGAGTTCCTCGGCAAGTGGGCCGAGGACCACGGGAAGCCGGCCGGCTCCACCGTGGCGTCCCTCCAGGGTGACGCGGATCTGCTCGCGGCGATCCAGAGTGCGGTGGACGACGGGAACGCGGCGGTGTCCAAGGCGGAGTCGGTCCGCAAGTTCCGCGTCCTGGGTGCGCAGTTCACCGAGGACTCGGGGCATCTCACGCCCTCGCTGAAGCTCAAGCGGAATGTTGTGGCGAAGGATTACGCCGAGGAGATCGAGGCGATCTACCGGGGCTGAGCGCGCCCATTCGCCGTTGCGGGTCCTCGCCGGTCGGCGGGGACCCGCTTCGTCGTGGCTGGTCGCGCAGTTCCCCGCGCCCCTGGAGATGCGCACTTCGTGCGCTATCTCCATAGGGGCGTCGGCGGATCGGGGAAATGCGACCCGAAGGATCTGCATTTCAGGGGCGCGGGGAACTGCGCGGCCAGCCCCCACCGGGCCGCAGACGCGCGACGGACCCCTACAACAACCCCCGTAGGCGCTCCGCCAGAAGATCCCAGCGCCACTTCTCCTCGACCCAGGCCCGCCCCCGCTCCCCCATCCGGGACCGAAGCTCCGGGTCCAAAAGGAGCGGCACAATTCGATCCGCCGCAGCCTCGGGGGACCCGCCCCGCACGACCCACCCGGTCTCCCCGTCGAGCACCGCGTCCGGCGCCCCGCCGGAGTCCCCGGCGACGACGGGCAGCCCGGTCGCGGAGGCCTCCAGGTAGACGATGCCGAGCCCCTCGACGTCCAGCCCCCCGCGCCGCGTCCGGCACGGCATGGCGAACACGTCCCCGGCCCCGTAGTGCGCCGGCAGCTCGCTCCACGGCACGGCCCCCGTGAAGACGACCGAGTCCGCGACCCCCGTCTCCCGCGCGAGCCGCCGCAGCTCCTTCTCGTACGGTCCGCCGCCGACGATCAGCAGCACCGCGTCCGGCACCTCCGTGAGGATGCGCGGCATGGCGAGGATCAGCGTGTCCTGCCCCTTGCGCGGCACGAGCCGCGAGACGCACACGACGACGGACCGGTCGCTGAGCCCGAGCCGGGCCCGGATCTCGGCGCCGCCGGAGCCGGGGTGGAAGGTCTTCTCGTCGACGCCGGGCGGGAGTTGGACCATGCGGCCGGCCGCCTCGGGGGTGAGCGCGGCGGCGATCCGGGAGCGCGTGTACTCGCCGAGGTAGGTGATCGTGTCGGTGCCCTCGCCGATGCGGCGCAGCAGTTGGCGGGAGGCGGGCAGCTGGGCCCAGCCCGCCTCGTGCCCGTGCGTCGTCGCGACGAGGCGCCGCGCTCCGGCCCGGCGCAGCGCGGGCGCCATCAGGCCGAGCGGGGCGGCGGCCCCGAACCAGACGCTCGTACAGCCGTGTTCCTTCAGGAGGCCCACCGCGCGGCGGGTCACGCGCGGGGTCGGCAGCAGCATCGTCGTACGGTCGCGCACGACGGTGAAGGGCTGTTCGGCGTCGAAGGCCGCGGTCGCCTCGACGCCCTCCCGGCTCCGCTTCCACGTGGACGCGTAGACGACGAGCTGTTCGGGGTCCAGGCGCAGCGCCATGTTGTGCAGGAAGGCCTGGATGCCGCCGGGGCGGGGCGGGAAGTCGTTGGTCACGATCAGGGTCTTGTGCATCGTGGCAGACAGTACCGAACCGGTGAAGCGGAGCACGGCACGCCGTGGGGGTCCGTGGCCAGGGCGCGGGAGCGGCGGGCATGATGACTCGAATGAAGACGCGAACCCCCACATCGCTGCTCGTCGTCTGGGCCTTGACCAGAACGCTTCTGCTGCTGTGCGTCTTCAAGGTCGTGACGGTGCCGGGTCCGGACGTGACGAGCGATGTGTCGGTGATCTACCAGGGCTGGTTCGACGTCCTGCGCACCGGAACGTTTCCGCTGGACGATGTGACCTGGCAGTACCCGCCGGCCGCGGCGGTCGCGATCCTCTCCCCCAGCCTGCTGCCCTTCCTGGAGTACGCCTCGGCCTTCTTCCTGCTGGCGTTCCTCGCGGACGCGGCGGTCTTCTTCATGCTCCTGTACGTGGCCGAGCGGCAGGGCAAGGCCCGGCGCGGGGTGTGGGTGTGGGTGGCGGGCCTGCCGCTGCTCGGGCAGACGGTGTACGCGCGCTACGACGTGATGGTCACCGCCGTCGCCGTCGCGGCGCTGCTCGCGATGGCGCGCCACCCGCGCGCGGCGGGCGTGCTGACCGGGATCGGAGCGATGGTCAAGGTGTGGCCGGTGCTGCTGCTGATCGGCACGCGGCGCGGCCGGGCCACCCGGGCGACGTGGGGCGCGGCGGCGCTGACAGCGGGGGTGCTCGCGCTGGTGTCGGCCCTGTCGATGCCCGGGGCGTTCGCGTTCCTGACCTTCCAGCGGGACCGGGGTACGGAGGTGGAGTCGCTCGGGGCGCTCGTGTTCCATGTGGCGCGGCGGTTCAGCTGGTCCGGGTCGGTGCAGCTGAACTACGGCTCGGTGGAGTTCCTGGGCCCGCACGTGGATCTGGTGAGCGCGCTGGCGCAGGGGCTGACGGCGCTGGCGTTCGGCTGGCTGGTGCTGTGGCGGCTGCGGGCGCGGGCCTGGTCCTCGTCCACGTTCGCGGACGCCGGGCTGACGGCGGTGCTGCTGTTCACGACGACGAGCCGGGTGATCAGCCCGCAGTACATGGTGTGGCTGATCGGGGTCGCGGCCGTGTGCCTGCTGTTCCGCGAGAGCCGGATGGCGCTGCCGGTGTGGCTGGTGCTCGTGGCGTCGGCCGTGACGTTCCTGGAGTTCCCGGTCTGGTTCGGGCACGTGGTGGCGAGCGACTCGCTGGGCCTGGCGCTGATGCTGGTCCGCAACGGTCTGCTGGTCGCGGCGACGCTGATCGCGTGCCGCCGTCTGTGGCGCGCGACGGTGACCGAGCCCCGCCGCGCGGAGCGCGCCGCGGCCCCGGCCCCGTCCGCCGACGACCGCACCCTGTCCGTCTGACGGCCCGGTGGGGGCTGGTCGCGCAGTTCCCCGCGCCCCTGAGATGCACACCCTTCGGGTGGCATCTCCCCGAGGAGGCGCAGCCTCCTCGGGGCGCGGGGAACTGCGCGAGAAGCCCCACTAAGCCGCACTCGCCCCCGATCCTCAGCCGCCCAATTGCCGGCGCACATACTCCCGCCAGCGCAGCACGAAGTCCTGCTCGCCGATGCCCAGGACGTTCTGGAGGCCGGACTCGACCGCGCCGGAGCGGTCGCCGTGGCGTCCCACGGCCCGGTAGAAGGCGTTCAGCTTCGCCTCGCCCCAGCGGTCGGCGATCATCCTGCAGGCCAGCCAGCCGCTCTCGTAGGCCCGCGCGAGGCGGCCCGGGTCGCTGCTGAAGCCGAAGTCGGCGTCCTCGGGGAGCAGGGTGGGCGCGGTGCCGTCGCGGACCGCGCTGCGCAGTTCGGGCGCGGCCTGCGCGGTGGTGCGTCCGGCGCCCCGGTAGCCGACCCAGTCCGCGTATCCCTCGGAGAGCCACAGCGGGGTCGCCGCGGTGGTCACCGCGCGGGTCGCCACGTGCGCGGTCTCGTGCGTGAGCACGACCTGTTTGCCGACGGAGCCGAGCACCCCGTACGCCTCGGGGTTGATGATCACGCGGTCGGCGGGCGCCGCGCCGGAGCCGCCCGCCTCGCCGGTGGTGACGGCGGCGATGCCCCGGTAGCCGGAGGCGGGGGCGCCGAGGAGCTGTCCCATGCCGTCGAGCGAGCCGGGGACGAGGATCACGACCTCGCGGGCCCAGTCCCGGCCCCAGGCGTCGGAGACGGCGGGCACGGCGCGGTCGGCGAGACGGGCGTAGGAGCGCAGCACGTTGTCCTGCTGGCCGACACCGAGGACGAGGCTGTGGGCGCCGCGGACGGCGGTCACCTTGCCCTGCTCCCACAGCTGCCGCCCGGACTTCCCGGCCGGTTCGTCGCCGACGACGCGCCAGCGGCCGTCGGAGCGCCGCAGGGTCAGGGTCCGCCGGGCGACGACGGGCACGGAGTCGTACCCGGCGACGCGGTAGCGCAGCTCGGCGTCGGCCGTGATCCGGGGGCCGGTGCCGTCGATCCGGTCGACCCGGTACGCCCAGGAGGCGAGAGGGACGGCGGCGAGGTCGGTGAGCAGGTACGGGTCGGCGCCGCCGGTCTCCCGGTAGGCGGTGGCGTCCCCGTCGAGGACGGCGTCCGCGCGCCGGTCCAGGACGCGCTGCACGGCGGCCCCGCGGGCGTCCACGGGCGCGGGTGCCCGCTCGCATCCGGCACTGCCGGAAAGCAGGGCGCCGAGCGCCACCCAGCACCCCGCCCCGCGCACCGCACGCCGTCGACCAGCCATCCCGCTGATCGTACGGCGTGCCGGCGGGCCGGGTCTCAGACGCGGGTCACGGACGAGACGGGCATCATGCCGACCGGGTCGTAGCGGACGGGGGCGCCCGGGTAGGGGGCGTGGATGACCTGTCCGTTGCCGGCGTAGATGCCGATGTGGTGGGCGTCGGCGCCGTACGCGACGAGGTCGCCGGGTCGGGCCTGCGAGAGCGGCACCTGGCGGCCCGCGTAGCGCTGGGCCTGCGAGGTGCGCGGCAGGGCGACCCCGGCGCGCGCGTACGACCACTGCATGAGGCCAGAGCAGTCGAACGCGGAGGGCCCGTTGGCGCCCCACGCGTACGGCTTGCCGAGTGCGGACTGGGCGGCGGCCAGGGCGGTGGCGGCGCGGCCCGAGGAGGCGGGTCCGGCGCCGCTCAGGTCGGGGCGCTCGCCGCCGCGCGAGGAACGCTCGTAGGCGGCGCGGTCGGCGTCCGGCAGGGAGTTGAGCAGTTGCCGGGCGCGGGCGAGCTTCGTCTCGACGCCGCGCTTGTGCCGGGCGACCGCCTTGCGGATCGCGTCGAGCTCGGCGAGCTTGCGGCGGGCCTCGGTGCGCTCCTGCGCGAGGTCGCGCTGGGCGGCGCGCAGTTCGGTGAGCTCGCCGGCGTGCCGGGCGCTGATCCGGTCGAGGGTGCCGGCCTTGTCGAGGTAGGAGTCCGGGTCGGAGGAGAGCATGAGGGCCAGCGAGGGGTCGATGCCGCCGGAGCGGTACTGGGCGCCGGCGAGGAGTCCGAGGGTGCGCCGCATCGCGTTGATCCGCTCCTGGCCGCGGGCCACCTCGTCCTGGGTGGTGCGCAGTTCGGTGCGGAGCCGGTCGGCCCGCTCGTCGGCCTTGTTGAAGGCCTCGGTGGCCTGCTCGGCCTGCTCGTAGAGGCGGTCGACCTCGGCCTTGGTGTCGGCCGGGGTGTCCTTCGGGGCGGCGTCCGCGGGGACGGCGGCGAGTGCGGCGGCCGCCGAGGCGACGGCCACGGTGAGGACGGTTGCGCGAGTGTTCCGGTCGAGACCGGGGAGCCGAGAGTGCGCAGTTCGGCGATGGGACCCCACGGGAAGCCGCTCTCCCTTCCGCTGACGGACCCCCGTGCTCGGGGGAATGCGCGCCGACAGTAGTCGGGCGCCCCGGCCCCCTCCAACGATCGAACAGTGTCCGCACAACGCGGCGCCCCGCCTCTGACGCAGGTCAGTGGCGGGGCGCGGGGTAAGTGCGGGATGCCGGAATTCGCCCGAACGGGCGCGTTTTCCGGTGTCGTTGGTACGAGGATCGCACGCGGACCGGACCGGGTACGGCTCCGGTCAGATGCGGACGCCGAACTGGAAGGATCCGATCGTGCTCATCGACTCGTAGCGGACGACGGCGCCGGGGTGCGGGGCGTGCAGCACCTGGCCGTTGCCTGCGTAGAGGCCGACGTGCGCGAGGTTGTTGAAGAAGACGAGGTCGCCCGGCTTGAGCTGGCTCATGCCGATCTTCGGGCCGTCGTTCTGCTGCGTGTACGTGGTGCGGGTGATGCCCACGCCGGCCTGGTTGTACGCCCACTGGGTCAGGCCCGAGCAGTCGTAGGAGTTGGGGCCGGTGCCGCCGGAGACGTACGGCTTGCCGATCTGGGTGGCGGCGGCGCTCAGGGCGGCGGCGCCGCGCTGGGAGGCGGGCACCTCGTTGCCGAGCTCGACGCGGCCGGCGGCGTCGCGGCTGGCGCGCTGCTCCTTCTCGGCCATCTTCCGGCGCTCTTCGGCGGTGAGGGTGTTCAGGAGCTTCTGGGCCTCGCCCAGCTTGCTCTGAACTTCCTTCTTCTTCTTGCCGAGTTCGGTGCGGGTGTCCGCGAGGTCCTTGAGCTTCTCGGCGGCCTCGGCGCGCTCCTGCGCGAGGGTCCGCTGCTTCTCCTGGACCTTCTTGAGCGACTGGAGCTGCTGGGCGCTCAACGAGTCGAGGGTGGACGCCTTGTCGAGGTAGTCGTCCGGGTCGGCGGAGAGGAAGAGCTGCACGGAGGGGTCGATGCCGCCCGAGCGGTACTGCTGGCTGGCGAGCGAACCGAGGCCCGTGCGCAGCTCGTTGAGTTCCTCCTGGCCGCGGGCGACCTTGTCCTGGATCTCGCCGATCTGCTTCTCGAGCTTCTTCTGCTTCTCCTTGGCCCCGTTGTAGAGGTCGGTGGCCTTGCCCGCCTCTTCGTAGAGCTTGTCGACCTTGGCCTTGACCTCCCCCTTGTCGGGGTTCGGCGCGGCGTTGGCGGCCTGCGAGGTGAGGGCCACGGCAGCGGCGGCGGTCGCGGTGAGCACGGTCACACGGGTGCGGCTCGGCTGCTTGGGTCGACGGTGGGACGCCACGAAGGCGAGCTCCTTCTTCCTCCAGCCGCCCACAGACACCCGGTGGGCGGTGCCCTCCACCGTCGCTCACCTCGTGCGAGCGATCATCCGAGCGGAGGTTCGAGGCCCGACCCTAGTGACCTTCTTGTGATCAGTTCAAATCCTGACGAGAAAAATCTCGGTCACCCACTGCATTCTTTGCACTCAACTCACGTGCAGTGATGTTCGTTTGACGCTACGTTGCGTGAAGGTTTCGCCAATTCGGGCAAGCGGAACGGGTGTTGCGGGATGCCCGCAATCCGGACATCAGCCGTGCGAGAGCCGCTTCAGCAGCATCACGGACGGAACCGGACGGGCCCCCGCCTTCGCCACCCCGTCGGCGACCTCCCGGTCCGTCGAGACGACGATGACCGGACGGCCGGGCGGCTCGGCGCGCACCAGCTGACGGATCAGCTCGTCGGCCGTCACGCCCGCCTTCGAGAACAGGACGCGCACTCCGCGCGGCGGAGCGAGCAGCACCGGCGCGGCCAGCTCCGCCCCGTCGAAGACACAGGTGACCTCGGCGCCGGTCTGCGCCGCGAGTTGGGACAGCGAGCCGAGCAGCCGCAGCCGTTGCTTCTCCAGCGGCATCGTCGGATAGCCGGTCTTGGTCACGTTGTAGCCGTCGACCACGAGGTGGGCCTGCGGCAGCGCGAGCAACTGGTCGAGGATCGCCGGGTCGTGCTCGTCCAGAGCGCGCGCCGCGATGTCCTTCGGAGTCATCCGGCCCGGCTCCACGGCGTCCACCGAGTCGGCGGGCCGCATCGACACCGGCGGCAGCGCCAGCTCCCGGCGCAGCCCCTGCGCCGCGTCGAGCACGGTGTCCAGGAGCAGCCGCACCCGCATGTCCTCCACGCTGCGCCCCTCGCGGGCCGCCCGGCGCGAGGCCTCCAGCGCCGCCTCGACCTCGCCGAGCCGCGCCTTGAGCCGCCGGGTCTCGCTCTCGGCGGCCGACACCTGCGCCTGCCCCTCGGCACGCACCGCGTCGGTCTCGGCCCGCGCCTTGCGGGCGGCGGCCTCACCGCGCTTGACGTCGCTGAGCGCGGCCCGCAGCTTGCGGTGGACGGACTCGGCCTCGCGCCGGGCCGCGTCCAGCTCGGTGCGCAGCCGCTCGGTCTCGGCGCGGGTGTGCGCCTGCGCCTCGGACAGCTGCTCGCGCAGCCGGTCCAGCTCGGCGCGGGTCTGCTCGTCGACGCGCTCGGCGTCGGCCCGCTGCGCCTCCTCGCCGGCCGCGGCGACGAGCTTGACCCAGCCCGCCGGGCGCAGCACGTACGCGGCGGCGGCCACGTCCAGCGGGTCCGCGGCGGGCGGCGGGGTCCCGGAGTCCAGTGCCCCCGCGAGTTCGGGCTGCGCCTCCCGCAGCCGCTCCCCGATCCGCTGGCGGAAGAGGGTGTCGCTCTCCAGCGCGGCGGCCATCGCGTTCCCGGCGAACTTGGCGCGCCGGGTGGGCGTGAACCGCGCGTACTGGCGCAGCTGGGCCGGAAGTTCGTTCATCGTCAGACCGCCGAAGCCGTCCGAGACGATCGCCACGACCCGCCGCCGTACGCCTTCGGGCAACGGCCGGTCGAGCAGCTCGGCGGCTCCGCCGTCCCCGGCCTCCCCGCCTGTGCTCTCCACCATCCGTCACCCCAAAGTCCGTGGGGACCGCTCCGTCAGGAGTCGGCGCCCGGCCTGTCCACGAGTTCGACCTGATCCACCGCGTTGCACCAGCGGCAGCGCACCGACTCGATGGTCTCATCGACCACCTTGCGTTCCTCGACGCTCGGCTCACCGGCCAGGTCGAGGTGGACGTACTCCACGACCTTCGAGGAGCGCGTCACGTCGAAGCGCGTGAGGTTGCCGCAGAGCGTGCAGCGCCAGCGGGTGGTGGCGGTCGGCAGGGGAACCGTCATCGGACTGTGCCTTCTTTCAGCTCTCGGCTCTCGCGGCCGTCTTGCCCGTAACCCTACGGCCTGCCGTACGCCGTCCGCTCCCCGCCTTGCGTCATGCTCTTTCCCATGATCGGCAACGGGCGTGAGGGCATCGCACGGGCGACCGCGTTCCTGAGGGGCCCCGCCCCCGTCACGTACGCCCTGATCGGGGTGTGCTGCGTCGTCTTCGTCCTGTCCCCCGCCTCCGGCCTGAATCCCTCGTACGGCACCGGGGACCGGCTGCTCGCGGCGCAGAGCGCGTACTTCGAGCGGTGGGGCGTGGTGCCCGCGGAGCTGTTCGCGGGGTCCTGGCGGGCGGCGCTCTCCCCGCTGACGGCCCTGTTCGTGCACGGCAGCTGGCTGCACCTGCTGGGCAACATGCTCTTCCTGCATGTCTTCGGCACGATGACCGAGGAGCGCATGGGCCGGCTGCCCTATCTGCTCTTCTACCTGGTCACCGGGTATCTCGCGCTGTTCGGGTACGCCCTGGCGCACGCGAGCTCCGAGCAGACCCTGGTGGGCGCGTCCGGGGCGATCTCGGCGGTCCTGGGCGCGTTCCTGTACCTCTTCCCGGACGCGCGCGTGACGAGCCTGTTCCCGTTCCTCCTCTTCCTGCCGCTGCGCTTCCCGGCATGGGTGGTGCTGCCGTTCTGGGTGGCGCTGCAGTGGGCCGCGGCGGGGCAGGCCGGACAGGGCCCGGGGGTGGCCTATCTGGCGCACCTGGTCGGCTTCTCCACCGGGTTCCTCTACGCATGGGTGCGGTATCGGGGGAAAAAGAGGGGTGCGCGGAGCGCTTCTTTGCAAGGGCGGGGGCGGGAGACGGGAGGGCTAGAGTGAAGGCGACCCACACCACGGCCACCGAGGGAGACAGCCAGCCGTGATCACCGCGATCGTGCTCATCAAGACCAGCGTGGACCGCATCCCCGAGATCGCGGAGTCGATCGCGGCGCTGGAGAGCGTCAGCGAGGTCTTCTCCGTCACGGGCACGTACGACCTGATCGCCATGGTCCGGGTCGCCCGCCACGACGATCTGGCCGATGTCATCCCCGGCAAGATCAGCAAGATCCCCGGCGTGGAGGCGACGGACACCCACGTCGCCTTCCGCACCTACTCCCAGCACGACCTGGAGGCCGCGTTCTCCATCGGCCTCGACGGCTGAGCGGACCTCCCGGAAGCCTCGTCGAGCCTCAGGAGGCCGGGACGCAGCGCCCGTCCTCCGTGCGGTAGGTCCAGCGGGCACCGTCCCGGACGAGCTCGGCCACCGCGGCGACGAAGCGCTCGACGTGCTCGTCGGGGGTGCCCGCGCCGAAGCTGACGCGGATCGCGTTCAGCGACTTCTCGCCGGGCGCCGCCTCGGGGGCGCCGCACTCCCCCTGCTGCTGCGGGTCCGAGCCGAGCAGCGTGCGCACCAGCGGGTGGGCGCAGAAGAGTCCGTCGCGCACGCCGATGCCGTACTCGGCGGAGAGCGCGGCCGCGAAGTGCGAGGAGTTCCAGCCCTCGACGACGAACGAGATGACGCCGACCCGCGGGGCGTCGTCGCCGAACAGCGACAGCACCTTCACCTCGGGCACCGCCGCGAGGCCCTCGCGCACCTTCCGGATCAGGTGCTGCTCGCGGGCGACGAGGGAGTCGAAGCCCGCCTCGGTCAGCGCCTTGCAGGCGGAGGCGATCGAGTAGACGCCGATGACGTTGGGCGAGCCGGCCTCGTGACGGGCGGCGCTCTCGTGCCACTCCACGTCCACGCCGCCGTCCGCGCGCCGGGCGACCTTGCGCGAGGCGCCACCGCCGGCGAGGTACGGCTCGGCCTCGGTCAGCCAGTCGGAGCGGCCCGCGAGCACGCCGGAGCCGAACGGCGCGTACAGCTTGTGCCCGGAGAAGGCGACCCAGTCGACGTCCAGGTCCCGTACGGAGACGGGGTGGTGGGGGGCGAGCTGGGCGGCGTCGAGGACGATGCGGGCACCGTGTGCGTGCGCGGCGGCGGCCAGTTCGCGCACCGGCCACAGCTCACCGGTGACGTTCGAGGCGCCGGTGACGCAGACGAGGGCCGGCCCGTAGGGGTCGCGGTCGGCGAGGGCGCGCTCCAGGGTGGCGACGGCCTCGTCGGGGGTGCGGGGCGCGTTCAGGTAGGTGACGCGGGCGTCGCGCCAGGGCAGCAGCGAGGCGTGGTGCTCGGTCTCGAAGACGAAGACCTGGCAGTCGGCCGGGAGGGCCTGGGCGAGGAGGTTGAGCGAGTCGGTGGTGGAGCGGGTGAAGACGACCTGGTCGTCCTCGCGGCAGTCGAGGAACTCGGCGACGGCCGTGCGGGAGTTCTCGAACAGGTCGGTGGACAGCTGGGAGAGGTACCCGGCGCCGCGGTGCACGCTGCCGTAGTACGGGGCGTACGCGGCGACGTCGTCCCACACGCGCTGGAGGGCGGGGGCGCTGGCCGCGTAGTCGAGGGCGGCGTAGGTGACTTCGCCGCCGGTGACGAGCGGCACGGTGACGTCGCGGCCGAGGACCGGCAGCGGGGCGCCGCAGGCGGGGTCGGCGGACTCGGCGCAGGCGGCGGTGACGGCGGCGGAGGGGGTGTGAGCGGACATGGGTGTCTCCCGGCAGGACAAGGCGAAGGGATGGAGAGATCCCGCACGGCGGATATGACGGTGCTCAAAAGGCCGTCGGCGTACGGGTGTTGACCTCGACGCACGGCGGCACGGAGGCCCGGCCGGGCGGAGGGTGTGGTGGAGAAGGGGCGAGAAGCCCTAACGCATTCGCTTGCTCACGAGACTGCTCCCTCGAACGACCCAGGACCCCAGGATTCGCGAGGGGTCCGCGCTTGCCACGCGCCTTGCTGCGCATGGCCTGGTCTTCACCCGGGGCACCCCGCCACGGACGGAGGGTTGCCGGACAGCGAGCCGGGGCCTAAATCGCTGTCACTCATGACCTTGAAAAGCATCCTGCCACACGTCTCGGAAACGGCAAGGGCGCAGTCCAGATTCTGGACTGCGCCCTCGGTCAGGCAGGTGCCGCGTCACTTCTGGGTGGCGGCCACCCAGCGCTCCAGGGCCGCCTTGGCCGCCCCGCTGTCGATCGAGTGCGCGGCCCGCTCCATGCCGGCCGCGATCTGCTCGGCGAGCGTGCCCTCGCCGGGGCGCACGGCGACGAGCGCCGCCGCCGAGTTGAGCAGCACGGCGTCGCGGACCGGACCGCGCTCGCCGTCGAGCAGGCGCCGCGCCACCTCCGCGTTGTACGCCGGGTCGCCGCCGCGCAGGGCCTCGATGGGGACCGGCTCGATGCCGACGTCGCGCGGGTCGAAGCGCTCCTCGCGCACGGCGCCGTCGCGCACCACCCAGACCCGGGAGGTGCCGGTGACGGTGAGCTCGTCGAGGCCGTCGTCGCCGCGGAAGACGAGCGAGGAGTTGCCGCGCTCGGCGAAGACTCCGGCCACGACGGGCGCCATCCGGGCGTCGGCGACCCCGACGGCCTGGGCGCGGACCCGGGCCGGGTTGGTCAGCGGGCCGAGCAGGTTGAAGACGGTGCGGATGCCGAGCTGGCCGCGGGCGGCGCCGGCGTAGCGCAGCGCGGGGTGGAACTTCACGGCGAAGCAGAAGGTGATGCCCGCCTCCTCGGCGACCTGGGGCACCCGGGAGGGCGGCAGGTCGAGGTTGACGCCGAGCTTCTCCAGGACGTCGGAGGCGCCGGAGGCGGAGGAGGCGGCCCGGTTGCCGTGCTTGACGACCTTGGCGCCCGCGCCGGCCACCACGATGGCGGACATCGTCGAGATGTTGACGGTCTTGGCTCCGTCGCCGCCGGTGCCGACGATGTCGACGGTCTCGCCGGGCACCTCGATCACGTTGGCGTGCTCGTACATGCCGCGGACCAGACCGGAGATCTCTGCGACGGTCTCGCCCTTGGCGCGCAGGGCGACCGCGAAGCCGGCGATCTGCGCGTCGGTGGCCTCGCCCCGCATGATCCGGTCCATCGCCCACGCGGTGTCGTCGGCGCTCAGGTCACGGCCCTCCAGCAGGCCGTTGAGGACGGAGGGCCAGGAACGGCCCGCCGCGGTGTCGCCTCCAGCGGGGGTCAAAGCGCTCATCGCCGCTCCTGGTGATACGCGTAGGACAGGTGAGAAAGGGGCGCTCCCACCTTATCCAGTGCCAGGACGGCGAAGAGCCCCCGTCCAGTGCCTGGACGGGGGCTCCTGCCGTGGCGAACAGCGTCAGAGATCAGTGGTGGCCGTGGCCGCTGGTGATCTCCTTGTACTCCTCGGCGGTGGGCTTGGGGATCTGGTTGTGCTCCCCGTAGTAGCCCTTCGAGAGCTTCGCGCGCAGCTTCTGCAGGCGCGACAGCTTGCGCTCCACACCGTTCTCGTCGACCGTCGGGCCGAGCTCCAGCGGCGCGTACTGCTCGTGCGCCGTGAGGGTGTGCAGGGCGTCCTGGTTCAGCGGCTCGTGGACCTCGATGAACTCACCGTGCGGCAGGCGCTTGATGATGCCGGACTCGCGTCCGTGCAGCACCTTGTCCTTGTCGCGGCGCTGGAGGCCGAGGCAGATCCGCTTGGTGGCGATGAAGACCACGACCGGCATCACGAAGAAGCTGACGCGGACGAACCAGGTGATCGCGTTGATCGACAGGTGGAAGTGCGTGGCCCAGAGGTCGTTGCCACCACCGATCATCAGCACGAAGTACCAGGAGATCCACGCGGCGCCGAACGCGGTGCGCGTCGGGGCGTTGCGCGGGCGGTCCAGGATGTGGTGCTCGCGCTTGTCGCCGGTGACCCAGGACTCGATGAACGGGTAGACGGCGATGGCGACCAGGACCAGCGGGAAGATCACCAGCGGGATGAACACACCCAGGACGAGCGTGTGACCCCAGAGGTTGATCTCCCAGCCCGGCATCGTACGGATCAGGCCTTCGGAGAAGCCCATGTACCAGTCCGGCTGGGCGCCCGTGGAGACCTGGTCCGGACGGTACGGGCCGATGGCCCAGATCGGGTTGATCGTGGCGATCGCGGAGATGACCGCGATGACACCGAAGACCAGGAAGAAGAAGCCACCCGCCTTGGCCATGTAGACCGGCAGCAGCGGCATGCCGACGACGTTCTTCTCGGTCTTGCCGGGGCCCGCGAACTGCGTGTGCTTGTGGTAGAAGACCAGGATCAGGTGCGCCACCATCAGGCCGAGCATGATGCCCGGCAGCAGCAAGATGTGGACCGAGTAGAACCGGGCCACGAAGTCGCCGCCCGGGAACTCTCCGCCGAACAGGAAGAACGAGAGGTACGTGCCGACGATCGGCACGGACAGGACCGCGCCCTCCATGAAGCGGACACCGGTGCCGGAGAGCAGGTCGTCCGGGAGCGAGTAACCGGTGAAGCCGGTGAACATGCCGAGGACGAACAGCAGGAAGCCGAACAGCCAGTTGACCTCACGCGGCTTGCGGAACGCACCCGTGAAGAACACGCGCATCATGTGCACGAACATGCCGGCGAGGAAGATCAGCGCGGCCCAGTGGTGGATCTGCCGGATGAGCAGACCACCGCGCACATCGAAGCTGATGTGCATGGTCGAGTTGAACGCCTCGGACATCAGCTGTCCCTGCAGCGGGATGTAGCTGCCGTTGTACTCCACCTCGTTCATCGACGGGTGGAAGAACAGCGTCAGGTACACACCCGTGAGGATGATGATGATGAAGCTGTACATGCAGATCTCGCCGAGCATGAAGGACCAGTGGTCCGGAAAGATCTTGCGCATGTTGGCCTTGGCCAGGGAGTAGATCCCCAGGCGGCCGTCGGCCCAGTCGGCGACGCGCTCGCCGGCCGGCGCCTTCTCGCGGGAAGGCGCCTCGTTGGTGGTCGTAGTACTCATCCGCGCTCCCAGAAGGCAGGACCGACGGGCTCGTCGAAGTCGCCGAGCGCCGCGAGGTGGCCCTCGTCGTCAATGCCGATGCGCAGCTGCGGCAGGGCGTGACCCGCCGGGCCGAAGATCACCCGCGCGCCGTCGGAGAGGTCGAAGGTGGACTGGTGGCACGGGCACAGCGCGTGGTGCGTCTGCTGCTCGTACAGGGAGATCGGGCAACCGACGTGGGTGCAGATCTTCGAGTACGCCACGATGCCCTCGTGCGACCACTCGAGCTCGCGCTTGTCCTTGATGTTCTCCGGCTGGATCCGGACGAGCATCAGGGCGTCCTTGGCGATGTGCGTCTGGAAGTCGTGGTCGTCCTCCTCCAGGCCCTCGGGCTTGGCGAAGGTGAGCGAGCCGACCGGGATGTCCGAGGGACGCAGCGGCTCGTTCGTGTTCATGTTGACGAGCTTGAGGCCCTTCTTCCACGACGTGGTGCGCAGCTTCTTCTCGGGCAGCGGCCCGAGGTCGCGCAGCAGCACCACACCGGAGAGCGGCACCATGGCCAGCGCGCCGAAGAGCGTGTTGCGGATCAGCTTGCGGCGGCCGAACTGCGACTCGCGCGCACCGTCGGCGAAGTCCTGCAGGACCTTCGCCTTGACCTCGGGCTCGGCCTCGATCGCGTGACGCTCCTGCGCCACCTCGACGTCCGACATCAGCGTGCGGGCCCAGTGGACCGCGCCGGCGCCGATGCAGAACAGGGCCACGCCCAGGGTCGTGCCCAGCGCGAAGTTCAGCGCGCTGATGTGACCGAGCGGGAAGATGTACACGCTCTTGTCGACGTCGAGGGTGACGTACGAGGCGATGAAGCCGATCGTGGCCAGCATCGAGAGCGTGAACAGGAAGGCGACGACGCGCTCGGACCGCTTGGCGGCCCGGTCGTCGATGTCCTGGATCCGGTGCTCGTGCTCGGGCAGACCCGGGTCGGCGAAGGGGTCTTCCTTCACCGCGACCGAGCCGTGGGCCTCGGTGTCCTGCGCGGGCAGGTTCTCTTCTGGAATGTCTTGGCTACTCATGACTTCTTGGCCTTTGCGGTCCGAGCGGCGACCCAGATGGCGACGGCGATCAGGGCGCCGAGACCGAAGATCCACGCGAAGAGGCCCTCGCTGACGGGACCGAGCCCGCCGAGCTTGAGGCCACCGGGGCTCTCGGACTTGTCACCGTTGACCGTGTCGAGGTACGCGATGATGTCCTTCTTGTTCTGCTTGGTCATCGTCGTGTCCGGGAACGACGGCATGTTCTGCGGGCCGGTCTGCATGGCCTCGTAGATGTGCTTCGGGTCGACGCCCTCGAGCGTCGGCGCGAACTTGCCGTGCGTCAGCGCGCCACCCTCACCGGTGAAGTTGTGGCACTGGGCGCAGTTGGTGCGGAACAGTTCGCCACCCTTGGCGATGTCCGCGCCTTCCGGGTTGTAGTCCTTCTTGGCCGGCGCGACCGGACCGGCACCCAGCGAGGCGACGTACGCCGCGAGCTGGTCGATCTCGGCCTGCGTGTAGATGACCTTCTTCTTCGGGACCTGCGCGCCCGGCTGCTGGGCCGGCATACGGCCGGTGCCGACCTGGAAGTCGACGGCGGCGGAGCCGACACCCACGAGGCTCGGGCCGTCGGTGGTGCCCTGACCGCCGGTTCCGTGGCAGCTGGCGCAGCCGACGGCATAGAGCTTCTTGCCCTCGTCGATGGCGAGGGACTGGGCGGTTTCATCGGCCTGCGCCTTGCTCGCGGGCGCGAACGCGGCGTACAGCCCCCCGGTGGCCGCCAGCGCGAGGAGTAGGACGACGACCGCCGCCAGCGGATGGCGTCGTCGTGCGGAGAGCTTTTTCACGGATTACCCCGGTGTCAGGATCTTCTGCGTCGGTGCTGCGGGAATGGTCGGGCTCGGTGCCCGATGGGTGATCTTCCGGACTACTTGATCAGGTAGATCGTGGCGAAGAGGCCGATCCAGACGACGTCCACGAAGTGCCAGTAATAGGACACGACGATGGCCGCGGTCGCCTGCTCGTGAGTGAACCTCCGGGCCGCGTACGTCCTGCCGAGGACGAACAGGAAGGCGATGAGGCCTCCTGTCACGTGCATGCCGTGGAAGCCGGTGGTCAGGTAGAAGACCGAGCCGTACGGGTCGGAGGAGAGCGAGAGCCCGTCCTTCTTGACCAGCTCGGTGTACTCGTACACCTGACCGCCGATGAAGATCGCACCCATGATGAAGGTGACGATGAACCACATCCGGAGCTTCTTCACGTCACCGCGCTCGGCGGCGAAGACGCCGAGCTGACAGGTGAGAGAGGAGAGCACCAGGATCGTGGTGTTCGTCGCGGAGAACGGAAGGTTCAGCGCGGACGCCATTTCCTTCCAGTGCTCCGGTCCCGTCACCGATCGCAGGGTGAAGTACATCGCGAAGAGGGCCGCGAAGAACATCAGCTCGGAACTCAGCCAGATGATGGTTCCGACGCTGGTGAGGTTCGGTCGATTGACCGACGGGTGCGCGTGCCCGGTTTCTACTGTCGTTGCTGTCGCCACGACCGACATTATGTCGGTCGCTTATCTCGCCCTCACCCCGGGGGGTGCCGTTCGGAGTGTCTGACCCTCGTGTCCAGCCCATATGGCCCATCGCGGGCCCGTACGAACCGGTGTTGACGGGGTGTCGGGAGGAGTAGGCTCCGGCGCAACCGAACGACGCCGAAGTCTCGGAGGAACGATGCAGTCGACCGCGACGGTCCTGGTCTACAGCGACGACGCCAACACGCGCGAGCAGGTGCGCCTCGCCACCGGCCGCAGGCCCGCCTCCGATGTCCCCGAGGTCCGGTTCGTCGAGTGCGCGACGCTGCCGGCCGTCCTCAAGGAGCTGGACCGCGGCGGCATCGACGTCTGCGTGCTGGACGGCGAGGCGGTCCCGGCCGGCGGGATGGGCGTGTGCCGCCAGATCAAGGACGAGATCTTCCGGTGCCCGCCGGTGCTCGTGCTCATGGGGCGCCCGCAGGACGCCTGGCTGGCCACCTGGAGCCGCGCGGAGGCCGCGGTGACCCTTCCGGTCGAGCCGGTCGAGTTCGCGGGCGCTCTGGCCGCCCTGCTGCGTTCCCGGCTGGCCGTCGGCGCCTGACACAGCGGCCGACTCCCGTACGCCGTGGCGTACGGGAGTCGGAAGTGTCACATCCGGAGCCTGGCTCCGGCTCTGCCGGGCCCGCTCAGACCTCGGGGTTCAGCCGTGCCTGCAGCACGGGGGCTGGCTTCTTCGGGTTCGTCAACGAGCTGCCCTCCTGCCACTTCTTCCAACTGACGTTCCAGTCGCCGAAGCCGTTGCCGAACGGGTCCATGTCCTCGCCGTTGCTGTTGACGACCTTCACGATGTCGCCCTCGCGCACGGTGTCGAAGAACCAGGCGGCGTTGTCGGTGCTCATCCCGGTGCAGCCGTGGCTGACGTTCGCGGAGCCCTGGGAGCCCGTGGACCAGGGCGCGGCGTGCACGTACTCACCGCTCCAGGTGACCCGGGTCGCGTAGTACACCGGCAGGTCGTACGAGTCCGAGGACCCCTCGGAGATGCCGATGCTGGTGCCGCGCATCCGCACGTAGTACTCCTTGCCGAGCACGACCTTGATGCCGTTGCGCGTCTCGAAGCCGGGCTTGCCCGTGGTCACGGGGATCGAGTTGATGGCCTCGCCGTTGCGGTAGACCGTCATCTCGTGCGACGAGGCGTCCGTGACGGCCTCTATGCGGTCCCCCGTGGTGATGGTCAGCGGCTTGCTCTCGCCGCCCCACAGGGAGTCGGTCACCTTGATGCCCTTGAGGTTGCTGCGCGCCGTGATGGTGGCGTGGGCCGGCCAGTACTTCTCGGGCCGGTAGTGCAGCGTCTTGTCGTCGACCCAGTACCAGGAGCCGCCGCCGGCCGCGGCGGGCTGGGAGTCGACCTTCAGGGCCCGTTCGACGACGCTGCGGGCGTCGGGGTCCTTGATCGGCTTGTTGAGCTCGGCGGTGATGGGCTGGCCGACGCCGTACTTGCCCTTCTGCGGGCCGAAGGTGACCTTGAGGTCCTTCTCCTTGGTCGGCTTGCCCGTCTCGAAGGTGAGGACCTTGCGGCCGGGCGCCCCGTCCTCGTCCTCGGTGCTGACCCGGACCGTGTACGAGGCGTCCGCGGCCAGCGGGGTGGTGGTGTGCCATCTGTGGCCGTCGGCGGAGAGTTCGCCCGCCACGTAGCGGCCCATGGCGTCGGTGGCCGTCACATCGGTGATGCGGCCGTCGCCGTCCTCGGAGGTGATCTCCAGCGGCTTGTCGGGATCGGCCTTCTTCTTGCCCGAGGGCCCCTTGAAGGTGATCTGGCTCGCCGCGTCGTACGGCTGGGCGGAGAGCGGGTGGCCGGAGCTGCCGCAGGCCGTGACACCCACACCGAGGGCGGCCACCAGCACGGAGCTTCCGACAACCGAGACTATGCGCGGTGAGTGGTTCATGAACTCACCGTAGGAAGGTTCCCGCGGCGCGGCGCGCCGGGTGAGCCGCACGGGTCACGCCGCGACACGCCGAAGGGCCCGGACCCTCCGTCAGGAGTGTCCGGGCCCTTCGTGCACGGGAGTTCAGAACCTGGGTGCTACTGGTTCTGGTTCTCGCCGCGGTAGTACTCGAAGACCCAGCCCCACAGGCCGAAAAGGATCACGGGGGCGGAGAAGTAGAGCAGCCACCAGCCGAAGACGACGCCCATGAAAGCGAGCGCGCCACCGACGGCGAGGGAGAGCGGCTGCCAGGAGTGCGGGCTGAAGAAGCCCACCTCACCGGCGTCGTCGGAGACCTCGGCCTCCTTGTTGTCCTGGGCGCCGGTGTCGACCCGCCGGGCCGTGAAGGCCAGGTAGTAGCCGACCATGATGCACAGGCCGAACCCGAGGAACAGAGCGGTGGTACCGGCCGGCTCCTTCGACCATGCGCCGTACACACCGGCCATGATCAGGATGAAGAGGCTCAGCCAGATGAACATCTTGCCTTGGACCTTCACTTGCCGGCCTCCTTGCCGCCAGCGATGGCCTTACCGCCGTGGCCGGAGTTCTCCAGCTGGTCGAGGGCCGCGATCTCCGGGTGGTGCAGGTCGAACGCCGGGGATTCCGAACGGATCCGCGGCAGGGTGAGGAAGTTGTGCCGCGGCGGCGGGCAGGACGTCGCCCACTCGAGCGAACGGCCGTAGCCCCACGGGTCGTCGACCTCGATCTTCTTGCCGTACTTGGCCGTCTTCCAGATGTTGTAGAAGAACGGCAGGATCGACAGACCGAGCAGGAAGGACGCGATCGTCGAGACCGTGTTCAGCGCGGTGAAGCCGTCGGCCGCGAGGTAGTCCGCGTAACGACGCGGCATGCCCTCGACACCCAGCCAGTGCTGCACCAGGAACGTGCCGTGGAAGCCGATGAACAGCGTCCAGAACGTGATCTTGCCGAGGCGCTCGTCCAGCATCTTGCCGGTGAACTTCGGCCACCAGAAGTGGAAGCCGGCGAACATCGCGAAGACGACCGTTCCGAAGACGACGTAGTGGAAGTGCGCCACCACGAAGTACGAGTCGGAGATGTGGAAGTCCAGCGGCGGGGCCGCCAGGATCACACCGGTCAGACCACCGAAGGTGAAGGTGATCAGGAAGCCGATCGCCCAGAGCATCGGAGTCTCGAAGGACAGCGAGCCCTTCCACATCGTTCCGATCCAGTTGAAGAACTTCACGCCGGTCGGTACGGCGATGAGGAACGTCATGAAGGAGAAGAACGGGAGCAGCACGCCACCGGTGACGTACATGTGGTGCGCCCACACCGTCACGGACAGACCCGCGATCGCGATCGTCGCGCCGATCAGACCCGAGTAACCGAACATCGGCTTGCGGGAGAAGACCGGAATGACTTCCGAGATGATGCCGAAGAACGGCAGGGCGATGATGTACACCTCTGGGTGTCCGAAGAACCAGAAGAGGTGTTGCCACAGCAACGCGCCGCCGTTGGCCGCGTCGAAGACATGGGCACCGAACTTGCGGTCCGCCTCCAGGGCGAACAGCGCGGCGGCCAGGACCGGGAAGGCCAGCAGGACGAGGACACCGGTCAGCAGCACGTTCCACACGAAGATCGGCATGCGGAACATGGTCATGCCCGGAGCGCGCATGCAGATGATCGTGGTGATGAAGTTGACCGAGCCGAGGATCGTGCCGAAGCCGGAGAAGGCCAGACCCATGATCCACATGTCGGCGCCGATGCCCGGCGAGCGGACGGCGTCCGACAGCGGGCTGTAGGCGAACCAGCCGAAGTCGGCGGCACCCTGCGGGGTGAGGAAGCCGGCCACGGCGATCAGCGAGCCGAACAGGTACAGCCAGTAGGCGAACATGTTCAGTCGCGGGAACGCCACGTCGGGCGCGCCGATCTGCAGCGGCATGATCCAGTTCGCGAAGCCCGCGAACAGCGGCGTCGCGAACATCAGCAGCATGATCGTGCCGTGCATCGTGAACGCCTGGTTGAACTGCTCGTTCGACATCAGCTGGTTGCCGGGTCGAGCGAGTTCGGCGCGCATGAAGAGCGCCATCAGTCCGCCGACGCAGAAGAAGGCGAACGACGTGACCAGGTAGAGCGTGCCGATCGTCTTGTGGTCAGTGGTGGTGAGCCACTTGATCACGGTCGCGCCGGGACTCTTGGGCCGTACCGGCAGCTCGTTCTCGTACGAGTCGTCTGCTGCCGCGGCACCCTGAGGTTCGTTGAGGATGCTCACGTTGTCTTCGTCTCCCGGTTCTTCTCGTGGTCCGTCTGGGCGATGCCCGACGGGACGTAACCGGTCTGCCCCTTCTTGGCCAGGTCCTTGAGGTGCTGCTGGTAACGCTCCGGAGAGACGACCTTCACGTTGAACAGCATCCGGGAGTGGTCGACGCCGCAGAGCTCGGCGCACTTGCCCAGGAAGGTCCCCTCCTTGTTGGGGGTCACCTCGAAGGCGTTGGTGTGGCCCGGGATGACGTCCTGCTTCATGAGGAACGGCACCACCCAGAAGGAGTGGATGACGTCACGCGAAGTGAGGACGAAGCGGACCTTCTCGCCCTTGGGGAGCCAGAGGGTGGGGCCGGGGTTGTTGGTCTGCGGGTTCCGCGTACCGGGGGTACCGACCTCGTAGACGCCGCCGGCGTTCGCCGGGAAGTCGTCCTTGAAGCGCTGCGGGATCGCAGCCAGTTCCTTGGACGTCTTGCCGTCGCCTTCGACACCCGGCACGTTCTCGACGTAGTTGAAGCCCCAGCTCCACTGGTAGCCGACCACGTTGATGGTGTGTGCGGGCTTGTCGTCGAGCTTCAGAAGCTTCGACTCGTCCCGTGCCACGAAGTAGAAGAGGACGGAGACGACGATGAGGGGGACCACCGTGTACAGCGCCTCGAGAGGCATGTTGTACCGGGTCTGAGTCGGAACCTCGATCTTGGTGCGGCTGCGCCGGTGGAAGATGATGCTCCACAGGATCAGTCCCCACACCAGCACGCCCGTGGCGAGCGCTGCCGCCCACGAGCCCTGCCAGAGGGAGAGGATCCTAGGGGCCTCCTCCGTCACCGGGGTGGGCATACCAAGACGAGGGAAGTCCTTGTATGTGCAACCGGTAGCGGTAACCAGGATCAGGCCCGCAGTCAGCACCTGCGGCAGCTTCCGCCGCATCGGGCGCCGCGACGAGCGGTCGGAGCCGTTGGGACTCACGTAGCGCCTTCCCGAGAGTCTCGCCCGCGCTCTTTGGTTGGCTACGGCCGCCATCTCGCTGGTCGCTCGCCGCCCTGGCACACGGGCAGGGGTTTGGATGTTTATGCGGACCAAACCCTACTGGACGCTATTTGGGGTCGCGCGGGGAGGGTGCCTAACGCGCCGCGGGTCACTCCGAAGGGTGGGATCGGGGGGCTGGATCTGGTTTCTGACGGGGGGTTTGGGGGGTGTTTGGGCTGGTGTTCGAAGGGGTCTCGCGGTGGGGGTCGTGCGCGGCGCTCTAGTTTTGGGGCGTGGGTTATTTCGATGTTGCTTCGGGTGCGCCGCTGCACGACGTCGCGCGGCAGGCGTTGCTGGCCTCGCTCGACGAGGGGTGGGCCGATCCGGCGCGCCTGTACCGGGAGGGGCGGCGGGCGCGGCTGCTGCTCGACGCGGCTCGGGAGGCCGCCGCGGAGGCGGTGGGCTGCCGGCCGGACGAGCTCGTTTTCACGTCGTCCGGAACGCGTGCGGTGCATGAGGGTGTGGCGGGGGCGCTCGCCGGACGCCGGCGCGCCGGGCGGCGGCTGACGGTCTCCGCGGTGGAGCACTCCGCCGTGCTCCATTCGGCCGCGGCCCATCGGAGCGCGGGCGGCGTGGTCGACGAGGTGGGGGTCGACCGGACGGGGGCCGTCCAGCCGGCCGAGTACACCGCCGCGCTGCGGGCCGACACCGCGCTGGCCGCGCTGCAGTCCGCCAATCACGAGGTGGGCACGGTTCAGCCGGTCGAGGAGGTCGCCGAGGCGTGCCGCGAGGCCGGGGTGCCGCTCTTCGTGGACGCCGCGCAGTCGCTGGCCTGGGGGCCGGTGCCGGGACCCTGGTCGCTGCTGGCCGGGAGCGCGCACAAGTGGGGCGGCCCCGCGGGGGTCGGGCTGCTGGTGGTGCGCAAGGGGGTGCGGTTCGCTCCGCAGGGGCCCGCGGACGAACGGGAGTCGGGGCGGGCCGCCGGGTTCGAGAACATCCCGGGGATCGTCGCCGCGGCCGCGTCGCTGCGGGCGGTGCGGGCGGAGGCGGCCGCGGAGTCCGTGCGGCTGCGGGAGCTGACGGCGCGGATCCGGGAGCGGGTGCCCGCGTTGGTGCCGGACGTGGAGGTGGTCGGGGATCCGGAGCGGCGGCTGCCGCATCTGGTGACCTTCTCCTGTCTCTATGTCGACGGGGAGACCGTGCTGCACGAGCTGGACCGGGCCGGGTTCTCCGTCTCGTCCGGTTCGTCCTGTACGAGCAGCACGCTGACGCCCAGCCATGTGCTGCGGGCGATGGGGGTGGTGAGCGAGGGGAACGTACGGGTTTCGCTGCCGCTCGGGGTGGAGGCCGCGGAGGTCGAGCGGTTCCTCGACGTGCTGCCCGGGGTCGTGCGGGGGGTGCGGGAGAAGCTCGGGGCGCCGGTCGTGGGGCCGGCGGGGTCCGCGGAGGCGGTGACCGTGGACGCGCTGGGGATGCTGTGTCCGCAGCCGGTGATCGAGCTGGCCCGGGCGATTTCTTCGGTTCGAGTGGGCGGGACGGTCACGGTGCTCGCCGATGACGAGGTCGCCGCGGTGGACATCCCGGCCTGGTGCTTCACCCAGGGCCACGAGTACGAAGGCTCTGCACCGGGCCGGGATGGCGCCACCTCTTACGTGGTACGTCGGGCCAAGTAGCCCCGAAAGGGGCGCGGGGAACTGCGCGAGCAACCCACGAAAAGCCGCGGACGCGTCTGCCAGGTGCATGAGCAGACGCGTCCGCGGCTTTCGTCGTGGCTGGTCGCGCAGTTCCCCGCGCCCCTTTCGGGGCGCTTCACACCCGAAGATTCACGGCGCCGCCGGCGAAGGCCTAGCCGAGGTGGGCCTCGACCTCTTCCGCGGCAGCGTCACCGTAAGCCTTACGGAAGCGCTCCATAAAAGCCGCGCGGCGCAGCTCGTACTCCTGGGTGCCCAGGGTCTCGATGACCAGGGTGGCGAGCATGCAGCCGATCTGGGCCGCGCGCTCCAGCGAGACGCCCCAGGCGAGACCGGAGAGGAATCCGGCGCGGAAGGCGTCGCCGACACCGGTGGGGTCGACCTTCGCCTTCTCCTCCGGGACGCCGACCTCGATCGGGTCCTCCCCGACCCGCTCGATGCGGACCCCGCGCGAGCCGAGCGTGGTGACGCGGTGGCCGACCTTGGAGAGGATCTCCGCGTCGCTCCAGCCGGTCTTCGACTCGATGAGGCCCTTCTCGTACTCGTTGGAGAAGAGGTAGGTGGCGCCCTCCAGGAGCGTGCGGATCTCGTCGCCGTCCATGCGCGCGATCTGCTGCGAGAAGTCCGCGGCGAACGGGATGTTCCGGCTGCGGCACTCCTCGGTGTGCCGCAGCATGCCCTCCGGGTCGTCGGCGCCGATGAGGACCAGGTCGAGGCCGCCCACGCGGTCGGCGACGGTCTTCAGCTCGATGAGGCGGGCCTCGCTCATGGCACCGGTGTAGAAGGAGCCGATCTGGTTGTGGTCGGCGTCCGTCGTGCACACGAAGCGGGCGGTGTGCAGGGTCTCGGAGATGCGGACGGAGGCGGTGTCCACGCCGTGCCGGTCGAGCCAGGCGCGGTACTCGTCGAAGTCGGAGCCGGCGGCGCCGACCAGGACCGGGCCGGTGCCGAGCTGGCCCATGCCGAACGCGATGTTGGCGCCGACGCCGCCCCGCCGCACGTCGAGGTTGTCGACGAGGAAGGAGAGGGAGACCGTGTGCAGCTGGTCGGCGACGAGCTGGTCGGCGAAGCGGCCGGGGAAGGTCATCAGGTGGTCGGTGGCGATGGAGCCGGTGACTGCGATTCGCACGGCGAGGTCACGCTTCCTGAGGAGGGAGGGGGTTGACGCTTCACGCTACCCGGTCGGGGACCGGGCCTGAAGTGCGGAAACTACCCGATAGTAGGCCTTTTTTCGTGTGACCTGTCGTGCATACGGTGCGGTCATGACGTACGACGTGTCGCATCTGACGCAGGACGGGCTGGCGGCGCTGCGCGTCGACTGCGCCCGCATGGTTCCGCACTGGGTGACGCCCCTGGCGCCGTGGGAGACGGAGCGGAAGGCTCCGGTCGCGGCGGGGCCGGTGTCGGCGCGGATCACCGGGGTGGTGGTGCCCGCCTCGTCCGCCCGCCTGATCGACTCCATGGCCGGTTTCGGCGACTGAGGGAACCGCTCGCTCCCCTGCCGCGTCACATCGCTGTCCCCCGCACGGCGGCAGTCGAAGGAGCGATGCGGTGAGCACCGAAGAACAGACGCAGGGCCGGTCCCGGCGGCGCACGACGCTGGCGGTCGCCTCGGTCGCGGCGGCTGTCCTCCTCGCCGGTGGCGGCGGCGCGTATCTCGCGACGAGCGCGTCCGGCGACAAGGACGGCGCCACCTCGCCGGCCGGCCCCGCCGGTGACGGCACTCCCCCGCCGCTCGCCCTGGACGGTTACGCGGCCGGCGGCGACCCGGGCACGTCGAACGGGATCGCGCCGGGTGAGCCGGACCCGAACGGGACGACGTACCGGGCGACGGTGCCGCTGCCGAAGGGGCCCGGTGACGCGCCCGTGTACCGGGCCGAGGGCGAGGTGAGCGCCGCCGAGGTGAGCGCGCTCGGCAAGGCGCTCGACCTCGACGGCACGCCGAAGCTGACGGACGGCGCCTGGCGGCTCGGTCCGGCGAAGGACGGCTCGGGCCCGTCGCTGCAGGTGAACCGGGCGGCGCCGGGCACGTGGACGTACGCGCTGCACGCGCCGTCGGCGGGCGACAAGTGCGCGGGCGTGGCGAAGTGCCCCGATCCGGTGGGCTCCGGCAGCGAGAACGACGCGGTGAGCGAGGCCGCCGCGAAGAAGGCCGCGGCGCCGGTCCTCAAGGCGCTGGGCCAGGACGACGCGAAGCTCGACGCGGGCCAGTTGATGGGCGCGACGCGGGTGGTGAACGCGGACCCGGTGGTCGGCGGGCTGCCCACGTACGGCTGGTCGACGGGGATCCAGGTCGGCGCGGACGGCCAAGTGGTCGGCGGCAGCGGCCAGTTGAAGGCTCCGGTCAAGGGCGACACGTATCCGACGGCGAGCGCCGAGCAGACGCTGAAGCGGATGAACGGCTCGGCGTCCGGTGACCGGGTCGCCGTCGGCGGGTGCGCGAGTGCCGTGCCGCTGGAGCGTGGGGGCGCGGACCAGCAGGGCACCGGATGCACACCGTCCTCGCCGAGGCCGCCCGCGTCCACGACGACCGCGGTCACGAAGGCCACGTTCGGCCTGGCCGCGCAGCACTCGGGCGGGCGGCAGATCCTCGTACCGTCGTGGCTGTTCCAGGTGAAGCCGGCCGGGGCCACGGAGTCGACGACGGTGACGCACCCGGCGATCGCGCCGGAGTTCCTGGTGGCGCCGTCGAGCGCGGCGGCGACGCCGCCTGAGGGGGCGCCGAGCCCCCGGCCCAGCGCCTCGCCGGGCGAGTCCGGGACGGACACCCACGACGTACGGGTGTCGGGGTACGAGGAGGACGGCAAGAAGCTGACGCTGCACTTCACGGGCGGGGTGTGCGCGACGTACCGGGCGACGGTCGACGAGTCGAAGGACCGGGTGTCGGTGAAGGTGACCGCGACCCAGAAGAAGGGCACCGTCTGCATCATGATGGCGAAGTTCTACACGCTGGACGTGACGCTCGACGGTCCGCTGGACGGGCGGAAGGTCGTCGGCTCGGACGGGCACGAGGTGCGGGTCGCGCAGCAGAACGGTCCGGGCGGGGTGAAGCCGGCGCCGCGCGGCTGACGCGCCCGGTCACGGAGTACGCCGATGGCCCGGTCCCCTGTCGCAGGGGGCCGGGCCATCACACGTGGTCGCGCGGCGAGACGGACTCGCCGGGCGGTCTAGCTGAACGAGTCGCCGCAGGCGCAGGAGCCCGTGGCGTTCGGGTTGTCGATCGTGAAGCCCTGCTTCTCGATGGTGTCGACGAAGTCGATGGAGGCACCGCCCAGGTACGGGGCGGACATGCGGTCGGTGACGACCTTGACGCCACCGAAGTCCTTGACGACGTCGCCGTCGAGCGAGCGCTCGTCGAAGAACAGCTGGTAGCGCAGGCCGGAGCAGCCACCCGGCTGAACGGCGACGCGCAGCGCCAGATCGTCACGGCCTTCCTGGTCGAGCAGAGCCTTGACCTTGGCCGCGGCGGTGTCGCTCAGGATGATGCCGTCGCTGACGGTGGTGGTCTCGTCCGATACGGACATCTACATCTCTCCCGGGTTGTACGGAGACTGCTTGCCGACCATTGCAACCGGCAAGGGCCCGGATCCATTCCGGGTGTCGCTCTTCTTTCATGCTCGCACACGGCCCGCGGCCGGGGCACGGGACGGCCGAGGCGGATTGCGTCACATCGACACGATGAGTGTCGTCAAACTGACGTGAACCACGTATGATAGATAGCGTCATTTCGACGAAAAGTCGTTCTGTAGATGAGAAAGGGTGCGTGACGTGACCACGGCCCAGACCCCCCAGGCCCCTGTCGACCTGGACGTTTCCCCCACTCCCCTGGCTCTGCTGCTGCTCGGTCGCGAGGCCGACCCCAAGAGCGAGCGCGGTGTGGAGTGTCCTGGCGACCTTCCCTCGCCCTCCGACCCGGACCTGGTGGAGCGGGCCCGCGCGGCCAAGGAGAAGCTCGGCGACAAGGTGTTCGTGCTCGGGCACCACTACCAGCGCGACGAGGTCATCCAGTTCGCCGACGTCACCGGCGACTCCTTCAAGCTGGCGCGCGACGCCGCGGCGCGGCCCGAGGCCGAGTACATCGTCTTCTGCGGTGTGCACTTCATGGCCGAGTCGGCGGACATCCTCACCGGCGACGACCAGAAGGTCGTGCTGCCCGACCTCGCCGCGGGCTGCTCGATGGCCGACATGGCCACCGCCGAGCAGGTCGCCGAGTGCTGGGACGTGCTGACCGAGGCCGGCATCGCCGAGCAGGTCGTGCCCGTCTCCTACATGAACTCCTCGGCCGACATCAAGGCGTTCACCGGCAAGCACGGCGGCACGATCTGTACGTCGTCCAACGCCGAGCGCGCGCTGAACTGGGCGTTCGAGCAGGGCGAGAAGGTGCTCTTCCTGCCGGACCAGCACCTGGGACGCAACACCGCGGTGCGGGATCTCGGCATGTCGCTCGACGACTGCGTCCTCTACAACCCGCACAAGCCGAACGGCGGGCTGACCGTCGAGGAGCTGCGCGCCGCCAAGATGATCCTGTGGCGCGGGCACTGCTCGGTCCACGGGCGCTTCTCGCTGGACTCGGTGAACGACGTCCGTGAGCGCATACCGGGTGTGAACGTGCTGGTGCACCCCGAGTGCAAGCACGAGGTCGTGGCCGCGGCGGACTACGTCGGGTCGACGGAGTACATCATCAAGGCCCTGGAGGCGGCCCCGGCCGGGTCCAAGTGGGCCATCGGCACGGAGCTGAACCTCGTCCGGCGCCTCGCCAACCGGTTCGCCCCCGAGGGCAAGGAGATCGTCTTCCTCGACAAGACGGTCTGCTTCTGCTCGACCATGAACCGGATCGACCTGCCCCACCTGGTGTGGACCCTGGAGTCCCTGGCGGACGGGCAGCTGGTCAACCGCATCGAGGTCGACCGCGAGACGGAACAGTTCGCGAAGCTGGCGCTCGAGCGCATGCTGGCGCTGCCGTAGGCGCTGGCCGCTTCGCCGAGGGGGCGGGGATCGTGGACGAGTGCCGCGCCGTCGTGGCTGGTCGCGCAGTTCCCCGCGCCCCTGGAAGGCATGCGGCTTCGCCGCGCCTTCCCCCGACAAAAGATCCCCGCGCCCTTCTCGGGGAAATGCGGCGCGAAGCGCCATGCATTTCAGGGGCGCGGGGAACTGCGCGGCCCGCCCCCACCGGGGCGAGCGTCGGATGATGCGCTCGCCCCGGCGGCGGGAAGGAGTCAGGCCTTGGCCGGCTCAGGCTCCGACTCGGGGGTCGCCTGCTCCGGCAGGGCGGCCCCCTTTTTCGCTGCCCGCTTCTTGGCCCGCCGCTCCTTGCGGAGCTCCAGCATCGCGTAGAGCGTCGGGACGAGGAGCAGGGTCAGCAGGGTCGACGTGATGAGGCCGCCGATCACGACCACCGCCAGCGGCTGCGCGATGAAGCCGCCCTCGCCGGTGACGCCGAGCGCCATCGGGAGCAGGGCGAAGATCGTGGCCAGGGCCGTCATCAGGATCGGGCGGAGCCGGTGCCGGCCGCCCTCGACGACCGCCTCGACGACGCCCAGGCCCTGCGCCCGGTACTGGTTGATCAGGTCGATCAGCACGATCGCGTTCGTCACGACGATGCCGATGAGCATCAGCATGCCGATCATCGCCGGCACACCCATCGGGGTGCCGGTCGCGACGAGCAGGCCGATCGCGCCCGTGGCCGCGAACGGGATGGAGACCAGCAGGATCAGCGGCTGGGCCAGCGAGCGGAACGTCGCGACCAGGAGCAGGAAGACGATCGCGATCGCCGCGAGCATCGCCAGGCCCAGGTTCTTGAACGCGTCGTCCTGGTCGGAGGTGACACCGCCGATGGTGGCGGTGGCCCCGGCCGGCAGGTCCAGCTTCGCGAGCTTGGACTGAAGGTCGGCGGAGACCGCGCCGGTGTTGTCCCCGGTCGGCTTGGCCGTGATCGTGGCGGCGCGGGCGCCGTCGATACGGGTCATGGAGACCGGGCCGTCGACGAGCTTCACCGAGGCGATGTCGCCGAGGGTGAGACCGCGCGGGCCCATCGGCAGCTTCTTCAGCTCGGCCATGGTCGTGGCCGGCTTCGCCGACTTCACGACGACGTCGCGCTCGGTGTCGTCGAGGATCGCCTTGCCGCTGGTGGTGCCGCGCACCGCCTGGGCCACGGCCGCGCCGAGCGTCGTGTCGTCGAAACCGGCCGCGGCGGCCTTGGAGTTGGCCTTGACCGAGATGCGCGGGACGGACTGCGACAGGTCGCTGGTCACGTCCGTGACGTCGTCGAGCGAGGCGACGGACGTGCGGACCTGCTCGGACGCCTTGTCGAGGACCTCCGCGTCGGCGGCCTTCACGACCACGCTGAGGTCCTGGCTGCCGAAGCCGTCACCGGCCGCGATGGTCGTCGTACCGATGCCGGACAGCTTGCCGAGCGCGCGCTCGATGCGGTCCTGCGTGTCCTCGAACGAGGCCTTGTCCTTCAGGGTGACCTGGTACGAGGCCTGGTTGGTGTCCGTGCCGCCGCCGAAGGCCGCCATGAAGCCGGAGGAGCCGACGGTGACCTGGTAGTCCTTGACCGCGTCGATGCCCTGGAGCGCCTTCTCGACCTTCCGCGCGGAGGCGTCGGTCGCGGCGAGGCTGGTGCCGGGCTTCAACTCCTGCTTGATGGACAGGACTTCCTGCTCGCCCTGGTCGAAGAAGTTCGTCTTCAGGAGCGGGGCCATGCCGAAGGTGCCGACGAGGACGACGATCGCGAGGGCCACGCTGGTGAGGCGGCGGCGGGTCGCGAAGCGCAGCACCGGCACGTAGATCCGCTGGAGCCGGGAGCGGGCCTCCTTCTCCTCGGCCTTGCGGCGGGCCTCCTCCGGGTCGACGCCCTGGATCGCCTTCGGGGCGCGCAGGAACCAGTAGGAGAGCACCGGTACGACGGTCAGGGAGACGAGGAGGGAGGCGAGCAGCGCCGCCGTCACCGTCAGGGAGAACGAGCCGAACAGCTCGCCGACCATGCCGCCGACCAGACCGATGGGCAGGAACACGGCGACCGTGGTGAGCGTGGAGGAGGTGACCGCTCCGGCGACCTCGCGGACCGCGGTGAGGATGGCCTCCTTGCGCTCCTCGCCGTAGCCGAGGTGCCGCTTGATGTTCTCCAGGACGACGATCGAGTCGTCGACGACGCGGCCGATCGCGATGGTCAGCGCGCCGAGGGTGAGCATGTTCAGGGAGAGGTCGCGGGTCCACAGGACGATCAGCGCGAGGACCACCGACAGCGGGATGGAGACCGCGGTGACGAGGGTGGAGCGCAGCGACGCGAGGAAGACCAGGATGACGATGACGGCGAAGAGCAGGCCGAGCGCGCCCTCCGTGGTCAGCCCGGAGATGGACTTCGAGACGGCCGGGCCCTGGTCGCTGACGACGGTGAGCTTCGCGCCGGCGCCGAGGTCCTGGCGCAGGTCGTGCAGCTTGTCGTGGACCGCGTCGGAGATGGCGACGGCGGAGCCGTCCTGGTCCATGGTGACCATGACGGCGAGGCTGGGCCGGCCGTCGGTGCGGGTGAGCGAGTCGGCCGTGGACGGCTGCTGCTTCACCGTGGCGATGTCCCCGAGGCGTACGGGCTTCTTGACGCCCTGGCCGGTGATCATCAGGTCCTCGATCTGCCGCAGCGAGGTGAACCCGCCGCCGACCTGGACCGTACGGTTCTTGCCGCTCTCGTCGAAGGAGCCCGCGGGCAGCGTGGCACCGCCGTTGCGCAGCGACTGGCTGAGCGCCATGACGGAGACCCCGGCGGAGGCCATCTTGCGGTCGTCCGGCGTGACGTTCACCTGGAGGTCGCGGACGCCGTCGACGGTGACCTGGGAGACGCCGTCGATGTCCTTGAGGGACGGCACGACGGTCTTGTCGAGCTGGTCGGCGAGCGCCTGCTGGTCCTTGTCGGAGGTGACGGCGAGGACGACGGTCGGGATGTCGTCGGTGGAGCCGGCGATCACCTGCGGATCGACGTCGTCGGGCAGTTGGGCGCGGGCCCGGTTCACGGCCTGCTGGATGTCGGCGACGATCTGCTTCGAGCCGTTGCCGAAGTCGAACTGGGCCATCAGGACCGCGTTGCCCTCGGAGGCCGTCGCGGTGATGCCGGTGACGCCGTCGACGGCGTCGATGGAGTTCTCCAGCGGCTCCACGACCTGCTTCTCGACCACGTCCGGGGACGCGCCCTGGTAGGGGGCCAGGACGGAGACCATGGGCAGTTCGATGGAGGGCAGCAGCTGCTGCTTGAGCTGGGGGATCGCGATCGCGCCGAAGACGATCGCGATGACGGACATCAGGCCGATCAGGGCGCGTTGGGCGAGGCTGAATCTCGACAGCCAGGACATGGGCGGGGTCTCCGGGGGCGTGGGACGACGAGCGGACTGCGGCCCGCCCACGCGGTCGCGCACAGCGTCGCGCACAGGGGGCCGCTCATACTTTCAGCCATCCCCACGGCCCGATTCGTCGCTCCCAGGTCCCGTCTTCACGCCGCGCATACTGCGGCCGTAGTACGTGACGGGCGGGGCTCACTCCACCCGTGGACGGACCAGGCCCGATTCGTACGCGATGACCACGAGTTGGGCGCGGTCACGGGCGCCGAGCTTGGCCATCGCCCGGTTCACATGGGTCTTGACGGTGAGCGGGCTGACCTCGAGGCGTTCGGCGATCTCGTCGTTGGAGTGGCCGCCCGCGACGAGGACGAGGACCTCACGCTCGCGTCCGGTGAGCGCGGCGAGCCGCTCGGCGTGCGCGCCGCCGGCCCGGCCGTCCTCGTCGAAGCCGTCGCCCTGCGCGAGGAACTTGGCGATGAGGCCCTTGGTCGCGGCCGGTGAGAGCAGCGCGTCGCCCGCCGCCGCGACGCGCACCGCGCCGAGCAGTTCCTCGGGTTCGGCGCCCTTGCCGAGGAAGCCGGAGGCGCCCGCGCGCAGCGACTGCACGACGTACTCGTCGACCTCGAAGGTGGTCAGCATGACGACGCGGACCCGGGCGAGCGCCGGGTCGGCGCTGATGGCGCGGGTGGCGGCGAGGCCGTCGGTGCCGGGCATCCGGATGTCCATGAGGACGACGTCGGGGAGATGTTCCCGGGCGAGGGCGAGTGCCTCGGCGCCGTCGGAGGCCTCGCCGACGACCTCCATGTCGGCCTCGGAGTCGACCAGGACGCGGAAGGCGCTGCGCAGCAGGGCCTGATCGTCGGCGAGCAGTACCCGGATCGTCATGCGCCGGTGTCCCCTGACGTGGTGGTGGGCGAAACGGCCTCGGCGGTGCGGGCCTTGACGGGAAGGATCGCATGGACGCGGAAGCCGCCGCCGTAGCGCGGGCCCGCGCTGAGGGTGCCGCCGAGCGCACCGACCCGTTCGCGCATGCCGAGCAGTCCGTGGCCGCCGCCCTCCTCGGGGGTGGTCCGGCCGGGGGCCGCCTCGGGCCCGTTGTCGAGGACGGTGATCTCGACGTTCGGGCCGACGTGCACGACGCTGACCTCGGCCCGGGCGTCGGGGCCCGCGTGCTTGTGGACGTTGGTGAGGGCTTCCTGGACGACGCGGAACGCGGCGAGGCCTACGGCGGCGGGCAGGACGGGGGCGTCCTCGGCGCGGGCCACCTCGACGGGCAGGCCCGCGTTGCGGAACGTGCCGACGAGGTCGTCGAGGCGGTCGAGTCCGGGGGCCGGTTCCGTGGGGGCCTCGGGGTCGCCGGACTGGCGCAGCAGGCCAACGGTGGCGCGGAGTTCGTCGAGGGCGGAGCGGCTGGCGGTGCGGACGTGCGAGAGGGCTTCCTTCGCCTGGTCGGGCCGCTTGTCCATGACGTGGGCGGCGACGCCGGCCTGCACGTTGACGAGCGCGATGTGGTGGGCGACGACGTCGTGGAGGTCGCGGGCGATGCGCAGCCGTTCCTCGGCGACGCGGCGCCTGGCCTCCTCCTCGCGGGTGCGTTCGGCCCGTTCGGCGCGTTCGCGGATGGCGTCGACGAAGGCACGCCGGGAGCGGACGGCGTCGCCGGCCGCTGCGGCCATACCGGTCCAGGCGAAGATCCCGATGTTCTCCTGCGCGTACCAGGGCAGCGGGCCGACGAACATGGCGATGCCGGTGAGCAGGGCCATGGTGGCGAAGCCGACCCGCCAGGTGGTGGGCCGGTCGGTGCGCGCGGCGACGGTGTAGAGGGCGACGACGGCCGACATGACGACGGGCGCGCGGGGGTCGCCGGTGACGAGTTCGACGACGGAGACGGTGACGGTCGCCGCGAGGACGTACACGGGGGCGACGCGGCGGAAGACGAGCGCGGCGGCACCGAGCACCATCAGGGTGAGGCTGAGGGCGTCGGGGGTGCGGGCGCCCCAGGCGTAGGTGCCCTGCGGCCCGTGGGGGTCGACGAAGGAGCCCGCCACCATCGCGAACAGAACGCCGAGGGCGACGATCGCGTCCAGGGCCAGGGGATGGGTCCTGGCCCACCGTACGAGCGAGGTCACCGACGTCACGGTAGCCTCCCCTGGCCGCTCGCCCTCCGGGTGGGGAGGGTCCGACGGGAATCTCCCGGAAACCCGCCCGGGGTCAGCCAGGAATCAGTCCGTCGTCGGAGAGCATCGCCCGGACCTCCTCGAGCGACGCGTCGGGCGCCGGGAGGATCAGCTCGGACGGCTCCAGGGAGTCGTCCGGCAGCGGGGAGCCGAGCCGGCGGACGGCGTCGAGGAGGGCGGCCAGGGTCTGGCGGAAGGCCACTTCGTCGCCGCTCTCCATCTCGGCGAGGAGTTCGTCGTCCAGCTTGTTGAGCTCGGTGAGGTGGTCGTCCGCCAACCTCACCTGCCCCTCCCCCATGATCCGTACGATCATGACGAGCGCCCTCCTCGTAGGCGATGCGGCCTCTCGAAGCTACTGCTTGTCGAAGCGCGGAGTGTCCTGCGGCTGCCCGCTCTGCTGACCCTGGCCCTGGCCGCCCTCGATCGCCTGCTGGGACGAGGAGGAACCACCGGCCAGCTCGGCCTTCATGCGCTGCAGCTCCAGCTCTACATCCGTACCACCGGAGAGCCGGTCCAGCTCGCTCTGGATGTCGTCCTTGGCGAGTCCGGACGGGTCGTCGAGGGCGCCGGAGGCGAGCAGCTCGTCGATGGCGCCGGCACGGGCCTGCAGCTGGGCGGTCTTGTCCTCGGCGCGCTGGATCGCGAGGCCGACGTCGCCCATCTCCTCGGAGATGCCGGAGAAGGCCTCGCCGATGCGGGTCTGCGCCTGGGCCGCCGTGTAGGTCGCCTTGATGGTCTCCTTCTTGGTGCGGAAGGCGTCCACCTTGGCCTGGAGGCGCTGGGCCGCGAGGGTGAGCTTCTCCTCCTCGCCCTGGAGCGTCTGGTGCTGCGTCTCCAGGTCCGTGACCTGCTGCTGGAGCGCGGCGCGGCGGGAGAGGGCCTCGCGGGCGAGGTCCTCACGGCCGAGCGCGAGCGCCTTGCGGCCCTGGTCCTCCAACTTGGAGGACTGGCCCTGGAGCTGGTTGAGCTGCAGCTCCAGGCGCTTGCGGCTGGTCGCCACGTCGGCGACGCCGCGGCGCACCTTCTGGAGCAGCTCCAGCTGCTTCTGGTACGAGTAATCGAGGGTCTCGCGAGGGTCCTCGGCCCGGTCAAGGGCCTTGTTCGCCTTCGCGCGGAAGATCATCCCCATACGCTTCATGACACCGCTCATGGGCTTCGCGCGCCCCCTTCTGACCGACTTCAGCTCCAGCACTGCGACAGAACCCACAGTACGGGTCCTGCCTCTATTACCGCACTGTTCAGGTACGGATGCGCTCATCCCCGAGGACGACTGCGTCCTGCTCCGGGTCCCGCGCAGGGAGTAGGGAGCCCCCTTCTCCCCTCGGGGTCCCGTGCCCCTGTCACAGGGTGAGGACGCAGGGTGTTGCCGGATCGTTCCCCATGGGCCTGTGGTCCATGCACGTCCAGCACGTACCCTTGGTCTTTGTGTTCCGTAGCCGATCCAAGGACGACAAGGCGCCGGCCGACAAGGCCCCGGTGACCGCCTCCGACGCGTCCAAGCAGACCCGAGACCCGCAGGCGCCCAAGGGCCGCCCCACGCCCAAGCGCAGCGCGGCCCAGTCGCAGCGCCGCAGCGTGGCCAACACCAAGATGTCGCCGAAGGAGGCCCGCGCCCGCTCGCGCGAGGAGCGCCGCACCGCGATGGAGCGCCAGCGCGCCGCCCTCGCGAGCGGTGACGAGCGTTATCTGCCGGCCCGTGACAAGGGCCCGGTGCGCAAGTACGCGCGCGACTTCGTCGACTCGCGTTTCAGCATCGCCGAGTACTTCCTGCCGATGGCGGTGATCATCCTCGTCCTGAGCATGGTCCGCGTGGGCTCGCTGCAGAACATCGCGCTGCTGCTGTGGCTGTTCGTGATCGTCGCGATCGTGATCGACTCGGTCATCACCGGCTTCCGCCTGAAGAAGCAGCTGGCGGAGAAGTTCCCCGACCAGCCGCGCAAGGGCGCCGTGGCCTACGCGCTGATGCGCACCCTCCAGATGAAGCGGCTGCGGCTGCCCAAGCCCCAGGTCAAGCGCGGGGAGCGGCCCTGAGCACCGAGGCCTTCGCCGGGGACGCCCCGCAGGCCTGGCTGGACAAGCTGGGCGGTCTGCGGAACGTCGTACGGCAGGAGCTGGTGGCCCGGCAGCTCGACGAGCAGATAGCCGGGCGCTTCCCCGTGGGGCGGCGGCTGCGCGTGCTCGACGTGGGCATGGGCCAGGGCACGCAGGCGCTGCGTCTGGCCCGGGCCGGTCACAAGGTGACCGGTGTGGAGCAGGATCCGACGATGGTGGCCGCGGCGCGCCGGGCGCTCACCGCGGAGCCGGAGGGGGTGCGCGAGCGGGTCCGGCTCGTCGAGGGCGACGGCCGGGACACCGGCGTGCACTTCCTGCCCGGCAGTTTCGACGTCGTGCTCTGTCACGGCGTCCTGATGTACGTGGAGGACCCGGACGCGCTGCTCGCGGGTCTGGCGCGGATGCTGGCCCCGGGCGGCCTCCTGTCGCTGCTCGTGCGCAACGCGGACGCGCTGGCGATGCGCCCCGGCCTGGCCGGTGACTGGGTCACGGCCCTCGGCGCCTTCGACTCGACGATGTATGCGAACCGGCTGGGTCTGGACGTGCGGGCCGACCGGCTCGACACCCTGACCTCGACGCTCGCCGGGATCGGGGCCCCGCTGCACGCCTGGTACGGGGTGCGGGTCTTCACGGACCAGGCGGCCGACGGCCCGCTGGTGCCCGAGCAGCGCGGCGAGCTGCAGACGCTGCTCGCCGCCGAGGAGCGAGCGGGCCGCACGGAGCCCTACCGGCGGGTGGCGGCGCTGCTGCACCTGTGCGGGGTGCGGGGCTAGTACTTCTCCGGGAGCAGGGCCGGCGTCCGGGCGAGCTGCAGACGCTGCTCGCCGCCGAGGAGCGAGCGGGCCGCACGGAGCCCTACCGGCGGGTGGCGGCGCTGCTGCACCTGTGCGGGGTGCGGG
>NZ_JBVHMU010000001.1:240379-325478 GCF_055558275.1 Streptomyces sp. NPDC025806 | reverse complement strand
GGGCTAGTACTTCTCCGGGAGCAGGGCCGGCGTCCGGTGGGCGTCGGCTCGTTCGGCGGTGCAGGACGCGCGAGCCTTCTCGAACGAACGTGACAATCCGGGCATGAACGTCTTTCGCGCGCGCACGCTGCGCCTCGCCCTTCCGCTGTCCGGTGTGCTGTGCGCCGGGGTCCTGCTGTCCGGGTGCTCCGGGTCCGAGGGGGCGGCGCGTTCCACGACGCGGGCCGCCGTGCCGGCCGCGCAGCAGAAGGCGGGCGACAGCCTGCAGGACGACTACATGCGGGTGATCAAGCAGGTCCTGCCGTCGGTCGTGCAGATCCAGGCCTCGTCGGACCTCGGCTCCGGGGTCGTCTACGACGACAAGGGGCACATCGTCACGAACGCCCATGTGGTGGGCGACGAGAAGACGTTCCGGGTCACGACGGCCAACAGCACCGAGGAACTCTCGGCGAAGCTCGTCTACTCGTACCCCGAGCAGGACCTCGCCGTGATCAAGCTGGACAAGGTGCCGGACGGGATGGAGCCGGCGCGGTTCGCGGACTCCTCGAAGGTCGCCGTCGGGCAGATCGTGCTGGCGATGGGCTCGCCGCTCGGCCTGTCGTCGAGCGTGACGCAAGGCATCGTGTCGGCGACCGGCCGGACGGTGAGCGAGGGCCGGTCCGGCGGCGGCACGGGCGCGACGATCGCGAACATGGTGCAGACCTCGGCGGCGATCAATCCCGGCAACAGCGGCGGCGCCCTGGTGAACCTCGACGGGCAGGTCGTCGGCATCCCCACGCTCGCGGCGACCGACCCGGACCTGGGCGGCAGCGCGGCACCCGGCATCGGATTCGCGATCCCGTCCTCGATGGTCACGACCGTCGCCGACCAGGTGCTCAAGGACGGCAAGGTGACGGACTCGGGGCGGGCGGCGCTCGGCATCAAGGGCCGTTCGGTCCTCGACGACGGGTACCGGCCGGCCGGGGTCGGGGTGGTCGAGGTGACGGACGGCGGCGCCGCGCAGAAGGCCGGCATCCGGCCCGGCGACGTCATCGTGCGGATCGGCGACACGGACGTGACGACGACGCAGTCCCTGTCGGAGGCGCTGGCCGGGGAGAAGCCCGGGGACGAGGTCTCGGTGACGTACACGCGGGACGGCGCCGAGAAGAAGACGACGGTCACGCTCGGCGAGATGTGACCGTCCGTCGGGAACCGCGGTGCCGGGCGCGGCCTCGGCGGGCGCCCGGCACCGGTCGGGTCAGTCCTGCGGCGCGGCCGCGTCCTCCGCGTGCAGGCTCATCGGGCCGTAGATCTCGGTCGTGTCCTCGAAGAGGCGGACCTGGTCGGCGCCGCCCTCGGCGAGCTCCTTCCAGTACTCACCGATCCAGGACTCGGCGTCCCCCTGCGTCGTGAACTCCTCGGGCTCCACCGCCGGGGCCACCTCGGTCCCGTCGGCCTTCTCGAACCGCCACGTCCATGCCGCCATGTGTCAGCCTCCCGCGTACCGGATGTCCGATGCGTTCTGTCACCGTCGCTCGCTCTGTGCGTCGAGCGATGTCCCTGGAAGACTAGCCGGGCGCGCGTACGTCACGGGGGCGCGGGAGGATCTTGGTGTGGAACTCACTCTGCTCGGCACCGGCGCCCCCGAGGGGCTGCCCCGCCCCGACTGTCCCTGTGCCGCCTGCGCGGCCGCGCTCGGCCCGGACGCACGGGCCGCGACGGCACTGCTGATCGACGGCACGCTGCTGCTCGACCTGACGCCGGGCGCCGCGTTCGCCGCGGCCCGGGCGGGGCACAGTCTCGGCGGGGTGCGGCAGGTGCTGCTCTCCCATCCGCACGACGGGCCCGCCGTCGAGGTGCCGGCCGGGCTTCCGACCCCGGGCCGGGTGCCGGACGGGCGCGAGCTGGCGCTGCTCACCGGGCATCGCGTACGGGCCCTGTCCCTGGACGCTCCGGGCACCGGGTACGAGGTGGCGGGGCCGGAGGGCGAGCGGCTGCTGTACCTGCCGCCGGGTGCCGGGCCCTCGGGCCTGGAGGCGGTGCGCACTCCGTACGAGATGGTGATCGCCGATGTGATCGGGCGGCCCGACGCGCTGGCGCGGCTGCGCTCGGCCGGGGCGATCGGCCCCACGACGGACGTGCTCGCCGTCCACCTCGACCACGACGTGCCGCCGGGCGCGGAGCTGGCGCGGCGGCTCGCGGCGGCCGGGGCGCGGGCCGTGCCGGACGGGACGACGCTGGTCGTCGGCGCGTACGAGGAGGTGCCGGACGTGCCGCGCCGGACGCTGGTGCTCGGCGGCGCGCGGTCCGGGAAGTCCGTGGAGGCGGAGCGGCGCCTGGAGGCGTTCCCCGACGTCCTGTACGTGGCGACGGGCGGGACGCGGGGCGGGGACACGGAGTGGGCGCAGCGGGTCGCGCTGCACCGGGAGCGGCGGCCCGGCTCGTGGCGCACCTCGGAGACCTGCGATCTGGTGCCGCTGCTCACCGACCCGGACGACGACGCGCCGCTGCTGATCGACTGTCTGTCGCTGTGGCTGACCTACGCGATGGACGAGGTCGGGGCGTGGGACGACGCGGAGTGGGCGGACGGCGGGGAGAAGGCGCTCCGCTCGCGCGTGGCCGAGCTGGTGGGGGCGGTGCGGGCGGCTCGGCGGGTGGTGGTGGCCGTGTCCAACGAGGTCGGGTCCGGGATCGTTCCGGCGACCGCGTCCGGGCGGCGGTACCGGGATGAGCTCGGTCGTCTGAACGCGGCGTTCGCGGGCGAGTGCGAGCATGTTCTGCTGGTGGTGGCGGGGCAGGCGCTTGCGTTGCGGGGCTGACGGGTTTCGTCGGCGGGTGCGGGTCCGGTGGGGGCTGGTCGCGCAGTTCCCCGCGCCCCTGAAATGCAGACCCTTCGGGTCGCATTTCCCCGATCAAGGTGCGGGGCGCCTTTGTCGGGGAAATGCGCGGCGAAGCCGCATGCCTTCCAGGGGCGCGGGGCTGTGTCGATTTGCGACTCCGTCGCGGGGCGCGACCGGCGGGCCCCTGGGGCGCACGAAGTGTGCCTTCCAGGGGCGCGGGGCTGTGTCCGATCAGCGACTCCGTCGCGGGGCGCGACCGGCGGGCCCCTGGGGCGCACGAAGTGTGCCTTCCAGGGGCGCGGGGAACTGCGCGAGAAGCCCCACCAGGCCGCGGATCACGGCGACGGGTCGGAGTTGCGGCGGGCGATGATCCGGTACGCGTTCGCGTAGGGGCTCCGGGAGATCAGGGGAGCCAGGGCGCGGTCGGCGACCCGCGCCGACAACAGGGCCGGCACACTCGCCCGGGTCAGAGCGGAGCGCACCCGCCGCTGGACCTCGGTCGGCGCCGAGGTCCGCCAGGGATCATCGGCCCGGGGCGACCACCGATCGAGAAACAGCGCACAGGCCGCCGTGAGATCCCGCGGCACATGCGCCGCCCGCCGGTCGACCCCCACGACCGTGAAGCCCAGCGCCGCCAGCTCGGCCCGCAGATTGGCGAGCGGGATGAAGTGCAGGTGCTGCGGCTGGAAGTAGGAGACCCACCAGCGGCCGAGGAGATGGGCGTACCGGCACTCGGGGTCGGGCAGTTCGAGGAGGAGATGCCCGCCGGGCCGCAGCACCCGCCGCGCGGCCCGCAGCTCCGCGCGCGGGTCCGGGGTGTGTTCGAGATGGTGGAGCATGCTGAGCGCGTCGTACCGCCCGGCGAGCCGCGGCACGAGCTCCTGGAGTCTGCCCTCGTGGGCCTCGTCGACCCGCCCCTCGCGCCGCGCCTCGGCGATCCCGGCCCCGACGTCGGCCCCGTCGAACGCGGTGTAGGGCAGCTCCTCGCGGGCGGCGGCGGGGAACTCCCCGCGTCCGGTGCCGACGTCGAGCCAGCTCTCGGGTTCGATGTGCCGGGCCAGGGCGCGGGCCCGCTCCCGGTGCCGGCGGGTGTCGCCGCGGGCGCCGGGGACGCGCCGCACGTGTTCGGCGCGCAGCCCGTCGTAGAAGTCGCGGTAGTAGAAGTCGAGGCCCACGGGGGTCAGCCGCGGGTTCTGGAACGAGTGGGCGCAGGCCCGGCACTGGTCGACGGTGAAGCTGCCGGGCTTGTGCTGGAGGAGATCGGTGGTGCGCAGCCGGGTGCGCAGTCGGGTGGAGCCGCACCAGGGGCAGTCGGGGCGGCGCGGTTCGTGGAAGCGCTCGGTGCCCTGGGCGAGCTCGCTGAGGTAGGCGGGGCGGCGCTCGGCCACCACCTGGGCCGTGGTACGACAATCCGACACAAACCGGAACGTAAGGGATCAGGAAGGGCGATGCAATGACGCTGTGAAGCCGGTGCGTCGCCCGCCCGGCGTCAGGGCTCGGCGGGGCCGGTACTGTTCGGCGAATGAGCTCGCTGAATCTCGACGACTTCACCGATCTGATCGAGCGCCCGGACGGCGGGACCCGCCGTGACGCCGAGGAGCGCAGGGCCCGGCAGGCCGTGCCGCCCGGCGCTCTCGGCCGCCTCGACGAACTGGGCGAATGGCTGTCGGCCGCCCAGGGTGCCGTGCCCGTACGGCCGGTGGCCCGGCCGCGCGTGGTCGTGTTCGCGGGCGACCACGGGGTCGCGGAGCTCGACGTGTCGAAGCGGCCCGCGGGCAGCGCCGCGGAGCTGGTGCGCGAGCTCGTCGAGGGCGCGTCCACGGGGGCGGTCCTCGCCCGGCGGCTCGACGTGGGTGTCCGGGTCGTCGACCTGTCCCTGGACTGCGAGCCGGACGAGCTGCCGAAGGGGGTCGAGGACCGCCGGGTGCGGCGCGGCTCCGGGCGCATCGACATCGAGGACGCGCTGACCCTGGAGGAGGCGGAGGCCGCGTTCCGCGCGGGCATGGCCGTCGCCGACGACGAGGCGGACTCCGGTACGGATCTGGTGGTGCTCGGCGACCTCAGCGTGGGCGGCACGACGGCGGCGGCCACGCTGATCGCGGCGCTGTGCGGCACGGACGCGTCGGTCGTCACGGGGCGCGGCGGCGATCCGATCGACGATCTGGCGTGGATGCGCAAGTGCGCGGCCGTGCGGGACGCCCTGCGGCGGGCGCGGCCGGTCCTCGGCGACCAGTTGCAGTTGCTGGCGACGGTGGGCGGGGCGGATCTGGCCGCCGCCACCGGGTTCCTGTTGCAGTGCGCGGTGCGGCGCACTCCCGTGATTCTGGACGGGGTCGTCTCGGCGGCCGCCGCGCTCGTGGGGCAGCGGGTCGCGTTCCGGGCGCCCGACTGGTGGCTCGCGGGGCATTCCAGCGGGGAGCCGGCGCAGGCCAAGGCGCTGGACCGGATGGCGATGGACCCGCTGCTCGATCAGGGGGTCCGGCTGGGCGGGGCCACGGGTGGGCTGTTGGCTCTGCCGCTGGTGCAGGCCGCCGCGTCTCTCTCCGCCGAACTGCCCGAGCAGCCCGAGGCGCCCGAGGCACCCGAACTGCCGCTCCAGAGCTGAACGCCGGCACAGGCCGCGGAGGCGCCCGCTCCCTCACGAGCGGACGCCTCCGCGGCCTTCGTCATGGCTGATCGCGCCCGGAAACGGCCCCGCGCCGCTGGCCGAACTGGACAAAAAGCCGCAATATGCTCGCCCGCATGGGAGCAGCCGTCACGACAAGCACACCCGCCTCGCGCCGCGCCGCGGGCTTCACGGTCTGGTATCTCCGGGTCGTCACGTTCATCAACCTGCTGAGCGCGGTCTGGGTCTCGTTCGGGCAGGACCTGCGCCGCCACAACGAGGAGAACTACTTCACGCCGTACCTGCTGGCGGCCGGCTTCTCCTCGGCGCTGGTGGCCGCGTTCCTCGCCATCACGATGCGCCGCCGCAAGCGGGCCGCGTGGATCCTCAACCTGGTACTGAGCGGCCTGTTCCTCGTGCTGTTCGCCCTGGTGATGTTCTTCCCCGAGGTGCGCGGGCACGCCCAGAACTGGATCTCGCTCGTGCTGACCGCCCTGTTCGTGGCGGCGCTGATCGTCGGGCGGCGCGAGTTCTACGCGAAGGGCGACCGGTCGAACCCCAAGCTGGCGGCGGTCGTCGCGGTCGGCGGCCTGCTGGTCACCTCGCTCTTCGCGACGTTCCTGGTGACGGTCACCAACCAGGCCCACGACGAGCACCGTTCGACGTTCCTGGAGCGCTGGCGCTACGGCACCCTGCGCATGCTGTCGGTCGCCTCGAACGACGCGCACTACGCCGGGATCTCCACCCCGAACTGGGTCAACGTCGTCATCAACATCCTGTCCACGGCCCTGCTGATCGCCGTCGTCTACGCCGCGTTCCGCTCCCGCCGCGCCGTCGACCCCCTCTCCCCCGAGGACGAGTCCAAGCTGCGCGCGCTGCTCGACAAGGACGGCGAACGCGACTCGCTCGGCTACTTCGCGCTGCGCCGCGAGAAGAGCGCCATCTGGTCGCCGACCGGCAAGGCCGCCGTGACCTACCGCGTCGTCAGCGGTGTCTCGCTCGCCTCCGGCGACCCGATCGGCGACCCCGAGGCATGGCCCGGCGCGATCGAGCCCTGGCTGGCCGAGGCGCGGGCGCACGGCTGGATCCCGGCCGTGATGGGCGCGAGCGAGGAGGCCGGCACGATCTACGCCCGGCACGGCCTCGACGCCCTGGAGCTCGGCGACGAAGCCCTCGTGGAGACGAAGGAGTTCACCCTGGAGGGCCGGGCGATGCGCACCGTCCGCCAGGCCTTCAACCGGGTCAAGCGGGCCGGCTACACGGTCCGCATCCGGCGCCACGAGGACATCCCCGAGGCGGAGATGGAGCAGCTCCTGAAGCGGGCGGACGACTGGCGTGACGGCGCCACCGAGCGCGGCTTCTCGATGGCGCTCGGCCGGCTCGGCGACCCGCACGACGGGCAGTGCGTGATGCTCGAATGCTCGGACGGCGAGGGCGAGTTGAGGGCGCTGCTGTCGTTCGTGCCGTGGGGGCCCAACGGCCTCTCCCTCGATCTGATGCGCCGTGACCGGGACGCGGAGAACGGCCTGATGGAGTTCATGGTCATCGAACTCCTGCAGCGCGCCCAGGAGATCGGGATCACACAGGTGTCACTGAACTTCGCGATGTTCCGCTCCGTCTTCGAGCGTGGCTCGCGACTCGGCGCGGGCCCGGTGCTGCGCCTGTGGCGCTCGCTGCTCAGCTTCTTCTCGCGGTGGTGGCAGATCGAATCGCTCTACCGGGCCAACGCCAAGTACCGGCCCATCTGGGAACCCCGCTTCCTCCTCTTCGAGAAGAGCGCCGACCTGCCCCGCATCGGCATCGCGTCGGCCCGCGCCGAGGGCTTCCTCGAAGTGCCGGGCCTGCCCTCGTGGCTGCGCCGCAGGCGGCTGGAGCACCACTGATGACCGCGGTGCGCCGCTGGGCGCACCGCGAATGGGGCCCGCTCCTGAGCACCGTGCGGGACGGGCTCGCGGCACGGCGGTGGCGGGCCGTCCCGATGACGCTCGCCGCGGTGTGCCTGACGGCCGCGTTCCAGTACGCGCAGAACCGGCCCTGGGGCTACGGGTTCGTGCAGGACGTCGGCGCGGTGCGGGCCGCCGACCCGTGGTGGCGGGCCCTGCTGCGCACCCCGCTCTCCCTGTTCGTCCCGGCCCTCGACCTGCCGGTGTGGGGCGCGCTCGGCCAGATCCTGGTGGTGTTCGGCGTCGCGGAGATCTGCCTGGGCCGGCCCCGCACCCTCGTCATCGCCTATGTGGCCACGCTCACCGGCACCCTGTACGCGCGGCTCGGCGTCGCGCTCGGCCCGGGCAGCCCCTTCGGCCTTCCCGCCTCGGACGCGCAGGTCGTCGACACCGGCCCGTCGGCGGCGGTCGTCGGGCTCGCCGTGTACGTGTGCGTGCGCTACGGCGCCCGGTGGACGGCGGCCTGCGTCGTCGTGGCGATGGGTGTCGAGTGCGCGCTCAAGCCGAACCTCGCGGGCAAGGAGCATCTCGCCGCGATCGGCGCCGTGCTTCTGCTGTGCGCGGTGGAGGCGCTGGCGCGGCGTCAGGACGGAGGCGGCTTGCGCTCCGGGTCCGGGGTGCCGCCGATCAGGTTCTGGAAGCCGCGGTCGAAGCGGGACCAGCGGCGCTCGTGCCGATAGGCCCGCAGTCCGGCCCGGGCGCGGGCGCGGGGCCGCCTCCGGTACCAGCGGCGGGCCCAGTACGAGCCGGGCCGGGCCAGGCGCAGCGCCCCGAACCAGGCGACGAACGGCACGAGCACGCCGATGACCGCGAGCCGGGGCTTGCCCTTGAGCAGCGTGACGAACACGAACGTGAAGTTGATGAACAGCGTCGACACGAGGGTGACCCGGTCGTGCTGCTCCTGGTCCGTCATGTCGTTCACACCGAGCGGCGAGAAGCCGCCGATCACCAGGAGACCGAGGGCGGACGCGAGGACCACGACCTCCACGCTGCGCCGCCCCTGCTCGCTCCAGTACACGTCCTGGAGATGCAGGATCAGGGCGAACTCGTCGAGCACGAGGCCCGCGCCGATCCCGAAGACGACGGCGCAGAGGGACGCGGCGAGCCCGTGCCGGCCGCTGCCGACCGCGCCGAACCCGCCGACGACGGTGAGCACGACCCCGGGCACCACGTGGTGGATGTGCATGCCGCCCGGCGTGATGTTGCGGAACGGGCCGCGGCCCGCCCGGATCAGCCGGGTGATGGTGCGGGTGATCAGGAACGTCGCCATGAAGGACAGCAGCGCGAGAAGCAGCGGGAGTTTGCCCGGCTCCGTGATGTTCCGGTACCACCAGTCGCCCATGGGCCCATCCTGCCGCCGGGCCCCGGGCGCCGCCCGCCCTCGTCGCCTGTCCGGGTAACCTCCCCCGATGCCCGATGTGAACTCCCGCGCCTCCCTGCCCGACGGCATACGTTTCGCCTTCGGCACCCTCACGGTGCTGCCCGTCACCGTCACCCGCTGGGACCGGGACGCGGCCCGCACGGGCATGCTGTGCGCCCCGCTCGCCGGTCTCGTCGTGGGGCTGTGCGCCGCCGCGCTCGGCGGGGCGCTGACCCTGCTCGGCGCGGGCCCGCTGCTCGCCGCGGTCGCCTCCGTCGCGGTGCCCGCCGCGCTCACCCGGGGGCTGCACCTGGACGGGCTCGCGGACGTCGCCGACGGACTCGGCAGCGGGAAGCCCGCCGAGGACGCGCTGCGCATCATGAAGCAGTCGGACATCGGCCCGTTCGGCGTCGTCACCCTCGTGCTCGTGCTGTTCGCCCAGGTGGCCGTCCTGGCCCAGCTGTACGGCGAGTCCTGGGCGCGGGGCGCGATCGCGGCGGCCGTCGCCGCGGTGACGGCCCGCCTCGCGCTCACCCTCGCCTCCCGCGCCGGGGTCCCGCCGGCCCGCCCCGAGGGGCTCGGCGCGGCGGTCGCGGGCACGGTCGGGCCCCGGGCCGCCCTGGTGGCGGGCCTGGTCGTGGTCGGGGTGACGGCCGGCGTCTCGTTGCCGGGGGCGGTCTCCGTCGTCCTGGGGTGCGGTGCGGCGGAGTTGCTGCTGCGCCGGTGCGTGCGGCGGTTCGGCGGGGTGACCGGGGACGTTTTCGGGGCGCTCGCGGAGGTCGCCGCGACGGCCGCTCTGATAGCACTTGCGCTGTAAGCGCACCCTCCGCGGGTCACATGGTGAGACACCGGCGTAGGCTCGCGTTCGGGCCACCCGACCCCGACAACGAAAGAGGGACCTCACCACCGTGACTGCTCTGACTCTCAGCACCGCTACGGCCACCGGCCTCCGCGCCGACGCGCTCGTCGTCGGTGTCGCGAAGGGCGACAAGGGCCCGGTCGTCGCGCCGGGCGCCGAAGCCGTGGACCAGGCGTTCGACGGAAAGCTCGCTTCCGTCCTGGAGACCCTGGGCGCCGCCGGCGCCGAGGGCGAGGTGACCAAGCTCCCCGCGCCGTCCGGCGTCAAGGCTCCGGTCGTGCTGGCGGTCGGTCTCGGTGCCCTGCCCGAGAAGGACGACGTCTTCGCCGCCGAGACCCTGCGGCGTGCCGCCGGTGTCGCGGCCCGCGCCCTGGCCGGTTCGAAGAAGGCCGCGTTCGCCCTCCCCGTCGAGGACGCCGAGGACGCCGGTGCGATCGCGGAGGGCGCGCTCCTCGGCGCGTACTCCTTCGACGCCTACAAGCAGTCCGCCAAGGACGCGAAGAAGAACGGCAAGGCGCCGCTCGCCGAGGTCGCGATCCTCGGCGGCAAGCCGCGCGACAAGGCGTTCAAGGCCGCGGTCGAGCGCGCCGTCGCGCTGGGCGAGGAGCTCAACCGCGCCCGCGACCTCGTCAACACCCCGCCGAACGACCTGAACCCGGAGTCCTTCGCCGCCGTCGCGCAGGCCGCGGCCAAGGAGCACGGCATCAAGGTGCAGGTGCTCGACGAGAAGGCGCTCGTCAAGGGCGGCTACGGCGGCATCCTCGGCGTCGGCGCCGGTTCCGCCGCGACGCCGCGCCTGGTGAAGCTGTCGTACACGAGCTCCAAGGCGGACAAGCACCTCGCGTTCGTCGGCAAGGGCATCACGTACGACTCGGGCGGCATCTCCCTGAAGCCGGCCGGGCACAACGAGACGATGAAGTGCGACATGGCCGGCGCCGCCGCCGTGTTCGCCGCCGTCGTCACGGCCGCCCGCCTCAAGCTCGACGTCAACGTGACGGGCTGGCTGGCCCTCGCCGAGAACATGCCGTCGGGCTCCGCCACCCGCCCGGGCGACGTGCTGCGCATGTACTCGGGCAAGACCGTCGAGGTCCTGAACACGGACGCCGAGGGCCGTCTGGTCCTGGCCGACGCGATCGCCAAGGCCTCCGAGGAGAACCCGGACGCGATCGTCGACGTGGCGACGCTGACCGGCGCCATGATGCTGGCGCTCGGCAACCGCACGTTCGGCATCATGGCCAACGACGACGCTTTCCGTACGTCGATCCACGAGGTCGCCGAGGAGACGGGCGAGCCGGCCTGGCCGATGCCGCTGCCGGCCGACCTGAAGAAGGGCATGGAGTCCTCCACCGCCGACATCGCCAACATGGGCGAGCGGATGGGCGGCGGTCTCGTCGCCGGTCTGTTCCTCCAGGAGTTCGTCGGCGAGGGCATCACGTGGGCCCACCTCGACATCGCGGGCCCGGCCTTCAACGAGGCCGCCCCGTTCGGTTACACGCCGAAGGGCGGCACGGGTTCCGCGGTGCGCACCCTGGTCCGCCTCGCGGAGCGCACGGCGGCCGGCGACCTCGGCTGAGTCCGGCTCCTTCGCAGGTGATCGACGTGTTCGGCCCCGGGTGCACTGCGCCCGGGGCCGTTCGCTTTCGACGAAATCCGTAGGTTCCTCCGAGGCCCGCACGGTCGATTCGGGTGTAACCGCCGTCTCAGACCCCGGCCCGACGTCCCGCACTCCTTCGACAAGTGCGAGGATGGGTGCCGGCAGGACAGGGCCCCCACCCGAGGGCCGAAGCAAAGAGCGGCCGGACACCAGCCGCCGCCCGGTCACGCGAGACCGGCGTACGGCGCACATGCATGGAGGACGTGACGTGGCGAACGACGCCAGCACCGTTTTCGACCTAGTGATCCTCGGCGGTGGCAGTGGCGGCTACGCCGCGGCCCTGCGCGGAGCGCAGCTGGGTCTCGACGTCGCCCTGATCGAGAAGAACAAGGTCGGCGGCACCTGCCTGCACGTCGGCTGCATCCCCACCAAGGCACTGCTGCACGCCGGTGAGATCGCCGACCAGGCGCGCGAGTCCGAGCAGTTCGGCGTGAAGGCGACCTTCGAGGGCATCGACATGCCCGCCGTCCAGAAGTACAAGGACGAGGTCATCTCGGGCCTGTACAAGGGCCTGCAGGGGCTGATCGCCTCCCGCAAGGTCACGTACATCGAGGGCGAGGGCCGGCTGTCCTCCCCGACGTCGGTCGACGTCAACGGCCAGCGCATCCAGGGCCGCCACGTGCTGCTCGCGACGGGCTCCGTGCCGAAGTCGCTGCCGGGCCTGGAGATCGACGGCAACCGGATCATCTCCTCGGACCACGCGCTGACCCTGGACCGCGTCCCGCAGTCCGCGATCATCCTGGGCGGCGGCGTCATCGGCGTCGAGTTCGCCTCGGCGTGGAAGTCCTTCGGCACCGACGTCACGGTCGTCGAGGGCCTCAAGCACCTGGTCCCGGTCGAGGACGAGAACAGCTCGAAGCTTCTTGAGCGCGCGTTCCGCAAGCGCGGCATCAAGTTCAACCTCGGCACCTTCTTCGAGAAGGCCGAGTACACGCAGGACGGCGTCCGCGTGACCCTCGCCGACGGCAAGACCTTCGACGCCGAGGTCCTCCTCGTCGCCATCGGTCGTGGCCCCGTCTCGTCCGGCCTCGGCTACGAGGAGCAGGGCGTCGCGATGGACCGCGGCTACGTCCTGGTCGACGAGTACATGCAGACCAACGTGCCGACCATCTCGGCCGTCGGTGACCTCGTCCCGACCCTCCAGCTCGCGCACGTCGGCTTCGCCGAGGGCATCCTGGTGGCGGAGCGTCTGGCCGGCATCAAGACCGTCCCGATCGACTACGACGGTGTGCCGCGCGTGACGTACTGCCACCCGGAGGTCGCCTCCGTCGGTATCACCGAGGCCAAGGCCAAGGAGATCTACGGCGCGGACAAGGTCGTCGCTCTGAAGTACAACCTGGCGGGCAACGGCAAGTCCAAGATCCTGAAGACCGCGGGCGAGATCAAGCTCGTCCAGGTCAAGGACGGTGCCGTGGTCGGCGTCCACATGGTCGGCGACCGGATGGGCGAGCAGGTCGGTGAGGCCCAGCTGATCTACAACTGGGAAGCGCTGCCGGCCGAGGTCGCCCAGCTCATCCACGCCCACCCGACCCAGAACGAGGCGCTCGGCGAGGCCCACCTGGCCCTCGCGGGCAAGCCGCTGCACTCGCACGACTGACCTCGTTCCCGCCTGTCGCACTGTCGCATGGGCGCGACGACCGACCCCACAGACTTCCGCACTGCGTTGCCGCGCATTGCACATTCGTAAGGAGCAACAGAAACCATGGCGGTTTCCGTATCCCTTCCGGCGCTCGGTGAGAGCGTCACCGAGGGCACTGTCACCCGCTGGCTGAAGGCCGAGGGCGAGCGCGTCGAGGTCGACGAGCCGCTGCTCGAGGTCTCGACCGACAAGGTGGACACCGAGATCCCCTCGCCGGCCGCCGGCATCCTGGCCTCCATCAAGGTTGCCGAGGACGAGACGGTCGAGGTCGGCGCCGAGCTGGCCGTCATCGACGACGGCACGGGCGCGCCCGCTGCCGCTCCGGCTCCGGCCGCCGCCGAGGCTCCGGCCCCGGCCGCCCCGGCTGCCGAGGCCGCTCCGGCCCCGGCTCCCGAGGCTCCCGCCGCCGCTCCGGCCGCTCCGGCCGGCGCCGCCTCCGGCACCGACGTCGTGCTGCCCGCGCTGGGCGAGTCGGTCACCGAGGGCACCGTCACCCGCTGGCTGAAGGCCGTCGGTGACGAGGTCGCCGAGGACGAGCCGCTGCTCGAGGTCTCGACCGACAAGGTCGACACCGAGATCCCCTCGCCCGTCGCCGGTGTTCTCCTGGAGATCGCCGTCGCCGAGGACGAGACCGCCGAGGTCGGCGCCAAGCTCGCCGTGATCGGTGCCGCGGGTGCCGCTCCGGCCGCTGCCGCCCCGGCCGCGCCCGCTGCCCCGGCCGCCTCTCCGGCTGCCCCGGCCGCTCCCGCCGCTCCGGCTCCGGCTCCGGCCGCCCCCGCGGCTCCGGCTGCTCCGGCCGCGCCCGCCGCCCCGGCTGCTCCGGCTCCGGCCCCGGCCCCCGCGCCGGTCACCCCGGCTCCGGCCGCGCCGACCGCCGTGTCCCCCGTGGACGACGGCGCCTACGTGACCCCGCTGGTGCGCAAGCTCGCGTCGGAGAACGGCGTGGACCTGTCCACCGTCAAGGGCACCGGCGTCGGTGGCCGCATCCGCAAGCAGGACGTCATCGCCGCCGCGGAGGCCGCCAAGGCCGCCGCTCCGGCCGCTGCCGCCCCGGCCGCCGCCGCGCCGAAGGCCCCCGCCCTGGAGGTCTCCCCGCTGCGTGGCCAGACGGTCAAGCTGCCGCGCATCCGCAAGGCGATCGCCGACAACATGACCAAGGCGCTGCACGAGCAGGCGCAGCTGTCCTCGGTCATCGAGGTCGACATCACCAAGCTGATGAAGCTCCGCAACCGGGCCAAGGACGGCTTCGCCGCCCGCGAGGGCGTCAAGCTCTCCCCGATGCCGTTCTTCGTCAAGGCCGCCGTCCAGGCGCTGAAGGCCCACCCGGTCATCAACGCCCGCCTGAACTACGACGAGGGCACGATCACCTACTTCGACTCGGAGAACGTCGGCATCGCCGTCGACTCGGAGAAGGGCCTGATGACCCCGGTCATCAAGGGCGCGGGTGACCTGAACATCGCGGGGATCGCGAAGCGGACCGCCGAGCTGGCGAACAAGGTCCGTACGAACAAGATCGCTCCGGACGACCTGGCCGGCGCCACCTTCACGATCTCCAACACGGGGTCGCGCGGTGCGCTGTTCGACACGGTCATCGTCCCGCCGAACCAGGTCGCCATCCTGGGCATCGGTGCCACGGTCAAGCGTCCGGTCGTCATCTCCGACCCGGAGCTCGGTGACACGATCGCCGTGCGCGACATGACGTACGTGACGCTCTCCTACGACCACCGTCTGGTGGACGGCGCCGACGCGGCCCGCTACCTGACGACGGTCAAGCAGCTCCTCGAGGCGGGCGAGTTCACCGCCGAGCTGGGCCTGTAGGACCCTCAGGAGCGCCCTGCGGGACCTCGGGAGCGCCTGAGAAGCACGACGGAGCCCCCGTCCGGAGACCGACCTCCGGGCGGGGGCTCCGTGCTGCCCGGACGCCGGGGCCGACGGTGTCTCAGCCTGTGGTCACCGGGCGTCCACCGGCGGCCCCGGGGAGGGCCCGGGCGCGGGCGTGCCGATCGATGCCGGTTCGGGGCCCAACGGGGCTTGTGGGCGCCGGAGTTGGCCCGTTTCGGGGGGCGTCCGGCAGGGCCCTCGACGTCCGGCACATCGGTGGCAAACCGTGCCACGTAACGCGCATCACCTGCGGCGGAAGCCCTCGCGCCCTTCCTGGCCTGGGGCGCGGCCGTATTGTCTAGTGGTCGATGTCCTTGGCCTCCCGGAGGAGCCCACAATGACCACGCCCGTCGTCCACTCGCTGCGCGAACAGATCCGCGAGCACATCGTGGAGGGGATCGTGAGCGGCCGCTGGAAGCCGGGCGAACGGATCGTGGAGCGGCGCATCGCGACCGAGCTGGAGGTCAGCCAGACGCCCGTGCGGGAGGCGCTGCGGGAGCTGGAGTCGCTGCGCCTGATCGAGTCGGCGCCGAACAAGGGCGTACGGGTGCGGAACCTGTCGGCGGCCGATCTGGAGGAGAGCTATCCGGTGCGGGCCGGCCTGGAGGCCATCGCGGCCGAGCTGGCGGCCGAGCGCCTGGCCGAGGACTGCTCGGCCCTGGAGCCGCACGTGGCGGCCCTCTACCGGGCCGACCAGGAGGCGGACGGGACCGGGCAGGTGCGGCACACGGTGGGGTTCCACCGGGAGCTGGTGCGCGCCGCGAACAACTCGGTGCTGCTGCACACCTGGGAGGGGCTCGGCATCGAGGTCTTCACCGCGCTGTCCATCCGCTGGCTGGGCACCGTGCAGCAGTCGTACGCGGAGGAGCACGAGGAGATCGTCGCCGCGTTCCGGCGCCGGGACCCGGCCATCGCGGAGATCGTGAAGACCCATGTCCTGGGGTGCGCCCCGCGCGCGTGACCTGCGGGACGAGGAGGAACGCGGGAGGGGCACTGGGTGCCCCTCCCCTTCGTTTTCGGGTCGCTTTGGGGTGATTTCCCTGGCACCTTGTGCCGACTTTCGCGTTCTGGCGAGGTTTTACCCCTGCACCCTTTGATCGATCATCGATCAGGGAGTTACAGTCGCCGACGGGTCCACACCCGGACCCCGCCCTGTCCTGCCAAAGACATCAAGGGCACCCCCTACCCCACCCCCTTCGACTCAGGAAGGCGTGCGGCGACTATGACCGACCCCATGCGCATCCAGCAGAGCGAGCTCGACCAGCTCCCGGACCGCGACCCGGAGGAGACCGCCGAATGGCAGGCCTCCCTGGACGCCGTCACGGAGGCCGCCGGCCCGCACCGTGCCGCGTACCTGATGCGGCGCACGCTGGAGCGCGCCGAGGCGGGCGGCCTGGCGCTGCCGAAGCTTCTTGAGACGGACTACGTCAACTCCATCCCCACCGCGGCCGAGCCGGCCATCGACGGTGACGAGGAGATGGAGCGCCGGATCACCGCCTGGAACCGCTGGAACGCGGCGGCCATGGTGACCCGCGGCTCGAAGCACGGCGTCGGCGGCCACATCGCCACCTTCGCCTCGGCCGCCTGGCTCTACGAGACCGGCTTCAACCACTTCTTCAAGGGGAAGGAGGGCGACGGCTCCGGCGACCAGCTGTACATCCAGGGCCACGCCTCCCCGGGCATCTACGCCCGCGCCTTCCTCGACGGCCGCCTGAGCGAGCAGCAGCTCGACCTGTTCCGCCAGGAGTCCGGCGGCAACGGCCTGCCGTCCTACCCGCACCCGCGGCGCCTGCCCTGGCTGTGGGAGTTCCCGACGGTGTCCATGGGCCTCGGCCCGCTGTCGGCGATCTACCAGGCCCGGTTCAACCGGTACCTGACCAACCGCGGCATCAAGGACGTCTCGGCCTCGCACGTGTGGGCGTTCCTCGGCGACGGCGAGATGGACGAGCCCGAGTCGACGGCGGCCCTCGCCCTGGCGAGCCGCGAGGGTCTGGACAACCTGACCTTCGTCATCAACTGCAACCTGCAGCGCCTCGACGGCCCGGTCCGCGCCAACTTCAAGATCGTGCAGGAGCTGGAGGCCCAGTTCCGCGGCGCCGGCTGGAACGTCGTGAAGTCGCTGTGGGGCAACGCCTGGGACGAGCTGTTCCAGCTCGACACCACCGGCGCCCTGGTCCGCCGGCTGCGCGAGGTCCCGGACGCGCAGGTGCAGACGTACCAGACGCGTGACGCGGCCTACATCCGCGAGGACTTCTTCGGCAAGGACCCGGCGCTGGTCGAGCTCGCGAAGCTCCTCAGCGACGACAAGATCCTCGAGTGCTTCCACCTGTCGCGCGGTGGCCACGAGCCGCGCAAGGTCTACGCCGCGTACAAGGCCGCCCTGGAGCACAAGGGCGCCCCGACCGTGATCCTGGCGCAGACCGTCAAGGGCTTCACCCTGGGTGAGGGCTTCGCGTCGAAGAACGCGAACCACCAGATGAAGAAGCTCACGACGGACGAGTTCAAGAACATGCGTGACCTTCTTGACCTCCCGATCAAGGACAGCGACTTCGTCGACGGCGTGGTCCCCTACGGCCACCCCGGCGCCGACTCCCCCGAGGTGCGCTACCTCCAGGAGCGCCGCGCGGCCCTGGGCGGTCTCGCCCCGGCCCGCCGCACGCAGCCGCTGCCCGCGCTCCCGGCCCCGGCCGACAAGGCGTTCGCGTCCTTCGACAAGGGCTCCGGCTCGCAGTCGGTGGCGACGACGATGGCCTTCGTACGCCTGGTCAAGGACCTCGTGCGCGACAAGGAGACCGGCAAGCGCTGGGTCCCCATCGTCCCGGACGAGGCCCGCACCTTCGGCATGGAGAGCCTCTTCCCGTCCCTGGGCATCTACTCGCCCAAGGGCCAGACGTACGAGCCGGTCGACCGCGACCAGCTGATGTACTACAAGGAAGCCAAGAACGGCCAGATCCTCAACGAGGGCATCACCGAGGCCGGCTCGATGGCCGACTTCATCGCCGCGTCGAGCGCGTACTCGACGCACGGCGAGGCGATGATCCCGTTCTACATCTTCTACTCGATGTTCGGCTGGCAGCGCACGGCCGACCAGATGTGGCAGCTCGGCGACCAGCTCGGCCGCGGCTTCCTCGTCGGCGCCACCGCCGGCCGCACGACGCTCACCGGTGAGGGCCTCCAGCACGCGGACGGCCACTCCCCGATGATCGCCGCGACGAACCCGGCCGCGCTGTCGTACGACCCGGCGTTCGCCTACGAGGTCGCGGCCATCGTCAAGGAGGGTCTGCGCCGTATGTACGGCGAGGCCAAGCAGGACGAGGACCAGAACGTCTTCTACTACCTGACGGTCTACAACGAGCCGATGCCGCAGCCCGCGAAGCCCGCGGCCGACGGCATCGACCATGGCATCGTCAAGGGCCTGTACCGCTTCAACACGGCGGAGACCGCGGGCCTGTCCCCGGCTGCCAACGCGCCGCGCATCCAGCTGCTCGGCTCCGGCACCGCGATCCACTGGACCCTCAAGGCGCAGCAGCTGCTCGCCGAGGAGTGGGGCGTGGCCGCCGACGTGTGGTCCGCGACCTCGTGGACCGAGCTGCGCCGTGACGCGCTGGAGGCGGACGCCGCGATCCTGCGCGGCGAGGAGCGGGTGCCGTTCGTGCGGCAGGCGCTCCAGGGCGCCGAGGGCCCGGTCCTGGCCGTGTCCGACTACATGCGCCAGGTCCCGGACCAGATCGCGCAGTGGGTGGAGCAGGACTGGTCCTCGCTCGGTGCGGACGGCTTCGGTCTGTCCGACACCCGTGAGGCGGCCCGCCGTCACTTCGGCGTCGACGCCGAGTCGATCGTCGTCGCGGCCCTGGCCCAGCTCGCCAAGCGCGGCGAGGTCAAGGCGACGGCCGTGAAGGAGGCGCGCGAGCGCTACGGCCTGTAGGTCGTCCCGAGAGGTACCGCGCGTGCCCCGTCCCGGATTGCCGGGGCGGGGCACGCGTGCGTGAATGGACGGGTCCGCCGCCCGCTGCCCGGAGGCGTCCCGTGAAGATCTCCAAGACTCCGTCCGCGCCCTGCTGGGCGAGCCTGTCGACCACGGACACCGCCGCGGCGGGCCTGTTCTACGAGGCCCTGTTCGGCTGGCGGGCCGAGCCGGTGGCCGATTCCTCGGCCGGCGGCTACGGGAACTTCGCGCTGGACACCGGCGGGCCGGTGGTGGCCGGAGTGGGCCCGGTGCGGATGCCGCAGCAGCCGGCGACCTGGCTGCCGTACTTCCAGTCGAGCGGGGTCGAGGCGATGTCCGCGCGGGTCGGCGGCAACAGCGGCCGCGTCGTGTCGGGGCCGCACGGCATCCTCGACCAGGGGCGGCTCGCGATCTGCCAGGATCCGGCGGGCGCGGCGTTCGGCCTGTGGGAGCCGCTGGAGCACGCCGGGTTCCAGACGGTGAACGTGCCGGGCAGCTTCTGCTGGTTCGAGCTGCTGACCCGGGACGCGGCGGGGGCCGTGGACTTCTACCAGTCGGTGCTCGGCTGGGGCACGCACCGGCGCGGGGACGGCCCGTACACGGAGTGGACGGTGGCCGACGAGCCGTTCGGCGGGATGGTCGACATGTCGATGGGCGAGTTCCCGCCGGACATCCCCTCGCACTGGAACCTGTACGTGGCCGTCGACGACCCCGACGCGACGGCCGCCCGGTGCGCGGAGAGCGGCGGGCAGGTGCTCGTGCAGCCGACGACGATCGACGCCGGGCGCTTCGCGATGCTGGCCGATCCGCAGGGCGCGGCGCTGTCCGTGATCCGCTTCGCGGACTGAGCCATGATGGCGGCATGCGTGCCGCCCGGCTGATCAAGATGGTGCTGTTGCTCCAGTCCCGCCCCGCGATGACGGCGGCGGAACTGGCCCGTGAGCTGGAGGTGTCGGAGCGGACCGTGACCCGGGACGCGCAGGCCCTGTCGGAGGCGGGCGTCCCTGTGTACGCGGACCGGGGCCGGGCGGGCGGCTACCGGCTGATCGGCGGCTACCGGACCCGGCTGACCGGGCTCGCGCGCGGGGAGGCGGAGGCGCTGTTCCTGTCCGGGGTGCCGGGCGCGCTGCGCGACATGGGCCTGGAGGACGCGGCGTCGGCGGCGCGGCTCAAGGTGTCGGCGGCGTTGCTGCCCTCGCTGTCGGACGCGTCGCGGACGGCGGCGCAGCGGTTCCATCTGGACGCGCCGGGCTGGTTCCACGAGCCGCGCACGCCCGAGCTGCTGCCCGCGGTGGCGGAGGCGGTGTGGGCGGACCAGGTGGTGCGGGTCGCCTACCGGCGCGGCTCGGCGGACTCCGGGTCGGCGCTCGTGGAGCGGGAGTTGGAACCGTACGGGCTCGTGCTGAAGGCGGGGGTCTGGTACCTGGCGGCGCGGGTGCGGGGAGGTTCCGGCGGCGGGTTCCGGGTGTACCGGCTGGACCGGCTCGACGCGGTGGAGCCCGTCACGGAGGCGGGTTCCGGAGGCGCGGAGTCGTTCGTACGGGACGAGGAGTTCGATCTGCCCGCGTTCTGGGCGGAGCGGGCGGAGCAGTTCGCGCGGGCTCTCCTGCGGGCCGAGGTGGTGGTGCGGTTGACGGAGGCCGGGGTGCGGCGGCTGCCGCAGGTCACGGACGGGGCGGCGGCGCGGGAGTCGGTGGCCGCGGCGGGGCCGGCCGACGGGGCGGGGCTCGTCACGGTGACGCTGGCGGTGGAGTCGGAGGAGGTCGCGTTCACGCAGCTGCTGGCGCTGGGGCCGGACGCGGAGGTGGTGGCGCCGACGGGGCTGCGGGAGCGGCTCGGGCAGGCGGCGCGGGCCATGGCGGCGCGGTACGCGTGAGCCGCCGGCAGGTGCGGCTTCGGCGAGTTCGGGCACTCGGCGTGCGCCCTTGCGGCGCAGGGCAGATGCTTGTCCCGTGATGGACGAGACGGAGTTCTGGGAGATCGTGGACAGCACCCGCGAGGCCGCCGAGGGCGACCCCGAGGACCACGCCGAGCTGCTCGTCGACCGGCTGCTCCAGCTGGATCCCGACGCGGTGCTCGACTTCGCCCGTCACTTCGAGTCCCGGTACAACCGGGCGTACCGGTGGGATCTGTGGGGCGCGGCGTACGTGCTGCTGGGCGGGGCCAGTGACGACGCCTTCGACTACTTCCGGTGCTGGCTGATCGGGCAGGGGCGGGAGGTGTTCGAGGGGGCGCTGCACGATCCGGACTCCCTGGCGGAGTCGCTCCGCGAGTTCGACGAGGAGGTCGACGGGGACGGGGAGGAGCTCGGGTATGCGGCGGACGAGGCGTACGAGGAGTTGACCGGGGCGGTGGCCGCGGATCTGGGGATTCCGCCGGCGCCGGCCGAGCCTGAGGGGGCGCCGGTGGACTTCGAGGACGCGGGGGTTCTGACGCAGATGTATCCGCGCCTGACGGAACGGTTCGGCGTTTCGCCGTAGCCTCGTCTCTTTGCGTCGCCGGGTGCGGGCCGGTGGGGCTTCTCGCGCAGTTCCCCGCGCCCCTGGAAGGCATGCGGCTTCGCCGCGCCTTCCCCAGATGAAAGGCACCCCGCACCTTGATCGGGGAAATGCGACCCGAAGGGTCCGCATTTCAGGGGCGCGGGGCTGTGTCGATTTGCGGCTCCGCCGCGGGGCGCGACCAGCCCCCACCGGGCCGCACCCGGGAACGGACCAGGTCAGGCAGCCTCGATCGCCGCGCGTAGCGTTGGGTGCCGGAACTCGAAGCCGGATTCCAGGAGGCGGGTCGGGACCGCGCGGGTGGAGCCGAGGACGTCGCCCGCCATTTCACCGAGCACCGCGCGGAGCGCGAACTCGGGGACGTGGAGGACCGCGGGGCGGTGCAGGACGCGGGCCATCGTGGAGGTCACCTCCCGGTTCGTCGCCGGGTCGGGCGCCGTCAGGTTCACCGGCCCGGACATCGACTCGGCGTCCAGGAGGAACCGCAGGGCCGCGACATGGTCGTCGAGGGCGATGAACGACCAGTATTGCCGCCCGTCCCCGAGCCGTCCGCCGAGCCCGGCCCGGAAGAGAGGGAAGAGCCTCCCCCACGCACCGCCGCGCCGCGCCACGACCAGCCCCGTACGCGCGAGCACGGTCCGGATGCCGGCCTGGTGCGCGGCGGCGGTGGCCGCCTCCCACTCGACGCACAGGGACGGCAGGAACCCCTCCCCCGCGGGCGCGGACTCGTCGACGACCCGGCTGCCGGTGTCGCCGTAGTAGCCGACGGCGCTGCCGTTGAGGAAGACGCGCGGCGGGGTCGCGAGCGAGGCCGCCGCCTCGGCGAGGGCGGTCGTGCCGAGGACCCGGCTGTCGTGCAGCTCCCGCTTGTAGGCGGCGGTCCAGCGCCGGTCGCCGACCCCGGCCGCCGCGAAGTTCACGATCGCCTCGCAGCCTTCGAGGCCCGCCGTGTCGACCCGCATGCGGCGCGGGTCCCAGCGCACCTCGTCGCCCGCGCGCGGGGCGCGCCGCACCAGCCGCACCACGTCGTGTCCGTCGGCGGTCAGGGAGCGGACGAGGGCCGAGCCGATGAGCCCGGAGGCGCCGGCCACCGCAATTCGTGTCATGGCTCCATCCTGCCGGTCGTACAGTGAGCCGCATGTCAGAGCCAGGGCCTCACATACGTATCGCCGTGTCCGGGGACGAGGAGGCGCTGGGGCGCCTCGACCGGGCGACGTGGTCGACGCTGCACGCGGTCAAGCCCCGCGACCAGCCCCCGTACCAGCCCTTCTTCACCGAGCGTTTCGGGCCGCGCGACCACCTCGTGGCCGAGCTCGACGGCCGGCTCGTGGGGTACGTCCGGGTCGGGTTCCCGACACCGCTCGAGTCGAACACGCACGTCCGGCAGATCCAGGGCCTCGCGGTCGACGAGGCGGCGCGCGGGCGGGGCGTCGGCCGGCTGCTGCTGCGGGCGGCGGTCGGGGAGGCGCGGCGGCAGGGCGCCCGCCGGATCACGCTGCGGGTGCTCGGGCACAACACCCCGGCCCGGAAGCTGTACGAGGCGGAGGGCTTCGTCGTCGAAGGGGTGCTGCCGGAGGAGTTCCTGCTGGCCGGGGAGTACGTGGACGACGTGCTGATGGGGCGCTCGCTGCTGCCGTGACGGCGTGCGGCGGTGCCCGAGTCGTAGCAGGCTCGTAGCAGGGCGTGGGGTCCACGCGCCCGTCCGCCGCGAAGGGAGCCCCGGTATGGACTGGCCCGTCGCGCGCCGCCGGGACCGGGAGGAGCGCGCGTGGCTGCGCGGGGCGCCGCCGCCGCGCTGGGTGCGGCTGCTGCCGTGGGTGATGCTCGTCGCCCTGTGCCTGGTGCAGCTCTTCACGGACGACCGGCTGGAGCTGGGCTTCCTGCTGGCGGCGATCCCGCCGCTGGCCGCCCTGTCCTACGGGTCGGCCACGACGGCGCTGCTCGGCGGGCTCGTGGTGCTGCTGCTGGCGCTGCCCGCGGTGGACCTGGGGCGCCCCGGCAACAGCGACGTCCTGACGGTGCTGTTCGTGGCGCTGCTGAGCGTGGTCATCGCCTGGGTGCGCAGCCGCCGCGACGAGCAGTTGGTGACGGTCCGTACGGTGGCGGAGGCGGCCCAGTTCGCGGTGCTTCCGCCGCTGCCGGAGAAGGTCGGTACGGTGCGCTGCGCGGGCCTGTACCGGGCGGCGCAGCGCGGGGCGCTGGTGGGCGGCGACTTCTTCGACGTGCGGCGCGGGCCGAGCGGGGTGCGGGCGGTGGTCGGCGATGTGCAGGGACACGGTCTGTCGGCGGTGGGCACGGTGGCCGGGCTGCTCGGCGCGTTCCGGGAGGCGGTGCTCGACCGGCGGGAGCTGGTGGGGGTCGCGGCGCGGCTCGACCGGCGGCTCGTGGTGGACGCGGGGCCCGAGGAGCACGCGGAGCTGTTCGCGACGGCGGTCCTCTTCGAGTTCCCGGACGGCTCCCCCGTCGTACGGGTGATCAGCTGCGGCCATCCGCCGCCGCTGCTGCTGCGGGACGGGCGGGTGAGCGAACTGCCGGTGCCGGCCGGGACGCCGCTGGGTCTCGGGGTCGCGGGCATCGCGCCGCCGGAGGTGCTGACGGTGCCGCTGAAGGCGGGCGACCGGCTGGTGGCGCTGACCGACGGGGTGACGGAGGCGCGCAACGGGGCGGGCGAGTTCTATCCGCTGGCCGCCCGGCTGCCCGGGCTGATGGACGCGGACCACGCGGATCCGGGCGAGCTGACGGACGCGGTGTGGCGGGACGTGGTGCGGTTCGCGGGGACGGTGCGGGACGATCTGACGCTGCTGGTGTTCGCTCCGGAGGACCCGGATGTGCCGGACGCCGCGTGAAATGTGAACGTAGGGCCCATGACTTACCAGGGACTCGCGCCTCGACCGCGGCGCGTCGCGGTCACCGCTTCCGTGCTGCTGCTGCCGTTCGCGCTGGCCGCGTGCTCCGACGACGGCTCGGCGACGCCGCCGCCCGCGGCCACTCCCGCGGCCACGGCGAGCGGGGCGCGGTGCGCGACGGATCCGCTGCCCTCGGGCGTGGACGCCGGTACGGGCACGGCGGGGACCTCCGTCTACACGGTGGACAGCGAGATGGCGACGGCGCCGCGCGGCAAGCCGTTCGGGGCGCGGACGGCGGACCGGTCCGCGGTGCTGGTGTCCGGCGGGGGGACGCTGAAGACGCGGGACTCCGGGGTCCGCAAGAGCGGTGCGACGACCTCGGCGGCGGCCTCGGGCGACCGGGGGCTCAACGCGGCGGTGCTGGTGCGCGACGGGAGCGGGCTGACGCTGTCCGGCGGGGAGATGAACACGGCCGGGCGCGGGTCGACGGGCGTGTTCGTGACGGGCGAGGACAGCTCGGCCACCATGAGCGCCAACCGGGTCACGGCGACCGGCGGGTCCGCGCGCGGTGTCACGGCCGCGCACGGGGGCCGGCTCGAACTGCGGTACACGGAGCTGCGGACGGCGGGCTCGCAGTCGGCGCCGATCGTGGCGGGGCCGGGCGGCGGGAAGGTCACGGTGTCCGGCGGCACGATGACGTCGGCGGGCTGCGGGTCGCCCGGGGTGCAGACGGCGGGCACGGTGTCGCTGACGGGCACGCTGTTCACCGTGGCGAACTCGGAGGCGTTCACGCTGGAGCCGGGCGGGGTGCTGACCCTGAAGGACGTGCGGTCGTCGGCGGCCGCGGGCGGGGTGCTGCTGCGGGGCTCCGGCGAGACGTCGTTCGAGATGACCGGCGGGTCGCTGGAGGCGGCGGAGGGTGACCTGTTCACCGTGCGGGAGAGCGTCGCGGACGTACGGCTGCGGGGGCGGGCCCATCTCACGACGGACGACGGGGCGCTGTTGCGGGTGAAGGACGGCGGGTCCGTGACGTTCTCGGCGCGGGACGAGAAGCTGCGCGGGGACGTGCTCGTGCCCGACGGGTCGGCGTCGGTGCGGCTCGACGGGGCGTCGAAGCTGACGGGGCGGGTCTCCGGGGCGTCCCTGTCGCTCGGGCGCGGCACGAAGTGGACCGTGGACGGGGACTCCAAGGTGGAGGAGTTGGAGCTGCGGGACGGGGTGAAGGTCTCCGACGTGCTGGTCGGCAACGGCTCGGACGTCACGTACGACCGTGCGGCCAGTCCGGATCTCGGGGGCCGCGCGTTCCGCCTCCCCGGGGGCGGGACGCTCCGGCCCGCCTGATCCGCCGGTTCGTCTGCGGGTGCCCTTGCCGGGCGGGTGCGGGCCGGTGGGGCTTCTCGCGCAGTTCCCCGCGCCCCTGAAATGCAGACGCTTCGCGTCGCATTTCCCCGATGGGGCACCGCCCCTATGGAGATCGCGCACGAAGTGCGCATCTCCAGGGGCGCGGGGAACTGCGCGACCAGCCCCCACCGGGCCCGCGGTCGGCGGACTACCTCTACCGCCCCTGGAGTTCCGCCGCCCGATCGCGGATCCAGGGAAGCTCGGACATCAGGGCAAGCCCCGGGCAATACGTCTCGTACCCGTCCCGGTGCCCCGAGATCGCCGAGAAGGACGCCTCCGTACCGGCGGGAAACCGGCTGAGGCTGTTGCTGGAGACCAGGCGGACGTGCCCGCGCGGGTCCACCCCGGCGGGCCCGAGCTTCCACGCGGCGACGGCGGCGATCGCCTCCGCCATGGCCCGCGGCACCGGCGTGCCCTCGGTGAACGTGCCGATGGCCGCGATCCCGGTCGTGTTCTTGTTGAACCCCTGCGTGTGCGCGCCGATGACGGGCCGGTCGACCCCGCCGGCCCGGCCCTCGTACACGTTCCCGCAGCGGTCGACGAGGAAGTTGTAGCCGATGTCGTCCCATTCCTTGGTGCCGGCCTGCCCGGCGTACAGGGTGCGGATGATGCGGGGCGCGTCGGCGCAGTCGTAGCGGTTCGGGGTGTCGGTGTGGTGGAGGAAGACCGCCTCGACACGGTCGGCGTACCGGACGGGGTCGCGGTGGTACGGCTCGGTGCCGGCGAGCCAGACGCGGCGCGGCACGATGTGCGGCCGGGCCGCGTAGTGCCGGGCCGCGGCCTGCTCGGTGGTGGACGCGCGGGGCGCCCGGGCCGCGTCGGGGCCGATCGTGACCGCGCAGAGCACGAGCGCGCCGAGGGCCAGCGCCCCGGGCACACAGCTGAGCACCACTCGTAGGACACGCACGTCTTCCACTGTCGGCCCGTTGCGGCGTTCCGGCCTGTGCGGTCGGCCACACGTGGGCCGAACGGAGGAACCGGCGCCCCCGCCCCGGGCGTTTGTCACCGATATGAACCTGCACTTCTCCGTGCTCGACGTGGCGCTGCTCGTACTGGCGCTGCTGTACGCGGCGTCCGGCTACCGGCGGGGCCTGCTCGCGGGCTGCGTGTCGCTGGCCGGGTTCGTGGGCGGCGCCGCGGTGGGGGTGTGGTGGCTGCCGTTCGTGATGCGGGCGGTGACGGAGGGGACGTCGACGGCCACGGTGGTGGCGGTGCTCGCGGTGCTGCTGCCGGCGGTCGCGGGGCACGCGCTCGCCGGGCGGCTCGCGGGGCGGGTGCGGGGCGAGATGGACCGGGCGCCGGGGCCGCTGCGGGTCGCGGACGGGGTCGGCGGGGCCGCGGCGGGCGTCGTGGCGATGCTGGTCGTGGCGTGGGTGGCGGGCAGTGTGCTCGCGGCGTCGTCGTCGACGGCGCTGAACCAGGCGATCCGGGGCTCGGCGGTGCTCGGCACGGTCCAGGACGCGATGCCGTCGTCGACGCCGGCGTGGTTCGCGCGGGCGTCCGGTGCGCTCACCTCGGCGGGGTTCCCGCAGGTCTTCGACCCGTTCGCGCAGGAGCCGTCGGCCGAGGTCGCGAAGCCGTCCGGGGACAGCGTGACGCGTGCGGCGACGCGGGCCGCGACGGCGAGCACGGTGAAGGTGGAGGGTGCGTCGGGCACCCAGGGCCGCGAGGGCAGCGGTTTCGTCTACGCGCGCGAGCACGTGATGACGAACGCGCACGTGGTGGCGGGCATCGACCACCCGACGGTACGGGTGGGCGGCGTCGGCCGGCCGCTGGCGGCGACGGTGGTGCTGTTCGACCCGGACAAGGACGTCGCGGTCCTGTACGTGCCGGACCTGAAGGCGCCCGTGCTGCCCTTCGACGGCTCGGCGGCACGCGGGGACGCGGCGGTCGTCGCGGGCTATCCGCAGGACGGCGGCCTGGATCTGCAGGCGGCGACGGTCGCGGACACGATCCGGGCCGGCGGCCAGGACATCTACGGCTCGGGGAGCGTCACCCGCGAGATCTACTCGATCCGCTCCACGGTCCGGCCGGGCAACTCGGGCGGCCCGCTCCTGACCACCGACGGCCGGGTCTACGGCATGGTGTTCGCCCGCTCCACGACGGACGACGGCACGGGCTACGTCCTGACGGCCGCCGAGGTCACCCCCGACGCCGACCGAGCGACAACGGCGACGACCCCAGTGGACACGGGCTCCCCGACAGAGTCGTAGGCGCGGGGCGCGACCGGCATGCCCCCTGGGGGCGCACGAAGTGTGCCCTTCAGGGGCGCGGGGAACTGCGCGAGCAACCACGACGGCGCAGCAGTCGGCGACGCTGCTCAACCCCTACGGCGAGGGCGCCGCGGCCGGCCACTGGAGCGTGGCCGGACGCGGCGCCGCGCCGGGCAAGCGACGGCCCCGGGTCAGACCTCGAGCCGCAGGGTCGGGTTGACACGACCGAGGATCATGTCGGTGCGGGGCTGAAGCGTCGCCTCGACCATCCCCGGCTGCGGCAGCACCCAGTACTGCCCGGCGGCGATCTGCTCGAAGCACCGCCGCGCATGCTCCTCCGGAGAGATCCCCTCCGCATCGGCCCGCGCCTGCAACTGCGCGTTGAACCCGGCGACTTCGGGCCGCGTCTGCGCGTCCGGCCCGGCCGCCTTGAAGATCTCGCTGCGCACGGAGTCGGGGAAGACGACCGAGACCTGGATCTCGGAGCCCTTCATCTGGAGCTCGTACGCGAGGGACTCGCTGAGCGCCAGCGCCCCGAACTTGGTGACGCTGTACGGGGCCATGAGCGGGCTGGGCAGGAACCCGCCCACCGACGACACGTTGACGACCCACGCCTTGCCGCCCTGCGCGAGCAGCCGCGGCACGAACGCCCGGATCCCGTTGACGTACCCGCCCACGTTGATCCGCAGCGCCGCGTCCCAGCGCTCGGCCGGGATCTCCCAGGAGTAGCCCATGGCCATGATCCCGGCGTTGTTGAGCAGCAGGTCGACGGTGCCGAAGCGCGCGTAGGCCCGCTCGGCGAGCGCCTCGACGGAGGCCGGGTCACCGACGTCGGTGACGACGTCCTCGACCTCGGCGCCGCCGGCCCGCAGTTCGTCGGCGAAGGCGGTGAGCCGGTCCTTCGCTATGTCGGCGAGGACGAGCTTCATGCCGAGCGAGGCGGCGTGCCGGGCGAACCCGGCGCCGATCCCGGCGGATGCCCCGGTGATGACGGCGGTGCGCCCGCCGAACACCTCGGCGGGGGTCATCAGAAGTGCGTCCCGCCGTCGATGCGGACCTCGGTGCCGGTGATGAACTTGCCGTCCTCGGAGGCGAGCATCGCGACGACGCCGGCGACGGTCTCGGGGCCGGCGAAGCCCTGGCCGAGGGCGGGGGCGAGCTTGGCGAAGAGGGACCAGTCGGTGTCCTCGGGGAGGCCGGGGCCCGCGGACTGCCTGCTGGCGCCGGAGCCGTCGGTCATGCCGGAGGAGATGGAGCCGGGCTGGACGGCGGTGAAGCGGATGCCCTGCTTCGCGTACTCGGCGGCGAGGGCGTGCGTCATGGACTGGATGCCGCCCTTGCTGGCCGCGTAGGCCGCCATGTAGGGGTGGGCGAACATCGCGGAGGTGGAGGAGAAGTTCACGACCGCGGCGTCGGTGCCCTCGAGGAGCGCCGGGATCGACTCGCGGATCATGAGGAAGGTGCCGGTCAGGTTGACCCGGATCACCGACTCGAACGCGTCGAGGCCGGTCTCGTGGGTGTGCGAGGAGCGCAGGATGCCGGCCGCGTTGACCAGCACGTCCAGGCCGCCGAGGGTCTCGACGGCGGCGGCGACGCCTTCGCGTACGGAGGTCTCGTCGCCGATGTTCACCACGAGGGTGGTGAGGCGCTCGGCGTTGTCGCCGGCCTTGGCGACGGTGTCCTTGAGGCCGTCCTCGCTGATGTCCGCCGCGACGACCCGGCCGCCCTCGGCGAGCATGCGCAGGACGGTGGCCTGGCCGATGCCCGAGCCGCCGCCGGTGACCAGGGCGCGGCGTCCCTCGTAGCGGTTCAGGATCTTCGTGTTCGTCATGGCGCGCCTCTCGTTCCTGTCCGCGGGCCGTGGATGGCGGTCCGCTGGTTTCCTTCACTTGCCACAGTACGACTTTGTGACACGTTTTGCCACAGTGACATTTCGCGCCGCACTGGCAGTGGACCGGTTAGGCTTCGTCCGGTGAACATCGAGCGCCGCACCCTGACCGAACGCCGCAAGGCCGCGACCGAGCTGGAGATCGCCCGCTCGGCGGTGCACCTGTTCACGGAACAGGGCCCCCACGAGACGACGGCGGAGGCGATCGCACAGCGCGCCGGGGTCTCGCTGCGCACCTTCTACCGGTACTTCCGCGGCAAGCAGGACGCCGTCGGCCCGGTCCTGGCGGCGGGCGGCGACCGCTGGCGCGAGCTGCTCGCGGCGACCCCGGCGGGCACCCCGCTGCTCCGCGCCCTGGAGCTCGCGGCCGTCGCGGCCCTGTCCGAGCCGGGGGAGGCCGCGCGCGAGGGGCTGGAGCGGACCCGTGCGCTGCTGCGCGCGGCGGCGGACGACCCCGCGCTGCGCGCCGTCTGGTACCGGGTCAACCAGGAGTCCGAGGAGAAGCTCGTCCCCGTCGTGGCCGAGCTGGCCGGCCCCGGCTCCGACCCGATGGAGAACACGCTGCTCGCGGCTGCCGCGACGGACGCGATCCGGATCTCCCTGGAGACCTGGTCGACGACCGACGCCGACACCGCCGGACCCGGCTCCCCCGCGGACCTCGTCGTCCGCTGTCTGCACCTCCTCACGCGCCCCCGGGCGTGACGGGGCGCACTCCCGGGCGCCGCGGTGCATCCGTGCCGCCCCGACGCGCGACTCCCCGCGCGCGGCGCTCCGCCTAACCTCGATCCGAACTCGAAACGCACGCGGACCGAGCTCGACGCGGACTCGACTGTTACCGGGCCGCGCCGAGGGGCATGAGGCCCCCAGACATCAGCCGCGCAACCTCGGGGAGGGGCACGTGCTTGAGCCCGCGCACGCGGACGTCGTCATCGTGGGGGCCGGAGTCGCGGGACTGACCGCGGCCCGGCAGCTGACCAGGGCGGGTGTGAGTGTCCTGGTCCTGGAGGCCGCCGCCGGCGTCGGCGGCCGCATGTCCACCGAGAAGATCGACGGGTTCCGCCTCGACCGGACCGGACAACTGCTCACGCCCGCGCACCGCCCGTGCCCGTCCTGTCCCGGCCTGCCGGACACCGACGGGCTCGCGGGCCTCGCGCTGCGGCCCTTCGCGCCCGGGGTGCTCGTGCACGGCGAGGGCCGGCGGCACCGCACCGGCGAACCCACACACCGCCCCCGGCGCGCGAGGGGCGCACTCAGTGCGGCACGCGCCCTGGCGAGCGCCCCCCGGCCGGCCCGGGGCCCCCGGCCCCCGCTCGGCGGCCCGTTGGACCACGCCCGCCTCGGCACGGCACTGGCCCGGCTCGCGGCGACCCCGGCCGAGCATCTGCTCGCCCGTCCGGAGCGCCCCGTCGGCGCGACCCTGCCGGAGCGGGGCATGCCGGCCCGGACCCTGCACACCTTCGTACGGCCCCTGCTCTCGGCCCTGTTGTGCGATCCGGACCTGACGACGTCGAGCCGGGCCGCCGATCTCGCCCTGCACGCGTACGCCGTCGGCGGGCTCGCCGTGCCCGAGGGCGGCGCGGACGCGCTGCCGGAGCGGCTCGCGGCCGGGCTGCCGCCGGGCACCGTGCACACCGGGGTCCGTGTCACCTCCGTCGCGACCAACTCCGTGACGACCGCCGGGCACGGCCGGGTCCGCTGCCGCACGGTGGTCCTCGCGACGGACGCGGTCGCCGCCGCCGCACTGCTGCCGGGACTGCGCGTGCCGGACTTCCACGAGGTGACGGTCGTGCACCATGCGGTGCCCGAACCACCGCTGGCCGAACCGGTGCTGCTGCTCGACGCCGACCGTCCGGGGGCGCTCGCGCACACCTCCGTCATCAGCCAGGTCGACCCGACGCGCGCCCCCGCGGGCCGTTCGCTGGTCTCCTCGGTCGTCCTCGGTCCGCCGCCCGACCCCGCGTCGCTGCGCGCCCGGCTCGCCGTGCTCTACGACACGTCGACGTCCGGCTGGGAGACCCTCGCCGTGCACCACACGCCCCGGGCCGTGCCCACGATGCCCGCCCCGCACGATCCGCGCCGCCCGGTGCGGCTGCTCGACGGCCTGTACGTGTGCGGGGACCACCGTGAGACGAGCACGGTGCAGGGCGCCCTCCACTCGGGCCGGCGCGCGGCCCACGCGGTCCTCGCCGATCTGGGCGTCCCCGTCCCCGTCCCCGAGTCCGCCGGACCGGCCCAGGAACACCCGGCGGGAGCCCCCTCGATCGGGGAGGCGGCGGCCTGAATCCCCACCTCTTCCGCCCCTGATCCTCCTTCCGTCGACCCCTCCTGAAGGTCCGTCACACCTCGGATCTATCATCCCCAAGACGCGCCCGTCCCCGTGGAACGAACCGGGGGCGGGCGCCTTCAACTCCCGCCCCTCCGCCGCCCCGCACCCCTGTCGGCTCTCTTGTCACCGTCACAACTCGCCTTTACGGTCAGCTCCATCAGCCGTCCAGGAGGTCGCAGTCGTGCGCAGACGTGTCCCGGGTCCGCTCCTCACCACCCTCGCCCTCGTCGCAGGATTCATCGGAGCTGTACTGCCGGTGCTCCCCGCCGCCGCGGCCGATCCCGGGGGCGGGCCGCCGACGGTGGTGCCCCGGCCCACCGACTGGACCTCGCTCGACGGCACGGTCCGGCTGAGCGAGAAGTCCCGGATCCTCGTCGACCCGCGCAGCCGTGACGCGCGGGTCCTGGCCGCGGGACGCGCCGAGTTCCCGGGTCCGGCCCGCCAGGACACCGAGGACCTCGCGGAGCGGCTCCGTACCGAGATCGAGGCGGTCACCGGGCTCGCCCCGAGCATCGGGAGCGACACCGCGCACGCGGGCCCCGGCGACATCGTGCTCGCACTGCGCGACGCGGACCGGCTCGGCGCGGAGGGCTACGCGTTCGACAGCGCGGACGGCCCGGTCCGCATCGACGCCGCGTCCACGCACGGCCTGTACTACGGCACCCGGACCCTGCTCCAACTCCTGCGCGCCACCGACCCGGACGGGCACCGCACGCTCCCCCGGGCCCGCGCCACGGACGTGCCCACGCAGCCGGTCCGCATGGTGCACATCGACGCCGCCCGCAAGTACTGGTCGGTGCCGTACTTGAAGAACCTGATCCGCAGGATGGGCGACCAGAAGCTCAACACCCTGCTGATGCACCTGTCGGAGGCGGAGGGCTTCCGGCTCCACAGCCCGAAGTTCCCGGGGCTCGCCGACCCGGCGCACAGCTACAGCCGCGCCGACATCGAGGAGCTGAAGGCCTTCGCGGCCCTCCACCACGTCCAGTTGACGCCCGGTCTGGAGATCCCCGGTCACGCGACCGCGATCAGCGACACCTTCGGCATCGGCTTCGGCGACGGCCCCGGCGCGTGCACCGCCGCGCACACCCACTCGCATCTGACGCCGGACTGGATCATCGACATGACCAGTGAGAAGGCGGTCGAGAAGACGAAGGAGATCGTCGACGAGTTCGCCGGCTGGTTCGACGCGCCGCTCTTCTCGATCGGCGCCGAGGAGGTGCCGGGCCAGCTCGCGGACTGCCCGCGCGTCCAGGACTATCTGGCGAAGGACCCGGACGTCACCACGCTCGGCGACCTGCTCAACCGGTACATCAACACCCTGGACGACGTCGTCACCGCGCACGGCCGCCGCACCGCCGTCTACAACGGCTCCGAGCACATGACGGCCCCGCAGCAGAAGGTGCACGGCCCGGTCGTCTTCCTCACCTGGGAGGGCACCGGTTCCGAGCCGGTGATCCCCGGCCATGACGAGATCGCCATCGGCCCGTTCTACGTCACGCCGAACAACTACCACCACAAGTACCCGGACCAGTCGTGGATGTACGACAGTTGGCAGCCCAGCACGGCGACCGACATGCTCGGCTCGGGCCTCACCAACTGGGCGGACTACAACTTCTGGGCCGAGGACGGGTACTTCGAGCAGCAGATGGCGGGCGCCCGCGCGGCCCTCGCCGACCGCGCCTGGAACGGCACCGCGACCCCGGACACCCTCGCCGGCTTCCGTACCCGCGCCGCCCTGATCGGCGACCCGCCCGGCATCACCGCGCAGCCGGAGCGCCCCCGCATCGACGACGGCCGGCCGAGCCACCACTGGACCTTCGACCCGGCCCCGTACCCGTCCGGATGGACCTACGCGGGCTCCCCCGGCAACACCCTCTACGCCGAGGACGTGGCCGGTGACCTGGCCGGATCCTCGTACATCGTCAACAACCCGACGCCGGTGGCCGACGGGGTGCACGGGCAGGCCTGGCGCTTCGACTCGGACCGGGACGGGGTCGGCTTCGGCGGGCTCGACGTGGCGGAGCCGTGGACGGTCTCGGTGTGGGTGCGTCCCTCGGCCCGCACCGTCGACCAGGTGCTGCTCAGCTCCTCGGCGGGCGCCCTCAAGCTCCAGCAGTACGGCACGGGCCGGGTCGGCCTGACCGCGTACGGCAAGGCCGACCACTCGTTCGACTACACGCTGCCGCTCGGCGCCTGGACGCGGTTGACCTGGGTGGCGACGCCGGGCCACACCGTCCTGTACGCGAACGGCGAGCGGGTCGGCGCGGTCGACGCGTCGATCCCCCTGCCGATGCGCTCGGTCGGCACCGAGAAGGCGTCCCTGCGCGGCGACCTGGACGACCTGAAGACCTGGGACGAGGCGTTGAGCCCCCAGGCGGTGGCCGCGCTGGACTGATCGCGAGGCGGCCGGGCGGAGGAAGGCCCTCCGCCCGGCCCGTGCTCACCCCAGCGCGGCGACCCGCTCCCGGTACCCCCGCACCGGCCCCGCGTCGCGGTAGGGCTCGAGCCGCCGCTCGAACTCCCGGACGTACTCATGTGCCCGCACCGAACGCATGTCGGCAGCCGCCGTGGCCGCCTCCGCGCCCAGGGCGCACGCCGAGTCCAGCTCGCCGAGGCCGAGCCGGGCGGAGGCCAGGACGACGCGGCAGAACAGCCGGCTGCGCGCGAACCCGGGCGCCCGCAGCTGGAGCGACCGCTCGGCGTGCTGCGCGGCGGCCCGGTACTGCTGGAGGTCGCGGTGGCAGTGCGCGAACTCGTCGGCGAGCTGCGCCTCGTCGAAGAACCGCGCCCACTGCGGCACCTCGTCCCCCGGCCGCGCCGCCTCCAGCGCCCGCTCGGCCCGCACCAGCGACGCCGTGCAGGCCCGCACCTCGCCGAGCACCCCGTGCCCGCGCGCCTCCACGGAGTGCAGCAGCGCCTGCACCACGGGCGGCGCCGCGGCCCCGACGCCCTGCTGCGCGACCCGCGCCAGCTGCACCGCCTCCCGGCCGTGCCCGAGGTAGACGGCCTGCCGGCTCATGGTGACCAGCACGTAGGACCCGTAGCCCCGGTCCCCGGCCGCCTGCGCGAGCCGCAGCGCCTGCACGAAGTACCGCTGCGCGAGCCCGTGCGCCGCGATGTCGTACGAGGTCCAGCCCGCGAGCCGGGTCAGATCGGCGACGGCGGCGAACAGCCGGCGCCCGGTCTGCTCCCCGTACGTGCCGCGCAGCATGGGCTCGGCCTCGTGCTCCAGGTAGCGCACCAGGGCCTGGCGGGCGTGGCCGCCGCCGTAGGCGTGGTCGAGGGCGCGGAACAGCTCGCCGACCGAGCGCAGGGCGGCGATGTCGCCGCCGGAGACCTTCTGCCCGGCGCCGCGCTCGGTCTGCAGGCGCTGGCGGGGCACGGCGGCGGGGCGGCCCTGTGTCGGGACGCGGTGCGGGGCCTCGCCGCGGGTGACGCGCTCGTCGGGGCGGCCGATCAGCCAGTCCCGGCTGGGCACGACGAGCCCGGCCGGGGTGAAGGCGATCTTGCGGAGCTCGGCGTGGCTGCCGGAGTCCTTGCGCCACAGGCCGCTGACGATGTCGACGGCCTCCTCGGGCGAGGCCGCGAACTCCAGGCCCGCGTAGACGGGCGCGCAGGCGTCGAGTCCGAGGTCCTGGGCGGACAGGCGGCGGCCCAGGCGCCGGGTGAACACCTCGGCGATGAGGGCGGGGGTGGTGCCGCGGGGCTGCTGCCCGCGCAGCCACCGGGTCACCGACGTCTTGTCGTAGCGCAGGTCGAGACCGTGTTCCAGACCGAGCTGGTCGACGCGGCGGGCGAGCCCCGCGTTGGAGAAACCCGCCTCCGCGATGAGCGCGGCGAGCTGGCGGTTCGGTGTGCGCTGCGGAGGTCGTTCCGTCATCAGCTGTGCGGTCTCCTGCCTTCCGGGCCGCGCTGCAGCCCCCTTGGAACGGCGTGAATTTAGCGGCGATACCAGGTCTGGGCGGGGTTCTGGCCAGGCCTTCATCCGATCGTGTGACGATGGGACGGAGTCACTGACGCAGCGGCCCGCGATCCGGGCGGACGTACAGTGGCTCGGGGCGCGATAGGTGCACGGTGAAGGTTTTCGAGGGAGGCACGTGCCGTGAGTGAGTTCCGGTTCGTCCGCATGGGATTCGGTGCGGACATGGTCGAGTACCAGGTCGCCTGGGACGAGCAGCGCCGTGTGCACGCCGCCCGTTTCGCCGACGAGGTGCCCGACACCTGTCTGCTCCTGGAGCACCCGCCGGTCTACACGGCGGGCCGGCGCACGGCCCCCGAGGAGCGTCCGCTGGACGGCACCCCGGTGATCGACGTGGACCGCGGCGGCAAGATCACCTGGCACGGCCCGGGCCAGCTGGTCGGCTATCCGATCCAGAAGCTGCCGCGTCCGGTGGACGTGGTCGCGCATCTGCGCCGCCTGGAGGACGCGATGATCGCGGTCTGCGCCGAGTTCGGCGTGACGGCGGCCCGCGTCGAGGGCCGGGCCGGCGTCTGGGTCCTGGGCGACCCGATCGAGGAGCGCACGGGTCTCGGCGGCCTGTCCCTCGACTTCGACCCGAGGCTGAGCAGCGAGGACGAGGAGTTCGACCACCGCCTGGTCGGCCCCGAGTACGCGCCGTCGAACGCGGGCCAGCGCCACGAGGACCGCAAGATCTGCGCGATGGGCATCCGCGTCGCCAAGGGCGTCACGATGCACGGCTTCGCGCTCAACGTGAACCCGGACACCTCGAACTTCGACAAGATCATCCCGTGCGGCATCCGCGACGCCGGTGTGACCTCGCTCTCGTACGAGCTGGGTCGCGAGGTCACGATGGACGAGGTGCTGCCGATCGCGGAGAAGCACCTCCAGGACGTGCTCGGGAACGCCGACTTGAAGCCGCGCGTCGTCGAGCCGGACACCGCCGGCACCGCCGCCTGACCGGTCCGACCGGAATAGGGCCCCGGGGCCACAGGTTGGCCACCCGTGAGGGCCATGAATGTCACGGGCGTACCCTGATGTACGCCGAGGAATCAAAGCTTTAGGGAGCCGGTCGTGTCCGCAGTCGCACCCGACGGACGCAAGATGCTGCGCCTGGAGGTCCGTAACGCTCAGACCCCCATCGAGCGCAAGCCCGAGTGGATCAAGACCCGGGCGAAAATGGGTCCCGAGTACACCAAGATGCAGAACCTCGTGAAGTCCGAGGGCCTGCACACGGTCTGCCAGGAGGCGGGCTGTCCCAACATCTACGAGTGCTGGGAGGACCGCGAGGCCACGTTCCTCATCGGCGGCGACCAGTGCACGCGGCGCTGCGACTTCTGCCAGATCGACACCGGCAAGCCCGAGGCCCTCGACCGCGACGAGCCGCGCCGTGTCGGCGAGTCCGTCGTCACGATGGACCTGAACTACGCCACGATCACCGGCGTCGCCCGCGACGACCTGGAGGACGGCGGCGCCTGGCTGTACGCGGAGACGGTCCGCCAGATCCACGCGCAGACCGCCGAGCGCGCCGACGGCCGCACCAAGGTCGAGCTCCTGGCCCCGGACTTCAACGCGGTGCCCGAGCAGCTGGCCGAGGTCTTCTCGTCCCGCCCCGAGGTCTTCGCGCACAACGTCGAGACGGTCCCCCGGATCTTCAAGCGCATCCGCCCCGGCTTCCGCTACGAGCGCTCGCTCAAGGTCATCACCGAGGCCCGCGAGTACGGCCTGGTGACGAAGTCGAACCTGATCCTCGGCATGGGCGAGACCCGCGAGGAGGTCTCCGAGGCGCTGCGCCAGCTGCACGAGGCCGGCTGCGAGCTCATCACGATCACGCAGTACCTGCGTCCGTCGGTGCGCCACCACCCCGTGGAGCGCTGGGTGAAGCCGGAGGAGTTCGTCGAGCTCAAGGACGAGGCCGAGCAGATCGGTTTCTCGGGCGTCATGTCGGGCCCGCTGGTCCGCTCCTCGTACCGGGCCGGCCGCCTCTACCAGATGGCGATCGAGAAGCGAGGCGCGTACGTGGCCTCGCAGGCCGTCTGAACCGGCCGGACACGGCGCGTGTGAATTCACGCACAAAGCATTACCGGCCGGTAGCGGCCGGATCGGCGCGGCCCTGACCGTCCCCGCAGTTGAGGGGGACCGTCAGGGCCGCGTCGGCGTTCGGGGCACGCACATCAAGGCTTCATAGGTGTTTGACCGTCCGGACACGGCCTGGTAACACCAGGGAGTGACCCTGAAATCACCGCTCGTGCACCCGTGCCGACAGGGGCCCACACCGTGAACCGCTCCCGAGGGGGGACCTCGACCATGCAGGCCGCGCCCGTTCGCGCCACCGCCATCCCGACCTTCACCGATGCCCTGCGGGCCGTGGAGTCGCTCCTCATGAGCGGCGGCCAGCGCACCGCACGGCGCAACGCCTGGACCTCCGTCCTGGAGGACCGCCGCCGCGCCAAGGACCGTGTCGAGGCCCAGCGGGTGCTCGACACCGCCGTCGCCGAGGGCTGAGCGAGCCCGGGGCCGGTGCCCCGAACCTCGACGATGCTTCCCGGCCACGTAGACTTCAGGCATGGCGAGGAAGGAAACCGCAGCGGACGCTGCGAACCCCGGGCGACTCAAGCAGATCGCCCTGACCTACAAGATGACCCGCAAGGCCGATCCGAAGATCGGTCTTGTACTCGCGGCTGTGGGAATCGTCACCTTCGGTGTCTTCCTCGCGATCGGCTTCCTGATCGGTCACCCCATCTATCTCGGGATTCTCGGCTTCCTGCTGGCCTTCCTCGCGATGGCGATCGTCTTCGGACGCCGTGCCGAGCGGGCGGCCTTCGGGCAGATGGAGGGTCAGCCGGGTGCGGCGGCCGCGGTGCTCGACAACGTCGGGCGCGGCTGGACCACGACCCCGGCGGTCGCGATGAACCGGAGCCAGGACGTCGTGCACCGCGCGGTCGGCAAGGCCGGCATCGTGCTCGTCGCGGAGGGCAACCCGAACCGGGTGAAGTCGCTGCTCGCGGCCGAGAAGAAGAAGATGGCCCGGATCGTGTCGGACGTCCCGGTCCACGACATCATGGTGGGCGACGGCGAGGGCCAGACCCCGCTGAAGAAGCTCCGCACCACCATGTTGAAGCTGCCCCGGGTGCTCACCGGGCCGCAGGTGACCGCGACCAACGACCGGCTGCGGGCCATGGGTGACCTGATGTCGAACATGCCGCTGCCCAAGGGGCCGATGCCGAAGGGTATGCGGATGCCCAAGGGGGGCGGACGGGGGCGCTAGCCGCTGTCGTACCCGAACTCATGGCGCCCTGAGCCGTTTGGCTCGGGGCGCCTTTTCGTGTGCGGGGTTCTGCCGTCGGGCGAGTGCGGCCCGGTGGGGCTTCTCGCGCAGTTCCCCGCGCCCCTGAAATGCAGACCCTTCGGGTCGCATTTCCCCGATCAAGGTGCGGGGCGCCTGTCATCTGGGGAAGGCGCGGCGAAGCCGCATGCCTTCCAGGGGCGCGGGGAACTGCGCGACCAGCCCCCACCGGGCCCGCGGACCACGACGGTCAGATACGGACCTCTACGGACTTGGCCATCCGGTCATGCAGGCCCCGGCCGTCCCGGTCCCAGACCAGCGCCGGGACCGCCAGGCACAGCAGCACGGAGCGGGCCAGGACCCGGCCGGGACCGAGGCGGCCGCCCGCCTCGGAGACGACCCGCAACCCGAACAGCCGCTTCCCGGGGGTGCAACCGATCGTCCCCACGGTGAGCACGCTGAGCACGAAGAAGATGAGCAGCGCCCAGTTGCTCGTAGCCTGGTCATAGCCGTGCGTGACCAGGCCGTATGCGATCAGCAGACACAGCGCCCAGTCCACGGCGAGCGCCCCGATACGGCGCCCTGGGCGGGCGATGGAGCCGGGTCCGTGCTCGGGCAGCCCGAGCTGCTCACCCCGGTGACCGAAGTCCGCGCCCGACTGCTCCAGGGCCTCGCGGGGCCCGGACAGCCACGATCCCATTGCTTCCCTCTTGTCCACGCATCCACGGTACTGGCAGCCCCGCGGGAGGGGTCCTCGGCCCCCGCTCCGGTTAACTTCGGCGAAACAAATGGGTCATGCTGGAGAAATCCCGTCTGCCTATGGTCGGGTCCGAGCGTCGGCCACCGCACTGGCCGGACGACCGAGCTGCAACCCCGCCCCTCCCCGGGCCGGGAGTAGGAGGAGTTGGATGTCCGAGAAGCACGGGTTCCAGAACGCCGACGAGGTCCAGAAGTTCATCAAGGACCAGGACGTCAAGATGGTCGACGTCCGGTTCTGTGACCTTCCGGGCGTGATGCAGCACTTCACGATCCCTGCGACGGCGTTCGACCCGTCCGAGGAGCTGGCCTTCGACGGTTCGTCGATCCGCGGCTTCCAGGCCATCCACGAGTCCGACATGGCGCTGCGCGCCGACCTGTCGACGGCCCGCGTGGACCCCTTCCGCCGCGACAAGACGCTCAACATCAACTTCTTCATCCACGACCCGATCACGGGCGAGCAGTACAGCCGTGACCCGCGCAACATCGCGAAGAAGGCCGAGGCGTACCTGGCCTCGACCGGGATCGCCGACACCGCGTACTTCGGCCCCGAGGCCGAGTTCTACGTGTTCGACTCGGTCCGCTTCGAGACCTCCGCGAACCAGGGCTTCTACCACATCGACTCCGAGGCCGGCGCCTGGAACACCGGCAAGGAGGAGAACAACCGCGGCTACAAGGTCCGCTACAAGGGTGGTTACTTCCCGGCCCCGCCGGTCGACCACTTCGCCGACCTGCGCTCGGAGATCTCCCTGGAGCTGGAGAACGTCGGCCTGCAGGTCGAGCGCCAGCACCACGAGGTCGGCACGGCCGGCCAGGCCGAGATCAACTACAAGTTCAACACGCTGCTGGCCGCGGCCGACGACCTGATGCTCTTCAAGTACATCGTGAAGAACGTCGCCTGGCGCAACAACAAGACCGCGACCTTCATGCCGAAGCCGATCTTCGGTGACAACGGCTCGGGCATGCACGTCCACCAGTCGCTGTGGTCGAACGGCGACCCGCTGTTCTATGACGAGCAGGGCTACGCGGGCCTGTCGGACACCGCCCGCTACTACATCGGCGGCATCCTGAAGCACGCCCCGTCGCTGCTCGCCTTCACGAACCCGACGGTGAACTCGTACCACCGCCTGGTCCCGGGCTTCGAGGCCCCGATCAACCTGGTCTACTCGCAGCGCAACCGCTCCGCGGCCATGCGCATCCCGATCACGGGCTCGAACCCGAAGGCCAAGCGCGTCGAGTTCCGCGCCCCGGACCCGTCCTCGAACCCGTACCTGGCGTTCTCGGCGCTGCTCCTCGCGGGCCTCGACGGCGTCAAGAACAAGATCGAGCCGGCCGAGCCGATCGACAAGGACCTCTACGAGCTGGCCCCCGAGGAGCACGCGGGCGTCGCCCAGGTCCCGACCAACCTCGAGGCCGTCCTGTCCGCTCTGGAGGACGACAACGAGTACCTGCAGGCCGGCGGCGTCTTCACGTCCGACCTGATCGAGACGTGGATCGACTACAAGCGCACGCAGGAGATCGCCCCGATCCAGCTGCGCCCGCACCCGCACGAGTTCGAGCTCTACTTCGACCTCTAGGCCGTACCGAGGTTCTGAGCTGACAGGCCGCCGCTTCCCTCCGGGGAGCGGCGGTCTTCGCGTTGGGGTCAGATGCCCGGGGCGGCGGTGAGGACTCCGGAGGAGATCGCGTCCTGGAGGGTGGCGTGGTCGCGGAGGGTCTGGTCGGCGTAGTGGAGGGCGAAGGCGGCCACCGCGCGGTCGAAGGTGTCGGCGCTGCCGAGGTACGCGGCGATGGCGATGCGGTCGCCGGAGCGGGCGTGGGCGCGGGAGAGGGCGATGCCGCACAGGCGGGCGTAGGCGAGCAGGTCCTCGGGGCGCATGACGCCGACGTCCGCGGAGCCCTTCATGTCGCGCAGCTGGCGCCAGTAGAAGGAGCGGCCCTGGGGGCCGGTCATCCAGCCGAGGAAGATGTCGCTCGCCGCCTGGAGGAGGCGCTGGCCGGCGACGACGCGGTGGCCGGGGTGGAGATAGGGGCCGTGGTACGGGGTGTGCTCCTCGACGACGGACCGGGTCGCCTCCTTGATCTGGAGGAAGAGCGGGTCGTCGGCGTCACGGCCCGCGAGGAGCACGATGAAGCAGCGGGTGCCGACGCTGCCGACTCCGACGACCTTGCGGGCGGCGTCCACGAACCGGTAGCGGTCCAGGAGGCGGCGCCGGTCCTCGGTGAGCGTGGAGCGGTAGTCGCCGAACATCTTGCGGATCGCGGCGGCGTCGGTGACGCCCGCCGGCTGGAGCAGCGGCGGGTCGTGGACGATGCGGCGGCGGCCGTCGGGGGTGGTCTCGGTGAGTTTGCCGAGGGCGTGGAGGCTGGTGCGGCGGGTGGCCTGGGCGAGGGTGTGCTCGACGCGGCGCCGGTCGCGGGCGGAGCGGATCAGTGGGAGCAGGTCCTGCGCGTCGATCCGCTCGTACCAGACGGCGAGTTCGCCGAGGCCCGCGAGGCGGCGCAGGTTGGTGCGGTACGCCTGGGCGGCGGCGAGGGCGGCGCGGTGGGCCTGTTTGTCCGAGTGGCCGTTGTCGCGGGCGGCGACGACGACCGAGGCGACGAGCCGTTTGACGTCCCATTCGAAGGGGCCGGGGTACGTCTCGTCGAAGTCGTTGAGGTCGAAGAGGAGGGCGCGCTCGGGGGAGGCGAAGAGGCCGAAGTTCAGCAGGTGGGCGTCGCCGCAGAGTTGGACGGTGAGGCCGGTGTGGGGTATCGCGGCGAGGTCGCCGGCCATGACGGCGGCGGCGCCGCGGTAGAAGGCGAAGGGGCTCGCGGACATCCGGCCGTAGCGGATCGGGAGCAGGTCGGGGAGGCGGTCGGCGCCCTGGCGTTCGAGGACGACGACGGGGTCGGGGCGGTCCGCGGCGGGGATCCAGGGGCCGTGCGCGGAGCGGGCGAGGTGTTTGCGGGCGCGCTTGCCCTGGGCTGCGCGTTCGGCGGGGCTGGTCATGGCCGCCGGGGGTCAGTGGCTCAGGGCGCGGTCGAGTTCGGCGGTGACGTCGCCGCCGAGGGTGCGGTGGCTGCGGGCGGTCGCCTTCTTCGACGCTCCGGCGCCGACGTCGTTCACCTGCACGGCGACGGCGTCGAGGCGGTTGCCTCCGGCGTCCCGGAAGGTGACGAGCACGAGGTACGACTTCTTGGCGTCGGCGGTGTTCTGCACGGTCACCGGGACCGTGGCGCGGCCGTCCTCCTTGGCCACGTCGCCGAGCTTCACATCCTTCTTCGCGTCGACGCCGTTCTTGAACTCGTCGACCTTCTTCTGGGCCTCGGCGGTCGCGGACGCCAGGATGCCGGCGCCCTTGGAGGCGACGTCGGAGGGACTGGTGTCGTTGTCGGAGCAGGCCGTCGCGCCGACGGCCAGGGCCGCCGCCAGCAGGGCCGCGCCCGTGGCCCGTGCCGCGCATCGTGTGCCCGTCATGCCGATCACCCACCTCTGCTCGCCCGCCCGCCGGTGCGGCTCACCCCCCAGTCAACGGTCGGACGGCGGGTACCCGCATGCCATGGGGGCCGAACAGGTGACGGGCGGGCAGGATGGCCCCATGACGACACGGCACATCGGTACCGAGGAGCGGCGGGCCCGGCTGGTGCTCGCCCATCGCCTGTCCCCCGCCGGACGGGCGGAGCGCGCCGAGGACGTCGCGCGGTCGCTCGTGGCGCTGCACGGGACGGATCCGGCGACGGTGTACCTGGCGGTCGGGGCGCGGCTCGCGGACCCGGGCGGGACGGTCGCGGACGTGGAGCGGGCGCTGTACGAGGACCGGACGCTGGTGCGGATGCACGGGATGCGGCACACGGTGTTCGTGTTCCCCACGGAGCTGGCCGCGACGGTGCACGCGTCGACCGGGCTGGCCGTCGCGGCGAAGGCGCGGGCGGGGCTGCTCAAGGACATCGCGGCCGGCAGCGACGGGCGGCTCACCCCGGTGTGGCTGGACGGGGTCGAGTCATCGGCGCTGGCGGCGCTCGCGCGGCGCGGGCAGGCGACGGTGAACGAGCTCTGCGAGGACGAGCCGCGCCTGAGGGAGCAGTTCACGTACGGCCGCGGCAAGAGCTACGAGGCGCTGCAGACCGTGTCGTCGCGGCTGATGCGGGTGCTCGGGGTCGAGGGGCGGGTCGTGCGGGGGCGGCCGCTCGGGTCCTGGACGTCGTCGCAGTTCCGCTGGGAGGTGGCGCCGCCGCATCCGGAGCTGCCGGTCGACGAGGCGCAGGCGGAGTTGCTGGGGCGCTGGCTGGCGGTGTGCGGGCCGGCGACCGAGGCGGACCTCAAGTGGTGGACGGGGTGGAAGGTGACCGAGGTGCGGCGGGCGCTGGCCGCCGTGGGGGCGGTGCGCGTGTCCCTGGACGGGGGCGGGGCCGGGTTCGTGCTTCCGGACGCGGTGGAGGGGCCGGCGGAGGTCGCGCCCTGCGCCGCGTTCCTGCCGGCGCTCGACCCTACGGCCATGGGGTGGCAGGAGCGGGAGTGGTACTGCCCGGACGAGGTGCGGGGGGCCTTGTTCGACCGGAGCGGGAACATCGGGCCGACCGTGTGGTGGGGCGGGCGGATCGTGGGGGGTTGGGGGCAGCGGGACGGGGGTGAGGTGGTGTGGCGGTTGCTGGACGACTTCGGGGGGCGGGAGGTGAGGGAGGCTGTCGCCTCGGAGGCGGGGCGGCTCGGGTCCTGGTTGGGCGGGGTCCGGGTGACCCCGCGGTTTCGCACGCCGTTGGAGCGGGAGCTGGGGGCGGCGCCCTAGGGGGTGGCGGGTTCTGCGTCTCGGGCGGCTGCGGCCCGGTGGGGCTTCTCGCGCAGTTCCCCGCGCCCCTGAAAAGCAGACGCTTCGCGTCGCATTTCCCCGATGCGCAAGCGCCCGATGAGATCGCGCACGAAGTGCGCATCTCAGGGGCGCGGGGAACTGCGCGACCAGCCCCCACCGGAGCCGCACCCGACAACGAAGAACCGGCGCCGAGTAGGAACTCGGCGCCGGTCAGCGAGGCACGGATCAGCGGGCGTAGCGCATCAGCGTGCGGACCATGTGACAGGTCGTGTCGGACGGCGGCCGGATCCCGATGAGCTCGGCCGTCGCCCGGATCCTCCGGTTGTGGGCGTTCTGCGGAAGGTAGATGCCCGAGTCCAGCAGGGCGATCGCCAGACGCATGGCCTTGAGGCGGCGGTTGTGGGTGATGTACCAGTCACGAGGGCGCCCCGCGGGGAGCGGCCTCTTGGCGAGCGGTGCGTACGGCAGATCGAACAGCGGTGCGGCAGTGGCGGTCACAGGCATCCTCCTGTCGCGCAGTCGAGAGCCCCCGAAGCTCTCGAACACTGCTTCTATTCTACTGCCGACCACTGACAATAGCCGCTGGCCAGACGGCATTTGAGGACCGATTCGAAGCTAGGGTGGAGCCATGGAGATCTGGATCAACCCGGCCTGCTCGAAGTGCCGCAGCGCACTCACCCTGCTCGACGCGGAGGGCGCCGACTACACCGTCCGCCGCTACCTGGAGGACGTCCCCACGCCCGACGAGATCCGCGCCGTCCTGGACCGGCTCGGTCTGGAGCCCTGGGACATCACCCGCACCGGTGAGGCCGACGCCAAGGAGCTTGGGCTCAAGGACTGACCGAAGGAGGCCGGCAGCCGGGACCGCTGGATCGAGGCCCTCGCCGCGCACCCCAAGCTCATCCAGCGCCCGATCATCACCGCCGAGGACGGCACCGCCGTGGTGGCCCGCAGCGAGGAGGCCGTACGGGACGCCCTGAGCCGCGAGAAGTAGGCGCGCGGGAGACACCCGGAGGGCACGGCGTCGGTAACACGGGGTTCACAAACGGGCAACGGCCGGGAAATCGCCTGTTGACAGGCTGCGCAGCAGCAAGCGACCTGCTCCTCGAGGAAGTGGCCCCGTGACGTTCAAGGCTGAGTACATCTGGATCGACGGCACCGAGCCGACGGCCAAGCTTCGTTCCAAGACGAAGGTCATGGCCGGTACGCCGGGCGGTCTGGACACGCTGCCGCTGTGGGGCTTCGACGGTTCCTCGACGAACCAGGCCGAGGGCCACGCCTCCGACCTCGTGCTCAAGCCCGTCGCCGTGTACCCGGACCCGATACGCGGCGGCGACGACGTCCTCGTCATGTGCGAGGTCCTGAACATCGACATGACGCCGCACGCCTCCAACACGCGTGCCGCGCTCGCCGAGATCGAGGGGCGCTTCGGCGCGCAGGAGCCGATCTTCGGCATCGAGCAGGAGTACACCTTCTTCGAGGGCGACCGCCCGCTCGGCTTCCCCGTCGGCGGCTTCCCGGCCGCGCAGGGCGGCTACTACTGCGGCGTCGGCACCGACGAGATCCACGGCCGTGACGTCGTCGAGGCCCACCTGGAGAACTGCCTGAAGGCCGGTCTCGGGATCTCCGGCATCAACGCCGAGGTCATGCCCGGCCAGTGGGAGTTCCAGGTCGGCCCGCTCGCCCCGCTGGAGGTCTCCGACCAGCTGTGGGTGGCCCGTTGGCTGCTGTACCGCACCGCCGAGGACTTCAACGTCTCCGCGACCCTCGACCCGAAGCCGGTCAAGGGCGACTGGAACGGCGCGGGCGCGCACACCAACTTCTCCACCAAGGCGATGCGCGAGGGCTACGACGCGATCATCACCGCCTGCGAGTCCCTCGGCGAGGGCTCCAAGCCGATGGACCACGTCAAGCACTACGGCGCCGGCATCGACGACCGTCTGACCGGCCTGCACGAGACCGCCCCGTGGAACGAGTACTCGTACGGCGTCTCGAACCGCGGTGCCTCCGTGCGCATCCCGTGGCAGGTCGAGCGGGACGGCAAGGGCTACATCGAGGACCGCCGCCCGAACGCCAACGTCGACCCGTACGTCGTGACCCGGCTCCTCGTCGACACCTGCTGCACCGCCCTGGAGAAGGCCGGCCAGGTCTGATTCCGGCCATGAGCAGCACCTGGGCGCCCGCTTCGATTGCGGGCGCCCTCTTGTTCCCGTACTCCATCTGCTTCAATAAGGGCATGGCCGACTTCCAGAACACCCGCGCGCAAGGTCGTCACGACCTTGAGCCGTTCTGGCCTTCCCGCCAGCACCACGACTTCGACCGTGTGTGTTGCCGCGCGACGAACGCGCAGGCCCTCTAACGCCGTTCCCCGTCCCGCACGGGTCGCACGGCCTTCGGTCCGCGCGCATGACGTACGTCCTCTCCCAGACGGCCTCTCGCGCGAAAGAGTTGACCTTCCATGGCACACGCCCGCCCGCTCTCCGTTGCCCACTCCCCCGCTCCCGCCCGCCACCGGCTGCGCGCCGTCGAACGGGACGAGGTGGCCCCGCCCGGCCCGCAGCTCGACGTCTCCGCGTTCCTGCCGCCGGGCGCCACGCTGCTGCCGGCCCCGCCGCACACGCTGCCCGCGCTGCCGGGCCGGCCGCCGATGATCGGTTACCTGGTGCTCGTCCCGGCCGACCAGCAGAGCCTGCTGACCGCGCCCCCGGCCGAGGAGCCCGCTCCGCCGACCGCCCTCTCCGGTGACACGCTCATCACCATCGACGCCGGGGAGCGCACGGCCGCCGTCGACGGGCGCCCGCTCGATCTGACCTACCTGGAGTTCGAGCTGCTCGCCCACCTCGTCGCGCATCCGCACCGGGTGCACACCCGCGACCAGCTCGTCACCACCGTGTGGGGCTACGGGCACGTCGGTGACGGCCGCACCGTGGACGTCCACGTGGCCCGGCTGCGCCGCAAGCTGGGCGCCGAGCACCGCCGGACGATCCAGACGGTGCGCCGCGTCGGCTACAAGTACGCGCCGCCCGCCGGCCGCTGACCCGCACGGACCGGCCCGGGGGTGTACCCAGTGACACCCCCGGGCCGGGTGCCGTTCCCCCTGACGCGGCGGCTCCCGGCCCGCGACACTGTGGGGGAACGGTCGGGCCGGTGGACGGAGCAGCGGGATGGGTACGAGGGCGCGGAGCGCCGTGGTGGCGGGACTGCGGGCGTTCGCCCTGGCCGCGGTCGGGTTCGCCGGGTCGGTCACCCTGTTCGTCCTGACCGTCCTGTCGCTGGCCTTCGTCCTGCTCGGCGTCGGCGCGCTGACCACTCCCTGGGTCCTGGACCTCGTCCGGCACTGGGCGAACTGGCGGCGGGCCGTCGCCGCCGAGTGGTGCGGGGTGCGGATCCCGGCGGCGTACCGGCCGTTTCCGGCCGATCTGCCCGGCGGAGTCCTCGGACAGCTCACGCGCTGCCGGCTGATGCTCGCGGACCCGGCGACCTGGCGGGACCTGCGCTGGCTGCCCGTCGACATGACCGCCGGATTCGTGACGGCGCTGCTGCCCGCCGCGCTCGTCCTCTATCCCGTCGAGGGGTACGCGCTCGCGGCCGGGCTGTGGCGGGTCTTCACCGACGGCACGCACATCGGCTGGTGGTACGCGTTCGTGCCGATCTCCGGGCAGGGCACCGCGCTGCTCGCCGCGGTCCTCGCCACAGTGTTCCTCGGTGTCGCGCTCTTCGTGGCGCCGACGCTGCTCAAGGCGCACTTCCAGCTGGCCCGGGCCGTGCTCGCGCCCGCCGACGGTGAACTCGCCGAGCGGGTCCGGGTGTTGACCGACACCCGCAAGGACGCGGTGGACACGTCGGCGGCCGAACTGCGGCGCATCGAGCGGGATCTGCACGACGGGGCGCAGGCCCGGCTCGTCGCGATGGGCATGGACCTCGGCACGATCGAGGCGCTCATCGAGAAGGATCCCGAGAGGGCGAAGGAGATGGTGGCGCGGGCCCGCCGGTCCTCCGCCGACGCGCTCACCGAACTGCGGGACCTGGTGCGCGGCATCCACCCGCCGGTGCTGGCCGAGCGCGGCCTCGGCGACGCCGTACGGGCCCTCGCGCTGCGCCTCCCGGTGACGACGGAGGTGGGGGTCGAGACGGCGGGCCGGGCGGACGCTCCGGTCGAGTCGGCGGCCTACTTCGCGGTCAGCGAGGCGCTGGCGAACGTGGTCAAGCACGCGGGCGCGGACCGGGTCTGGGTCGACATCCGACACGAGGACGGCCGGCTGCGGATCGCGGTCACCGACGACGGCAAGGGCGGTGCGGCGGTGGCGGCGGGCGGCGGACTGGCCGGGATCGAGCGCCGGCTCGGTACATTCGACGGTGTCCTCGCCGTCAGCTCCCCCGCGGGCGGTCCGACCATGGTGACCATGGAGATCCCTTGCGTGTTGTCCTAGCCGAAGACCTGTTCCTGCTGCGGGACGGCCTGGTGCGGATGCTGGAGGCGTTCGGCTTCGAGATCGCGGCCGCCGTCGAGAGCGGGCCCGAACTCAGCAAGGCGCTGGCCGAGTTGGAGCCCGACGTCGCCGTCGTCGACGTACGGCTGCCGCCCTCGCACACGGACGAGGGCCTGCAGTGCGCGCTCGCGGCGCGCCGGGCGCGGCCCGGGCTGCCGGTCCTGGTGCTCTCGCAGCATGTGGAGCAGTTGTACGCGCGTGAGCTCCTTGCGGACGGGAACGGCGGGGTCGGCTATCTGCTGAAGGACCGGGTGTTCGACGCGGAGCAGTTCGTCGACGCGGTGCGCCGGGTGGCGGCGGGCGGCACGGCGATGGACCCGACGGTGATCCAGCAGCTCCTGGCGCGGCGGGGCGTGGAGGAGCCGCTCGGCGGGCTGACCCCGCGCGAGCTGGAGGTCCTGGAGCTGATGGCGCAGGGCCGGTCGAACGCGGCGATCGCGGGGCAGCTCGTGGTCACCGAGCGCGCCATCGCCAAGCACACCTCCAACATCTTCCTCAAGCTCGGCCTGCCCGTGTCCGACGACGACAACCGGCGGGTGCTGGCCGTGCTCCGGTATCTCGACAGCCGCTGAACACCCTTGGGTTCGCCGCCAGTTGAACGCAGCGGCCCCTTCTCGCGTACGTAGTCCCATGGGACGCACCTCAAGGACCTCAAGGAAAAGGCGCTCTTCGCTGGCGACGCGCATGACCGTCGCGTCGGCCGCGCTGCTCCTGGGCGGGGGTGGGCTGGCCGCGGTCAACGTGTACGCGTCGGCCCATGAAGAGGACCCGCAGGAGACGGAGCAGGTGGGCCAGGTGGTGGCCACGATCGACTGTCCGGACGTCGGGACCGCGCTGCCGGACGTGCCGGAGGCGGCGCGCGGCGAGGTCGACGGTGAACTCGCCGCGCTCGACCGGCAGATCACCGAGGCCTATCAACGGCTCGCGGACAACCAGGACGCGGCGGCGCGGGACCCGCGGTTCGTGGACAACAGCATTCTGGGCCCGCTCAAGGACCAGCGCACCGCCGTCCTCGGCCGGATCGCCGAGGACATCCGGCGGGAAGGCGGGCAGCCGCCGGACGGGCTGGACGCGATGGCCGCGTGCACGGGGCGGGCGTCCGACGCGCCTGCGCCCTCCGCGAGCCCGGGGCCGCCGGGCGGGGGCAACGGGCCCGAGGCGAGCGACTTCGTCGACATCGAGTCCGTGCAGCCGAACGTGCAGACTGCGCGCAACCGCCGCGGCGCCTCCCGCGGCAGCTTCACCACGAAGTGCGGGCGCAACGAGAACGGCAAGTTCAACCCGGACAACGTGATCGTCGCGCCCGGCGTGAGCAACGGCGCCCACCACATGCACGACTACGTCGGCAACCAGGCCACCGACGCGTTCTCGAACGACGATGCCCTCGCGGCCGGTGACACCAGCTGCCGCAATCAGGGCGACCGGTCGACGTACTACTGGCCGGTGCTGCGGCTGCAGAACGGCGAGGACGAGAACGACGCGGGCGCGGACGGCGGCGGCAAGGACCAGAACGTGGGCGAGATCCAGACGCCCGCCTCGGTGACGCTGAGGTTCGACGGGAGTCCGGTCTCCAAGGTCGTGCCGATGCCGCGCTTCCTGCGGATCATCACCGGCGACGCGAAGGCCTTCACCAACGGCGACGCGAACGCCAACGCGTCGTGGAGCTGCACCGGCTTCGAGGACCGGCAGCTGAAGGACAAGTACCCGATCTGCCCGGACGGTTCGCGGGTCGTGCGCACCTTCCGCTTCCAGAGCTGCTGGGACGGGGTGAACGCGGACAGCGCCAACCACCGTACGCACGTGGCGTTCGAGGACCCGCGCACCGGCGCCTGCCCCGAGGGGTTCAAGGCGATCCCGCAGCTCGTGCAGCGGATCGTGTACGACGTGCCGCCGGGGCCCGGCTTCGCGGTCGACTCGTTCCCCGAGCAGCTGCACAAGCCGGTGACCGACCACGGCGACTTCATCAACGTGTTCGACGAGCGGCTGATGCGGCGGGTGGCCGCCTGCATCAACCGGGGCGACCGCTGCCGGTGACGCAGCATCGTCGGTGACGCCCTGTCAGGGGTGGCCGTGGTGCGCGGAGGAGCGCTCCACGGCCCCGCCGAGCCGGTCCCGCAGCGCGGTCACGACCCGCTCGGGGCCGGCCGCGACCCAGCGGCGGCCGACGAGATAGGTGCCGCCGTAGTCGTCGGCGGCGTCCAGCCACTCGGCGCGGCCTCGGTCGGTGGCGAAGGTGGCCAGGACGTAACGCGCCTTTCCCGTACCGCAGTTCGCCTGGCGCAGGTCCGCCGCGTCGGTCTGCACGTCGGGGGTGCAGCCGGCGCGGCGGGCGAGCTGTTCGAGGGTGCCGGTCGCCGTGCGGGGCACCGGCGGCCGGTCCCGCTCCCCCGCCGTGCATCCGGCGACGGCGAGCGCCCCGGCGACCGCGATCCCCACCAGCCGCTTCCCGGACCCGAACCCTGTCCTGAACCCCATCCCGCACTCCTGTCCCGTGACTCCCGCGGCTGCGACACGTTCCCGCCGACTCCGCGCACACCGTTGAGCACCCGCGTGCCGCCGGTTAACGTGCGCCGCACCATCCGCGAAGCAGGGGGGTTTCCACGCATGTCCGCACCGACGCGACGCACGGTTCTCGGCACGGCGGGTGCCATCGGGCTCGGCACGGCCCTGGGAGGTCTGGCCGTACCGGCGCCCGCACACGCCGCTCCGGCGCTTGATACGGACGCGGCGCGCGCCGCGCTCAACCGTCGGCTGCCGCATCACGCGGACCAGTTCCGGCTGAGACTGACGCCCGGTCAGGGCGACGGCGACCGGTTCCGGGTCTCCGGGGAGGCCGGCCGCATCGAGGTGGAGGGGACGACCCCGGCCGTACTCCTGGCCGGGGTCCACTGGTATCTGAAGTACACGTGCGGGGCGCACATCGCGTGGAACGGCGACCAGCTGGACCTGCCGGACCGGCTGCCCGCGCCGGACCGGCCGCTGGAGCGGTCGACGGCGCTCCCCCACCGGTTCGCGCTCAACGACACGAACGACGGCTACACCGCGCCGTTCGCCGGGTGGGCGTACTGGGAGCGGATGATCGACGTCCTGGCGCTGCACGGCTGCAACGAGGTGCTGGTCGTCGCGGGCATGGAGGCCGTCTACCACCGGCTCCTGAAGGACTTCGGGTACAGCGACGCGGAGGCGCGGGCCTGGCTGCCGGCGCCCTCGCACCAGCCGTGGTGGCTGTTGCAGAACCTGTCCGGGTACGGCGGCCCGCTCTCGCCGGAGCTGATCGCGGACCGCGCCGCGCTGGGCCGCAGGATCGCCGACCGGCTGCGCGAGCTGGGGATGCGGCCGGTCCTGCCGGGCTACTACGGGCACGTGCCGAAGGGGTTCGTCGAACGGAACGGCGGCGACGCGCACGTGGTGCCGCAGGGCGTGTGGCACGGCTTCGAGCGCCCGGACTGGCTGGATCCGCGCACGGACGCGTTCACGCGGGTCGCCGGGTCCTTCTACGGGCACCAGCAGGACGTGTTCGGCGCGGTCGACGCGTTCAAGATGGACCTGCTGCACGAGGGCGGCACCGCCGGTGACGTACCGGTGGGGGACGCGGCGCGGGGCGTCGAGCGGGCGTTGCAGCGGAACCGGCCGGGGGCCGTCTGGGTGATCCTCGGCTGGGAGGCGAATCCGCTGCCCGCGCTCCTGGACGCCGTGGACAAGCGGCGGATGCTGATCGTCGACGGGGTCTCGGACCGGTTCACGTCGGTGACGGACCGGGAGGAGGACTGGGGCGGCACCCCGTACACGTTCGGCACGATCCCCAACTTCGGCGGCCGTACGACGATCGGGGCTCGCGCGCACATCTGGAACGAGAAGTTCTTCGCCTGGCGCGACAAGCCGGGCAGCGCGCTCACGGGCACCGCGTACATGCCGGAGGGCACGGACCGCGACCCGGCCGCGTTCGAGCTGTGGTCCGAACTGGCGTGGGCCGAGGGCCCGTTGGACCTGCCGGCCTGGTTCGACGGGTACGCGGGCTTCCGGTACGGGAAGGACGACAAGGACGCCCGCGCCGCGTGGCGGGCGCTCCAGGAGACGGCGTACCGGCACACGGCGCGCGAGCGGTCCGACCCGCACGACTCGCTGTTCGCGGCGCGCCCGGACCTGGCGGCGGACAGTGCCGCCTACTACGCGCCGAACGCCCTCTCCTACGATCCGGCCCGCTTCGACGCGGCGCTCGCCGGGCTCCTGGGCGTGGCGGGGAGCCTGCGGGGCAGCGCCGCCTACCGCTACGACCTGGTGGACGTGGCCCGGCAGGCGCTCGCGCACCGCAGCCGCCAGTTGCTGCCGCAGCTGAAGGCGGCGTACGGGGCGAAGGACGCGGCCACGTTCAAGGCGCTGTCGACGCTGTGGCTGAAGCTGATGCGGCTCTCGGACGACGTGACGGGCACCGATCCGGCGTTCCTGCTGGGCCCGTGGATCCAGGACGCGCGCACGATGGCGACGAGCGAGGCGGAGCGGGCCGAGTTCGAGCGCTGCGCGAAGGTGTTGATCACGGTGTGGGGCGACCGGGCCACCTCGGACCCGGGGCATCTGCACGAGTACGCGAACCGCGAATGGCAGGGTCTGACGGCCGACTTCTATCTGCCGCGCTGGCAGAAGTGGCTGGACACGCTCCAGGACGCGCTGGCGCGCGGCGAGGACCCGGCGGCCGTCGACTGGTTCGCGTTCGAGGAGCCGTGGACGCGGGAGCGCAAGGACTATCCGCTGCGGCCGTACGGGGACGCGTACAAGACGGCCGACCGGGTGCGGGACGTGCTGGCTCGGGCCCCCTACCAGGGGACGCTGAAGGTGTCGGCGGATCCCGCCGCGTTCCCGCCGGGCGGGCACGCGCGCGTGGCGGCCACGTTCCGCAACGTCAACGGGCTGCGGGCGACGGACCGTGTCGACTTCACCCTGGCGGGTCTCGACGCCGAGCCGGAGGGCGCCACGTCCCTGGAGCGGGTGGAGCCGGCGGGCGAGGGCACGGTGGCGTGGCGGGCGAGCGCACCGGGCACCCCGCTGGACCGGCCGCTGCGCCCGCTGCCCTACACGATCGACGTGGAGTACGGGCCGCTGGGCGAGGACCGGGTCACGCACGTGCACCGGGGCACCCTCTTCGAGGCGGGGCCGCTGGACGCGGGCTGGCGGACGTACTCCGACAATGCGGCGGTGTTCGGGCAGTTGGGCCACCGGTTCGCGATCGACGGCGGCGGCGCGGACCTGTGGAAGGGCACGGCGGAGTTCGGGACGGCGTACCGCGCGGCGGCGTTCACGGAGGGCTCGGCGGTCGAACTGCGGGTGGACGCGCAGGCGTCGACCGGCGCCTGGGCGCGGTCCGGGATCGTCGTGCGCAACTCCCTCGCCACGCCCGGCGCTCCGGGCTTCCTGAACCTGTCGGTGACCCCGTCCAACGGCGTCGTGCTGTCCTACGACTCCAACGGCGACGGGACGCTGGACACGTACAAGCGGATCACCGGGATCAAGGCGCCGGTGCTGCTGCGGCTGTCCCGGGCGGGCGGCTCGTACACCGGGGCGTGCTCGACGGACGGCGGGGCGACCTGGCGGACGGTGGCGACGGTGCCGGTGCCGGGTGCGGCGGCGGTGCAGGACGTGGGCCTGTTCATGAGCGCGACGAACGGGGGCAACGGGACGCGCGGCACCGTGGAGTTCAGCGGCTGGCGGTTGACGTAGATCACGTCGCGGAAACTGTGACCATCGCACGAGTCACTCGTTCTGCTGAACGTGCAGTCGCAGACGTCGCAGTCCAAGGTGCAGTCCCCGGCTCCGCCCCCGGGCGCGGCCTCCGTCGTCGATGTCGAGCAGGCCGAGGCCTGCCTCGTCGAGCACTATCCGCGGCTCGTGCGGCTCGCGTATCTGGTGCTGCCGCCGACGCTCGGCCGCAACCGCCGGGTGCTCACGGCCCACGCGGTGACGCAGCGCGCCCTGCCGCGGGGCCGGACGGGGACGGCGCCCCCGGCGATCCCGGCGCAGCGCGGCGGCGCCCGGCGCGCCGCCGATCCCGCGTACGCGTACGTACGAGCGCGGGTGCTGCGGGCCGCGCTGGACGCGGGACGGCCTCTGCTGCGGGCGGCGTGGCCGCGCCGGGCCCAACTGCCGCCGCTGCTCCCGCAGGTGTGGGGCCTGCGGCTGTTCCCGAAGTCGGGCGGCGCCGACGAACTCGCCCTGGACCAGCGGCTGTCGGCACTGACCGGCGCGGCCCGGGCCGCGTACGTGCTGCACGGTCTGGAGCGGCTCGACGACGCGGCCGTGCGGTCCGTGCTCGCGGCGGCGGGCTGTGCCGAGGAGGAGGTGACGGGCGCGCTCGCCGAGGCCGGCGGGCTGCGCGCGGAGGACGGCGCGGGCGCGGCAGCGCTGCTCGCGTCCCCCGAGTTCGACCCGTGCTCGCTGCACGCGCGGCCCCCGGACCTGATGCGGCGGCGCCAGCACGTGAAGGCAGTGGTCGCGGGGCTCGCGGCGGTCCTGGTGTGCGGGGCGCTGCTCGGGCTGCCGGGCGACAGCTGGGGTCCCGAGGGGGCGGCGGCGCCCTCGTACGCGCGCAATCCGGCGGCGCAGGCGGCGCTCGACCCGGGGAAGCTGACGCGGGTCGCGGCGACGGCGTGGCGGGGCTCGGCGCGGACGGACTTCTCGGTGTGGCCGGCGCGCGGCTCGCTGACCGGGGACCGGGAGCTGCTGCGCCGGGCGCTCGCGGTGTGGGCGCGGCCGGGCGGCACGGTCCAGGTGTCGGCGACGCCCGGCACCCCGGCGGGTGCGCCGCCCGGTCCGCCGCAGTTGCTGTACGCGGGGTCGGTGGACGGGGCGCGGGTCGTGCTGTTCCACGACGGGCTGCGCCTGGTGCGGTACGCGGAGCCGGAGCACGGGACGAGCGGCGCCGCGCTCGACTTCGCGCGGGTGGACGGGGCGTCGGGCCCGGAGTCGGGCGCGGTGATCGTCGACCGCACCGACGGCAACGTCCGCTATCTGACGGCCCCCTGGGTGACCGGCGCGGCCGTGCGCGACCTGCTCGCGCCGGACGCGGCGCCGCGCCGTCTGGCCCGGACGAAGGACGGGGTCACGGCCCCGTTCCCGAGCCCGGCCGTGTCGGCGTCCTGCACGGGGTGGAACGCGCTGGCGCTCACCGACGCCGACGGCACCCGGCTCGCCACCGACCTCGGCGAGCTGGTGCCCGCGCATCTGACGGCGGGGCGTCCGGACGCGCCGCGCGAGTCCCGGCCCGGCGACTGGTCGGCGACGGCCTGTTCGCTCGCCGCGGCCCGCTCGCACGGGGTCCGCTCCGTCAACGCGTGGGCGTACGCGCGTCAGCCGCTGCCCGAGGCGGGCGGCGAGGCCCGCTGGGTGTGCACCCGGGCGGAGACCTGGCGGGGCGGCGGTCCGCGCACCCTGGCGCTGTTCCGGGCGCCGGGGGTGGCGGGGGCGGTGGTGGCGGCCCGCTCGCAGAACGCCCCGGCGTGCGGCGGGCGGGACCCGCGGGTGCTGGCCGGGGTGCGCTGGAAGTCGCGGGCCGGCACCTGGTACCTGGTCGCGGCGGGCAGTCCCGGTGTGGGCTCGGTGACGGCGGCGGGCACGACGGGCAGCGGCCCGACGCTGGCGGTGCGGGTGGCGCGGGGCACGAAGGCGAGCCTGTCGGCGCGGACGCGGGACGGGGTACGGATCGACCCGCTGGGCTGATCCGCCCACACGGCGTCGGCGGCCGTGTGACACCTTGCTGACGATCACGTAAAGAAAGTCGGTTCCGGGGGCTGTCCAGGGGCTCTACCGCTCAGTACATTGACGTCATGTCTAATAAGCGCGTCACGCTGAAGGCACGCCAGGTGTCCTTCGCCTGGGACAAGACTCCCCTGCACTGGCTGCCCGACGACCCGTTCACCACGCACACCATCAATGTGCTGCATCTCCTGCTGCCCGCGGGTGAACGGTGGTTCGTGCACGTGTACAAGCAGGTGCTGCCCTTCATCCGTGACGACCGGCTCCGCGAGGACGTCATCGGCTTCATCGGCCAGGAGGCCATGCACGCGCAGGCCCACGACGAGGTGCTGCCGCACCTGCGCGACCTGGGCCTGGACCCGACGCCGTACACCGCGCAGGTGGACTGGTTCTTCGAGAAGCTGCTCGCCGACCGGACGCTGCCCCCGGGCAAGGCCCGCCAGTGGTGGCTGATGGAGCGGGTCGCGCTGATCGCGGCGATCGAGCACTACACCGCGTTCCTCGGCAACTGGGTGCTGAACGCGGACGAGCTGGACCGGCGCGGGGCCGACCCGACGATGCTGGACCTGCTGCGCTGGCACGGCGCCGAGGAGGTCGAGCACCGCTCGGTGGCCTTCGAGCTGTTCATGCACCTCGACGGCAGCTACCGACGCCGGGCCCGCACCTGGGCCACCGCGTTCGCCGCCCTGATGTTCCTGTGGCAGCGCGGCGCGCGCTTCTTCATGGAGAACGACCCGACGCTCCTGGACGGCAAGGCCTCGTTCAAGGACTTCTACCGCGGCGGCAAGAAGGGCGTGCTGCCCTCGACGCCCGACATGCTGCGGTCCATCCCGCGCTACCTGAGCCGCGACTACCACCCCGAGCAGGAAGGTGACACGGACCAGGCCGTCGCCTACCTCGCCTCCTCGCCCGCCGCCCGCGCCGCCGAGGCCCGCGAAGGAGCCGCCCGATGAAGGCCCGCACGCTGCGCAAGGCCGTCCTCGTCGCGGGCGCCGCGCTCGTCGTGCGGCGCGCCCTGCGGCGCCGCATCAAGGACTCCCCGCTGTGGCCGCTGCCGGCCCTGGAGGAGCCGACCTCCGGGCGCCCGCGCGCCCGTGCGCTGCGGCTGCTCGTCGCCGGGCACGAGCAGGTGGCCGACGGCGTCGTCCAGGTCCGCCTGGAGGGCCGGGACCTGCCCGCGTGGCAGCCCGGCGCCCACCTCGACCTGATCCTGCCGTCCGGACTGGTCCGCCAGTACTCGCTGTGCGGCGACCCCGAGGACACCTCCTCGTACACCGTCGCGACGCGGCTGATCCCGGCCGAGGAGGGCGGTCGGGGCGGCTCGCGCGAGGTGCACGAACAGCTCGCCGAGGGCGCCGAGATCGAGATCCGCGGCCCGCGCAACCGCTTCCCGCTGGACACCGCGGCGCCCGCGTACCTGTTCGTCGCGGGCGGCATCGGCATCACGCCGGTCCTGCCGATGCTGCGCGCCGTCGAGGCCCGCGGCGCCGAGTGGCGGCTGCTCTACGCGGGCCGGACCCGGGCCTCCATGCCGTTCCTGGAGGACCTGCTCAAGCTCGACGGGCAGCGGGGGCGGGTCACCGTCGTCGCCGAGGACGAGGGCGGGCGGCCCGACCTGGCAGCCGCGCTCGGGGCGACCGCGCCGGGCACCGCCGTGTACTGCTGCGGCCCCGAAGGTCTGATGACGGCGGTCGAGGACCTGCTGCCCGAGGGCCGCGCACTCCACCTCGAACGCTTCGCCCCGCGCAATTCGGCCGAGGGGAACGGGCCGTTCGAGGTCGAGCTGCGGCGCAGCGGCAAGGTCGTCCAGGTGGCGGCGGACACCACGGTGCTCGCGGCGCTGCGCCCCGAGGTGCCGGGGCTGGCCTACTCGTGCGAGCAGGGGTTCTGCGGGACCTGCCAACAGCGGGTGGTCGAGGGCGAGATCGACCACCGCGACGAGCTGCTCACGGACGCGGAGCGCGACGACGCGATGCTGATCTGTGTCTCCCGCTGCCGCGGCGAACGCCTCGTTCTCGATCTCTGAGGCGTGTGATCTCCACGGCCTGATCCGCTCGGTAGAGTGTTCGGTATGACTACCGGGGTGCGGCGCAGATTGGGAGTCGAGGAGCGGCGGCGGCAGTTGATCGAGGTCGCCCTCGACCTGTTCAGCAACCGCTCCCCCGACGAGGTCTCCATCGACGAGATAGCGGCCGCCGCGGGCATCTCGCGACCGCTCGTCTACCACTACTTCCCGGGCAAACTCAGCCTGTACGAGGCCGCGTTGCAGCGGGCCGCGCAGGATCTCGCGGAGCGCTTCGAGGAGCCGCAGGACGGGCCGCTGGGGGCGCGGCTGCTGCGCGTGATGAGCCGCTTCTTCGACTTCGTGGACGAGCACGGGCCGGGTTTCTCGGCGCTGATGCGCGGCGGCCCGGCCGTCGGCTCCTCGACGACGAACGCGCTGATCGACTCCGTCCGGCAGGCCGCCTACGTCCAGATCCTGGCGCATCTGCAGGTGACCCGGCCGACCCCGCGCCTGGACCTCGTGGTCCGCTCCTGGGTCTCGCTGGCCGAGTCGACGGCGCTGATCTGGCTGGACGGGCGCCGGATCCCCCGCGAGGAGCTCCAGCGGCAACTGGTGCACGACTTCGCGGCGCTGGCCGCCGTCAGCGCCGCCTACGACGAGGAGATGGCGGCGCTGCTGCGCCGCATCCTCGCCGACGAGCCGGCCGACGGGCCCTTCACGGACCTGGTCGAACGGCTCGCGCTGCTGGCCCCCGCGTAGCCGCTCAGCCGATCGCGGAGCGGTAGGTCGGGTCCAGGTCCCGCACCTCGGCCGACAGGTGGACGCCGGCCGGGTCCTTGATGTGCGCGGGCAGCAGCCCGAGCACGGTCTCGGCGAGCGCCGCCTTGGCCTCTTCGGTGCGGCCCGCGAGCAGCGCGATCTCGACGTGCAGCACCGGCGCCGGCTCGGCCCCGTCGCCGACGATCGTCAGCGCGGCCTGCCGGAACGTCGTCTTGCAGGCCGGGATCCGGGCGGCGACGGTGTCGACGCAGGCCTGGTGGACGGCGGCGGTGAGCTCCGCTCGGGCCAGCCGGCCGTCGAGGGAGGCGGAGTGGTCGACGGTGATCAGCGGCATGTTCTCGGCTCCGGGTACGTGTGTTTCTGGGCAGGTCCTCGCACAGCCTCGTCGGTGCCGCGGGGCCGCACAAATCGCGCCCACGGGGTGGACGGCAGGGGCACGTTCGCGACCACCGCCCGGTGGGGGCTGGTCGCGCAGTTCCCCGCGCCCCTGAGATGCGCACTTCGTGCGCCATCTCATCGGGCGCCGGGGAAATGCGACCCGAAGGGTCTGCATTTCAGGGGCGCGGGGAACTGCGCGAGAAGCCCCACCGGGCGGGAGGTCGCGAGAAGACCGCAGCCCAGCTCGGCGGGAGCGCTCCGCACCCACAGACGAACCGCACAGCGGGCGATAAAGTCGGCCCGTGACAGCGCGATTGGCCGACATAGCGGCACAGGCGGGGGTCAGTGAAGCGACGGTCAGCCGCGTGCTCAACGGCAAACCGGGCGTCGCCGCGGCCACCCGACAATCCGTCCTCGCCGCCCTCGACGTCCTCGGCTACGAACGCCCCGTGCGGCTCAAACAGCGCAGCGCGGGCCTGATCGGCCTGATCACCCCGGAGCTGGAGAACCCCATCTTCCCGGCGCTCGCCCAGGTCGTGGTGCAGGCCCTGACCCGGCAGGGGTTCACCCCCGTCCTGGCGACGCAGACACCGGGCGGTTCGACCGAGGACGAGCTGACCGAGATGCTCGTGGACCGCGGGGTCAGCGGCATCATCTACGTGTCCGGACTGCACGCCGACACGACGGCGGACACCCGGCGCTACGAGCGACTGCGCGGCCAGGGCGTCCCGTTCGTGCTCGTCGACGGCTTCTCCGCGTCGGTCGCGGCGCCGTTCATCTCCCCCGACGACCGGGCCGCGGCGGCACTCGCCGTGACGCATCTGGTCTCGCTCGGCCACACCCGGATCGGCCTGGCGCTGGGCCCGAAGCGGTTCGTGCCGGTGCAACGCAAGACGGAGGGCTTCGTCCGGGCGATGCGCGAGCGGCTCGGACTGTCCCCGGAAGACGTCGAGCGGGACTTCGTCGAGCACTCCCTGTACACGCTCGAGGGCGGTCAGGCGGCGGCCTCGGCACTGCTCGACCGGGGCTGCACGGCGCTCGTCTGCGCCAGCGACATGATGGCACTGGGTGCCGTACGGGCGGTGCGGCAGCGCGGCCTCGACGTGCCGCGGGAGGTGTCGGTGGTCGGCTTCGACGACTCCCCGCTCATCGCGTTCACGGACCCGCCCCTGACCACGATCCGCAAGCCCGTGCACGCGATGGGTCAGGCCGCCGTCAACACGCTGCTCGAGGAGGTCGCCGGGACCCCGGCCCCGCACAGCGAGTTCGTCTTCATGCCCGAGCTGGTGGTCAGGGGCTCCACTGCCTCGGCTCTCGGGGGTCCGGCTCGTTCCTGAGATGTAGGGGGTGCGTCCAGGACCCGCCCGAGGGATGATCGGACAGGGGGGTGGAATCTGGCAGACTCTGCGTCTATGGGTGAAAAGACCGTGACGACTGTGGAAGGCCGACAAGGGCCCACCAACTCACCCATCGCGGACGATCGCGCCGGGGAGCAGGACCCTGGCCGGCTGCGTCGTCTGCGCGCCCCGCGCCGCCCGCGTCTGTGGTTCGAGATCCTTCTGATCGCGGTGAGTTACTGGACGTACTCCCTGGTGCGCAACGCGGTACCGGAGCAGAGGGCGCAGGCCCTGCGGAACGCGGACTGGATCTGGCAGGTCGAGCACCATCTCGGCATCGCCGTCGAGCAGAGCGTCAACCATGCCGTGAACGCCGTCACTTGGCTCGTCGTCGGCATGAACTACTACTACGCGACGCTCCACTTCGTCATCACGCTCGGTGTCCTCGTGTGGCTGTTCCGTCGCCATCCGGGGCGGTACGCGGCGACGCGGCTCGTCCTGTTCGCCACCACCGCGGTCGCGCTGGTCGGCTACTACTTCTATCCGCTGGCGCCGCCGCGCCTGATGACCGGCGGGCACTTCATCGACACCGTCGCCGTGCATGAGACCTGGGGCTCCATGGCCTCCGGGAACCTCAAGACCATGTCGAACCAGTACGCGGCGATGCCGTCCATGCATATCGGCTGGTCGCTGTGGTGCGGGCTCACGATCTTCGCGCTGGCGTCGGTGCCGTGGGTCCGTGTGCTGGGTCTTGTGTACCCGGCGGTCACGCTGGTCGTCATCGTGGCCACGGCGAATCACTTCTGGCTGGACGCGGTGGGGGGCATGGCGTGTCTGGCGTTCGGCTACGCGGTGGCGTGGGTCTGGTACGGGTCCTTGCCGTACCGCTTGCCGCGGGCTGTGGCGACGGAATCCGCCTCCGTCCTGCCGATGAAGGTGTAGTCGCGGCTGCGGGCCGGTGGGGGCTTGTCGCGCAGTTCCCCGCGCCCCTGAAATGCAGACCCTTCGGGTCGCATTTCCCCGATACAGGTGCGGGGCGCCAGTCATCTGGGGAAGGCGCGGCGAAGCCGCAGCCTTTCAGGGGCGCGGGGAACTGCGCGACCAGCCCCCACCGGGCCGCAGACCCGTGGCGACCGAACCACCCCCTTCGAGGGGCTACTCGCCGCGATGCGTGACGCGGCCACCGACCGTGGTCAGAACGACCGGCGCCTGCGCCACCTCGTCCGGCGAGGCGAGAACCGGGTCGAGCCCGAGCACCGTCAGATCCGCGCGCAGCCCCACCGCGATCCGCCCCCCGAGATGCGCCTCGCCGGAGGCGATCGCCGCATGCGAGGTGACCCCCTCCAGCGCCTCGATCCCCGTCAGCCCGGGCCGAGCCCCCGCCGCCCCTTCCGGCACCCGAGCCATGGCCAGCACCCGCCGCGCGTCGAAGTGCGCGATCGGCCAGTCGGACCCGAGCGCGAGCACCGCCCCCGCGTCCCGCAGATCCCGCGTGCGCCAGGCCCGCCCGGCCCGCTCGGCCCCCAGCCGCTTCGACCACTCGTCGCTGTGGTCACCCTTGGTGTACGCGGTGTGCGGCGGCTGCATCGACGCGGCGACGCCGAGCGCCGCGAACCGCGGCAGCGTGTCGTCCGGCACCGTCTCGATGTGCTCGATGCGGTGCGCGTCGCGACCGCTCGCGCCGAGCGCCTCGATGGTGTCGAGCGCGTGCCGTACGGCGGCGTCGCCGATGGCGTGGGTGGCGGTGCGGACGCCGGCCGCGTGCAGGGTCCGTACGGCGGCGCTGTACGCCTGCGGATCGGGCCAGAACGCGTCCGTGCCGCGGCCGTGGCAGTCGGCCTGCTCCAGCCAGGCGGTGCCGCCCTCGACGGTGCCGTCCATGAAGAACTTGACCGCGCCGACCCGCCAGTCCCGGCCGCCGCGCTTCTGGAGGGCGATCAGCTCGTCGAGGCCGTCCTGGTCCACGCCGGGCATGCACCAGGGCGCGACGGTGAGCCGCAGCGGCAGATCGGTGTCCTCCTCGACGGCGGCGAGGAGCTCGAGGTCGGCGCCGTCCATGACGTGGGCGCCGGTCAGTCCGGTGGCGGCCATGCCCTTGAGCAGGTCGACGAGGCCCGCGCGGCGCTTGGCGTACGAGAGCCGGGGCACGACCGCGTCGACGACGTCCATCGCCGCGTGCTCGATCAGGTGCCCGGTCGGGCGGCCCTCGGCGTCGCACACGATCTCGGCTCGCTGGGCGAACTCGCGCGGGCCGGTCACCTGCGCGGCGGCCAGCGCGGCGGTGCTCGCGAGCGCGGAGTGGCCGTCGTAGAGGCGCAGGAAGGCGGGGGCGCCGTCGAGGACGTCCTCGATGAGGTCGTGGTGGACGGGGCGGCCGCCGAAGGCGTTGTGGTCCAGGCCCCAGCCGATGACCCAGCCGTCGATCCGGGGCGCCGTGCGCAGCGCCGCGCGGAGGGCGTCGAGATCCTGGACGCCGGTGAGGTCGGCGCCGGCGGACATCTGGAGGCCCCAGACCGGGTGGCTGTGGGAGTCGACGAAGCCCGGGGTCACGGTGGCTCCGGCGAGGCTCAGCCGCTCGGTCCCGGTGCCGGTCCAGTCGCGGGTCAGGGTGGCCGTGTCACCCAGTGCCGCGATACGGCCGTCCTTGATCGCGAGGGCGGTGGCCTCCGGCCGGGCCGGGTCGAGGGTGCGGATGCGGGTGTCGGTGAGCAGGAGGTCGGCCTGGGGCATGGTGCGGGTCCTTGGTCGGGGTCGGGTGCGGGTCGTCACTTGCTGCCGAAGGCCTCGTAGACCTCGGGGCGCCGGGTCTTGAGGCGATGCGCCAGGGGGAAGCCGAGGAGGAAGACGGCGGGGGCCACCGCGACCATGATCCAGTTGGCGAGGGGGGACGCTCCGGTGAAGAGGTCGATGTGGCCGATCACCAGGACGATCGCCGCCCCGAGCAGGACCGTCGCCGCGGCCGGGGCCCAGACCGTGCGGGCGCGGCCCTCCCGGTGGGAGGCCCGGCGGAAGAAGAACGGGACCGCGAGCGCCGCGAGGAGCTGGAGGGCCATGAGGCCGAGCATGCCGGGCGTGTTCACCCAGAGCAGCAGCTGGTTGTACGGGTCCGCTCCGGCCGCCCAGAACGCGAGGACGACGACCGCGCCGAGGGCGCTCTGGGCGAGCCCGGCGACGTACGGCGAGCGGTGCCTGGGGTGGACGCGGGCGAAGGAGCGCGGCAGGACGCCCTCGTCGGCCAGGGCGAGGCCGTAGCGGTTGATGGCGTTGTGGAAGGCGAGGAGGGAGGCGATGACGCTGGTGACGATGAGGACGTGCATCAGGTCGGCCGCCCAGCCGCCGACGAAGGTGGTGATGGCGGTGAAGAAGAGGTTCGCGGGGTCGGATCCGGCGGCCTTGACCACGTCCGCGTCGCCGAAGGCCTGGACGGCGATCCACACGGTGAAGGCGTAGAAGAGGCCGAGGAAGGCGACGGCGATGTAGGTGGCGCGCGGCACCGTGCGGTCGGGGTCACGGGCCTCGCGGCGGTAGATGACGGTCGACTCGAAGCCGGTGAACGCGGCGAACGCGAAGGCCAGGACGGCGGCCGTGCCGGGCACGAGGACGTTGGAGGGCGCGAAGGACGCGGCGGACAGGCCGTGCGCGCCGCCCTTGAGGAGCACTCCCCCGGCGAGCAGGACGAGGATGCCGGTCTCGGCGACGAGCAGCACGCCGAGGAGTTTCGCGCCGAAGTCGATGGAGCGGAAGCCGCCGTACCAGATGAGCGCGAGTCCGGCGAGGGAGACGGGCAGCCAGGGGATGTCGGCGCCGAACAGGGCGTGCACGGTGTCCTGGGTGGCGCTGCCGAGGAGCCCGTAGACGCCGATCTCCATGCCGTTGTAGCCGACCATGGCGAGCAGGGCGGCGCCGATGCCGGCGGGCCGGCCGAGGCCCTGGGTGATGTACGAGTAGAAGGCGCCGCCGCCCTTCACGTGCCGGCTCATCGTGGTGAAGCCGACGGCGAAGACGGCGAGCGTGAGGCCCGCGAGGAGGTAGCCGGCCGGGGCTCCGATGCCGCCGAGGGCGATGGCGATGGGCGCGACTCCGGCCATGACGGTGAGCGGGGCAGCGGCGGAGACGACGAAGAAGGCGATGTCGGAGGTGCCGAGGCTGCCGGTGCGCAGGCCGGCCGGGGCGGCGCTCGGCGGAGCGGTCTTCGGGGAGGTCACGGACATGAGGGGAGGGGCCCTTCAGGCGGCAGGCAGGAGCGGCGGAAGGCCGTGCCGGGTGACGGCGGGGCGTAAATCTAAAGGCTTTCGGTTTCCGCAATGTAACCTCCCCGTCGGGCCTACGGGAAGACCTGTTTTTCCGGAAGGGGCCCGCACGGGGACGGAAGAGAGCGGAGAGCAGGGCGGATGGGACGGCCGAGCAAGCCACTCCTGGACCGGGAGCGCATCACCACGACGGCGCTCCGGCTCGTCGACGAGACGGGCGAGTTCAGCGTGCCGCAGATCGCGCGGGCGCTGGGGGTGCAGACGGGTTCCGTCTACCACCACGTGGACGGGCGGGACGGCATCGTGGAGCTGCTGCGCGAACGGGTCGCGGGGGCGATCGACCCGGGGCCGCTCACCTCGGGGCTGCCCTGGGACGAGGCGATGGCGGGCTGGGCCCGCTCCTACCGCGCCGCGTTCGCCGCGCACCCCCGGGCCATCCCGCTGCTGACGACGAACCCGGTGCGGGCGCCACGGGTCCTTGAGCAGTACGAGCTGGCGGTACGGGTGCTGCTCGACGCCGGGTTCGCGCTGCGGGACGTGATGCCGCTGATCATCGCCCTGGAGAACACGGTCCTCGGCTCGGCCCTGGACCTGGCGGCCCCGGAGGCGATGTGGGAACTACCGGAGGAGGTGGAGACCCCCCTCCTGCAACAGGCCTTGGCCGCCCTCCCGGACGCCCGAGCAGACGCTTCGTTCGAACTGGCCTTGACGGCGTTCATCAAACATTGCCGCACGATGCTGGAGGCCAGTTGAGATGCCGCACGAAGTGCGCATCTCAGGGGCGCGGGGAACTGCGCGAGGACGGACCACGACCCGCAGCCGCCCACGAACGCTCAACCAGGCAGACGAAGAGGCGCCCCCCGCCGAACCGCCGGAGGCCTACGCCCCATAAAAACGCTCCTCCACCACCGCCCGGGCCCGCCGGGTGATCCGCCGGTAGTCGTCCAGCATGTCCCCGACGTGCCCGGGGTCGTACCCCAGGTACCGTCCGACGGCCCCGAGTTCGCGCCCGTCGGACGGGAACGTGTCCCCGGCCCGCCCTCGCACCAGCATCACCGCGTTCCGCACCCGCGTGGCCAGCACCCACGCCTCGTCGAGGACCTCCGCCTCCTCGCCCGGGATGAGACCGGCCGCGCACGCCGCGCCGAGCGCCTCCCGCGTGCGGGTCGTGCGCAATCCCGGTTCGGCCCAGCCGTGCTGAAGCTGCATCAGCTGCACGGTCCACTCCACGTCGGACAGTCCGCCGCGCCCGAGCTTGGTGTGCAGCGTCGGATCCGCGCCGCGCGGCAGCCGCTCGGACTCCATGCGGGCCTTGAGCCGCCGGATCTCGCGGACGGCGTCGTCGCCGAGGCCCTCGGCCGGGTAGCGCAGCGGGTCGACGAGGTCGAGGAAGGCGCGGCCCAACTCGGCGTCCCCGGCGACCGGTTCGGCCCGCAGCAGTGCCTGGGCCTCCCAGACCAGCGACCAGCGCCGGTAGTACGCCTCGTAGGACTTGAGGGTGCGCACGAGCGGGCCCGACTTGCCCTCGGGGCGCAGGTCGGCGTCGATGAGCAGCGGCGGGTCGGCGGTGGGCAGGGCGAGCAGCCGGCGCATCTCGGCGACGACCTTGTTGGCGGCCTGGGCGGCCTCGTGGTCGTCGACGCCTTCGCGGGGCTCGTGCACGAACAGCACGTCGGCGTCGGATCCGTAGCCCAGCTCGTGTCCGCCGAAGCGGCCCATGGCGATGACGGCGAAGCGGGTGGGCAGGGTGTCGCCCCAGCCGGCGCGGACGACGGCCCGCAGCGTCCCGGCGAGGGTGGCCGCCGTCAGGTCGGAGACGGCGGAGCCGACCCGGTCGACGAGCGCGCCCTGGTCGGCGACGACGGGCTGGTCCTCGGTGCCGTACGAGGCGATGATGTCGGCCGCGGTGGTGCGGAACAGCTCGCGCCTGCGCACCCCGCGCGCGGCCCCGACCGCCTGCTCGGCGCCGTCGGCGCGGCCGACCGCGGCGAGCACCTCCTGCTCCAACTGGGCGTGTCCGCGCTGGTCGAGGCCGTGCGGGTCACCGAGCAGGGCGACCGCCTCGGGGGCCCGCATCAGCAGGTCGGGGGCGAGCCGGCCGGCGGACAGGACGCGGGCCAGGTTCTCGGCGGCGGCGCCCTCGTCCCGTAGCAGCCGCAGGTACCAGGGGGTCTTGCCGAGGGCGTCGGAGACCTTGCGGAAGTTCAGCAGGCCCGCGTCGGGGTCGGCGGAGTCGGCGAACCAGCCGAGCAGGACGGGCAGCAGGGTGCGCTGGATGGCGGCCTTGCGGGAGACGCCGGAGGCGAGGGCCTCCAGGTGGCGCAGGGCGGCGCTGGGGTCCGCGTAGCCGAGCGCGACGAGCCGTTCGCGCGCGGCCTCGGTGCTCAACCGGGTCTCACCGGGCGCGAGTTGGGCGACGGCGTCGAGCAGCGGCCGGTAGAACAGCTTCTCGTGCAGGCGGCGCACGGAGGAGGTGTGGCGCTTCCAGGCGCGGTTGAGCTCGGTGATCGGCTCGGTGCGCATGCCCATGGAGCGGCCGATGCGGCGCAGGTCGGCGTCGTCCTCGGGGACGAGGTGGGTGCGGCGCAGCCGGTAGAGCTGGATGCGGTGTTCGAGGGTGCGCAGGAAGCGGTAGGCGTCGTCGAGCTGGACGGCGTCGACGCGGCCCACGTAGCCGCCGTCGGCGAGGGCGGCGAGCGCGTCCAGGGTGGTGCCGCTGCGCAGCGAGGCGTCGGAGCGGCCGTGCACCAACTGGAGGAGCTGGACGGCGAATTCGACGTCGCGCAGGCCGCCGGGGCCGAGTTTCAGCTCGCGCTCGACCTCGCCCGCCGGGATGTTCTCGATGACGCGGCGGCGCATCTTCTGCACGTCGGGCACGAAGTTGTCGCGCTCGGCGGCCTGCCAGACGAGCGGGGAGACGGCCTTGACGTACGCCTCGCCGAGCTCGGGGTCGCCCGCGACGGCGCGCGCCTTGAGCAGCGCCTGGAACTCCCAGGTCTTGGCCCAGCGTTCGTAGTAGGCGAGGTGCGAGGCGAGGGTGCGCACGAGCGGGCCGTTGCGGCCCTCGGGGCGGAGGTTGGCGTCGACGGGCCAGATGGTGCCCTCGACGGTGGTCTCGGAGCAGATCCGCATCATGTGCGAGGCGAGCCGGGTCGCGGCCTGGAGCGCCTTGCCCTCGTCGGCGCCCTCGGCGGCCTCACCGACGAAGATGACGTCGACGTCGGAGACGTAGTTGAGTTCGTGGCCGCCGCACTTGCCCATGGCGATGACGGCGAGCCGGCACTGGGCGGCGTCGCCGGGCGCGGCGGTGCGGGCCAGGGTGAGGGCGGCGCGCAGGGTCGCGGTGGCGAGGTCGGCGAGTTCGGCGGCGGTCTGCGTGATGTCGGTGGTGCCGCACACGTCGCGGGCGGCGATGGACAGCAGGCAGCGGCGGTAGGCCACGCGCAGCGACACGGGGTCGTCGGCCTCGGCGAGGCCGCGCTCGAACTCCTCGACGCCCGGGTGCAGATCGCGGGGTTCGTACGTGACGAGGGCCTGCCAGTCGCCGGGGTGGCGGGCCAGGTGGTCGGCGAGGGCCTCGGAGGCGCCGAGGACGCCCAGGAGGCGGTCGCGCAGCGGCTTCGCGGTGATGAGGGTGTCGAGCAGCTCGCGCCGGCCGGTCTCTCCGGAGTCCCGCTCCTGCGCCTCGGCGAGCCGGACGAGGCCGAGGAGCGCCAGGTCGGGGTCGGCGGTGGCGCCGAGGGCGTCGAGGAGCAGCGGGTCGGACCGTACGGCGGACAGCGCGTCGGCGTCGAGCAGTCGCTCGGCGGCGGACGGGTCGGTGAATCCGTGCCTCAGCAGCCGGGTGAACGTACTGCTCCTGCGGCCCCGCGGCACCGACATCCCGGCCTCCTGTTCGATCAACAAGCCCGGTGCTGAGCCTACTGCGGACCGTGGGGGACCGATGAGTCGAGCGCGGGTGCGGAGTCTGTACGGGAGCGGGAGGATGCGAGAGTCGCACCCCGATCGCCCGAAAGGTCAAGGTCGCATCATGGAGTGGACCCTCGAAGTGGTCGTCGTCCCCGTCTCCGAAGTGGACCGTGCCAAGGAGTTCTACGCGGAGAAGGTGGGTTTCAAGGTCGACCTGGACACCGAGGTGGCCCCGGGCGTCCGCATCGTGCAGCTGACGCCGCCGGGCTCGCGCTGCTCGATCAGCCTCACCGAGGGCCTGCCGGGCGCGCCGGACCAGCAGACGATGACACCGGGCTCGCTCACCGGCCTCCAGGTGTGCGTCACGGACATCGCGGCGGCCCGCGAGGAGCTGGTGGCGCGCGGCGTCGCGGTCTCGCCGGTGCAGCACGCGGGGCCGCAGGGCTGGGAGGACGGGCCGGGCGGCGAGTGGAACTCGTTCATGTTCTTCCGTGACCCGGACGGCAACGGCTGGACGGTCCAGGAGGCCCCGTCGCCGCTCTCGGAGCGCTGAGGGGCGCTCACGCGGGAGGCGGGGCGAGGCGGGTCCAGGTGAGGCGGGTCCGGGTGAGGCGGGGCGGGCCCGAGGGTTCATCCATCGTTCACCCGAAGGGGTCCGAAGGCCCGACACCCGGGTATTTTGGCGTGTGCATGCTCTGTCCGCACCGCCAAGGTCCCGTCACTCCCCCACACGGAGGCTCACGTGTCCGGCAGATCACTGTTCCGCCGCGCCCGCGGCAAGGCCGTCGCCTCGGCCCTCGCCCTGGCCACGGCCGCGACCGGCGGCTGGCTCGCCCTCACCGGCGCCGGCACCGCGCACGCCGCGGCGACCGTGCCCACCCCCGACCACGTCGTCGTCGTGGTCTTCGAGAACCACGCGTACAACCAGGTCATCGACTCCTCCAGCGCGCCCTACATCAACAGCCTGAAGTCGGGCGGCGCCAACCTCACCGCCTCGTACGCCGAGACGCACCCCAGCCAGCCCAACTACTTCGCCCTGTTCTCCGGCTCCACCCAGGGGATCACGGACGACAGCTGCTACACCCCCGGCTTCTCCTCCGCCCCGAACCTCGCCTCGGAGCTGATCGGCGCGGGCAAGACCTGGGCCAGCTACAACGAGACCCTCCCCAGCCAGGGCTCGACGACCTGCTCCTCCGGGAAGTACGCCCGCAAGCACAACCCGTGGTTCGGCTTCAGCAACGTACCGACGTCGTCGGCGAAGACCTTCGCCCAGTTCCCCACGGACTTCTCGACGCTCCCCCAGGTCTCCTTCGTCGTGCCGAACCTGTGCAGCGACATGCACGACTGCTCGGTCTCCACGGGTGACACCTGGCTGAAGAACAACCTGGGCGCGTACGCGACCTGGGCCAAGGCCCACAACAGCCTCCTCGTCGTCACCTTCGACGAGGACAACCGCCTCAGCGGCAACAAGATCCCCACCGTCCTCTACGGCCAGCAGGTGACCCCGGGCGCCACCTCCGCCACCACCTACAACCACTACGACCTCCTGCGCACCCTGGAGGACATGCACGGCCTGTCGACGCACGCGGGCAACGCCGCGTCGGCCAAGGACATCACCGGCATCTGGACGTCCTGACATGTACGTAGCGGACAGCCGCGCCACTCCTTCGGCGCCGGCGTCCGCGGAGCCCGCCGCCCGGCCCGGTGCCGGGCGGCGGCGCGCCGTGGGCCCGACCGTGCTCGCCCTCGGCACGGTCAGTCTGATCACGGACGTCTCGTCGGAGATGGTGACGGCGGTGCTGCCGCTGTACCTGGTGGCGGGCCTCGGTCTGAGCCCCCTCGGCTTCGGCCTCCTCGACGGCGTCTACAACGGCTTCTCGGCCGTGGTGCGGCTGCTCGGCGGGCACATCGCCGACCGGGGCGGCGGCCGGCACAAGGCGGTCGCCGTCCTCGGCTACGGCCTCTCGGCCCTGTGCAAGCCGCTTCTGCTCGTGGCGGGATCGCTGGCGTCCTTCGGCGCGGTGCTCGCCGCCGACCGCACCGGCAAGGGCCTGCGCACGGCGCCCCGCGACGCCCTCATCTCCCTGTCCAGCGAACCGGCCGCGCGGGGACGGGCGTTCGGCGTGCACCGGGCGATGGACACGGCGGGCGCGCTGCTCGGGCCGCTGGCCGCCTTCCTCATCCTGCGGGCGACCGTCGACGGCTACGACGCCGTCTTCACGGTGAGCTTCTGTGTGGCCGTGCTCGGGGTGATCGTCCTGGTCCTGTTCGTACCGGGCCGGACGCCCTCGACGACCCCATCGACCCCGGCGACCCCATCGACCCCGGCGGCTCCGGCGACTCCGCCTGAACGCCCGGCCGTACGGCCGCACCTGCGCCTACGCCTGCCGTCGGCCGTCGTCCGCCCCACGATCTGCGCGGCCCTGCTCGGCCTCGCCACGGTCAGCGACGCGTTCGTCTACCTCGTCCTGCAACGCCAACTCGGCGTGCCGGAGCGCTGGTTCGCGCTCCTTCCACTCGGCACGGCGGCGGCCTTCCTGCTCCTCGCGGCGCCCCTGGGCCGACTGGCCGACCGGGTCGGCGCCTGGCCGGTGTTCCTGGCCGGCCACGGCGCCCTGCTCGCGGTCTACGGCCTGCTGCTCACCCACGCGCACAGCCCCGCGCTGCCCTACGCGGTGCTCCTGCTCCACGGCACGTTCTACGCGGCGACCGACGGCGTCCTGATGGCGGCCGCCTCCACCGGGCTGCCCGCCGACCGCCGCTCCACCGGCCTCGCCGTCGTCCAGACGGGCCAGGCCCTCGCCCGGTTCGCCTGCTCCCTCGGGTTCGGGGCGCTCTGGACGGCGTGGGGCGACCGGAGCGCGCTGACGGTGGCGGCCCTGCTCCTGACGGCCGCCGCCACGGTCTCGTACGCCCTCCGCCCCCGCACGAAAGAGACGGCTCCGGTATGACGTCCCGTACGACTGACGGTCCCGTGCCGCCGGACCCTGCGAGCGATTCGGTGCCGGGCGATTCCGTGGCGGGCCCCGCGCCCGAGGCCGGAGCCGAGGCCGGGGGCGGCCGGCCGCCCCGCCTGGGCGGCACCCGCACCCGCCTCACGGTCCTCCTCGCCGCGGTGCTCGCGCTCGCCGCCGTCGCGACGGCCGCCGTGCTGCACGCGTCGGCGCGTGCCGAACGCAGGGACCAGGCCCGGCCCGGCGGCCCGGCGGTGGCCTCCGGGCAGGTCGCGCTGACCCCGGGCGGCCGGCGCCTGGTGTTCCGCAACATGGCCTGGGGCCCGCACCGCGACGAGCTCGCCGCGGTCCCGGCCGGGGCGCCGGGCGGCCCCCGTACCGCCACCTCGACGGGCCGCAAGTGCCTGCGCTTCTACGCGAGCGCGGGCACCGGAATCTGTCTCCAGGCCGTGCACGGCCCCCTCGCCGACACCTACCGGGCCACCGTCCTGGACGCCCGCCTCCACGAGAAGGCCCACTACCCGGTCCCCGGCGTCCCCTCCCGCGCCCGGGTCTCGCCGAGCGGCCGGTACGCGGCGTGGACGGCGTTCGTCGGCGGTGACAGCTACGCGGGGACGAACTTCTCGACCCGGGCCGCGATCCTCGACACGGCCACCGGGAAACTCACCCCCACTCTGGAGACGTACGCGATCGTCAAGGACGGCAAGCCGTACCGGGCGACGGACGCGAACTTCTGGGGCGTGACGTTCGCCCGCGACGACCGGCACTTCTACGCGACGCTCGCCACGCACGGGGCCACCTACCTGGTCCGCGGCGACCTGCACCGCCGCACGGTCACCACCGTCCACCGCAACGTCGAGTGCCCGTCCCTGTCCCCCGACGGCACGCGCATCGCCTACAAGAAGCGGGTCCCGGGCCTCCCCGCCGACGCCCCGTGGCGCCTGTACGTCCTGGACCTGGCCACCGGCCGCGAGACCCCGCTCGCCGAGACCCGCAGCGTCGACGACCAGGCGGTCTGGAGCGACCCCGCCCACGTCACGTACGCGCTCCCCGGTGACTACGGCGCCGACCTCTACTCCGTCCCGGCCGACGGCTCGGGCACTCCTCGCCGTCTCGCCACGGCAGCGGTCTCACCGGCCTACCTTTGACTCATGGAGATGACCCTCGAAGTGATCCCGCTGCCCGTCTCGGACCTCGACCGGGCGAAGGCCTTCTACGTCGACAAGGTCGGCTTCCGCTGCGACGTCGACCGCGAGCTGATGCCGGGCAGCCGTCTCGTCCAGCTGACCCCACCCGGTTCCGGCTGCTCGATCGTCCTCAGCCAGAACATCCCGAACCCGACGGGCACCCCGACCCCCGGCACCTACCACGGCCTCCAGCTCGTGGTGACCGACATCAAGGCCGCCCGCGAGGAACTCCTCGCCCGCGGCCTGGACGTCTCGGAACCCGTCCAGTTCGGCCCGTCCGACGGCGGCACGTTCATGCACTTCACGGACCCGGACGGCAACGGCTGGGCGATCCAGGAGTACCGCCGCAGGAAGACCGTGCCCCTGCGGGACGCGCTCCGGCCCTGACGGCGACACGGGCGCGGTGCCGGCGCCGCCGTCAGCCGAACCGGTGGACGACCTGGATCTCACCCACGATGTGGGCGTTGAACTCGTCCAACTCCTCGGCCGGTACCCAGAGTTCGAGGATCGTCCGGCCGCCGGCCTGCTGCACGGGATAGCGACTCAGGAACTCCGAGTCGACCTCGAACCGGGTGACGAAGCCGGCGCCGTCGTGCTTCACGTTCCAGTCCCGGGCGATCCGGATCGCGTAGTCCTCGTTCAGGACCGGGTAGAAGATCGGCTGCTCGGGCAGCCGGGGCGGCCAGGCACGCCAGTTCAGCTCCCGCACCAGGTCCAGCTCGACGGGGCCGGTGGGGCGCCACAGGGTTGTCGTCGCTTGCCGGGTGGTGGTCATACGTACCGCTCTCCTAACGCGGTCCGCCGGGACGGCGGATCGAGACCGGACGATACCGGGCCGCCGGCCATCGGACCGGGCGGGCACGGACAGACACGACCCACTTACAGCGCGAACGCGTAAAGAAGGCTCTTGCATTAGCCAGCGTGCGCAAGTATTGTCTTCACATGTAAGGCGCGCTTGCATCTAGAAGCGGCGCTCACAGGAGGGGCCACCCCCTCCCCCTCCTCCCCCACATCACGCAAAGGCACTTCCCTCATGTCGCTCAAGAACATCCTCCCCGGCCGTCTCGGCTTCGGTACCGCCCCGCTCGGCAACATGTTCCGCGCCATCCCCGACGCCGAGGCCGCCGCCACCGTCGAGGCCGCCTGGGACCAGGGTGTGCGCTACTTCGACACCGCTCCCTTCTACGGGGCGGGCCTGTCCGAGGAGCGGCTGGGCCAGGTCCTGTCCGCCAAGCCCCGGGACGAGTACGTCCTGTCCACGAAGGTCGGCCGGGTCGTCCTGGACGAGATCGAGAGCGACGTCCCCGACTTCGGCGAGAAGGGCGGCCTGTTCGAGCACGGCAACCCGAACAAGCTCCTGCACGAATGGACCGCCGAAGCCACCGAACGCTCCATCGAGGGCAGCCTCAAGCGCCTGGGCACCGACCGCCTCGACATCGTCTGGGTCCACGACATCGCCCAGGACTTCCACGGCGACGCCTGGATCCAGAAGTTCGAGGAAGCCCGCACCGGCGCCTTCCGCGTCCTGTCCCGCCTGCGCGACGAGGGCGTCATCAAGGCCTGGGGCCTGGGCGTCAACAAGACCGAGCCCATCGAGCTGACCCTCGCCCTCGACGAGCCGCAGCCCGACGGATTCCTCCTGGCCGGCCGCTACACCCTCCTCGACCACGAGCACGCCCTGCAGCGTCTGCTCCCCCTGGCCCAGGAGCAGGGTGTCGACATGGTCGTCGGCGGCCCCTACAGCTCCGGCATCCTCGCCGGTGGCACCCACTTCGAGTACCAGCAGGCCCCCGCCCACATCATCGAGCGGGTCGCCAAGCTGAAGGACCTCACCGCCCGGCACGGCGTCTCCATCAAGGCCGCCGCCCTCCAGTTCTCCCTGGCCCACCCCGCCTCCGCGGCCGTCGTCCCCGGCGCCACCAAGCCCACCCGCATCGCCGAGGACACCGCCGCCCTCGACGAGACGATCCCGGCCGCCTTCTGGACCGACCTGCGCGCCGCCGGCCTGGTCAGCCCGGCAGCCCCCCTCCCCCACAACGCCTGAACCACCTCACGCCTGAACGACCTCCCAGGAGCAGCAGCACCCATGGCCTCCACCTCTGTCTCCCGCACCGTCCCCGCCGCCCCCCAGCAGGTCTGGAACCTCATCGGCGGCTTCGACGCCCTCCCCGACTGGCTCCCCTACATCCCCCAGTCCACCGCCCTCGAAGGCGGCCGCGTCCGCCGCCTCACCAACCCCGACGGCGACGTCATCATCGAACGCCTCGTCGACTTCAGCGAGGCCGAACGCCACTACAGCTGCGCCATCCTCGAGGCCCCCTTCCCCGTCGACGGCTACGTCTCCACGCTCCGCGTCCACCCCGTCCCCGGCCACGACGACCTCGCCGAGGTCCAGTGGTCCGGCCGCTTCCACCCGGTCGACGCCACCGAACAGGAAGTCGTCGACCTCTTCACCACCATCTACACCGACGGCCTGGCCGCCCTCACGAAGACCCTCGCCGCCTGACACACCCCCAAGCACCGCACGGCCCGGACACGCAATACGCGTGCCCGGGCCGCGGCGCGCGACGCCAGGTCGCCCGCAAACCGTTCCGAACTGCCCTACAGCACCGGCAGGTTCTTCCGCAGCTCAAAGGCGGTGACCTCGCTGCGGTACTCCTCCCACTCCTGCTTCTTGTTGCGGAGGAAGAAGTCGTAGACGTGTTCGCCGAGGGTTTCGGCGACGAGTTCGGAGCGTTCCATGAGGGCGATTGCCTCGCCGAGGTTCTGCGGGAGGGGTTCGATGCCGAGGGCGCGGCGTTCGGCGTCGCGCAGGGCCCAGACGTCGTCGTCGGCGCCGGGCGGGAGTTCGTAGCCCTCCTCGATGCCCTTGAGGCCGGCGGCGAGGAGGACGGCGTAGGCGAGGTAGGGGTTGCAGCCGGAGTCGAGGGAGCGGACCTCGACGCGGGCCGAGCCGGTCTTGCCGGGCTTGTACATGGGGACGCGGATGAGGGCCGAGCGGTTGTTGTGGCCCCAGCAGATGTACGAGGGGGCCTCGCCGCCGGCGCCGGCGGTGCGCTCGGAGCCGCCCCAGATGCGCTTGTAGGAGTTGACCCACTGGTTGGTGACCGCGGAGATCTCGGCCGCGTGGCGCAGCAGGCCCGCGATGAAGGAGCGGCCGACCTTGGAGAGCTGGTACTCGGCGCCGGACTCGTAGAACGCGTTGCGGTCGCCCTCGAAGAGGGAGAGGTGGGTGTGCATGCCGGAGCCGGGGTATTCGGAGAACGGCTTGGGCATGAAGGTCGCGTTCACGCCCTGTTCGAGGGCCACCTGCTTCATGACCAGGCGGAAGGTCATGATGTTGTCCGCCGTGGAGAGGGCGTCGGCGTAGCGCAGGTCGATCTCCTGCTGGCCGGGGGCGCCCTCGTGGTGGCTGAACTCGACCGAGATACCCATCGACTCGAGCATGGTGATCGCCTGACGGCGGAAGTCCATGCCCACGTTCTGCGGGGTGTGGTCGAAGTAGCCGGAGTTGTCGGCCGGCGTGGGGCGCGAGCCGTCCAGCGGCTTGTGCTTGAGCAGGAAGAACTCGATCTCGGGGTGGGTGTAGAAGGTGAAGCCGAGGTCGGAGGTCTTGGCGAGGGCGCGCTTGAGGACGTAGCGCGGGTCGGCGAAGGACGGGGAGCCGTCGGGCATGAGGATGTCGCAGAACATGCGGGCCGTGCCGGGGGCCTCCGCGCGCCAGGGCAGGACCTGGAAGGTGGACGGGTCCGGCTTGGCGATCATGTCGGACTCGTAGACGCGGGCGAAACCCTCGATGGCGGAGCCGTCGAAGCCGATTCCCTCGTCGAATGCCTGTTCAAGCTCGGCGGGGGCCACGGCCACCGACTTGAGGAAGCCGAGCACGTCCGTGAACCACAGGCGTACGAACCGGATGTCGCGCTCCTCGAGAGTCCGGAGCACGAATTCCTGCTGCTTGTCCATCTTCCGCTTCCACCCATCCTTGCTGGTCAGGCCGCCTGCTCCAACGCCGTCGAAAGGCCTGCTTCCATCCCACCACACGCCCGTTTCGTGCGCGTTGCCGACCATGATCGTCCTTGATCGGCCGGTGTGGTTCTCATAGTGCCTGCCGGTCCCCTTCCGGCCATAGTGCCTGCCGCCGTCCAGCCGCACGACAGGGGGCCCGCACCTGGGCCGGAAGCCGTCTCCCGCGACCCCTGTTTCCCCACTACGATCGGCGGACCCGTCCGTCTCATCCTTTTCACAGAAGGACTCTGCATGGGTTCCGCCAAGAGCACGACCCCTCTGTCCGCCCGGGACCGCATCGAGGAGATGCGGCGCGCCGAGCGGGCCCGCGAGCGGCGCCGCCGGATCTCCGTCGTCGTCGCGAGCACGGCCGTCGTGGCCGCCCTGATAGGAGCGGGCGCCTGGGCCGTCAGCAAGGGCGGCGACGACGACGCGTCGTCCGCGAAGGCCGGCGCGAAGTCCGACGCGAAGGGCGCGGCCGGTTCCGGGCACTTCAGCTACGACAAGGACGGCGTCGGCACCTGGAGCGGCAAGCTCGCCCGCAACCACGTGGCGAAGAAGGTCACGTACCCGATGGAGCCGCCGGTCGGCGGCGACCACAACCAGGTGTGGATGAACTGCAACGGCGACGTCTACGGCAAGGCGATCCCGAACGAGAACGCGGTGCACGCCCTGGAGCACGGCGCGGTCTGGGTGACGTACAACGGCAAGGCCTCCGACGCCGACGTCGCCGCGCTGGAGAAGAAGGTGAAGGCGACCCCGTACTCGCTGATGAGCCCGGTCGAGGACCAGAAGGACCCGATCATGCTCAGTGCCTGGGGGCACCAGCGGACGGTGAAGAGCGCCTCGGACCCGGCGCTCGGCGCGTTCTTCGAGCGGTTCGTGCAGGGACGGCAGACGCCCGAGCCGGGTGCGGCGTGCACGGGTGGTCTGAGCGGGTGACGATCGCGACCAGGTGGCTGGTGCCGGCCGCGGCGGCGGTGCTCGTCGCGGCCGGCGCGGTCACGTACGCGGTGGCCGACGGGGACCACCCGCCGGCCCCGGCCTCGGTGGCGGTGCCGTCCGCGGACTCCGCGGACGCGGGCTTCGCCCGGGACATGGCCGTGCACCATCAGCAGGCCGTCGAGATGTCGTACATCGTGCGCGACGGGACGCGCGACGAGGACGTGCGGCGGCTCGCCTACGACATCGCGCAGACGCAGGCGAACCAGCGCGGGATGCTGCTCGGCTGGCTCGATCTGTGGGAGCTGCCCAAGGTGTCCGCCGATCCGCCGATGACGTGGATGGGGATGGGGGACGCGCCGGCCGGTGAGGACGGGGCGCTGATGCCGGGGATGGCGACGAACACGCAGTTGGAGGCGTTGCGCGGGAAGCGCGGCCGGGACGCCGAGGTCGGCTATCTGCGGCTGATGATCGCCCACCACAAGGGTGGGGTGCACATGGCCGAGGGCTGTGTGAAGCGCTGCGAGGTGAAGGCCGAACGGCGCCTGGCGCGCGGCATGGTGGAGTCACAGCAGTCGGAGATCGACCTGATGACGGGGATGCTGAAGGAGCGCGGCGCCCGGCCGTAGCGCGATGCGTCCGGATCGGTCAGGTCAGGCCAAAACGGCGTCAAACCGACGCCTCCCGACCGGACTTGACTCGACTTGACGCCAACTTGATCGTTCCATTCCCCTCACGTGAACGGTTGATGGTGAGAGTGGGGGCCCTCTGCGTGTGCATCACATGTGCACCTCACCCAGGGGGTTTCCACGATGAGATCCATCCGCGGCACTCGCCGCACCCGCGCCAGAGCAGGCCTGAGCATCGCGGCGACACTGCCGCTGCTGGCCGGCGCACTCGCCCTCGCCACCCCGGCCGCACAGGCCGACACGGGCGCCCGCGACACGCTCTCCGGCACCAAGCCGCTGTGGGCCACCGGCTCCGCCGACCGCGGCGCCACCCCGGACGGCAACACGGTCCACACCCGCGTCTACCTCGCGGGACGCGACGCGAAGGGCCTGGCCGCGTACGCGCGCGCCGTGTCCGACCCGAAGTCGCGCCAGTACGGCAAGTTCCTGACGGCGAAGCAGGCGCGCGACCGCTTCGGCGCGACGCAGCAGCAGGTCGCCGAGGTCACCGCGTGGCTGAAGGCCGCGGGTCTGACCGTCACCGGCACCACGGAGCACTACATATCCGTGTCGGGTGACGTGGCCGCGACCGAGAAGGCGTTCGGCACCCAGCTGCACGACTTCGCCAAGAGCGGTCACACCTACCGGGCCCCGGCCCGGACCGCCTCCGTGCCCGCCTCCCTCGACGGCGCCGTGCTCACGGTCACCGGCCTGGACAGCGCCCCGCACAAGGCGACGAAGAAGGACCAGCTGCCGCCGCCGGACGCGGTGTTCCGCAACTCCGGGCCGTTCTCCTCGTACTACGGCTCGAAGATCGCGACGACGCTCCCTGACGCGTACGGCGGCAAGGTGCCCTACGCGATCAAGGGGTACACCGGCAAGCAGCTGCGCGCGGCCTACGGCGCCGGCAAGGCGACCGGCAAGGGGGTGCGGGTCGCGATCACCGACGCGTACGCCTCGCCGACGATCGCGAAGGACGCGGCGGAGTACGCGTCCAAGCACGGTGACGCGCCGTACGCGAAGGGCCAGTTCAACCAGGCCCTGCCGAAGAACTACACGAAGACCGAGGAGTGCGGCGCGGCCGGCTGGTACGGCGAGGAGACCCTCGACGTCGAGGCCGTGCACGCGGTGGCGCCGCAGGCGGGCATCACGTACGTGGGCGCCTCGTCCTGCTACGACGACGACCTGCTCGACTCGCTGCACAAGGTCGTCGACAAGCACCTGGCCGACATCGTCTCCAACTCCTGGGGCGACGTCGAGGCCAACCAGACGCCCGAACTGGCCACCGCCTACGACCAGGTGTTCCAGCTCGGCGCCGTCGAGGGCATCGGCTTCTACTTCTCGTCCGGCGACAACGGCGACAACGTCGCGTCGACCGGTACGAAGCAGGTCGACACGCCCGCCAACTCGGCCTGGGTGACCGCCGTCGGCGGTACCTCGCTGGCCGTCGGCAAGGGCGACACGTACCAGTGGGAGACCGGCTGGGGCACGCTCAAGTCGAGCCTGTCGGCCGACGGCAAGAGCTGGACGGACTTCCCCGGCGCGTACACCTCCGGTGCGGGCGGCGGCACCAGCAAGACCGTCCCGCAGCCCTTCTACCAGAAGGGTGTCGTCCCGGGTGAGCTCGCGCACGCCAACGGCGGCCTGAACCGCGTCGTGCCCGACATCGCCGCGGTCGCCGACCCCAACACCGGCTTCCTGGTGGGCCAGACGCAGACCCTGCCCGACGGCTCGCTCGGCTACGACGAGTACCGCATCGGCGGTACGTCGCTGGCGGCGCCCGTGATCGCGGGTGTGCAGGCGCTGGCGCAGCAGGTGCGTGGCGGGCAGGCGATCGGGTTCGCGAACCCGGTGATCTACGGTCACTACGGGTCGCGGGTCTACCACGACGTCACCGACCAGCCGGTGAAGGGTGACCTCGCGGTGGCGCGGGTCGACTTCGCGAACGGGGCCGATGCGGCGGACGGGCTGCTCACCTCGGTTCGCAGCCTCGGTAAGGACGCGTCCCTGAAGGCGGTCCGCGGGTACGACGACGTGACGGGTGTCGGTTCGCCGACCTCGGGTTACGTGTCGTCCTACGGTCGCCGCGGCTGAGGCTTACGCCGACGCGAGCATCTGCCCAGCCCCCATCGGTCGCGACCACCGGCCGGTGGGGGCTGGTCGCGCAGTTCCCCGCGCCCCTGGAAGGCATGCGGCTTCGCCGCGCCTTCCCCCGACAACAGGCGCCCTGCGCCTTGATCGGGGAAATGCGCCCGAAGGGCATGCATTTCAGGGGCGCGGGGAACTGCGCGAGAAGCCCCACCGGCCCGCAGCCGCGAACCACGGGCAACCCCCAGACGACTAGGGCGTGTGTCGAAAGTCCCGCCTGCCCCGCGGCGCCCGGCACGCACGCTCGCGGCGTTGCCGAAACGACCTAATAGCTCCGCTATGAGGACGCTCCGGCGCCTTGCGATCGCACGCACCGGACACCGCGGGGCCCGCCCTTCGGGCGAACGACGGGACTTTCGACACACGCCCTAGGCGACCCGCGCCATGTCCCCCCGCCCCGTGCCGCCCCGCAGCTCAAGGCCCGCGACGACCCGCTCGACCTCCTCCACCGCGAACACCCCGAGCCGCCGCACCTCACTCCCCTGCGCCCCCGCCACATGCGGAGTGACGAGCACGTTGGGCAACCCGAGCAGCGGATGCCCGGAGGGCAGGGGCTCGGGCCACGTGACGTCGAGGTAGGCCGACAGCCGCCCCGCGGAACACTCCACGGCCAGCGCCTCGTTGTCGACCAGCGCGCCCCGAGCCGTGTTGATCACGGTCCCCCCGTCCGGCACCAGCGCCAGCATCTGAGCGCTCAGCATCCCCCGCGTCTCGGGCAGCAGCGGCGCGTGCACGCTGACGATCGTGCTGCGCCGGCACAGCTCGGCGAGCGAGACCCGCTCGACGCCGAGCCGTGCGGCCTCCGCGTCGTCGACGTACGGGTCGCACAGCAGCACCCGGTACCCGGCGTCGTCCGCCCGTAGCCCCTCGATGACCCGGCGCCCGATGCGGGAGGCTCCGATGACGCCGACGGTGCGCCCGTCGGCCCCGTCCCGCTCGGTGAAGCCCGGCCAGGCCGTCGCGTACGCCGCGGCCGTGGCCAGCGCCCCCTTCGCCGCGAAGGTGATCGCGGCGAGGGTGTAGGCCACGACGGGCCCGGCGTTGGCGTCGGCCGCCGAGGACACGAGCAGCCCACGCTCCCAGACGGCATCCGTGACGATGGGCCGTACGGAACCGGCCGCGTGGATCACCGCCTTGAGGCGCGGCGCGCTGTCGAGCACCTCCCGGGTGAGCGGCGGGCAGTCCCAGCCGGTCACCAGGATCTCCGCCTCGGCGAGGGCCGCGACGGCCTCGGGCGCGTCGAGCGGCCCGGTCAGCGGCGGGGCCGCCAACCGCACGCTGCGGTCCAGCCGTTCGCGCAGGTCGGGCGGGAAGACCCGCTCCACCACCTGGGCCCCCATGGCCAGTGCCGCGGTCGGTCGGTGTGCCGTCACGCGCTCCTACCTCTCCTCGCAAGGATCTCGCACGAGGTCGCGCGGGATGTCGCGGCAGACCTCTGTAACCGGTTACAGCAGTGCCTCAGATGGTCGGGCACGGGACGACAGTACGTTCAATACTTCCCTGCGCCAAGGGGGTTGACCGGCCGTAGTAACCGTTTTAGATTCCGCCTCACCTTGTTCGAACGACGGAGGGGTTCCCGTGCCCACGGTGGCGAAGGAAAGGCCCGAAGCCGGGGTGGCTGACTCTCCCGGTGGGCCGGAAACCGGCACAAAGGCCGTCATAGGTCGACGCGACAGCAGGTGGAAACGTTTTCGGAGCAGTCGCACGCTGCTGCTGCTCATGGTGCCGGGCGTCGCGTACTTCCTGGTCTTCCACTACGGCGCCTTCGTCGGGAACGTCGTGGCGTTCAAGGAGTACGACCCGTTCGCCGGCCTGTGGGGCAGCCCCTGGGTCGGGTTCGGGAACTTCAGCCGGATGTTCGGCGACCCCGACTTCTGGCACGCGACGTGGAACACGCTCTACATCGCCGTGCTCCAGCTGGTGTTCTACTTCCCGGTGCCGCTCGGGATCGCGCTGCTGCTGCACAGCCTGACCTCGGATCTGCTGCGCCGCTTCGTGCAGTCCGTCGTCTACCTGCCGCACTTCCTGTCGTGGGTGATCGTCGTCGCCCTGTTCCAGCAGGTCCTGTCGGACACCGGCCTGCTCAACAGCTTCCTGGGCGACACCGGGCTGCACACCGTCGACATCATCGGCAACCCCGACGCGTACCGCCCGCTGGTGGTCGCCGAGGTGATCTGGAAGGACGCCGGCTGGGGCACGATCATCTTCCTGGCCGCGCTGATGCAGGTCGACGAGCAGCAGTACGAGGCCGCCGCGATCGACGGGGCCGGGCCCTGGCGCCGCTTCTGGCACGTGACGCTGCCGTCGATCCGGCCGATCGTCGTGCTGCTGCTGATCATGCGGCTCGGCGACATCCTCTCCGTCGGCTTCGAGCAGATGCTGCTCCAGCGCCCGTCGGTGGGACCGGAGGTCGGCGAGGTGCTCGACACCTTCGTCTACTGGCAGGGCATCATCGGCGGCGACATCGGCTACGCCACCGCGGCCGGCCTCTTCAAGGGCCTGGTCGGCGCCCTCCTTGTCTTCGTCGCCAACCGCATCGCGCACCAGCTCGGCGAGCAGGGGGTCTACAAGTGAGCAGCACGTCCACCCGAGTCGACCGTCCGGCCTGGATGGAGAAGCCCAAGCCGGTCACCAAGGCGGCCAAGGGCGTGGCCGTCCTGGTGCTCCTGGCCCTGGTCCTGGTCCCGTTCCTGGTGATCATCTCGACGTCGCTGGCCTCCAACAAGGAGGTCGTGGCGAACGGCGGCTGGGTCCTGTGGCCCACCGATCCCACCCTGCGCGCCTACGAGCAGATCCTCAGCGGCGGCATCGTGACGAAGGCACTCGGCGTGAGCGTCGGGATCACCGCGATCGGTACGTTCGCCTCGCTGGCCTGCACCGCGTGCCTGGCGTACGCGCTGAGCCGGCCCGGCGTCTTCGGCGGCAAGCCCGTCCTGCTGGTCGTGCTGTTCACGTTCCTCTTCCCGCCCGGCATGATCCCCGCGTTCCTGCTGGTCAAGGGCCTGGGCATGCAGAACATGTACGCCGCCCTGATCGCGCCCGTCCTGATCAACGTGTTCAACCTCGTCGTCCTGCGCGGCTTCTTCCAGGGCATCCCGGAGGAGCTGTACGAGGCGGCCCGGCTGGACGGCGCGGGCGACTGGACGGTGTTCTGGCGGATCGTGCTCCCGTTGTCGAAGGCGGCGCTCGCGGTGGTCGGCCTCTTCTACGCGGTCAGCTACTGGAACGCCTGGTTCCACGCCTCGATCTACCTGGAGTCCGACCACTGGCCGCTCTCCCAGGTGCTGCGCACGTACGTGATCGGCGGCGCCCAGATCGCCGACACCGGGCTGAGCGAGGCCGGCATGGTCTCCGCCCCGCAGACGACGCAGATGGCCGTCCTGGTGATCGCCACCGTGCCGATCCTGATCGTCTACCCCTTCCTGCAGAAGTACTTCACCAAGGGCGTGCTCACCGGCGCCATCAAGAGCTGAGCAGGTCAAGCACCACCGAGCACGGTCAAGCACCAAAGAGCTGAGGGGGGGGGGGGGGGGCGGGGGGGGGGGGGGGGGGGCGGGGGGGGGGGGGGGGGGGGGGGGGGGCTGATCGCGCAGTTCCCCGCGCCCCTGAAATGCAGACCCTTCGGGTCGCAT
>NZ_JBVHMU010000001.1:29486-240369 GCF_055558275.1 Streptomyces sp. NPDC025806 | reverse complement strand
CCCATCCCCCACTTTTAAATACCCACGGGGGGGGCACCCCGCGCCAAAAAACCGTTGGCCTGCAAACCCCCCCCCCCCCCCCCCCACCCACAAAACCCCCCCCCCCCCCCCCCCCCCCCCCCCCCCGCACTTCTCTGTCTCGACCTCCTTGATCCGAAGGGTCCTTCACCATGTCCGCGAACCTCTCCCGCCGCACCCTGCTGCGCTCCATCGCGATCGGCGGCGCCGCGCTCGCCGCCCCCTCCGTGCTCACCGCCTGCTCCTCCGACGGCAGCGGCGGCGGTGGCTCCGTCTCCAACGCGGGCAAGAAGGCGGCGGCCTGGCCCACGTACACCCCGGCCAAGGGCGCGACCCCGGACCTCGCGCCGACCGCCGAGGGCGTGCAGGCCGGCTACACGAAGTACCCGGCCGAGCTGGTGAAGGCGATCGCCGAGAAGCCGGGCACCGGCAAGGAGAAGATCAAGGTCCTCACCATCACGTACGGCACCCCGCCGAAGCCGGCCGCGCAGAACAAGTACTGGGCGGCGGTCAACAAGGCGCTGGGCGTCGACGTCGAGTTCACGATCGTGCCGGACGCCGACTTCCGCGCGAAGATGGCGACCCTGTTCGCCGGGGACGACATCCCCGACATCATCAATATCGGCGGCGGCTATGTGCTCCCGCGCGAGGCCCAGTTCGTGAAGACGCGCTGCGCGGACCTCACCGAGTACCTGTCCGGCGACGCGATCAAGGACTACCCGAACCTCGCGGGCATCCCGACGTACGCCTGGGAGGGCATGGGCCGGATCTCGGGCCGGATCTTCGGCGTCCCGGTGGAGCGGCCCAAGCCGCAGGACACCCTGTTCTTCAACAACGGGGTCTTCACGAAGGCCGGTTACAAGCCCGGCATGTCCGCGGACGACTTCGCGGCCCTCGCCAAGGACGCGACGGGTGCCAAGAAGTGGGCGCTGGGCGCCTCCACTACCGCGTACTTCGGCTACAAGACGCACGCCAACTGGTTCGGCGCGCCCAACGAGTTCGCCCTCCAGGACGGCAAGATGGTGCACTGGGGCGCCACGGACGAGTTCAAGGCGATGCTGGAGTACCTCGCCAAGCTGCGCAAGAACGGCTCGTACTACCCGGAGGCCACCTCGGTCTCGCAGGTCGACCTCAAGACCCAGTTCTGGAACGGCTCGGTGCTGTCCATGACGGACGGGTTCCTCGCCTACCCGGCCGCCGCGCAGGGCATCAAGAACTCCTTCGACCTCGACGCGCTCGTCCCGTACACCGCGCCGGGCGCGACCCCCAAGTACCAGCAGAGCCGCGGCATCTTCGGCTACACGGTCATCAAGAAGGCGTCCAAGGACCGCATCAAGCTGATCCTGCGCGTCCTCGACTACCTGGCCGCCCCGTTCGGCTCCGAGGAGTACGAGCTCACCCACTTCGGCGTGGAGGGCACGCACTTCGAGCGCGACAAGGACAACAACCCGATCGCGAACGAGCTCGGCCTGGTCGAGTCGAAGACGAACGTCCCGTTCATGTACCTCTCCGACGCCCCGCAGGTGCTCTACGCTCCCGGCTTCGGGGACGTCGTGAAGCGGCTGCACGCCTGGCAGCAGAAGGTCGTCCCGATGATGCAGCCCAACGCCCGCTTCGGCCTGCAGTCCGACACGTACAACAAGCAGGGCGCGGCGCTGGAGCAGCTGATGAACGACAGCGTCACCGCCGTCGTCTCCGGCCGCAGGAAGGTCTCCGACTGGGACGCCCTGTACGGGAAGTGGGAGGCGCAGGGCGGCAAGAAGGTCATCGGCGAGTTCACCACGGAGTACGCCGCGGCCCACTGACCGGGCCGGCCGGACACAGGCACACGCGATGATGGTGCGGGGCGCGCGGGACAGCGCGCCCCGCACCGCTGGACCGAGGGAGTCAGAGTGGGCGAGCGCGGCGAGACCGAGGCGACGGGCCGGGTCACCATCCGCGACGTGGCGGCACGCGCGGGAGTGTCGGTGGCCACGGTGTCACGCGTTCTCGCGGGCAACTATCCGACGTCCGCGACGTCCCGGGCGAAGGTGCTGCGGGCGGCCAAGGACCTGGACTACGTGGCGAACGCGCACGCCCGCGCGCTGGCCGGCGCGGGCCGCAAGACGATCGCGGTGCTCCTGCTCGACGTCGTCAGCTCGTACTACGCGGCGGTCGCGCAGGGCGTCGAGAAGGAGGCGGCGCAGCACGACCGGCTCACCCTGGTCGCGTCGACGGGCGCCGATCCAGCCCGTGAGCTGGCGCTGGTGCAGATGATGCGCGAGCAGACGGCCGAGGCGGTCGTGCTGGTCGGCGGTGTGGTGGAGGACGCGGCGTACCGGGAACGGATGGCGCAGTACGCGCAGTCGCTGGCCGCGGCCGGTTCCCGGCTGGTGCTGTGCGGCCGTCCGGCGCCCGCGCCGGACGTACCGGCGGTCGTGGTGGAGTACGACAACGAGGCGGGCGCCCACGCCGTCACGAGCCATCTGCTGGGCGCGGGGCACCGGAAGATCGCGATGATCGGCTACCAGCCGGGCAACACGACGGGTGAGGACCGTGTGCGCGGCTATCTGCGCGCTCTGGCGGACCACGGCGTGCCGCGGTCCGAGGCGCTGCTGCACGGGGTCGGCTTCGGCCAGCACAACGGGGACCGGGCGATGCGCGACCTGCTCGACCGGTGCGACGGGAAGCCGGAGTTCACGGCGGTGGTCGCGGGCGACGACCGGGTGGCCCTGGCCGCGGTGAAGGTCCTGCACTCCTACGGGCTCCGGGTCCCCGAGGACATCTCGGTGGTGGGGTACAACGACGATCCGGTCGCCGCCGACATGACGCCGGGCCTGACGACGGTGCACATCCCGGGTGAGGAGCTGGGCCGCACGGCGGTCCGGCTCGCGCTCGGCGACACCGGCCGCTCGGGGCAGCGGCGCCAGCTCCTCGGCACGCACATCGTGATCCGGGACAGCGTGCGGCCCGTCACTCCGTAGGTCAGACGGCCGGGTCGACGGGCCCGGCCGGGTCGCGGTGGTCGGGGTGGATCCAGCTGGGCTTGCGGAACTTGAGGAAGGCCGCGGGCGCGGCGATGCCGAGCAGCAGCAGTCCGCCGCCGACGACCAGCAGGTAGCGCCACAGCGGCCCGGTGTCGTACTGGTCCGGGGGCACGAACCCGATGACGAGGGCGAGCACGGACGCGACGAAGCCGACGCCCGCGACGATCGTGACGGCGGGCACGACGAAGCCGCGCGGCACGTCGGGGCGGGTGCGGCGCAGCACGACGACGGCCACGAACATCAGCAGGTAGGCGACCAGGTAGATCTGGATCGTGATGACGGAGAACATCCAGTACTGGCTGGAGACGCTGTCGCTGAAGGCGTAGAGGACGCCGATGAGGGTGGTCAGGACGCCCTGGGCGACCATCACGTTCTGCGGCACGCCGTACTTGTTGAACTTCTGCAGGAAGGGCGGCAGGTAGCCCTCCTGGCGGGAGAGCAGGACGAGGCCCTTGGCCGGTCCGGACAGCCAGGTGAGCATGCCGCCGAGCGCCGCGCAGACCAGCATGACGCCGACGACCTTCGTCATCCAGCCCACGTGGAAGTGGTCGAAGAACGCCTGGAAGGCCTGCATCAGTCCGGCGGTGAGGCTGAGCTCCTTGGCCGGCATGACCCAGCTGATGGCCAGGGCCGGAAGGATGAAGATCAGCAGCACGAGCCCGGTGGCCAGGAAGATCGACCGGGGGTACTCGCCGCGCGGGTCGCGCAGGGACGACACGTGGACGCCGTTCATCTCCATGCCCGCGTAGGAGAGGAAGTTGTTGACGATGAGGACGAGGCTGGCCAGGCCCGTCCACGGGGGCAGCCAGTGGTCGGCGGTCATCGGGGCGGCGGACGGGTTGCCCTGGCCGAGGAAGACGATGCCGAGGGCGACGAGCACGACGCCGGGGATCAGGGTGCCCACGATGAGGCCGAACGAGGAGAGCCCGGCGACGGTCTTCGTGCCGCGCGAGCTGACCCAGACGCCGGTCCAGTAGATGACGACGATGACGATCGCCACGTACAGGCCGTTCTCGGCGAGGCTCGGGTGGATGACGTACGCGAACGTGGACGCCACGTAGGCGAGCAGGCTCGGGTAGTAGGCGATCGTCATGGCGAACTGGCACCAGACGGCGACGAAGCCGAGCGGTTTGCCGAGCGCTTCGCTGACCCAGCGGTAGATGCCGCCCGTCCAGCCGGAGGCCAGTTCGGCGCCCACGAGGGCGGTGGGGAGCAGGAAGACGATCGCCGGGAGCAGGTAGAGGAAGATCGCCGCGAGGCCGTAGATGGCCATGGTGGGCGAGGGGCGCAGGCTCGCCACGGAGGCCGTGGTCATGAGGCCGAGCGTCACCCAGGAGATGAACTGGCGGCGGGTCCCGTCGTCCCCGCCCTCCGCGGTTCGCTCCAGTTTGTCCGTTGTCGTCATGGGGTCATGATCAACGGCGCCGGGAGGGCTCGCATGTCGTCCGATACCGGGTGGGGGTAAGGTGCGGATCATGACGGGTACGACGACGAGGGGCCGCACCGGCCGCGGACGGCTGCTGCTGTTCGTGGCGCTGCTCTTCGGGATCGTCGGGATGCACACGCTGGGACACCCGTCCGGCCATTCGGGGTCGGGACACATGACGGCCTCGTCGGCTTCGGCCTCGACTTCGGCCTCGACTTCGGCTTCCGCATCCGGTTCCGCGTCCGCTTCGGGTCCCCGGATGCCGAGTCACTCCGACGGGTCCACCGCGGGCTCGCACGCCGTGTCCGCTCCGAGCGCCGGACAGCCGATGCCCGGCGACGGCGGCATGGATCCGCTGGGTGTGTGCCTGGCCGTGCTCGGTTCGGTGACGCTGCTGTTGCTGACGGCCCTGGTGCTGCGCCCGCTGACCGCGGGCCACGGGCTGCGGGGAGCGCGCGGTATGGCGTACGCCCAGCACCCGCACCCTCCCCCGCCGCGCACGCTCCTCGCGCATTTGTCGGTCCTGCGCATATAGGCCTCGCACCGGCTGCCTCGCGCTGCCCGGAATCCGATCGGCGCCCTGTCCCGCGGAAGGCGGAGACGGTGGGAACCCGATCGGGTCGAGCGGTGTATCAGAGGCAGCAGATGAGTTCGCCCACTGCACGCAGCACGTACGACACCGACATCGAGGTGCAACTCACCTATGCGCACGACACGTTCGCTCCCCCACTCTCTTCCGGCCTCCCTTCCCGCCTCCCTCACCAGCCGCCGCACCCTTCTCGGCGCCTCGCTCGCCGTGGCCGGCACCGGCCTGCTCACCGCCTGCTCCTCCGACGCCGGCACGGGCTCCGGGCACGGCGGTCACGGCGCGGGCGGCTCCGCGCCGCAGGGCTACGTCGACCCGGCGGGCCCCGAGGTCGAGGCGGCGGAGCGCAAGCGCGGCTCCGGGCCGGTCCGCTCCGTCCGCCTGACCGCCGCGGCGACCTCCCTCGCCCTGGGCGACAGGACCGTCAAGTCGTGGTCGTACGGGGGTGATCTGCCCGGCAAGGAGGTCCGCGTCACCGCCGGCGACACCCTCGCCCTGACCCTGGCGAACCATCTCCCCGAGGCGACGTCCCTGCACTGGCACGGCCTGGCGCTGCGCAACGACATGGACGGCGTCCCCGGCCTGACGCAGAAGGCGATCGCGCCGGGCGCCGATTTCACGTACCGCTTCACGGTCGCGCACCCCGGCACGTACTGGTTCCACCCCCACTCCGGCACCCAGCAGGACCGCGGGCTGTACGCGCCGCTGATCGTGGACGACCCCAAGGAGCCCCTGTCGTACGACAAGGAGTGGGTGATCGTCCTGGACGACTGGGTCGACGGCGTGGACGGCTCGACCCCGGACGCGGTGCTGAAGGAGCTGAGGTCCGGCATGGACCACGGGAGCGGCTCCGGCGGCTCGGGCAGCTCGGGCGGCGGCCACGCCGGGCACGACATGTCGGGGATGAGCGGCGCGGACGCGTCCCCGAGCCAGGGCACCGGCACCGGCACCGGTCCGTCCCGCATGATGATGGGCGCCACGAGCGATCTGCTCGGCGGGGACGCGGGCGACGTGGCCTATCCGCACCACCTGATCAACGGGCGGACGCCTGACGCCCCGTCGTCCTTCAAGGCCCGCCCCGGCGACCGCATCCGGCTCCGGATCATCAACGCGGGCGGGGACACGGCGTTCCGGGTCGCGCTCGGCGGGCACGAGATGACGGTGACGCACACGGACGGTTTCCCGGTGCGGCCCGCGAAGACGGAGGCGCTGCTGCTCGGCATGGGCGAGCGGTACGACGTGCTGGTCACCGCCGGCGACGGGGTCTTCCCGCTGACGGCACTGGCCGAGGGCAAGAAGCAGACGGCGCTCGCGGTCCTGCGCACGGGCTCAGGATCGGCCCCCTCCGCCGGGACGCGCCCCAAGGAGCTGACCGGAAAGCTCGTCACGGCGGACCGTCTGCGCCCGGCGGACTCGGTGGCCCTGCCGTCGGCCGAGCCGGACCGCACGGTCTCCCTCACCCTGACGGGCAGCATGGAGAAGTACGACTGGGCCTTCGACAACACGCCGTACACGGGGGACCAGCGCCACCCGGTCAGCGCGGGTGAGCGGGTCCGCCTGGTGTTCCGCAACCATACGAAGATGTGGCACCCGGTCCATCTCCACGGCCACACCTTCGCCCTGACCGGCCAGGCGTCCGGCGCCCGCAAGGACACGGCGATCGTCCGCCCGGGCGAGACGGTGACGGCCGACTTCGCGGCGGACAACCCCGGCCTGTGGATGCTCCACTGCCACAACATCTACCACTCGGAGGCGGGCATGATGACGGTCCTGGCCTACCGCAAGTAGCCCCCTGCGCGAAGTCCGGCGATCGTCGCCCCTGAACGCCACCCGAAGGGCGTGCGTTCAGGGGCGCGGGGAACTGCGCGAGAAGCCCCACCGGGCGGCAGAAAGCAATGGCCCGCGACCGGCACCGGCACCGGCACCGGCCTCACCGCTCGGCAGGAGCGGCGTCCTCCAGAACCTGTCCGGCGACCACCCGCCCGCCAGAACCGGCGACCACCCCACCGGAGACGACCCGGCGTCGATCGACCAGCAGCGCCACCCCGGCGACCCCGAGCCCGAGAACGGCGAGAACGGCCCCGGCCGGCGCCGGCGACGTGACGCCCAGGCCCGCGCTGAGGGCGAGCCCGCCGATGAACGCACCGCCCGCGTTGGCGAGGTTGAACGCGGCCTGGTTGGCCGAGGAGGCGAGTGAGGGCGCGGCGGCGGCCTTCTCCATCACCATGAGCTGCAGAGGAGACCCCGTGACGAACGCCGCCGTCCCGAGGAGCAGCACCGCGAGGGCCGCGCTCCACTGCGCCCGCATCAGCACGGGGAACAGGGCGAGCACGACCACGAGAGAGGCCAGCCCGCCGAAGAGCGTGCCGCGCAGATGGTGGTCGGCGAGCCGTCCGCCGAGCAGGTTCCCGACGGTCGCCCCGACACCGAACAGGGCGAGCAGCAGCGTCACGCTCCCCGCGGCGTAGCCGGCGGCGTCCGTGAGCATGGGCGTGATGTAGCTGTACGCGGCGAACAGCGCGCCGAAGCCGGCGACGGTCGTGCCGAGCGCGAGCCACACGGGCAGCGACTTGAGGGCCCGCAGCTCACCGCGTACGCCGACGAGTTCCCCGTGCCCGTGGTCCGCGGGCACGAGCAGGGCGAGGGCGGCGATGGCGACGAGTCCGATGGCGCTGACGGCGAGGAACGTGGCGCGCCAGCCGAGGTGTTGACCCATGGCGGTGGCGACGGGGACGCCGATGACGTTGGCGACGGTGAGGCCGAGGAACATCAGCGAGACGGAGCGGGCCTTGCGCTCGGGTGCCACGAGCGAGGTGGCGACGACGGCGCCGACGCCGAAGAAGGCGCCGTGCGGGAGGCCGCTGACGAAGCGGGCGAGGAGGAGGGAGTGTTCGCCGGGGGCGGCGGCCGAGACGGCGTTGCCGACGACGAAGAGGACCATGAGCCCGATGAGGACGCGGCGCCGCGGCATGCGTGCGGTGAGCGCGGCGAGCAGCGGGGCGCCGATGACGACGCCGAGGGCGTACGCGGAGACGAGGTGTCCGGCGGAGGGGATGGATATGCCGAGGTCGGCCGCCACGTCGGGCAGCAGTCCCATCATCACGAACTCGGTCGTGCCGATGCCGAAGGCGCCCACGGCGAGCGCGAGCAGGGCGAGGGGCATGAAGGATCTTCCGGGGAGGGGCGGGCGGTGAGCAGAACTATTAAGTTTACGCCCTGAACAAATATTCCCTCACCGCGTCCGCTCCCCCCGTCAGAGCTTGACGCGGGCCGCGATCGGCAGGTGGTCGCTCCCGGTGGCGGGCAGGGACCAGGAGGAGACCGGCTCGATGTCCCTGACCATGATCTGGTCGATGCGGGCCATCGGGAACGAGGCGGGCCAGCTGAAGCCGAAGCCGCTGCCCGCGGCGCCCTGGGTGGAGCGCATCTGGGAGGTGACGGCGTTCAGGGCGCGGTCGTTCATCGTGCCGTTGAGGTCGCCGAGGAGCACGACCTTGCCGAGCTGCTCGTGGGCGATGGCGGCGCCGAGCGCGTCGGCGCTCTCGTCGCGCTGGCTGGCGGTGAACCCGGAGTGGAGCTTGACCCGTACCGAGGGCATGTGGGCGACGTAGACGGCGATGTCGCCGCGCGGGGTGGTGACGGTGGAGCGCATGGCGCGGGTCCAGCCGAGCTTGATGTCGACGGGCCGGGTGGCGCTGAGCGGGTACTTGCTCCACAGGCCGACGGTGCCCTGGACCGAGTGGAAGGGGTAGGTCGCCGCGAGGGCCTTCTCGTAGACGGGGACGTCCTCGGCGGTCAGTTCCTCGAGGGCGAGGACCTGGGCGCCGGAGGCGGCGACGTCGCGAGCGGTGCGGGTGGGGTCGGGGTTGTCGGCGTTCACGTTGTGGGTGGCGACGGTCAGGTCGCCGCCGGCGGACTGCTTGTCGGACAGCAGGAGGCCGCCGAAGAGGTTGAACCAGGCGATGACCGGGACGAGGACCGCGATCACGGCGGTCGCGGAGCGGCGCACGAGCCCGAGGACGAGCAGCACCGGCACGAAGAGGCCGAACCAGGGCAGGAAGGTCTCGGTCAACGAGCCGAGGTTGCCGATGGTGTTGGGGATCTGCGCGTGCAGCAGCATGACGAGGCCGAGCAGCACCGCGAGCACGGCGAGCACGATGCCGCGCCGCCAGTAGCCGCGGTCCTCGCGCAGCCGGACTCCCAGGCGTCGGAGCCGGGATCCGGTGCGCTCGGATTCCTGGGCGTCTGAGCTGTAGTACGCCTGCGCCATGCCGTCGTCGCCTCACTGCCTGCTGTGCCCGCCGTCCCCGCCCGAAGCACCCTAGGCGATGACGACGGCTCGCTGTTCCGTCACACCCCCGTGGGACGGGGGTGATGTGTCGTCCGTACTGCGACGAGGACGAACGGGGCGGGGCGCCGGGTTCCGGGTCGGGCCGGTGCCGGGGGTCTCTGTGACGAAACCCGCACAATCACCCGAGGGGCGGGACCTGCGGCTTTTCGGGCCGGACGCCTTCTGTTCCCGGGGCGTTGAGGAGGCCGGCGAGGACGGTGTCGACGACGCGGGCGGCGAGGTCGTCGGCGAGCGGAGCGTCGGGCCGCATGACGGTGCGCAGCAGCATGGGGCCGCTGAGGAGGTCCCCGGCGAGCTCGATGTCGGTGCCTTCGGGGAGTTCGCCCTCGGCGACGGCGCGGCGCAGCACGCCGTGCATGGCGCGGCGGCGGGGTTCGACGACGACCTCGTGGTACGCGTCCCAGAGCTTGGGCAGGGTCTTCATCTGGGCGAACACGTTGTGGAGCAGGGCCGAGGTGCGCAGGTTGAGGCCGCGCCTGCGCATGTGTTCCAGGAGGCGGACGAGGTCGTCGCGCATGGAGGCGCCCGGGAGTTCGGGGTCCGGTCCCTCGATGGAGGCGACGACGTCGACGAAGAGTTCCTCCTTGCCGCTCCAGCGCCGGTAGATGGTGGCCTTGCCGACGCCTGCGGTGCGGGCGATGCGCTCGATGGACAGCTCGGCGAGCGGGACGCCCTCTTCCAGGAGCTTCACGACGCCTTCCACGATGGCGAGTTCGGCGGCCTCGCTGCGGGGGCGCCCCCGCGCGGGCGCGGGGCAGTCGGCGGCCCCGCGCAGCCGATAGCGCTGATACGACCGCGCAACCGCCCCGACCCCACCCAACTCCGAACCACCGGGGAGTTCCTCCCCCGGGCCCGTAGCGAGGCTGGCCGCCGAGTCCACCGCCGGGCCGTCCGCCAGGGCCGGTGCCGGGGTCGGTCGTGCGCCGGTCGACACGCCGCCGGTGCCCGATTCCGTGCCCGTAGTCGTGCCCGTGTCCGTGCCCGTCTCCACGTGTCGCCTCCGCTTCCGCCGCACCCCGGAACCCGGTCGTCCGGATGGGGTCCGGGGTGATTCTCTCAGCGTCGTCAGCCCCCGTGTGCGGTGATCAGTGCCGCGCGCCCACCTTCTCCGGCGCGCCGCTCTGCCCCTCCGGTGTCGCGGGGGGCCGGCCGGGCAGGAAGAGGCCGGTGACGATCGCGCTGACCAGGGCGACCCCGGCGCCCCACAGCGCGGTGACGTGCATGGCGTGCAGGAACGCGTCGTTGGCCGGGCCGATCAGGGCCTCGCCGCGCGGGCCGAGCTTCTCGGCGACCCCGAGCGTGGCCTCGATGGAGCCGCCCGCGGCGTCACGCAGACCCGGCGGGAGCAGGCCCAGCTTGTCCTCGATGCCGCCGCGGTACGCGGTGGAGAGCACGGAGCCGAGGACGGCGATGCCGAGCGCGCCGCCGACCTGGCGGAACGTGTTGCTCAGCGCGGACGCCGAGCCGGCCTTCTCGCGCGGCAGGGCCTGCATGATGACGACGCTGGTCGGCGTCATGACGTGCGCCATGCCCGTACCCATCAGGAAGAACATGACTTCCAGGATCCAGATGGGGGTGTCGGCGTCGAGGATCGTGAACGCGGCGAGCATGGCGGCGAGCAGCACCAGGCCGCCCGTCGTGGTGGCCCGCACCCCGAACCGGTCGACGACGAGCCGGGCGCGCGGCGCGAAGATCAGCTGGGCGACGGCGAGCGGCAGCATCAGCGCGCCGGTCTGCAGCGGCGAGTATCCGCGCACGCTCTGCGTGTAGAAGACGGAGAAGAACGTGACGCCCATGAGGGCGAAGAAGACCAGGGCGATCGCGGCGATGGCCGCCGAGAACACCTTGTTCTTGAAGTAGTCGATGTCGATCGACGGGTGGTCGCTGCGCTTCTCGTACAGCACGAAGCCGACCAGTACGACGAGGCCGGCGGCGATCGTGGCCAGGACCTGCGGGCTGGTGAAGTCGCCCTCGTCGCCGCCCTTGATGATCCCGTAGACGAGGAGGACGAGGCCGACGATGGAGAGCGCGACGCCGACGAGGTCGATCCGGCCGGGCTTCGGGTCCTTGGAGTCGGGCACGAGCGCGAGCATCAGGACGACGGCGAGGATGACGATCGGCACGTTGACCAGGAAGACGGAGCCCCACCAGAAGTGGTCGAGCAGCAGGCCGCCGGTGATCGGGCCGATGGCGATGGCGAGGCCGACGCCGCCCGCCCAGATGCCGATGGCCTTGGGCTGCTCCTCGCGCTCGAACACGTTCATGAGCACGGCGAGGGTGGCGGGCATGACGAACGCGGCGCCGAGGCCCATGAGCGCGCGGAACGCGATGAGCTGGACCGGGGAACCGGACTCGGCGGCGAGCGCGGAGCCGATGCCGAAGACGACGAGGCCGCCGATGAGGACCTTCTTGCGGCCGATGCGGTCGCCGAGCAGGCCGGCGGTGAACAGCAGGCCGGCGAAGACGAGGGTGTAGGCGTTGATGGCCCACTCGAGCTCGCTCTGCGTGGCGCCGAGGCCCGTCGGGGCGGGGGTCGAGATCGTCTTGATGGCGACGTTCAGGATGGAGTTGTCGAGGACGACGATCAGCAGGCTCAGCATGAGCACGCCGAGGATGGCCCAGCGACGGCGGTGCACCGCCTCGGGTATCCGAGGGGCCGCGGGAGCGACGGGAGTGGTCATGCGTAAGAGCCTAGTCCTATTTCGATACGGCACCGTTCCGTATTGGAAGTCCGGGAGACTTCCCTTACCGAGGCTTTACCGGGCTCGTGTGCTCTGGCGCGGGGGCTGCACGCGGTGCCACCATGGGAGGTGATCCGGGGACGCCGTCAGGGCGCCTCGAGACGAATTGAAGGAGCCGTTGCGATGACGCAACCCGTTCAGGCTGCCCAGACGCAGCCCGCCGACAGCAGCAGTCCCAAGGCGCTGTACGGGGGCAAGGGCACCCGGCGCATCACCGTGCGCGACATCACGCTCGCCAAGGAGCGGGGCGAGAAGTGGCCCATGCTCACCGCCTACGACGCCATGACGGCGTCGGTGTTCGACGAGGCCGGCATCCCCGTGATGCTGGTCGGCGACTCCGCCGGCAACTGTCACCTCGGCTACGAGACCACGGTCCCGGTCACCCTGGACCAGCTCACCATGCTCTCCGCGGCCGTCGTGCGCGGCACGTCCCGCGCGCTGATCGTCGGCGACCTGCCCTTCGGGTCGTACCAGGAGGGGCCGACGCAGGCCCTGCGCTCCGCGATGCAGCTCGTGAAGGAGGCGGGCGTCGGCGCGGTCAAGCTGGAGGGCGGCGAGCGCTCGCACGCCCAGATCAAGCTGCTGGTCGAGGCCGGCATCCCGGTCATGGCGCACATCGGCCTGACCCCGCAGTCGGTCAACACGCAGGGTTACCGGGTCCAGGGGCGCGGCGAGGAGGCGGCGCAGCAGCTGCTGCGCGACGCGAAGTCGGTCCAGGACGCGGGCGCCTTCGCGGTCGTCCTCGAACTGGTCCCGGCGGAGCTCGCCGCGGAGGTCACGCGGATGCTCCACATCCCCACGGTCGGCATCGGCGCGGGCCCCGAGACGGACGCGCAGGTCCTCGTCTGGACGGACGCGCTCGGGCTCACCGGGGGCAAGATGCCGCGCTTCGTCAAGCAGTACGCGGATCTGCGTACGGTCATGTCCGACGCGGCGAAGGCGTTTGCGGAGGACGTGGTCGGCGGAACGTTCCCTCAGGAGGAGCACTCCGTCCACTGAGGCGGGGCCCCTCCTGAACACATCTGAGCCATAGCGGCACCATCGCAGCCCGTCGATCTTCCCCCGTCGACGGGCTGCGTCGCGCTCCGCTGGGTTGAGCCGCACTGTGTACCCGGGGTTTCCCATGGTGGCTGAGGTCCGGTCCCGGGTGCGGCCCGGTGGGGCTTCTCGCGCAGTTCCCCGCGCCCCTGAGGGCACACTTCGTGCGCCCCAGGGGTCAGCCGGACTGATCGCGCCCCGCGACGGAGTCGCTGAACGGGTACAGCCCCGCGCCCCTGAAGGCGCACTCCGTGCGCCCCAGGGGGCTGCTTGTCGGTGGGGTGTCGGTGGAGCGGGTGGGGTGTCGGTGGGATGTCGGTCGGGTGTCGGTGGGGTGCGTCAGGTTGGGGGCATGACGCGAATCGATGTGAACCCCGAAGGCGGCCGAGGAGTCGCCGTGGCCGTGCGGGGGCTGGTCAAGCACTACGGCGAGACCAAGGCCCTGGACGGTGTCGACCTGGACGTGCACGAGGGCACCGTGATGGGTGTGCTCGGGCCGAACGGCGCCGGCAAGACCACCCTCGTACGCTGCCTGTCCACCCTGATCACGCCCGACGCCGGCACCGCGGTCGTCGCCGGTTACGACACCGTGCGCCAGCCCCGGCAGCTGCGCCGGGTGATCGGTCTCACCGGCCAGTACGCCTCGGTCGACGAGAAGCTCTCCGGGCGGGAGAACCTCTACCTGATCGGCCGGCTGCTCGACCTGTCCCGCAAGGACGCGAAGGCACGGGCCGACGCGCTGCTGGAGCGGTTCTCGCTGACCGACGCGGCGGCGCGGCCCGCCCGGACGTACTCCGGCGGCATGCGGCGCCGGCTCGACCTGGCCGCCTCGATGATCGGCCGGCCGCACGTCCTCTACCTCGACGAGCCGACGACCGGGCTCGACCCCCGGACCCGTAACGAGGTGTGGGACGAGGTCAAGAGCATGGTGCGGGACGGCGTGACCGTGCTGCTCACCACCCAGTACATGGAGGAGGCCGAGCAGCTGGCCTCCGAGCTGACCGTCATCGACCGCGGCCGCGTCATCGCGAACGGCGGCATCGACGCGCTCAAGGCGAAGGTCGGCGGCCGCACGCTGCGGATCCGCCCCGCGGACCCGCTGGAGCTGCGCCCGCTGGCGAACACCCTGGACGACCTCGGGATCACCGGTCTCGCCACGACCACCGTCGACACCGAGGCCGGCGCCCTGCTCGTCCCGATCCTGAGCGACGAGCAGCTGACCGCCGTCGTCGGCGCGGTCACCGCGCGCGGCATCACGATCGGTTCGATCACCACCGAACTGCCCAGCCTGGACGAGGTGTTCCTGTCCATCACCGGCCAGAAGGCGACCGTCCCCCAGGACGCCAGGCCCGAGCTCGAGGAGGTCGCCGTATGAGTACCGCCACCACCACCCCCACCATCACCGTCGCGGCCGACCCCCGGATCGGGCTGCGCGGCCACCTGCGCCACACCGGCGCCCTGGTCCGCCGCAATCTGCTGTGGATCAAGCAGGACCCCGAGTCGATGATGGACGCGGTCCTGATGCCCGTCATCTTCACGCTGCTGTTCGTGTACGTCTTCGGCGGCTCGATCGGCCAGTCCCTCGGCGGCGGCCAGCAGCAGTACGTGCAGTACGTGATCCCCGGCATGGTCGCGATGATGAGCATGAACATCGCGCAGGGCGTCGGCACCGGCTTCAACGAGGACTTCCACAAGGGGATCATGGACCGTTTCCGGTCCCTGCCCATCGGCCGGGGCTCGGTCCTGATCGCGAAGATCTCCGTCGAGCTGCTGCGCCTGCTCGTCGCCACGACCGTGCTGATGGTCGTCGCGGTCCTGGTCGGGTTCGACATCACGAACTGGGGCGGTCTGTTCGCCGCGCTCGGCCTGTCCGCCCTGTTCGGCTCCGCCATCATGTGGATCTTCCTGGTCCTCGGCGTGACCATGAAGAACGCCCAGTCCGTGCAGGCGATGGGCTTCCTGGTGATGATGCCGCTCCAGTTCGGCTCGTCGATCTTCGCGCCGACCACGTCGATGCCGGGCTGGCTGGAGAGCTTCACGAAGTACAACCCGATGTCCGGGCTCGCGGACGCCGCCCGCGGTCTCATGGTGGGCGGCCCGGTCGCCCACGGCCTGTGGGTGACGCTCGCCTGGTCCGCCGGCCTGACGGTCGTCATGGCTCCGGTCGCGATCCGGAAGTTCACCAAGAAGGCCTGATACCGGGTGAGTTCACCCGGCGCGCGTCAGAAGAGGGCGGCGGCCTCCTCCACGGAGAGACCGCCGCCCTCGGCGTGCTCCCGCTCGTAGGCCGCGTCGTCGAGCCCGGCGCGTACGGCCGCCTCCGCGTCGGCCCGCCACTTGCGCTCCATCCCGTTCGGGATGTGCCCCTCCGGCAGCGAGGCGTCCGCCGCGCCGATCAGCCGGGCCGCACGGCACGTGTCGCCGTCCTGCCCGCGCAGGGTGAGCGCGCGGGCCGCGGTGAGCAGCTGCATCGCCATCAGGTGCGGCATGATGATCACGGCCAGCGGGTCGGCGGCGAGCTCCACGGCCCGCGACACGTTCGCCAGCGCCGACTCGGCGCACCCCTCGGTGACGTCGATCATCGCTTCCATGCCGGTCAGCATGGAGTGGAAGAAGTTGACCTCCTGCCCGGCGAACTCCACGCGCAGCAGCTCCAGTTGCTCCCGCGCCTCGGCGATCCGGCCGGTCGCGGCGAGACGGCCGACCAGGATCATCCGGGCCACGGGCCGGGCCTCGTTCGCCGGCCGCCGCGCGGAGTCGAGCGCCTGCCACAGCATCCGCTCCCCCTCCTCCGCCTCCCCCAGCTCGATCAGCACCTGTCCCAGCCGCACCTGGAGGATCGTCGACTGGGCGTGCGCGCCCATGTCCTCGGCGACCTCGCGGGCCCGCCGGAAGTCGGCGGCGGCCTGCGCGAACCGGCCGAGCTTCTCGTGCGCCTCGCCGCGCGCCGACAGCGCCTCGGCGACGCCCCACTCGTCGCCGAGCCGGGTGAACAGCTCGATCGACTCGTCGGCGTCCGCGATCCCGGTGGCGGCCCAGGAGGCCCGGTTGGCGTGCAGGTTGGCGCGCAGTTGCAGGACGAGGGCGAGCTCCCACTCGTAGCCGAGTTCCCGGCAGGTCGCGACGGTGATGTCGGTGAGCCGGTGCAGCCGTTCCAGGTCGCCGGTCATGACGACGGCGAAGTACCAGATGTTGCCGGGCGGGCGGCAGGCCTGCGGCAGGTCGGCCCGGTAGGTGTCGACGATGATCCGCAGCCGGGCCTGACCGGCCTCGGAGCGCCACTCGTCCATCTCCATGTCCATGGTCGAGAAGCGGCACAGGTGGAGCTGGCGGCGGGCCTCGTCGAGGAGGTCGCCGGTGAACGGGGGCGGGGCGTCGGTGCAGCGCTCCAGGATCGGCGGCGCGGGCCGGGCGGGCCCGGCGAACGGGTCGGGGCCGAGAGCGGCGACCTCCCGCGTCCAGGTGCGGCCTTCGGTGCGCAGGTCCCGCATCTGCCAGAACCAGGCGAGCGACAGGACGAGGCTGAGCCCCTCCTGCTCGTCCCGCGCCGCGACGGCGTGCCGCAGAGCGGTGCGCAGGTTCTCGTAGTCGCGCTCGATCCGGGCGACGGCGGCGCGCTGGTGGCGTCCGCGCAGCAACGGGTCGGTGGTGCGGGCGAGTTCGCGGTAGTACGTGAGGTGGGCGCGCTCGGCGCTCTCCCGGTCGGCGGCCTCGTCGAGGCGGTCGCCCGCGTACTCGGCGACGGTCTCCAGGAGCCGGTAGCGCATGCCGCCGTCGTCGGGGGCGGCGACCACGAGGGACTTGTCGACGAGCGAGCCGAGCGCCTCCAGCACGTCAGGGGTGTCCGCGCCGGCGCACACGGCCTCGGCGGCGGCCAGGTCGCAGCCTCCGCTGAACACGGACAGGCGGGCCAGGACGGTGCGTTCGGGCGCGTCGAGCAGGTCCCAGGACCAGTCGACGACGGCGCGCAGGGTCTGCTGGCGGGGCAGCGCGGTGCGCGCGCCGGAGGTGAGCAGCCGGAAACGGTCGTCGAGCCGGTCGGCGATCTGGCGCGGGGTGAGCATCCGCAGCCGGGCGGCGGCGAGTTCGATGGCGAGCGGGAGTCCGTCGAGGCGGCGGCAGATCTCGCCGACGGCCTCCGGGGCCTCGTCGACGGTGAACCCGGGGCGCACGGCGGCGCCGCGCTCGCCGAACAGGCGCAGCGCGTACGGCTCCGGGAGCGGCTCGACCGGCCGGAGGGACTCGCCGGGGACGCCGAGGGGTTCGCGGCTGGTGGCGAGGACGGTGACGCCGGGGCAGTGGGCGAGCAGCTGCTCGGTGAGGGCGGCGGCCGCGTCGATCACGTGCTCGCAGTTGTCGAGGACGATCAGCATGCGACGGTCGGCGCAGTGCTCGACGAGGCGGACGAGCGGGTCGTCGCCGTGCCGCTCGCTCGCGACGCGCAACTCCTCGGCGCCGGCGCCGCGCAGCACGGTCTCGCGGGCGCCGAGCGCGCTGACGACGGCCTCCGGCACGGCCGCGGGGTCGCCGACGGGGGCGAGCTCGGCCAGCCACACCCCGTCCGGGGCGGCGTCGCCGCCGGCCAGGCCGTCGGCGGCCTCCTGCGACAGCCGGGTCTTTCCGGCGCCGCCGGGGCCGAGGAGCGTGACGAGGCGGGCGCGGCCCAGTTCGGCGCGGATCGCCTCGATGTCGTGCTCGCGGCCCACGAAGGAGGTGAGCCGGGCGCGCAGGTTGCCGCGCACGCCGGCCGCCTGCCGTACGGGCTGCTCGACGGGGCCGGGGTCGAGCAACTCGGCGTGCAGGGCGCGCAGTTCGGGCCCCGGGTCGGCGCCGAGCCGGTCGGCGAGCCCTCGGCGTACGTCCTCGTAGGCGGCCAGGGCCTGGGCGGCGCGGCCGGTGTCGCGCAGGGCGCGCAGGCGCAGCGCCTGGAGCGGTTCGTCGAGAGGGTGCGCCTCGCACAGGGCGGTCAGCTCGGGCAGCGCGGACTCGGCCCGGCCGAGCGCGAGCAGGGCGGTGAGGCGGGCGCGGCGGGCGTCGAGGCGGCGGGTGTCCCAGCGGGCGGCCTCGGCGGTGCGGTCGGGGAGATCGGCGAGGGCGGGGCCGCGCCACAGGGCGAGTGCGTCGTCGAGGGCGTCGGCGGCCTTGGCGGGGTCGTCGTCGGCGAGGGCGCGCAGGCCGTCGGCGGTGAGCCGCTCGAAGCGGAACAGGTCGATGTCGTCGGTGGTCGCCGCGAGCCGGTAGCCGCCGCTGTCCGCCGAGGCGACCGCGTCGGCGCCGAGGGTGCGGCGCAGCCGTCCGACGAGGGCCTGCAGTGCGCCGGGGGCGTCGGCGGGTGGTTCGGCGCCCCACACCTCGTCGACGAGGAGGGCGGCGGGGACGGTGCGGCCGGGGCGCAGGGCGAGGGTGGTCAGGAGCGCGCGGAGTCTGGCTCCGCCGACCGGGACGGGGGTGCCGTCGTCGCGGAGCGCCTCCGTCGGGCCTAGCAGGCGATAGCGCACGGGGCCTATTGTCGCCGGTCCTGGGTGTGGGGTCAGCGCGGGGTTGTCGGGGTGCGGGTTCGTCGTGGTTCGGCGGCCTGTCGCCGTGGCGGGTTGCGGGTGCGTCGCCGCCTGCGGGCGGTGGGGCTTCTCGCGCAGTTCCCCGCGCCCCTGAAGGCACACTTCGTGCGCCCCAGGGGCACGAAGGTCGCGCCCCCGCGGCGGAGCCGCCGATCAATACAGCCCCGCGCCCCGCGGCGGAGCCGTTGGTTGGGAACTCCTTGGGTCGGGCGGGGCGTTTTTCGGGGGTGGCCGGGTACGTTCGGTCACGCCAGTGATCACCGGCGCCATCGAATCCGCGACACCCTGGAGTGCCCGTTCATGAAGTCCGCCTCCGCCCGGCGCGGCGACCATCGGATCAGCCCCGTGTTTCTCGGGATCGCCGCCGTCACGGCCGTGGCCGGCTGGGGGGTGTGGACGGACTTCGCGGCGGCGCCGGGTGTCGCGGTGTTCCTGTTCGTCACGGGCGCGTGGATCGTCTCGCTGTGCCTGCACGAGTACGCGCACGCCCGCACGGCCCTGCACAGCGGCGACCTGTCCGTCGGCGACAAGGGCTACCTCACGCTGAACCCGCTGAAGTACACCCATGCCCTGCTGAGCATCGTCCTCCCCGTGATCTTCGTGATCATGGGCGGTATCGGTCTGCCCGGCGGGGCGGTCTACATCGAGCGGGGCCGGATCCACGGGCGCTGGAAGCACAGCCTGATCTCGGCGGCGGGGCCGCTCACGAACGTGCTGTTCGCCGTCGTCTGCACCGCCCCGTTCTGGCTGAACGCGCTCGACGGGGTGCCGGACACCTTCCGGTACGCGCTCGGTTTCCTGGCGCTGCTCCAGGTGACCGCGGCGATCCTGAACTTCCTGCCGGTCCCGGGCCTCGACGGGTACGGGGTGATCGAGCCCTGGCTGTCGTACAAGATCCGGCGTCAGGTGGAGCCGTTCGCGCCGTTCGGGCTGCTCGCGGTCTTCGCGATCCTGTGGATCCCGTCGGTCAACGGGTGGTTCTTCGACGCGGTCGACGCCCTGCTGCGCGGCCTGGGCGTGACCGAGTGGGACACGTACTGGGGCCGGCGGTTCTACGAGTTCTGGCAGGGGACGCCGGAGATCCCGACCGTCACGCTGCCTCGGTAGCGCGCGCGGCGTCCTTCTCCATGCGGGCCTTGCGGACGTAGAACCACGTCATGTTCGACGTGATGCCGGCGATCAGGACCCACACGACACCCAGGAAGCTGCCCTGGACGAAGGAGACCACCGCGGCGGCGACGGCGAGGACGCAGAGCACGAGGGCGAAGAGTGCGATGCGGGGCATGGGGGTCGGCTCCAATACGGCACGTACGGCACGGCGGCGTTTCGCCGTTTCGCCGACCAGTGTCCCCCATGCCCCGCCCACGCCGGAACGCGCCCCGATTGCGTGGGCGTGTGGTTATACGTCCGTGACGCGCAGGCCCGCGTGGGCCTTGTAGCGGCGGTTCACCGAGATGAGGTTCGCGACCAGGGACTCGACCTGGTGCGCGTTACGGAGCCGGCCCGCGAACACGCCGCGCATGCCGGGGATGCGGGCGGCCAGCGCCTGCACGGTGTCCGTGTCCTCGCGGGACTCGCCGAGCACCATCACGTCCGTGTCGATCTCCTCGATCTCCGGGTCGGAGAGCAGGACGGCGGACAGGTGGTGGAAGGCGGCGGTGACCCGGGAGTCGGGGAGCAGGGCGGCGGCCTGTTCGGCGGCGCTGCCTTCTTCCGGCTTCAGGGCGTAGGCGCCCTTCTTGTCGAAGCCGAGCGGGTTGACGCAGTCGACGACGAGCTTGCCGGCGAGGTCCTCGCGCAGCGCCTCCAGGGTCGCGCCGTGGCCGTCCCAGGGGACGGCGACGATGACGATGTCGCTGCGGCGGGCGCACTCGGCGTTGTCGGCGCCCTCGATGCCGAGGCCGAGCTCGTCGGCGGCGGCCTGGGCGCGCTCGGCGGCGCGGGAGCCGAGGATCACCTTCTGTCCGGCGCGGGCGAACCGGTAGGCGAGACCCTTGCCCTGGGGTCCGGTGCCGCCGAGCACGCCGACGACGAGCCCGGACACGTCGGGCAGCTCCCACGGGTCCTTGGCGGGGGCCTTCGCGGGGGCGGCGGGCTGTGCGCTGTCACTGGTAGTCATGGGGCGACCTTACTCATGGGTAGTCATGGGGCGACCTTACTCATGCGTACGGTCCTGGTCAGCACGGTCGGTCGTGACTCGTACGGGCGGTCTTCGGGCGAACGGGCCGGACGGGGGCCGTGGTTCGGGCACCATGCGGGGCCATGGACGCCGTACGAGTAGCCCTGCTGCGCGAGGTCCTCGCCGGAACGGGGTGGCCCGCCGCCACCCGCCGCTTCGCCGGGGCGCTGCGCTCCTCGGTGTCCGCGCACGGGGGCGGGCTGCTGCTCGTCGGCACCGCGTCGTACGAGCCGTGGCATCTGGCGGCGCACCTGGTGGACGAGGCGGCGTGGTCCGGGACGCCGGAGCTGGCGCCCACGCTCGTCCGGCACGCGGCGCGGCCCGACGATCCGGCGCATCTGGCGGTCGGGCTCGGACGGCTGGAAGCGGCGCGGCGCGGGGAGACGCTGCTGGTGGTGACGCCGGACGAGGCGGGGGCAGGGCTCCTTGAGCGGGTGCACGACGCGCGGCGGGCGGGGGCCACGGTGCTGGCGCTCGACGCGGAGGGGTCGGGCGGGGAGCTGCGGGCGATGGCGCACGACGCGCTGACCGTGCCCGGCGACACGGACCTGGACCTCGACACGGTGCAGCATCTGGTGAGCGCGGCGGCCGGGGAGAACGCGGTGCCGGCGCCCCGCGCCCGCCGGGGTTTCCGCGACCGCCTCTCCCGCCTGGCCGACCACCTGACGGCCCCGCCCCCGGGCCGGTGGTGAGCGGGCCTCGCGGTAGGTGCCGAGCCTCGTCGCCGGGTGCGACGTAAATGCGTTGCCGACGCCGCGGGACGCGTCGAGCATGGGTGGTCGTGTCTGATCAACGCCCGCTTTCCGCGAAGCTGTCCGCTCTGCTGCCCGATCTGACGCCGTGGCGTTCCGTGCGGGACTTCCGGCTGCTGTGGGTGCAGGGGCTGGTGACGTACTTCGGCAGTTTCATGGCGATGGTCGCGCTGCCGTTGCAGATCAAGGAGCTGACGGACTCGCCGCTCGCGGTGGGCGCGATGGGCGCCGTGGAGCTGGTGCCGCTGGTGGTGTGCGGGCTGTACGGGGGCGCTCTCGCGGACGCGGTGGACCGGCGCCGGGTGATCCTGTGGACGGAGGCGGGGCTGGGCGGCCTGGCCCTGATCCTGTTCGTGAACGCGGCGCTGCCGAGCCCGCTGCTGTGGCCGCTGTATCTCGTCGCGGCCGGGGTCTCGGGCCTCGCGGGGCTCCAGCGCCCGGCGCTGGACTCGCTGCTCGCCCGGATCGTGCCGCACGACCAGCTCACCGCCGCCGCGGCGCTCAACGCGCTGCGCTGGAACGCGGGGGCGATCGCGGGCCCGGCCCTGGCAGGCGTGGTCGTCGCGTACGCGGGGCACGCCACCGCGTACGCCGTGACGGTCGTCGGGTTCGCCGTCTCGGTGGCGATGTGCGCGCGCCTCGCCCCGGCGCCGCCCGCGCACGACGCGGTCAAGCCGTCGCTGCGGGGCCTGGCGGAGGGTGCGGCCTACGCCTGGTCACGGCCGGTGCTGCTCGGTACGTACGCGGTGGACATGGCGGCGATGTTCTTCGCGTTCCCGAACACCGTGTTCCCGTTCCTCGCGGACGAGCTGGACGCGCCGTGGTCCCTCGGCCTGATGTACGCGGCCGGCGCGGTGGGCTCCCTGCTCTGCTCGCTGACCAGCGGCTGGACGTCCCGGGTGCGGCGGCACGGGCTGCTCGTGGTGGCCGGGGCGGCGGGCTGGGGGCTGGCGATCGCGGCGGCGGGGTGGTTCTCGAACGTGTGGCTGGTGCTGGTGTGCCTGGCCGCGGCCGGCGCGGGCGACATGGTGAGCGGCCTGGGCCGCTCCACCATCTGGAACCAGACGATCCCGGACGCCCTGCGCGGCCGCCTCGCCGGCATCGAGGTGCTGTCCTACAGCGTGGGCCCGCAGCTGGGCCAGCTGAGGGCGGGCGCGGCGGCCGGCTGGACGGGGACGCGGACGGCGATCTGGACGGGCGGCGCGGCCTGTGTCCTGTCCGTGGCGGCCCTCACCGCCGCGCTCCCGAGGCTCCTCACCTACGACGCCGACACCGACGAGGACGCCGTGCGGCGCCGCGACTCGGCCGCGGTCTGATCCGCACGAGAGGCCCTGGTCAGTCCTCGTCGTCCGGAGAGCCTGACGTGCCCGCGGACTTGTCGTGCCAGCGCGGGTCACCCTCCCATTCGAGGTTCCGCTCACGCGCCGTCTCCATCGCGTGCGACGCCTCCTCGCGGGTCGCGTACGGCCCGAACCGGTCCTTGGCGGGGCACTCGGGCCCCTCCTCGACCTTCTGGTGCTCCAGGCAGTAGTACCACTCACCCGGTTTACCGACGGTCCGCTTCTTGAACAGGGCCACGGCCGACTCCTCTCCTCAGGATCTCCTCAGGGCGCTCAGAGCCATGGTCCCCCACTGCCGCTCGTTACACTCGCTGGCATGTCAGTCCCGTCGCAGTCGTCGCTTCTCGTCCCCGGGGAACAGTCCCCGATCCGCTCCGTGCCGGGGAACATCCGGCGCCCCGAGTACGTGGGCAAGCCCGCGCCGACCCCGTACAAGGGTCCCGAGGTGCAGACGCCCGAGACCATCGAGGCGATGCGGATCGCGGGCCGGATCGCGGCGCAGGCGATGGAGGAGGCGGCCAAGGCGATCGCGCCGGGCGTCACCACGGACGAGCTGGACCGGATCGCGCACGCGTACATGTGCGACCACGGCGCCTACCCGTCGACGCTGGGCTACCGCGGCTTCCCCAAGTCGCTGTGCACGAGCGTCAACGAGGTCATCTGCCACGGCATCCCGGACTCGACGGTCCTGCGCGACGGCGACATCGTGAACCTGGACGTGACGGCGTACATCGGCGGCGTGCACGGCGACAACAACGCGACGTACCTGGTCGGCGACGTGGACGAGGAGTCGCGCCTGCTGGTCGAGCGCACCCGCGAGTCGCTGAACCGGGCGATCAAGGCCGTGAAGCCGGGCCGCCAGATCAACATCATCGGCCGGGTCATCGAGTCGTACGCCAAGCGCTTCGGCTACGGGGTGGTGCGGGACTTCACGGGGCACGGCATCAACTCGTCGTTCCACAGCGGGCTGATCGTCCCGCACTACGACTCCCCGCACGCGACGACGGTGATCCAGCCGGGCATGACGTTCACGATCGAGCCGATGCTGACGCTGGGCACGCACGACTACGACATGTGGGACGACGGGTGGACCGTCGTGACGAAGGACCGCAGGCGGACGGCTCAGTTCGAGCACACGCTGGTGGTCACGGACACGGGCGCGGAGATTCTGACCCTGCCGTAGTCCCCCGCCGCTGCCGTTTTGTGAGCCCGTCCCGGAGATCCGGGGCGGGCTCTTCTCGTGCCTGCTTCTTATGTTCGGCTGAACGGGGAAGGGGTAGGTTCTTTTACCGACACACTGTCGGGAAGATGAATCGGCTCGCGGAGGCCTCATGGACACCCCGTTCTCCACCCCGTTCTCCACCCTGATCCGCACGGCGTCGCACGAGCAGCACACGGAGGCGGAGACGTCGACGTTCATGGGTGACCTGCTCGGCGGGGCGCTCGGCGTGGAGGCGTACGCGCGGTACACGGAGCAGCTGTGGTTCGTGTACCGGGCGCTGGAGGCGGACGCGGAGCGGCTGGCGCGGGACGCGGTGGCGGGTCCGTTCATCCGGCCCGAGCTGCTGCGGGTGCCGGAGCTGGAGCGGGATCTGGCGCATCTGCGGGGCGCCGGATGGCGTTCCTCGGTGTCGGCGCTGCCGGCGACGCGGGAGTACGCGGCGCGGGTCGCGGAGTGCGCGGCGTCCTGGCCCGGCGGTTATGTGGCGCACCACTACACGCGCTACCTGGGCGATCTGTCGGGTGGGCAGATCATCCGGGACAAGGCGGAGCGGACGTGGGGCTTCGCGCGCAAGGGCGACGGTGTGCGCTTCTACGTGTTCGAGCAGGTCGGGAACCCGGCGGCGTTCAAGCGGGCCTATCGCGAGCTGCTCGACGGGATCGCGGTGGACGATCTGGAGAAGCAGCGGGTCGTCGCCGAGTGCAAGCGGGCGTTCGCCTTGAACACGGCCCTGTTCGCGGCACTGGGTGAGGAGTTCTCCTCGGCCGCGTGATCGTGCGGCGGCGCCTGGCTCACCGTCTCGGGGCTCCGCCCCGGACCCCGCTCCTCAATCGCCGGAGGGGCTTGAGCCGGTCAGCCTGACGCGGCCGCCCACCTCGATCCAGCCCTCGGGCTGGGGCGCCGTCAGGATCTGGGAGCCGGCGCCCTGGCGGATGTTCAGGGCGCGGCCCAGCCGGTCCGTGAGGAGCAGCGCGGCGGCGCCGGTGGCCTCGTCCTCGACGATGCCGTCGTCGCGGCCGGGGAAGCCCCGGGCGCGGACCCGTCCGGCGGCCTCGTCCTCCCAGGCCCAGGTGTAGATCCACTCCCCGCGGGGCGGCACGGGCAGCGCGTCGACCTCGGCGGCGGACCCGTACTGACGCAGGGTGCGCGGCGGGGCCCACTCGGCGCGGGCCTCGATCCAGCTGAACTCGCCGTCGAGGCGGGCGCCCACGACGCCCGCGGGCACGCTCAGCTCGGGCACGTCGAGGAGCCAGGCGGAGCCGACGCAGGGGTGGCCGGCGAAGGGCAGGCGCAGGGTCGGGGTGTAGATGTCGATGACGCCGCGCTCGGGGTCGTCGACGAACACGGTCTCGCTGAAGCCGAGCTTGCCCGCGAACGCCTGCCGCTCGGCGCGGCCGGGCAGCAGGGAGCCGTCGCGCACGACGCCGAGTTCGTTGCCGCGCCGGCCGTCGGGTCCGCAGAAGACGCGCAGCACGTCATAGGGCACGTCGTCCATGTTCTCCATGCGGTTCTCCACGTCCCGCAGTGAACCACGGTGTCCGGGCCACCAGCCGACTTGACCGTCTCTTGACCATTTCCTGGGTCGCTGGAGGGTCGGTCGTGTCCGGGTCGCTACCACCCGCTCCCACATGAGAGCTGAATCACGGGACAGAGGGGTAGAACTGAGGTAAGCCTCATATAAGTTAGGGCCGCCTTAGTCGTTAGCTGACGCACGACCCGTACTTACCTGGAGCCCGCATGCGAGCCGTCCGACTCACCGTCGCCACCGCCGTCGCCACGGTGGCGGCCCTGACCGCCGTCACGGGCTGCACCGAGAAGAGCGACTCCAAGGACAAGGGTTCGGACGCGATCAAGGTCACCGCGACCGACGACAGCTGCAAGGTCTCGACGACCTCGTTCCCCGCCGGCCACGTCAAGCTGGCGGTCGAGAACAAGGGCGCCAAGGTCACCGAGGTCTACGTCCTGTTCCCCGACGACCGGATCGTCACCGAGCGCGAGAACATCGCCCCCGGCACCAAGGCGACCATCACCGCGGAGATCAAGGCCGGCGCCTACGAGATCGCCTGCAAGCCCGGCATGACGGGCAAGGGCATCCGCCAGAAGGTCGAGGCGACCGGCGGCAAGGCCGCCGCCAAGCGCGACCCGCGCCTCGACAAGGCCGTCGCCGCGTACCGCACGTACACGCAGACGCAGGCCGACGAGACGCTGCCCAAGGTCAAGAAGTTCACGGACGCGATCCGTAAGGGCGACGTCGAGGGCGCCAAGAAGGCCTACGCCGACTCCCGCATCGGCTGGGAGCGCACCGAGCCGGTCGCCGAGTCCTTCGCGGACATCGACCCGAAGGTCGACGTCCGCGAGGACGGTCTGGCCGACGACCAGGACCCGAAGACGGACTGGACCGGCTGGCACCGCCTGGAGAAGTCGCTGTGGAAGAACGGCAAGATCGGCTCCCGTGAGAAGGAGCTGGCCACGCTGCTCGACAAGGACCTCAAGGACTGGCAGCAGCGCGTCGGCAAGGCCGTGATCACGCCGACCTCGATGGCGAACGGCGCCAAGGAGCTGCTCGACGAAGTCGCCACCGGCAAGGTCACCGGCGAGGAGGAGGCCTACTCGCACACCGACCTCGTCGACTTCAAGGCCAACGTCGAGGGCGCCGAGAAGGCGTACGACCTGCTCAAGCCGGTCGCCTCCGAGAACGACGCGGCGCTCACCAAGGAGCTCGACCGCCAGTTCGCCGCCGTGGACAAGCTGCTCGACCGGTACCGCAAGGACAAGAACTCCTACGACTTCACCTCCTACGACAAGGTCGGCGAGGCGGAGAAGAAGGAGCTGTCCGACGCGGTGAACGCGCTGGCGGAGCCGCTGTCCAAGCTGGCCGCGGCCGTCGTCGTCAAGTAACCGGCGAACGTACGAGAGACCTGAGGAGGCAGCCCATGACCGACACCGACACGGACCAGGTCAAGGACACGGGGACGGCATCGTCCCCCGCCCCGTCCCGGCGTTCGCTGCTCGCCGCCGGAGGGGCCGGGCTCGCGCTCGGCGCCGCCGCGGCGGGCGGGGCCGTCGCGCTGACCCGTACCGGGGCCGACGACCTGCAGCCGGCCGCCGACACGGGCGGCTCCGTGCCGTTCCACGGCGCGCACCAGGCGGGCATCGCGACCCCGGTCCAGGACCGGCTGCACTTCGCGGCGTTCGACGTGAAGACGGACGACCGCGAGGCGTTCGTCCAGCTGCTCAAGGACTGGACCGAGGCCGCCGCGCTGATGTGCGAGGGCCGTACGGTCGGCGACGGCGCGTACGGCGGGCTGCCGGAGGCGCCGCCGGACGACACGGGCGAGGCGCTCGGCCTCAAGCCGTCCCGGCTGACCCTGACGATCGGCTTCGGCCCCTCCTTCTTCGACAAGCACGGCAAGGCGTTCGGGATCGCGGACCGGCGGCCCGAGGCGCTCGTCGAGCTGCCGAAGTTCCCCGGCGACAACCTCGACAAGGCGCGCAGCGGCGGCGACCTGTGCGTGCAGGCCTGCGCCGACGACCCGCAGGTCGCGGTGCACGCCATCCGCAACCTGGCCCGGATCGGCTTCGGCAAGGTCGCCATCCGCTGGTCGCAGCTCGGCTTCGGCAAGACGTCCTCGACGACGCCGGACGCGCAGACCCCGCGCAACCTGTTCGGCTTCAAGGACGGCACCCGCAACATCGCGGGCACCGAGAAGGACCGCCTCGCCGAGCACGTGTGGGTCGGCGACTCGACGTGGATGAACGGCGGCTCGTACCTCGTGGCCCGCCGGATCCGGATGAACGTCGAGACCTGGGACCGCACGTCGCTGCAGGAGCAGGAGGACGTGTTCGGCCGCGACAAGCGCGAGGGCGCGCCCGTCGGCAAGGCGAAGGAGCACGACCAGCCGTTCCTGAAGGCGATGAAGCCGACCGCGCACGTGCGGCTCGCGCACCCGGACGCCAATCACGGGGCGACGATCCTGCGCCGCGGCTACTCGTTCACGGACGGCACCGACGGGCTCGGCCGGCTCGACGCGGGCCTGTTCTTCCTCGCGTACCAGAAGGACGTGCGCAAGGGGTTCATCCCGGTGCAGCGGAGTCTGGCGGCGGACGCGCTGAACGAGTACATCCAGCACGTCGGTTCGGCCGTGTTCGCCGTGCCGCCGGGGGTGCGGGACAAGAACGACTGGTGGGGCCGCGGCCTCTTCGAGCGCACGGAGGCGTGAGGGCATGTTCGCGAACTATCTGATCGGCCTGCGTGAAGGCCTCGAGGCGAGCCTGATCGTCTGCATCCTCATCGCCTACCTGGTGAAGACGGACCGCAAGGACGCCCTGAAGCCGGTGTGGCTCGGTGTCGGCGTGGCCGTGCTCGTGGCCTTCGGGTTCGGCGCGGCGCTGGAGTTCGGCTCGCAGGAGATGACGTTCAAGGCGCAGGAGGCGCTCGGCGGTTCGCTGTCGATCGTCGCCGTGGGCCTGGTGACGTGGATGGTGTTCTGGATGCGGCGCACCGCCCGGCACCTGAAGTCGGAGCTGCACGGCAAGCTGGACGCCGCCCTCCAGATGGGCACGGCGGCGCTGGTCGTGACGGCGTTCCTCGCGGTGGGCCGGGAGGGCCTGGAGACGTCCCTGTTCGTGTGGACGGCGGTGCACGCCACCAGCAACGGCACGTCGGAGCCGGTGATCGGCGCGCTGCTCGGCCTCGCCACGGCGGTCTTCCTGGGCTGGCTGTTCTACCGGGGCGCGCTGAAGATCAACCTGGCGAAGTTCTTCACGTGGACCGGCGGCATGCTGGTCGTCGTGGCGGCGGGCGTGCTCGCGTACGGCGTGCACGACCTCCAGGAGGCGGACTTCATCGGCGGTCTCAACAACCTGGCCTTCGACATCAGTTCGACGATCGCGCCCGACGGCTGGCTGGGCACGCTCCTGAAGGGCGTCTTCAACTTCCAGCCCGACCCGACCGTGCTCCAGGTCGCCGTGTGGTGCGCCTACTTGGTGCCGACGCTGGCGCTGTTCTTCGCCCCGCCCGGCCTGTTCTCGCGTCGTACGCGGCAGCGGGTCGAGGCCTGAGGCCCGAGGGCCCCGGCGGAACTACGGCCTGCCTCTTCCCGGTAGGGTTCGGCCCCGGGAAGGGGTAGGTGAGGTCAAGGTCATGAGCGAGGTCAGGAACAGGCGCGGGCGCCCGGCCGCGGCGGTCGTGGCGGCGGCCCTGCTGTCCCTCACGGCGAGCGGGTGCGTGACCGTGCACGGGGAGCTCGAGGTCGTCCCGACGACCACGAAGGCGGAGGCCGCGCGGGCTCTGGGCACCTTCGTGACCGCGTACAACAAGGCGGACCGGACGTACGACCGGTCGGCCGACGAGAAGTACGTGACCGGGCCGCTCGCCGCGATCGACACGGCCAAGCTGAAGGCGGGTCACGCGCTGCAGCCCGAGGGCAATCCGAAGCACGCCCCGCTGGAGCTGACCGACGCGAAGTTCACCGTGCCGAAGAAGGCGGGCTGGCCCCGCTGGTTCGTCGCGGACACGGACAGCAACCGCGGTACGGGCACCCGTTGGCTCCTCGTCTTCACCCGTGACGCGGAGAACCGTCCGTGGGCGGTGTCGTACCTGACGGTGTTCCAGGAGAGCCAGGTCCCCGCGTTCGACGTGGACGCGGACGGCTGGGGCGAGGCCGTGGACGCCGACGCGTCCGGTCTCGCGGTGCCGCCGCAGAAGCTGCCCGCGCGGTACACGGCGTACCTGAAGGACGGCGGCTCCGGGTTCGCGCCGGGCCCCTACACCTCGGTGTGGCGCGAGACCCGGAAGAAGAACGAGTCGCGGCCCGGGCTCGCGACCCAGTTCATCGACGAGCCGCTCACCTCGGGCGACTACGCCCCGGTCGCGCTGCGTACCAAGGACGGCGGGGCGCTCGTCTTCTTCACGACGCGGCGCTACGAGAAGCAGACCGCGTCCCAGGGCAGCGACCTGCCGGCGATCAACCCCAGCGTGAAGGCGCTGATGACGGGCGAGCCGAAGCAGTCGGCGACATACGGCTACGTGTCGAACCAGGCGGCCCTCACCCCGGCGGGCTCGTCCGGCGCGGTCCGAGTACTCGGCCGCGTCCAGGGCATCACGACGGCCGAGGGTTCCTGAGCGAGTACGGCGTCTACGGCCAGGCGCTGGTGTAGTCCGGCTCGTCGGCGCCCGTGTGGCGGGCGCAGGCGTCGGTGAGGGCTTCCAGGAGGGTGAGCGGGTCCGGCAGCGGGTGCTCCGGGCCGCGCAGCCAGGTCACCGCGCGCTCGCCGGGCAGGCGGGCCGGCGGGACCAGGACGTAGGAGCCGCGGCAGTGCCAGCGCAGGCCGGGGTGCTCGTCCATCGTCTCGGGGTGGCAGTCCAGCTCGCAGGGCCACCACTCGTCCTCGTCGGCCGGGGTGCCGCGGGTCGCCGTGAAGAACAGCATGCGGTCGCCGCCGGACTCGGCGACGGGCCCGACGTCGACACCGGTGGACAGCAGCCGCTCCAGCGCCTCCCGGCCGGCGGCCAGCGGGACGTCCAGGACGTCGTGGACCACGCCGGTCGCGGTGACGAAGTTGGCCTGCGGCTGGTGCCGGGCCCAGCGCTCGATCTGGCCGCGGTCCGTCGTGGACTGGGTCTGCCAGGCGAACGAGAGGGGGTGCCGGCCCGGCGTCGGACAGCCGATGCGGTTGCACGAACAGCGGTAGTCGGCGGGGTGCGCGGCCGGGGCCAGCGGGAGTCCGGCCGCGGCGGCGGCCAGCAGCAGCGCCTCGCGGTCGGGGTCGACGGGGGCTTCTCTGGGCACCCGGGAGGCCTTCAGCCACCGGGTGAACCGGCCCAGGCCGCCGTGTCCGCTGCCGTCGTGCACCGCGCCCATCTATCCCCTCACCATCGCCGTCGTGCCGAGTGACCGGATGAATCCCGGACCAACATGGTCCCACCATCCTGCGCCCCGGGTGGCCACAGTTCCCATCCGGGGTCCCCCGGGCCCGTGCGGACAGGCGTTCAGGGGGTGGCGGGGCGGGCCGCGATCCCGTACAGGGCGTACTCGACGAGGCGGTCCGTGTACGCGTGATCGAGCGGTCCCGTGCCCTGGAGCCAGCGCTGCGCGATCGGCGAGACGAACAGGTCGCGGGCGGTCTCGGCGTCGAGGTCGGCGCGGAGCTGGCCGGCCTCCACGGCGGCGCGCAGCCGGGCGGTGTAGAGGTCGAGGCCGGGCATGAGGAGGCGGCGGACGAAGCCCTCGGCGAACTCGCGGTCGGCGAGGCCCTCGGCGGCCAGGGCGCGGGCGGGGGCCTCGAAGCGGGGGTCCTGGAGTTCGTCGACGGTGGCGCGCAGGACGAGCTTGAGGTCGGCGGCGAGGTCTCCGGTGTCGGGCAGGCCCGAGCCGCCGACGGGGACGCCGGGGTGGTTCGCGGCGGCGGCGCGCGCGTTCTGCTCGTTGAGGTCGATGAAGGCCTCCATCAGGACCTCGGCCTTCGATCCCCACCAGCGGTAGATCGTCTGCTTGCCGACGCCGGCGCGGGCGGCGATGCCCTCGATGGTGGTGCGGGGGTAGCCGATCTCGCCGACGAGCCCGAGGGCGGCGTCGTAGATGGCGCGCCGGGAGCGTTCGCTGCGGCGGGCCGAGTCGGGGGCCGCCTTCTTGGCGGGGGTGCTGGCTGGCTTGGCTGACATGGGTCGAATGTAGCAGCGAAGCGAGGCGAGACGTACCGTCTCACAACCTTCCGGGCGACCCTCGAATCCTCTTGACAAGACGTTGCGTCTCGCCCAGAGTGGAGCAGGTTCCGATGACGAGACGATACGTCTCGCCTAGTTGGTCGATTAGTGGAGGACACCATGACCCGAGGTGGATCAGGCAACATGCTGGGCGTCGGCGGCACTCGCAGCAACCTCTCCCGCAAGGCGCTGCGCGGCGGTGGCCGCGGCGGCCGTACCGGCGGTGCGGGGGTCGACGCGGCCACACAGAAACGGGAGCTGCTCCGCAGGTTGCGGGATCAGCGGGGCGAGTCCGAGGCGCCGTGACGACCGTCGCCGGGTGACGCCGTGCTCAAGCCGAGGCCGGGGGCCAGGGGTCGCCCCACTCCGCGTCCCGGGCCTCGCGATAGAGCGCCCCGTGCTTCTTCGTCACCGTGACACGGTCGAGCCCGGGGACCGGCTCGCACAGGTCGAGGAGGACCTGGCCCTTGCGGATCTGGGGCTTGCGGACGATGCGGGACGCCCCCCGCTCCGGGTCGAAGCGGACGGCCGCCACGTACGCGAACTTCTCGTCCTCGTACGCCAGCGAACCCCCCTTGACCCGCCGGTGCAGGGAGGACCGGGCGACCCGCGCCGAGAAGTGGCACCAGTCCGTACCGGCCACGATCGGACAGGCCGCGCTGTGCGGGCACGGCGCCGCGACCTGGAAACCGGCCGCGATCAGCCGGTCGCGGGCCTCGATGACGCGGAGGTAGCCGTCCGGGGTGCCGGGCTCGATGACGACCACGGCCCCGCCGGAAGCGTCCGAGGCCCCGGCCGCCGCGTCGACGACCGCCGCGCGATCCGCCTCCGTCAGCTCCTTGAGGACGTAGGAGATGGTCACCAGGTCGGCGCCGGGGAGCGGATCGCCCGTACCGATGCGGCCGCGCTTCCAGGTGACCGAGGACTTCAGGCCGGCGTCGCGGGACGCGAGTTCGCGGCCGAGGGCGAGCGCGGGCTCGGACCAGTCGAGGACCGTCGTGGGGCGGGTGCCGGGCAGCACGTCGTGCGCGGCCCAGACCGCCGCGCCGGTCCCGCCGCCGATGTCGAGGTGGGAGCCGGGCAGCCAGTCGGCCGGGGCCGCGTCGCGCAGTGCCCCCAGCGCCGAGCGCACCGCCTCGAACGTGGCCGGCATCCGGTACGCCGCGTAGGCCGCGACGTCCGCCCGGTCCCGCAGGATCGGCGCGTCGGTCGGGGTGGTGCCCCGGTAGCTGGCGATGAGCCGGTCGACGGCGCGGGCCGCCTGCGTGGGCGGCAGGCCGTCGAGGAGACCGGCGAGGGCCGAGCGGAGGGTGTCGGCGGAGGACGGGATCGGGGCGTTCACCCGGGAATTTTAAGGGGCGCCGAGCGGGATCACCGCGCGGGCGAGACAGGTGGCCGCCACGGCGCGCGGCGCGCTGTCGGCGGGGCGGCGGCGCGGGTGGACGGTGTTGGCGAGCAGGACGAGGAAGGTGTCCGTGGCGGGGTCGACGACCAGCGACGTGCCGGTGAAGCCGGTGTGCCCGGCCGCGCCGTGCCCGGCGAGCTCGCCCATGAACCAGGGCTGGTCGACGGCGAAGCCGAGCCCGGGCGCGGCCAGCATCAGGTCGACGAAGTCGGGGCCGAGGATGCGCGCGGTGCCGTAGGAGCCGCCGCCGAGCAGGGTCCGGCACAGGATCGCCAGGTCGGGCGCGGTGGAGAAGAGGCCGGCGTGGCCCGCGACGCCGCCGAGCGCCCAGGCGTTCTCGTCGTGCACCTCGCCGCGCAGCATGCCGCGGTCGGCCTTGGCCCAGGGGCGGCCCTGGTCCTCGGTGGCGGCGGCGCCCGCCCGGGGCCCGAACGAGGTGGCGGTCATGCCGAGGGGCCGGGTGATGCCGTCGCGGATCAGCACGTCGAGCGGGCGGCCGGTGAGGCGCTCCAGGACGTGCTGGAGCAGCAGCATGTTCAGGTCGGAGTAGCGGTGTTCGCCGGGCTCCGACGAGGGTCGCTCCGCGCGCAGGACGGCGAGCCGGGCGGCCCGGTCCCGGGCTTCGTACAGCGGGAGTTCGGGGCGCAGGCCGGAGGTGTGGGTGAGGAGCTGGCGGACGGTGATGCCGTGCTCGGCGGCGGCCGTGAACTCGGGGACGTAGGCGCCGACCCGGGCGTCGATGCCGAGGGTGCCGCGCTCGATCTGCTGGACGGCGGCGATCGAGGTGAACAGCTTGGTGAGGGACGCCAGGTCGAAGGGGGTGTCGAGGGTCATGGGGACGCGGGCGGCGGGCGGCAGTTCCACACCCCGGTCGGTGCGCTCGTCGTAGGCGGAGTAGCGCACGGCCCAGCCGCAAGCGGCCTCGGCGGCGATCACCGGGCCGCGCCCGGCGAGCAGCACGGCGCCCGCGCACCAGGGCCGCTCCCCCTCGGGCAGCAGCCGTACGTCGCGTACGAGGTCGGCGAGGTGCACGGCGTCGAGCCCGGCCCGCTCGGGGGTGCCGCGGCGCAGTCTTGGCGTGCTCAGCTTTCCCGCACCTCCTCGGCGCGCTGCTGCCAGGGGCGGCACAGCGTGACGAAGGCGAGGGCGGCGGCGAGCCCGCAGCCGAGCTGGACGACGGCCATGGGCACCGCGGTGTGCTCCCCCGCGATGCCGACGAGCGGCGAGGCGACGGCCCCTATCAGGAAGGAGGAGGTGCCGAGGAGCGCGGAGGCGGAGCCGGCGGCGTGCGGGGTGCGCATGAGGGCGAGCGCGTTGGTGTTCGGGGTGGTCAGGGCCATGGAGGCCATGAGCGCGAAGAGCCCTGCGGAGACCGGTACGAGGCCGAGCCGCTCGGGGCTGCCGAGGACGCCGGTGGCGACGAGGAGCAGGAATCCGGCGGCGAGGACGATGAGGCCGATCCCGGTGCCGAGGACCTTGTCGAGGTCGACGCGGCCGACGAGCAGTTTGCCGTTGAGCTGGCCGACGGCGATCAGGCCGACCGAGTTCAGCCCGAAGAGCAGGCTGAAGGTCTGCGGCGAGGCGCCGTAGATCTCCTGGATGACGAACGGCGAGGCGCTGATGTAGGCGAACAGCGCGGCGAACGCGAAGCCGCCCGCGATCATGTACCCGGCGAAGACGCGGTCGGCGAGCAGGCCGCGCATGGTGCGCAGCGCCTCGCCCACTCCCCCGCCGTGCCGCCGCTCCGGCGCCAGCGTCTCGGGCAGGCACTTCCACACGAGTGCGGTGAGCGCGAGGCCGATCGCGGTGAGGACGACGAAGACGCCGCGCCAGTCGGTGACGCGCAGCACCTGGCCGCCGATGAGCGGGGCGACGATCGGGGCGACGCCGGAGATCAGCATCAGGGTGGAGAAGAAGCGGGCCATCGCGACGCCGTCGTAGAGGTCGCGGACGACGGCGCGGGCGATGACGATGCCGGCGGCGCCCGCGAGGCCCTGGAGCAGCCGGAAGGCGATGAGCAGGGCGGCGTTCGGCGCGAGGGCGCAGATCGCGGTCGCGGCCACGTAGACGAGCAGGCCGGCCAGGAGCGGTCCGCGGCGGCCCCACTTGTCGCTCATCGGGCCGACGACGAGCTGGCCGAGCGCCATGCCGGTGAGGCAGGCGGTCAGGGTGAGCTGGGCGGTGGCGGCGGAGGTGTGCAGGGCGCCGGTGACCTCGGGCAGCGCCGGGAGGTACATGTCCATCGACAGCGGCGGCACGGCGGTGAGTCCGCCGAGCACGAGGGTGACGAGGAGGCCGGTGCGGGCCGCCGCGCCGGGCGGCCCGGTCCGGGGTGGCGGTGGCGCTGTCCCGGTGCTCTCTGCCGTCCCGGTGCTCCCGCTCTCCGCCATCCCGAAGCTCCCCCGTTCCCGTCCTGGTGTCCGCCGACTCTCCCGGTCGTGCGTGCGATTACCTATGCTCTCAGCTCGGCGGAGTGGTCGGGACCGGGAACCGGGGTGGGGCTGGGATGGCTGGGGAACGCGTGCGCTGGGGGATCCTCGCGACGGGCGGCATCGCGCAGCAGTTCACGGCGGAGCTGCTGGATCTGCCGGACGCGGAGGTCGTGGCGGTCGCGTCACGCACCGAGGCCGGCGCGAAGACCTTCGCCGAACGCTTCGGGATCGACCGGGCGTACGGCGACTGGGCCGCGCTCGCCGCGGACGAGGACGTCGACGTGGTGTACGTGGCCACGCCGCACTCCGCGCACCGCGAGGCGGCCGGGCTCTGCCTGGAGGCGGGGCGCGCGGTGCTCTGCGAGAAGGCGTTCACCCTGAACGCGCGGGAGGCCGAGGAGCTCGTCGCGCTCGCCCGGTCGCGGGGGCTGTTCCTGATGGAGGCCATGTGGATGTACTGCCATCCGCTGATCCGGCGCCTGAAGGCCCTCGTCGACGACGGTGTGATCGGTGAAGTCCGCACGGTCCAGGCCGACTTCGGGCTCGCCGGTCCCTTCCCTCCCTCGCACCGACTGCGGGACCCCGCGCAGGGCGGGGGCGCGACCCTCGATCTCGGCGTGTATCCGGTGTCGTTCGCGCATCTGCTGCTCGGCGAGCCGGAGTCGGTGACGGCGCGGGCCCAGCTCTCCCCCGAGGGCGTCGACCTGCAGACCGGGATGCTGCTGTCCTGGTCCGGCGGGGCGCAGGCGCTGCTGCACTGCGCGGTCAACTCCGGTACGGGGGTGACGGCTTCGGTGACGGGTTCCGCGGGGCGGATCGACGTACCGGGCGGCTTCTTCTACCCGGACCGCTTCGTGCTGCACCGGGACGGGCGGGAACCGGAGGAGTTCGTGGCGGCGGCGGAGGACGGGCCGCGGGATTCGATGCGGCACGAGGCGGTCGAGGTCATGCGGTGTCTTCGGGGCGGGTCGGTCGAATCGCCGCTGGTTCCTCTGGACGGGTCGCTGGGGGTGATGCGCACGCTGGACGCTGTGCGCTCGGCGATCGGGGTGCGGTATCCGGGGGAGGCGTGATCGGTTGCGTCGCCGGGTGCGCGTGAGTGGGAACTGCGCGAGAAGCCCCACCGGGCCGCGGTCGGCGACGGACCACGACCCGGCAGACGCGACACCTACGCCGGGTGCAGGCCCGGATTTCCGACCGGCACGATGAAGGAGGCCGCGGTCGAGACCGGCGCCCCCGGGACGGTCACCGCCGAGACCACCTTGAAGTCGGCCCGAGCCTCCCGCTCGCCCAGGGCGACCGTCGCATACCCCCGCTGCCCCCCGTAGTGCTTCATGTGCGGGTTCCGCTCCAGATAGCCCGCCCAGTTCGCCGGCCGCGCCGCCCCGTCCTTCCCGCTCGTGATCGACGTGGTCACGATCTCCGTACCGACGGTCCGCGACCCGGCGTCGTTCGCGTCCCGGTGAATGTCCATCGCGTACGAGACATGCACGTCACCGGTGAGCACCATGAGGTTCTCGACGCGGGCCGCCTCCGCCCCGGCGAGGACCCGCTCGCGCGAGGCGGGGTAGCCGTCCCAGGAGTCCATGGAGAGCGTGGTGTTGCCGGCGGCGGGGTTGTTGCGGCGGGCGAAGGTGACCTGCTGGGGCACGATGTTCCACAGGGCGCGGGAGCGGCGCCAGCCGTCGGTGAGCCAGCGCTCCTGGGTGAGGCCCGGCAGGGTCTGGGAGGCGGCCTCGGACTCGGGCGTCGGGGACTTCCAGCCGTCTCCGTTGGCCTGGTCGGTGCGGTACTGGCGGGTGTCGAGGATGTCGAACTGGGCGAGCCGGCCCCAGTGCAGGCGCCGGTAGAGCCGCATGTCGGGGCCGTCGGGGCGCTGGGGGCGGCGCAGCGGCTGGTTCTCCCAGTAGGCGCGGTACGCGGAGGCGCGGCGCAGCAGGAACTCCTCGGGCGGCACGTTGTTCTCGGGGGTGTCGCCCGCGTAGTTGTTCTCGGTCTCGTGGTCGTCCCAGGTGACGACGAACGGGTGGGCGGCGTGCGCGGCCCGCAGGTCGGGGTCGGACTTGTAGAGGGCGTACCGCAGTCGGTAGTCCTCCAGCGTCATCGTCTCGCGGTTGAAGACGGCGGGCAGGACGCGGTCGGTGTACTTGCGGGCGCCGCCCGCGGAGTTCACGGCGTACTCGTAGAGGTAGTCGCCGAGGTGGAACACGACGTCGACGTCGTCCTGGGCGAGGTGACGGTACGCGGTGAAGTAGCCGTCGTGGTACGCCTGGCAGGAGACGGCGGCGAGGGTCAGCGCGGCGGTGCGGCTCGACGCGGCGGGGGCGGTGCGGGTGCGGCCGGTCTCGCTCGTCCAGTCGCCGGCGCGGAAGCGGTAGTAGTAGACGCGGCCGGGCGCGAGGTGCTCGATCTCGACGTGCACGGCGTGGTCGAACTCGGGGTGCGCGGTGGCGGTGCCGCGCCGCACGACCTGGCGGAACCGCTCGTCGTGGGCGAGTTCCCAGCGGACCTCGACGCGCTCGGCGGGCAGCCCGCCGCCGGGTTCGTACGGGGCGGGGGCGAGCCGGGTCCACAGGAGCACGGAGTCCGGGAGCGGGTCGCCGGACGCCACGCCGAGGGTGAACGGGTTGTCGGTGATGGCGCGGGCGTCGAGTTCGGCGGCGGCCGCGGCGCCGGCGGCCGGCAGGTTCACGGCGAAGGCGAGCGCGGCGGCGGCGCCGGTGACGGTGAGGAAGCGGCGGCGGCCCAAGTGGCGGGCCGCGGCGCGGAGTTCCCGGGTGTACTGCAGTGCGTGTGAGCCTTCGTACGACATGTGCCCTCCCCTGGCGGCCGGCCGGCGCCGGCGTCAAGGGAGATTGGAGTGGCCGGGGACTAAGCCGGGACGAAGCCGCACTGTCGCGGACACGACAGCCACATGTCGGATGGGTGATGTCCACGTGGCGGTACGCCCCGTACGCTGCGGCCCCATGAACGTTTCGCACCCCACCGCGCCGCGCACCGCCGTCGTCACCGGAGCCGGGTCCGGCATCGGCCGGGCCGTCGCCCTGGAACTGCTGCGCGGCGGCTGGCGGGTGGCCCTCGCGGGCCGGCGCGTGGAGACCCTGGAGGAGACGGCGGGGCTCGCGCCCGGCACCGAGTCCCTCGCGGTCCGCACCGACGTCTCGGACCCCGGCGCCGTGGCCGCGCTCTTCACCGCCGTGCGGGAGCGCTTCGGGCGGCTCGATCTGCTCTTCAACAACGCGGGGACCTTCGGGCCCGGCGGCGTACCGGTGGAGGACCTCGACTACGCCGCCTGGCGGCACGTCGTCGACACGAACCTCAACGGGGCGTTCCTGTGCGCGCAGGCGGCGTTCCGGCAGATGAAGGAGCAGGACCCGCAGGGCGGCCGGATCATCAACAACGGCTCCATCTCCGCGCACGCGCCCCGGCCGCACTCGGTCGCGTACACGACGACGAAGCACGCGCTGACGGGCCTGACGAAGTCCCTGTCCCTGGACGGCCGCCCGTACCGGATCGCCGTCGGCCAGATCGACATCGGCAACGCGGCGACGGACATGACCGAGCGCATGCAGAGCGGGATCCTGCAGGCGAACGGGACACTGGCCGCGGAGCCCGTGATGGACGTGACGGACGTCGCCCGCACGGTCCGCCACATGGCCGAACTCCCCCTCGACGCGAACATCCAGTCAGCCACGATCCTGGCCACGAACATGCCCTACGTCGGCCGCGGCTGACCCAACGCCTACCGGCGGGGGCGCGCCCCCTGGGATGGCGCACGAAGTGCGCATCCCAGGGGCGCGGGGAACTGCGCGAGAAGCCCCACCGCCCCGCACCCGGCGACGACTCCCGCAACCGCCAACGGCGCACCCCCAGGGGCCCCCGCTCCGAAAATCGCCGGAACCAACGCCCGGGTCCGAGAGAGAATGCGCGGCATGACAGACGTGCTGCGCTACACCGCCTTCGCCACCACCCCCGCCGGAGGCAACCCCGCCGGCGTCGTCCTCGACGCCACCGCGCTGAGCGACGACGACATGCTGAAGATCGCCGCCGACCTGAACTACAGCGAGTCCGCCTTCGTGACCCCGGCGGAAGCGGGCGCGGGCCACACCGTCCGCTACTTCAGCCCCCGCGCCGAGGTCCCGTTCTGCGGCCACGCGACGGTGGCCACGGCGGTCGCCCTCGCGGAGCGCCACGGCACCGGCGACTACCTCTTCCACACCCGGGCCGGCGAGGTCCCCGTGAGCGTCCACGAGGACGGCGGATCCCTGCGCGCCACCCTGACCAGCGTCGCCCCGCACACCGAGGACGTCGCCCCCGCCGATCTGACCGAGGCACTCGCCGCGCTCGACTGGCCGGCCGCCGACCTGGACCCGGCGCTCCCGCCCCGGATCGCCTACGCCGGCGCCCGCCACCTGATCCTCGCCGCGGCCACCCGCGAGCGGCTCGCCGACCTCGCCTACGACTTCGACCGGCTCGCGGCGCTGATGCACCGCCTGGACCTGACGACCGTACAACTCGTGTGGCGGGAAGCGGAGTTCACGTACCACGTACGGGACCCGTTCCCGGTGGGCGGAGTCGTCGAGGACCCGGCGACGGGCGCCGCCGCCGCCGCGTTCGGCGCGTACGCGCGCGAGCTCCGTCTGGTGCCGGACGAGGCCGTGCTGACCCTGCACCAGGGCGCGGACATGGGCCGCCCGGGCGAGCTCACGGTGACGCTGCGCGCGGGCGACCCCCGCGTCCGGGTGAGCGGAACGGCGGTCCCGATCCCCTGACCCCCGCCCCGCGGGGGACGCGGGGACGCGGGGACGCGGGGACGCGGGGACGCGGCCTCAGGCCTGACCGGTCTCGAACCGGGTGACCTTCCCGCCGTCGACGTCGAACCGCCACGCGGTCCGCATCTCGCCCCACGTGTCGTTGCGGTACCGGGCGACGAGACCGCGGCCGCCCGCGGTCTCCTTCTCGATCTCCATGTGGCCGTGGGAGTCGAAGATCTCGCGGGACGTCCAGTCCTCGAGATCCCGCTCGCTGCCGTCGTCGGCCATGGTCGCGCCGGGCGCGAGCGCGTCGCGGAAGGCGTCCCGGTCGTGGGAGTTGAGCGCCGTGACGAAGGCACGGACCGCGGGGTCGCTGAGCTTGGCTGTCTGGATGGGCATGGGCCCAGGCTGGCACCGGCCCCCGGGCCCCGCCACCCGGCCCGCCACCCGAACGGGCCCCGTACGCGTGGTGCGACGCCCTCCGCTGCCGGACGGTGGAGACATGACCTGCACACGATTCCGTACGTCCTGCGCCCCCCGTTCGAACCGCGTCGACCTGGGCCTGCTCGCGCTGCGCCTGGGCACCGGCGGGGTCCTCGCCGCGCACGGCGCCCAGAAGCTGCTCGGCTGGTTCGGCGGTGGTGGCCTGTCCGGCACGGCCGCCGCGATGGAGTCCATGGGCTACAGCCCGCCGAAGGCCAGCGCGCTCGCGGCCGGGCTCGGCGAGGCGGGCGGCGGCGCCCTGCTCGCCCTGGGCCTCGCGACTCCGGTGGCCGGCGCCGCCGCGGCCGGGACCATGGCGGGCGCCGCCGCGGTGCACGCGCCGAACGGGTTCTTCGCGATGGGCGGCGGCTACGAGTACCCCGCCTTCCTCGGCTTCGTCGCGGCGGGCCTCGCCGTGACCGGACCGGGCCGCTACTCCCTCGACCGCGCCTTCGCGGGCGTCCTCGACCGGCCCTGGATGGTGCCGGCGGCGCTCGTCGGGGCCGGGGCGGCGGCGCTCGCGGTGGTCGGCTCGCGCAACAAGCGGGTGGCCGAGCCGGCGGAGGGCGAGACCGGCGAGGAGTGACCCGCCCCGGCCCGCCTACCCTCGTCCCATGAAGGACGACGAACTGTGGGCGACCATCGGCCGGCTGTGCGCCTGGCTCGACGAGAACAGCGAACAGCCGCCCCGGGAAGCCCTGTTGCTGCGCATGCTGAAGCTGTCGGAGGAGGTCGGCGAGGTCTCCGAGGCGGTCATCGGGGCGATCGGCCAGAACCCGCGCAAGGGCCTCAGCCACTCCTGGCAGGACGTCGAGTCGGAACTGTGCGACGTCGTCGTGACGGCCCTGGTCGCCCTGAGCACCCTCACCCCCGACCCGCGCGCGAGGCTCTCCGCCCATGTCGCGGGCGTCGCCGAACGCTCGCTGGGCGGCGCCTGACCGGCGGCGCGCACCCCCTGGCTAGGGTGTCCCCGGATCACGAGACACAGGGGGCAGATCATGCAGGAAACCCACGAGACGCAGGGGACCCAGACGGCTACAGGGCTCGTCACGGCGGTCAGCAGCAACGGCACGTACTCCTTCACCAAACCGAACCGGGACAGCATCACGCTGCTCGCCGGGCTCGGGGTCGAGGGTGACGTGCACGCGGGGGTCACGGTCAAGCACCGTTCCCGGGTGCGCCAGGACCCGACGCAGCCGAATCTGCGGCAGGTCCATCTGATGCACGAGGAGCTGTTCGCGGAGGTCGCGGGCGAGGGCTTCGCGGTCCGTCCCGGCGACCTCGGGGAGAACGTGACGACGCGCGGCCTGGACCTGCTGGCCCTGCCGACGGGGACGCTGCTGCACCTGGGGGACGGCGGCGCGGTGATCGAGGTCACGGGGCTGCGCAATCCGTGCGTGCAGATCGACACGTTCCAGGACGGGCTGCTCAAGCAGTGCGTCGGGCGGGACGAGGAGACGGGCGCCGTGGTCCGCAAGGCGGGGATCATGAGCGTGGTCCGCGAGGGCGGCGTCGTGCGCCCCGGCGACACGATCCGCGTGGAGCTGCCGCAGGGCCCGCACAAGCCGCTGGAAAAGGTCTGACGCGCCTGACGCGTCCGGGGGACGGGCCTCGTCGGCCGCCGTCGAGGCGGCCACGAGGTGAACCAGGTGAACGACTACCATCGCCGCCATGACTGACAGGCGCCGCACGACCGAACAGCCCCGCCTGGGCGTGGCCATCATCACGATGGGCAACCGCCCCGACGACGTGGCCGCCCTCCTCGACTCGGTCGCCAAGCAGGGCGTCGCCCCGACGCGCGTCGTCCTGATCGGCAACGGCACGGTGCTGCCCGCCTACGACACGTACCCCTTCGAGGTCACGACGGTCGAGCTGGACGACAACCTGGGCTGCCCCGGCGGCCGCAACGTCGCCCTGGCCCGGCTGCGCGCGTTCGGCGACGTGGACGTGGCCGTCGAGCTGGACGACGACGGTCTCCTCGTCGACGCCGACGTGTTCGGCACGATCCAGAAGCTGTACGCGTCCGACCCGCGCCTGGGCATCGTCGGTTTCCGGATCGCCGACGAGCACGGGGAGACGCAGCGCCGGCACGTGCCGCGGCTGCGCGCGAAGGACCCGATGCGCCGCGGCCTCGTCACGTCGTTCCTCGGCGGCGGCCACGCCTTCTCGATGGACATGCTCGCCGAGACGGGCGACTGGCCCGCCGACTTCTTCTTCACGCACGAGGAGACGGACCTGGCCTGGCGCGCCCTGGACGCGAACTGGAAGGTCCTCTACGAACCCTCCCTCCTCCTCCAGCACCCGAAGACCTCCCCCGCCCGCCACGCCGTCTACCACCGCATGACGGCCCGCAACCGCGTCTGGCTGGCCCGCCGCCGCCTCCCCCTCCCCCTCATCCCCCTCTACCTGACGACCTGGACCCTCCTCACCCTGGCCCGCACCCGCTCCCTCGGCGGCCTGCGCGCCTGGGCGGCGGGCTTCGTGGAGGGCGTCCGCACCTCGGCGGGCGAACGGAAGCCGATGCGATGGCGCACGGTATGGCACATGACCCGCCTGGGCCGTCCCCCACTGATCTGACGGCTTCCCCACGCCGTCTCCCGCCCCGTGGACGATCACGGCCCGGCCGTGCTTCGCTGACGCCATGGAAGTAGTCGCCACCAGCCTCGTCGCGATCCTCGGAACGCTGCTCGGCTCCTCTCTGACGTACGTGCTCCAGCGGCGCACCGCGCTGCGCGCCGAGCAGTTCACGCGCGGGGAGCGGCTGCGCCAGGAACGGATCGACGCCTACAGCGCGTTCGCGGGCGCCCTCGCGAACTTCCGCCGGGGGCAGATGGATTACTGGTTCGCGAAGCACGCAGGCCGCCTGACCGACGGCGAATCCATCCACGACCTGCAACGCGAGGCCCAACGTCTGCGGGCGGCGGCCCTGGAGGCGATGTTCCGCGCCGAGATGCTGACGCCGTCGCCCGTGCTGGACGCGAAGGGCCGGCAGGCGCTGCGCGCGATCGACCTGATCCGCGAGACGGACGACCGCGACGCCCTGGCCCCGGCCCGCGACGCCTCCCGCTCCGCGATCTACGACTTCGCGGCGGCGGCCCGACAGCACATCCCGGGGCTGGTCGACTCCCGGTGAGGGTCAGCCCCCGGCGGGGAGCAGCGCCAGGATTCCATTGACCGCGGCGAGCACGGGCTGCCCCAGCGTTCCGACGGTGGCGGCGACGCCGGCGATGGCGTGGAGCGCGGAGAGCCGGGACGGGGGTTCGACGGCGCCGGTGGGTTCCACGTCCGGCAGCGCGGCGTCGAGCGTGTGACCGGTGGCGGTCGGTACGTGGAGCCGTAGTTCCCGGACCAGGGTGATCAGTTCGGCGAGCGCGACCTGCGCCTCGGGGGAGAGTTCCTGAGGGCTCGCGGTGACCCGCTTGTCGATGCCGACGTGGCCGCTCCCGCCGTGGATGCTGACCGCGTCGCCGTAGTGGTACGAGTCTCCCGCCGTCACTTTGCGACCCCCACGTTTCCGGTTCCGCCGTACATGTTCACATTGTCCCCGATGTGGTAATGCCGTGGGTTGAGTGCCATTTTCTCCACCGTCACCTGGAAGTCGGCGCCGGGATTCTCCAGCGAGTGCGAGATGCGCCCGACCAGTTGGTCCAGGTGCGCGCGGTGCGGACTCGTGACCAGCGCGGTCGACATGCCGGAGGTGTCGACGGCCAGCACGTGCAGCGGCGGGGCGCTGAACACCCGTTGGAACGTGGCCACCTCCCGCACCACGAAGAAGCCGAGCACCACGTAGATCAGCACCCCCATCACGGGGAGCGGGCCCGGCCCCTCGAGGAGCATCGCCGGGAGGAAGCCGAAGACGAGCGTCGGGACCGCCACGGACATGAACCGCCGGGCCGCCTCGCGCTTACGGGGCTGAAGGGTGGTGGCGTAGATCCGGACGACGTTCTGGAGCGGGTAGACGGCGCCGTCAACCCACAACAGCCGTCTGCTCACTCCGAGTTTGATGTCCAGGGCCGATCCGGGCGGCTGCGTGGGCATCGGCGGAAGCCCGCCGGTTCCACCGCCCTGGGCCACCACACCATGGTTGACGTGCGGCGGATCCCCCACCGCACGTCCTTGCTCCTGCATGACGAGCACCTCCTGCTCTCCGTCGGCCGGTCAGGTCCAGAAGGATCGGCGACGGCGGGAGTTGTTCGCCATGTGGCGCGTGAGCCCATAATCAATGAATCAACCTGAACGTCCGGGGCGGTGGTGGGTGTTGGCAGGCAGGCCGGGCCGTCGGGAACAGCCGCTCGACCCGCAGGCGGGTCCCTTGGAGCGCTTCGCCCTGGACCTGCGCACACTGCGCGAGGAGGCCGGCCTCACCTACGCACGGATGGCCGCCTCGGCCCACTTCTCCGCCAGCACCCTGTCCCAGGCCGCCGCCGGGCAGCGGCTGCCGACCCGCGAGGTGCTCCACGCCTACGTCACCGCCTGTGCGGGAGACCCTCATCCGTGGGAGGCCCGCCGCGCGGAGTTGTGGGGTCTGCTCTACGGCACCCCGGACTCCACTCCCGGGGACGGCCGGCCCTCCTTCGCTCCGGCGGAGTCCACGAGCTTCGTGGGCCGGGAAGCGGAACTGGCCAGGGGTGGCGCCTTGTTGGACGAGTGGCGGCTCGTCACGCTGGTCGGGGTCGGCGGGGTGGGCAAGACGCGACTGGCCCGGGAGATCCTGCGCGAGACGGCCGGGCGGTTCGCGGACAACACCTACTGCGCCGAGTTGGCCGACCTGCGCGGCGACGACGCCGTGGCGGAGGCGATCGCCTCCGCCGTCGGGGTGCAGGCGGGCGCCGACGAGGATGCGCTGCCCGCGCTCGCCGGTGCGCTGCACGGCCGCCGCGTGCTGCTCCTTCTCGACAACTGCGAGCACCTGCTGAGCGGGTGCGCCCGTACCGTCCACGCGCTGCTCACACGACTGCCCGCCTTGCACGTCCTGGCGACGAGCCGCCAGCCCCTCGACATAGGCGCCGAGCACGTCCTCCGGGTGCAGCCGCTGGGCCTGAAGGGGGCCGAGACGCCGGGCGACGCCTTCACGCCCTCGCCTGCCATGGCCCTCTTCGCGGACCGGGCCGAGGCCGCCTGCCCCGGATTCCGGGTGACGGAGGCGAACCGGGAGACCCTTGCCCGGGTGTGCCGCCGCCTGGACGGCCTGCCGCTGGCGCTGGAGATCGCCGCACGCCGCCTGCGCACACTGTCCCTCGGCGAACTCCTGGAGCGGCTCGACCACCAGTTCCGACTGCTGGGGCCCGGCGGCCGCGACCGCTCGGCGCACCCCCGGCATCAGGCGCTGCGTGCGCTCTTCGACTGGAGCTACGAGCTGTGCACCGAGGCCGAGCGCATGGCCTGGCAGCGGTTGTCGCTGTGCGCGGGCGGGGTGCTGCTGAGCGACGCCGAGCATCTGTGCGGCGAGCCCGATGCGGCGGGCGAGGCGGCCGGTGAGGCATTCGAAGCCCTCGCCGGGCTCGTGGACAAGTCCCTGCTGACCAGCGTCGAGACGGCCGGTCACAGCCGGCTGCACATGCTCGAGACCGTTCGCGCCTACGGGCGGGAACGCCTTGAGGAGAGCGGCCGGGCCGCGCTCGCCGTGCACCGCCACCGCGCCTGGTACCTCGGCCTCGCGGCCCGCGCGGGCCTCGGCTACGGCTCGTCCGGGCAGGCGGCTCTGCTGCGGCGATTACGGCCCGAGCACCCCAACCTGCGCCAGATCATCGCGTCACCGCCCCCGCCCGGCGAACCGGCCGAGACCGTACTGCGCGCCACCCTCGGATTCTGGCTGCACTGCCTGACGTCGGCCCACGTCGGCGAGGGCGCACGCTGGATGCGGGCGATCCTGGAACGACACCCCCGGCCGCCGTCCCCCGAGAGCACCCTCATCTGGTGCCGGGCGGTCTGGGTGGCCGGATTCCTCCTGCTGCTCCACGGCGACCACGAGGGCACTCACGACGCAATCCACCGCGCCGAACAGGCCCTGGCCACGGCCCCCGACTCCCCCAGCACCACCGAACTCACCGCCGCGTTCCTCCAACTGCGCGGCCTGTCCGCGCTGGTGACCGGCGACATGACGAACTCCGAGCGGTACGCACGGGCCGCGCTGTCCCAGAGCCACACGTCGGACGCCCTGCTGACCCGCGCTCAGTGCGTCGCCCAACTCGGCTTCACCGCCGTCATCCAGGGCGACCACGCCCGCTCCACCGCCCTCCTGGAACAGGCACTCGCCCTGTCCGAGGCGCGCGGCGACACCTGGCACCGCTGCTACCTCCTGTGGGCCCTCGCCATCGACCACGGCGAGGCGGGGCGCCCGGCGATAGCGCGGGAACTCCTCCATCGGGCGCTCCGGCACACCGTCGAGATCGACGAGCGCATGGGGCAGGCGTTCATCAGCGAGACCCTGGCCTGGGTGCTCGCCTCCCACGGCGAGGCCCGCGCCGCCGCCCTCGTCCTGGGCGCCGCGGACCGCGTCTGGCACCCGTCGGGCGCCCCTCGCCTCTTCGGCTTCGCCCTCATGACGGCCCATCGCGAACGCGCCCTGTGCCAGTCCCGGGAAGCACTCGGCGACACCGAGTACGCACGGGCACACGAGGAAGGGGGGCGCCTGGGACTGCGGCACGCTCTGGAGAGGACGTTCCTGGACACGAGCGGGCGCCATTGATCACCGACCAGCCCGGCAAGCTCCTTGGCCTTGCGACTGACCACGCGCAAGGGGTTGCCGTGCGTCCACCGGCGGCCACCGGGCGTGGTCTGCACCCACGTGCGTTCTCGGACGTGACCGAGCCGCGCCAGTCCTTCAGCTCGATCATGCAGGCACCACCGGGGGCGACGACCAGAGATCCACCTCACGGACGTGCCCCGTGTTCGCGGTGAAGGTGAAGTTCGACCAGGCCCGCCAGGAGTCAACGTCCGGCAGCTGCGCCCGGATCCCCTCCAGGCCACGGCGTTCGTGATCGAACTCGGACTCGGCGATCCCGAAGCCGACGGCACTCGACACGCACATCACCAACCCCTCAACTGAGCGATGCACTAACGTGGTTACAGCTGCGCACCTTCCCGGAGGGTACGTCGGCGGTGTTCCTGGTGCCGTTCCTCTGCATTGAGCGACGAGTGGTCTCCACCGCGTCGAGCACGTGGTGTGACTGCGGATGCCCGGTAGGGCGATCCCTGCCATTCCCAGCTCACGCTCAGGAGTGGAAACCGATGAACCCCGTTGAGTACAAGCTTGCACGTCGCGACCGGCTTCGTCAGATTCTGGTCGACGTCACGGTAGGAGTCACCACCAATCTGGTGGTGGCGATGCTCACCGTGGTAGCGCGCCTGGTCTTTTGACCGGCAGGTGGCGGGCCCGGGAGCCCGCCACTCCATCGACCGGCCGACGCCTCAGAAGAGAAACAGCTCACCAGGCGGAGTGCCCTTCTTCGGTCGGACCCTACGGCGGCGCCGCCCTCGGGCCGGGCGAGGCAGGTGTGGCTGCCGCGCCTGCTCAGGGAGGTTCTTCCACGTGGGTCGCAGCCCGTGGATCTCCGTCTCGCCCACGACGCTTTTCAGATACTCCCTGGTCTCCTCGTCCGTGGAATAGAGCACGGTCGCTCGGCTCGCCCTGGTCATCAGTACGTGATAGGCGTGCCGAACGAGGCGAGCGAACTCGTCGTCGTCCACACTCTTCGACCGCACCTTGGGATCGAAAGATCCGGGAACGGCGACCCGCTTGACGCCTGCAGCCTTGTCCTCACGCTCCTTGCCCCGACGGAACACCCATCGATCGCCGCGTCGCACCATGTCGTCGCCCATGATCACGCCGCACCAATCCCACTCCAGCCCCTGTGCGGTGTAGACACAGCCGATCTGACCGAGACCGTCCTCATGCACGGACCAGATCTTGGAGGGCGGGACGGTCTTGTTCTCGCAGAATGACTCACTGTCCGCGTTCCACGGCCGGTGCCACTCACCGATCCGCACGTCGGGCTCGAGCCGCTTCTCCCTGCCCTTGGGCTTCGTCCAGGGCCAGCAGTATCCGGCGACCATACGCGCGGACGCTCCGGCGCGGGCCTCGGAGCCGATGATTCGCTCCAGCTCTTCCGGACTGTCCACGACCTCGACGTGCATCAGTCCGTCCGGGGTCCACTGCTCCGGCTCTCCGCCTGACACCCCCAGGACCCCGCGCACCCACCGGATGTAGGCGTCGCTGCCGCCACACCGGAACTGTTCCCGCAGGCGGTATTCGAGAAGCTCGGCGTCGTAGCGCCGTGCCGCATCTTTTACGAGGTCGACGCTACCGACTTCTTGCGGGCGCACGGACTGCCCTTCGTCGAGAAAGAACACAGTCAACCGGGATGCGTCGAGGAGTTCGTCCACCTGTGGCTTGGTGCCCTGATCCTCGGGCTTCCAGAAGCGATTGGTGGAGCGTTCGCGCAGGCGATGAGCCTCGTCGCAGATCAGCACGTCAAGGGGCGGATCGGGCGGGGTGACGAAGCTACTGAAGTAGGTGAAACTCTCCTTGAACTCCCTGTCTCCGTAACCGACATGTTCCTGCAGGGCTCCATTGAATGCCCTGCTGCCGCTCGCGTATTTGACCGTACGACCGCCGGCCTCCAGCTCAGCCTTGAGTTGAAGGCCGATGGCGCTCTTGCCGGTACCTGCTCCGCCCGTCACCAGGAAGACGACCCGTCTCCCATCGGGGAGGAGCGCCGGCTGCACCGGGTCGGGAAGCACCTGCGCAGCCGTGTCGAGAATTTGGTCTGCGACCTTCTTCTGGCGACCACGCAGCGTGAAGACCGTGTCCTCCCCGCTGGAGCGGATCATGGCGTCGAGCAGCGGAGTGTTACGCAGCCCCATGCTCCGTAGCAGTACCTCAGCCGCCGAATCGGCGGCATCGGCGGAGAAGGTGTTCCGCAGGTCCGACAACAGTTGGTCACGGCGGTCGTTGGTGTAGACGCGGGCGTAGGAACCGGTCGGCGCATCGACGCCGACCAGCGGGAGAACAGAAGCCTCGGTCGCGTTGTGCAGATAGGCGAAGCCGCCACACTCGAACTCCAATCCGTGCAGTGGCCCCCGGACGCCCGTGAACGCCTTGTAATACTCGCGTAGTTGCAGTGCGGGATGCTTCTTCTCTCCCATCCCGGGGACGTGGACCAACTCCGCGGTGGCTCGTTCCACGCGGGTCACCATCGACCAACGCTTCAGCTCGACGAGCTGGACCGACAGGTTCTTCTCTTCGGGATGCTGCCCCACGAGGACGACGTCGATGAGCCGTGGATCCCCCGCTCGGTCGACCTCATCGAGCGTCGCCGCACACTCGACGACCATCTCGACGTTCCCGCGATCTGCGGCGACCAGATCCTCTGCAAGGTGCACCAGGCTCTCTGCCCAGGCTGAGCGTTCACTCAACGAAACATCGGTGCTGAGAAAGTGCTTCCACCGGGCAGCGAGGTGCGGCACCATACGGCGTCTTGAATTCAGGTGCAGCAGATCCCGCGCTGCCAGTTTCAGCAGGAGCATGGACACGAGGTGGATCCCCCAGGGCACGAGTGACTCGTGCGGATGGGGGCGTGTCCTCGTGAGGAAGCCCGTCGGACCGCAATGACGCCTGGGATCTTAGGGACGCGATCCCCGAACTTGATACATACGCCATGCCAGAAGGCTGGAACCGCAGGGATCATGGCCGAATATGACGCGCTCAGCGCCGCAGCTCCGAAGCCCCCGACGCAGAAGGTCGCGCCTCCACTCGGCCAGGTACCAGTTCTCGGAGTTTCTCCCTTGTCTCCGGGTCGGTCGAGTACATGACCGTGCCGACCATGCCTCTCGTCAGCAGCACCTTGTACGTGTTCCGAATGAGTCGGTCCACGTCGGCATCCGACGTGGACTTGTTGAAGACCGGGTCCTTCGACGCGGTGCGGTCCGTGATCCAGCGGTCGCCCCGCCAGACCAGGTCGGGGCCGATGATGACGCCCGACCAGTCGTACTCGAATCCCTGGGCGGTGTAGACGCAACCGATCTGCCCGAATCCCGTGGGGTCGGTGGCCCACAACGCGGATGGCGGTGCGCCTGAAACCGACCGATCTCCGCGCAGGTTCCACGGCCGCGCCCACCCGCCGATGACGACGTCGAGGGGCAACGGATCGCCGGGCTTGGGTTCGGGAGACCACCGCCAGCAATAGCCTGCGGACATCCGGGCACCGTAGAGGTCTGCACGGCGGGCACCGAGAAACGCTTCCAGTTCTCCAGGGCTGTCGGCCACCAACAGCTGCATACGGTCGTCCGGATCCCACACGACCGGCCCACCGGCCTCGAGCCCGAGGAGCCTGACCACCCAGCGAAGGTAGGCATCGCTGCCCCCGCAACGGAACTGGCTGTCCAGGGGGACGACGTGGCAGTCGATTCCTCTCCTGGAGGCAGCATCACGGATCTCCCCCACAGACCCCATCTCACCGGGGCGCACCACTTGATGCTCATCGAGGAAGAACACTGGCACGCGGGCAACATCGATGAGTTCGTCGATCTGTGCCTTGCCGGTCCGTAGTGCCGCGCGCGTGTAGCGGTTGGCGGACGTCTCACGAATGCGGTGCGCCTCGTCGCAGATGATTGCGCCCAGGCTGTTCTTCTCCGTGGTCATGAAGCTGTTGAAGTACTTGAAGAGATCCTGGACTTCTCGCTTCCGGGAGCCGGCCACCTTACGCATGGTCTTGGTGAAGGATTGTGAGCCGGTTGCGTGGACCGCGGCCACGCCTCTGCGGTAGAGCTCGCCAAGCAGCTGGAGTGCGATCACACTCTTCCCCGTACCGGGGCCACCCGTGACGATGACGACTTCCTTGTGATCGGCCCGCTTTGCGCGCTCCACGGCATTGAGGACCATGCGGTACGCGACTTGCTGCTCGTCCAAGAGGACGAACTGCTGTTGCTCCCGTACCTCCTGCGCCGCCACAGACATCAGCTGCTTCGACGGAGCGGTGACTCCCGCGAGCAGCTCGTCCGCCGCGTGAGCACCGGCGTGCCTGTCACTCAGCTGCGAACGGAGGTGGTCCAGGAACGCAGCACGGCGTTCCCCGGTGAAGAGCAGCGCCCGTCCGTCCCGTTCGATCTCCCGCAGCCCCGCCACTCCGACCTCGGTGGCATTGTGCAGAAAGGCGACTCCCTGGAGCCGGTCGCCATGCTCGGCCACGGCGCCATTGAAATTGACGAGGTAGTCGCAGTACCGCCGGACCTGCTCGATCGGGTTGAGCGTGGGATGCGTGTAAGCATCGACATGACACAGCGTGGGGTCGTCCTCGTGCGGAACCGCCTGGCTCCACTGTTTCAACTCCACGACGACGTAGGACGGCTCCTGCGTGACCGGGTGTACTCCAGCGAGAACGACGTCGGCCCGCTTGCTGTTCAGTGGGAGCGCGTACTCCAACATGACCTCGACATCACCCAGGCCGGCGTCGATGAGCGCAGCGACCAGGAGGGGAATGCTGCGTTCCCAGGAACGCAGTTCCGACACGCCGGGCTGATAGCCATGCAGGTGGACAAAGTTCTCGTTGAGATGGAGAAACAGCGAACGGTCGAGGGCCATGACGGCGACCGTTTTCGCGGACGCGCGGAACAGCAAGAACTTCCCCCCGGGCAGCACGAAAGGACTCGCGCGGGTGGGGGCGTGTCCTTCGAGACTCCACCGAGGTGGAGCGGAAGCCCGTCGGGCCGCATTGACAGTATGTTGAGGGTACCTGGCACGCTCGATGCCGGTACGAGTGGTCGCTGTCCGAGGCAGGGCCGCTCGGCTGGTTGCACAAAGGGGCAGACGAGTCGGGCTGTACGCCGGGTTCTGTTCCCCGGGACCTCGCGGTCGTCGGGGTGACGGCCATCCATCTAGGGCCGGCGTTGCCACCGGCCTCGTGCGGTCTACCCGCGGACATCGGGCGGGCAGCCCTCGGTCGTCCGCGCAGAGCCACCGAGGTGGCTCCTCTTGACCTTGCTCCAGGTGGGGTTTACCTAGCCGCCTGAGTCACCTCAGGCGCTGGTGGTCTCTTACACCACCGTTTCACCCTTACCGGCGGCCGAAGCCTCCGGCGGTCTGTTTTCTGTGGCACTGTCCCGCGGGTCACCCCGGGTGGCCGTTAGCCACCACCTTGCCCTGTGGAGCCCGGACGTTCCTCGGGAGGTTCCTGGTGGAACCCCACGCGGCCGCCCGCCCGGCTCGTCTGCCGTGCGGGCCATCTTACCCGCCGCGCTCGTCGCTACGGGACGAGAGCCGCCGTCCCCGTCCGCCAGGCGCCGCTCAGGTCGGCGCCGGGCGGAAACCGGCCGTGGATCTCCAGGACGACCATGCCGTGGGCGAAGGCCCAGGCGGCGCGGGCCCGGTCGGCGTCGCCGCCGCAGGCCCGGACGAGGGGCGCCGCGGCCCGGTCCTCCAGGCCGGCGGGCAGCGCGGCCCGGGGCAGGGGCCGCTCGGTGGCGAGGCAGTACAGGTGCGGGTGGGCGAGGGCCCAGTCGCGGTACGCCCCGGCGAGGGCGTCGAACGACCCGGGGTGCGCCCGCTCCGCCTCCTCGCAGGCCGCCGCCGACTCGTCCAGCATCTGCGCGACCAGTTCGGCCTCGACAGCCTGCTTGTCGGGGAAGTGCTTGTAGAGGGAGGGGGCCTTGATGCCGAGGCGGTCGGCGAGGGCCCGCATGGTCAGCGCCTCGGGGCCGGCTTCCTCCAGCAGGGCGCGGGCCTCGGCGGCGATCTCCGTGGCGCGGGGCGTGAGCCGCCGGCCCTCCTTCAGGTCAGGCACGCTGGAAGCCCTCCTTGGTCCGCAGTCCGTAGCCGAAGGCGCGATCGTACGAGATGTGGGCGAGCCAGCCGCACATGCCCGCGAAGGCCGGCGTCCAGTCGCCGGGCAGGACCGTGCAGACGACGGCCAGGGCGAGGGGGACCAGGGCGCGGTGCGCCAGGTTGTAGAAGGGCACGGCCTTGGGCTGGAGCTGCCCCTTCTCCAGTCGGAGCCGGTGCGCCTCGCCCGCGCCCACCGCGAACGTCAGGTCCGGGGCGATGAAGAACACCACGGCGAGGAGTCCGGCGAACCACCCGTGATTGACCGCCTCCACGATCGTGAACGCCGACCAGAACAGTGCGCCCAGCAGCCATGCGGTGCGGCGGATCACGGTGAGCGGCCTGCTTCCGGTAGGGGCGGAGGGGGCAGTGGGTGCTGTGCTCGTGCTCATGGGGGCCTCCCTGATCCGATCACTGCGGCTAACGCCGTTAGCCCGACACCGGGAGCGTATGGCTAACAGTGTTAGCCGTCAAGGGGTTCTTGACCCTCACGCGACGTCAACGTTTCTACTGAAGGCATGCGGATCGGAGAGCTGGCCGCGATCGTCGGCGTCACCACGCGGGCGGTCCGGCACTACCACCACCAGGGGCTGTTGCCCGAGCCCGAGCGACGGCCCAACGGCTACCGGGAGTACACGCTGCGGCACGCCGTCGAACTGGCGCGCATCCGGCGGCTGACCGAGCTGGGGCTCGGCCTGGCCGAGGTGCGGGACGTGCTCGCGGACGACGCGGGGCGCGACCTCGCCGAGGTGCTGGCCGAGCTGGACGCCGACCTGGCCCGGCAGGAGGCGGCGATCCATGAGCGGCGGGCCCGGCTGCGGGCACTGCTGGCCGGAGCAGAGGAGGGGGCTTCGCCGGACGACAGGTTCGCTTCGGCTGAACTCGCCGCTTTTCTCAGCGAGTTGGGGGAGGTCGAGGGCGACTCGCCGATGGCCGTGAAGGATCGGGAGATGGTGACCTTGATCGATGCGACCGCTCCGCCCGAGGCCCGCGCGGAACTGATGGCCGCGCTGACCCGGGGGTTCGCCGCGCCGGGGGCGGCGGACGCGGCCCGCGCGGTCTACGCGCGGCTCGACGCGCTCGCCGACGCGGCGCCGGACGACCCTCGGGTCGCGGAGGCGGCCCGCGCCCTGGTGGCGTGGCTGCCGGCCGACCTGCCGGCGCCGGACGGGCCGGACCGGCCCGCGCTGCTCGACGCGTTCCTCGCCGACTTCTCCCCCGCGCAGGCGCAGGCCGTCCGGCTGGCGCTGCGCCTGGCCGCGGAAGGGGGTGCCCCGTGAGGCGGGGCCGGGCGGCGCTGCCGGAGCCGGTGCGGCGGATGGCCGGGCACGAGATGCGGGTGTTCGCGAGTTTCGGGATGTGGGTGGCGCGGCGCCGGCACGGCGTTCCGGCGGGGGCGAGCGCGTTCCCGTACGCCCGGGGGCAGGCCCTGATGATGTACGCGTTCGCGTTCGTGTGCGCCGTCGAGACGTTCGGGATGTGGGCGCTGCTGCGGGACTATCCGGTGCTGCACCGGGTGACGCTGGTGCTGGACGTGTACACGGTGGTGATGGTGCTGGGGATGCACGCGGCGTCGGTGACGCGACCGCACGTGGTGACGCGCGAGGCACTGCGAGTGCGACGCGGGGCCCATGTGGACCTGCGGATACCGGTGGAGCGGATCGCGCAGGTGCGGCGCGAGAACCGGTTCACGCACACCCCGCGCGAGGGCGAACTCAGCCTGGACGTGGGCGCGCAGACCAGCCTCACGATCGAACTCACCGAGCCCGTGCGGTACTTGACGCTGCTCGGCCGCCCGAAGGAGGTCGGCGTGGTGCGGCTGCACGCCGAGGACCCGGATCAGCTGGCCCGCGCCCTGGACCGGGTCAGGCGGGGGCGAACTCGACCTTCGCCCGTCCTGGATCGGCCTGGGTGAGCCGCACCCGCAGCCGCTCCCCCAGCGGCAGCGGCGACGTACCGCCCGCGATCCGGGCGACGACGGCGGGATCGTTCAACTGGACGGTGCCGACCGCCGGTTCGCGTTCCTTGACGTCCACGACGCAGGCGTCGAAGAACTCCCCGACGCGGTGCTGCAGCAGCGCCGCCTCCACGAGGTCGATGCTCTCGCGCTCCACGGTGTTGCCGCGCCGGGTGCCCTCGGCCATCTCCTTGGGCAGGGCGGGCAGCGCCTCGGTGACCCAGCCGGGCGGGGACTGTCCGGCGCTCGCGGCCAGGCACAGTTCGGAGGCGTAGCGGTCGACGAGGCGGCGCAGCGGGGCCGTGCAGTGGGTGTAGGGGGCGGCGACGGCGGCGTGCGTGCTGAGTTCGGGCAGGTCGCCGCCGCTGAACGCGGTGTATCCGGCGCCGCGCAGCAGGGTCGTGCACTCCTGGAGGAACGCGGCGTGGTGCGGGACCCGCGGGTCGAGGGAGCGGACCAGGTCCGAGTAGGAGACGTGGTGCGGCCAGTCGATGTGCAGGGCCTTCGCGGTGCGGCGCAGCCGGCCGACGGCGCCGTCGGGGGCGGCGGGCAGGGTCCGCAGGATGCCGGTGCCGGCGGCGAGCATCAGGTCGGCGCCGGCCATGCCGGTGAGCAGGGAGATCTGCGCGTTCCAGGAGTCGGCGGGGAGCGGGGCGCGGTAGGCGAGTTCGTACGTGCCGTCGGCGGCGACGATCTCCTGCTCGGGCACGTCGAGGGAGATGCCGCCGCGCTCGATCTCCAGGGCCTCCCGGAGCCGGCCGATGTCGGCGAGCAGGGCGACGGGCTCCTCGGCGCCGCCGTCGTCGATGGCCCGCTGCACGCCCGCGTAGTCGAGTCTGGCGCGGCTGCGGACGAGGGCGCGGACGACGTCGGTGGTCTCGGTGCGGCCGTCCGCGTCGAGGTCGATCGTCCACAGGACGGCGGGGCGGATCTGGTCGGGCAGGAGACTGGCGGCGCCCTCGCTGAGCACGGTGGGGTGCAGCGGGACGCGGTCGTCGGGGAAGTAGAGGGTGGTGACGCGCCGGTGGGCCTCGGCGTCGATCGCCCCGCCGGGGCGGACGAACGCGGCGACGTCGGCGATCGCGTACCGCACCCGGAAGCCGCCGCCGGGGCGCCGTGACAGGTGCATCGCCTGGTCGAGGTCGACGGAGCCGGGCGGGTCAATGGTGAAGAACGGGATCGCGGTCTCGTCGCGGGTGGGCAGCCCGGGCGGGTCGGCGGCGGCCCGCTCGGCCTCGGCGAGCACGGCGTCCGGGAACGCCCCGGGCACGTCCAGCGTTGTACGCAGCTCGCGCAGCAGGGCGCCGAGCGGCGCCTGCGCTGCGCCGGTCACACGGAGATGGCGACGGGGCATGCATCGAGCGTAGGGCCCTCCGGGCGGGGCGGCATTGTGGGCTCGGGGTGGGCGGGGGCGGGGGCGCCGTTGCGTCTGCCCGGTGCGGGTGGTCTGGCGGGTGCCGCTTTCGTCGTGGCTGGTCGCGCAGTTCCCCGCGCCCCTGAAATGCACACCCTTCGGGTGGCATTTCCCCGATGAGGCTCGGCTCTGGGCGAACGGGCGATGGCGGGGCCGGGCTGAAGGGCAGAGTGGGCGGGGAATGTGCGTGGGCCGGAGCAGCATGATCCGTCACAGGGGAGAAGCAGCGGCATGTCGTCGAGCGTCGAGTACATCCGTTATCGCATCGCACCGGACCGGCAGAAGGAGTTCGAGGGCGCCTATCGAGAGGCGGCCTCGTCGCTCGCCGCCGCGCCCGAGTGCGTCGACTACGAGCTGACGCACTGTGTGGAGGAGCCGGAGCGGTACGTGCTGCGGATCCGATGGACCTCCGTCGAGGACCATCTGCGGGGCTTCCGCGAGGGCCCGCACTTCCCGGCGTTCCTCGCCGCCGTGCGGCCGTACATCGAGTCCATCGAGGAGATGCAGCACTACGAGCCCACGGACATCGCCGGTACCGGGGACCGCACCCCGAGCATCTTCGCGTGGGCCGGTGGCGCCGAGGCGTTCGGCCGGCTGACCGAGGTGTTCTACGGGCACGTCCTGCGCGACCCGCTCCTCGCACCCGTCTTCGCCGGGATGGACGCGGGCCACCCGCAGCACGTGGCGCTGTGGCTGGCCGAGGTCTTCGGCGGCCCGTCCCGGTACACGCAACAGCGCGGCGGGCATCCGCACATGGCCCGGCAGCATCTGGGCCGCGGCATCACCGAGGAGCAGCGCCGCCGCTGGGTGGATCTGCTGCTGGACTCCGCCGACGAGGTGGGGCTGCCGTCCGACCCGGAGTTCCGCGCGGTGTTCGTCTACTACATCGAGTGGGGCACACGGATGGCGCTGGTCTACTCGGGCGAGAACCCGCCGCCGGTCGACGCGGCGGACGTGCCGCGCTGGCACTGGGGCCAGACACCGCCCTGGCAGCCGACCACAGGCTGAACGGGCACGGAGGCGAAGGCCCGGGGGCCGTACCCTGGGCGGTCGAGATCCGACCGCCGTATGAGGAGTGCCCGTGCTTGTGCTGTTGCCGCCGTCGGAGGGTAAGGCCGCTTCCGGGCGCGGGGCGCCGCTGAAGCCGGAGGGGCTGAGCCTGCCGGGGCTCGCCGCGGCGCGGGCGGCCGTGCTCGACGAGCTGGTGGAGCTGTGCGCCGCCGACGAGGAGAAGGCGCGCGAGGTGCTCGGCCTGAGCGAGGGGCTGCGCGGCGAGATCGCGAAGAACGTGGAGCTGCGCACGGCCGGCGCCCGCCCCGCCGGGGAGATCTACACCGGGGTGCTCTACGACGCCCTGGACCTGGCCTCGCTCGACGCGGCGGCGAAGAAGCGGGCGGCGCGCTCGCTGCTGGTGTTCTCCGGGCTGTGGGGCGCGGTGCGGGTGACGGACCGGATTCCGTCGTACCGCTGCTCGATGGGTGTGAAGCTGCCGGGTCTCGGCGCGCTGGGCGCGCATTGGCGGACGCCGATGGCCGAGGTCATGCCGGAGGCGGCGGGCGCGGGCCTGGTGCTCGACCTGCGGTCGTCGGCGTACGCGAGCGCGTGGAAGCCGAAGGGCGAGCTCGCGGGGCGGACGGCGACGGTCCGGGTGCTGCACGCGCCGACCCGCAAGGTGGTCAGCCATTTCAACAAGGCGACGAAGGGCCGCATCGTCCGTTCGCTGCTGACGTCCGGTGTCGCGCCTGCGGGGCCCGCGGAACTGGTCGATGTGCTGCGCGAGCTGGGCTATGTGGTGGAGGTCGAGGCGCCCGCGAAGGCGGGGCGGCCGTGGAGCCTGGACGTCCTGGTCGACGAGATCCACTGAGGGCCGCCCCACCTGCGTTGCAGCATGCGCAATGGGCTTTGCGCATGCTGCGTCACGCGCGGCAGGATGTCCCCATGACCTCCTCCTCCGTGCTTGACCTCGCCCCCGTCGTCCCTGTCGTCGTCGTCGAGGACGCCGCCGACGCCGTACCCCTCGCGCGGGCGCTCGTCGCGGGCGGCCTGCCCGCGATCGAGGTGACCCTGCGCACGCCCGCCGCGCTCGACGCGATCCGTGCGATCGCGGACGCCGTGCCCGACGCGGTCGTCGGCGCGGGCACCGTGATCTCGCCGGCGAACGTCGCGGACGCGGTGGCCGCCGGGGCCCGGTTCCTGGTCAGCCCCGGCTGGACGGACACCCTGCTCGACGCGATGAAGGGCTCGGGCGTGCCGTTCCTGCCCGGTGTCTCGACGACCTCGGAGGTCGTGTCGCTGCTGGAGCGCGGCGTGACGGAGATGAAGTTCTTCCCGGCGGAGGCCGCGGGCGGCACGGCGTACCTGAAGTCGCTGGCGGGCCCGCTCCCGCAGGCCCGCTTCTGCCCGACGGGCGGCATCTCCCCCGCGTCGGCGCCCTCGTACCTCGCGCTGAAGAACGTCGGCTGTGTCGGCGGCAGCTGGATGCTCCCCGCGGACGCCGTCGCGGCGAAGGACTGGGCCCGCGTCGAGGAACTGGCCCGCGAGGCGAGCCGCCTCGCGGGCTAGCGCAGGTGTGCGGTGTCGTTGAAGCAGCGGACGGTCGCGTTGCCGTCCGCGTAGTACGCGACCGTCGACAGCGACGCCGCCGACAGCTCCATCCGGTACAGGGCCTCCGCCGGAGCGCCCAGCGCCAGGCGCAGCAGCGTCTTGATCGGCGTCACATGCGATACGAGGAGGAGGGTGCGGCCCCGATGGGACGCCGAGAGGCGCTCACGGGCCGCGGCGACGCGTGTGGTGACCGTGTCGAAGGACTCGCCCCCGCCGGTGGGGCCTGCGGACGGTGACGCCAGCCACACGCTGAGGTCGTCCGGGTGGCGCTCCCCGACCTCCTTGAAGGTCAGGCCCTCCCAGGCGCCGAAGTCCGTCTCGCGGAGGTCGTCGTCGACGGTCACGTCCAGGCCGAGGAGGGCGGCGGCGGCCTCGGCGGTCCGGCGGCAGCGGGCCAGCGGGGACGTGACGATCGCGTCGATCGGCGGGACGTTCCGCTTCAGGGCGTCCGCGGCGCGGGCCGCCTGCTCGCGGCCCCGGTCCGACAGTTCGGGGTCGGCCCCCCGCCCCGACCCCGAGAACCGCTTCTCGAGCGTCAGCGCGGTCTCCCCGTGCCGCAGCAGCACGAAGGTGGTGGGCGGGGACATGTCCGGGCCGGGGTTCGATTGCCGGGTCATTCGTGTCCCCCTGTGTTGGCGCGGGTCGCGCCACGCGCCGTGGCCGGCTTCGCTCTCGTTGCCGGGTGCGACACCGTCGTGGCTGGTCGCGCAGTTCCCCGCGCCCCTGAGATGCGCACTTCGTGCGCCATCTCAGGGGCGCGTCGGAACTACAGCCCGGATTCGGAAGTGCGGACCAGGATGCGGTGGCAGTTCTCGCAGCGGACGACCGCGTCGGGGGCCGCGGCGCGGACCTCGTTGAGCTCCGTGATGTTGAGCTCCAGGCGGCAGCCCTCGCAGCGGCGCTGGAACAGCTTGGCCGCGCCGACGCCGCCCTCCTTCACGCGCAGCTTGTCGTAGAGCTTCAGCAGGTCGGCGGGGATGGACCCGGCGACGACCTCGCGCTCCTTGGTGACCGTGGCGGCCTCCGCGTCGAGCGCGGAGGAGGCCTCGTCGCGCCGGGACGTCGCGTCGTCGATCTTCGCCTGGACGGAAGCGAGCCGCTCACCGAGCTCGGCGGCGCGCTCCTGCGCGGACTCGCGGCGCTCCATGACCTCGAGGACGACGTCCTCCAGGTCCCCCTGGCGCTTGGCGAGCGAGGTGATCTCCTTCTGGAGGTTCTCCAGGTCCTTCGGCGAGGTCACCGCGCCGGAGTCGAGGCGCTGCTGGTCGCGGGCGGCACGCTGGCGGACCTGGTCGACGTCCTGCTCGGCCTTGGTCTGCTCGCGGGCGCAGTCACTCTCCTCCGTCGTCGCGGCGACGTGCAGGTCCCGCAGCTGCGTGAGGTCCTTGGTGAGCGACTCGATCTCGGCGTGCTCGGGCAGCGACTTCTTCTTGTGCGCGAGCTGCTGGAGACGGACGTCCAGGGCCTGGACGTCGAGAAGGCGGATCTGGTCGGCGGGCGCGGCGTTCAGTTGGGGGCTCCAAAGGTAGAGAGTGCTGCGGGGTTGGACGCCGCGTGGGCGGTCCAGGGGTCGGTGACCGTCCGGGAGACGTGGACCCGCAGGCCCCATCCGTGACGGTCGGAGATCTCGTCGAGCTGGGCGGCGGCCAGCTCGCACCAGGGCCACTCGGTGGCCCAGTGCGCCGCGTCGAGCAGCGCGAGAGGGGCGTGTTCGCGAGCCTCGCTCGCGGGGTGGTGGCGCAGGTCGGCGGTGAGGAAGGCGTCGACGCCGGCCGCGCGGACGTCGGCGAAGAGGCTGTCGCCGGAGCCGCCGGAGACGGCGATCGTGCGGATCGTGGCGTTGAGGTCGCCGGCGACGCGGATGCCCTGGGCGGTGGCCGGGAGGCGGTCGGCGGCGCGGCCCGCGAGTTCGCGCAGGGTCAGCGGGTGCTCCAGTTCGCAGATCCGGCCGAGGCCGCGGCGGCCCGCGGGGTCGGTCGGGTCCGGCACGAGGGGGCGTACGACGCGGACGTCGAGGGCGCCGGCGAGGGCGTCGGAGACGCCCGGGTCGGCCCGGTCCGCGTTGGTGTGCGCGACGTGCAGCGCGATGTCGTTCTTGATCAGCGTGTGGACGACGCGGCCCTTGAAGGTGTCCGCGGCGACGGTCGTCGTGCCGCGCAGGTAGAGCGGGTGGTGCGTGACCAGCAGGTCGGCGCCCAGCTTCACCGCCTCGTCGACGATCTCCTGAACGGGGTCGACGGCGAAGAGGACCCGGCCGACCTCGGCGTCCGGGTCGCCGGCGACGGTACCGACCGCGTCCCATCCCTCGGCGAGGGCCGGGGACCAGAGGGCGTCGAGCGCGGCGGTGACTTCAGACAGACGGGGCACGCAGACAGGTTACCTGCGCTGCGTGCCCGAGCCCCAAGCGTGGTCAGGTCCTGCCCGGTGGGTCAGGTCGCACTCGGGTGGCCTGTGCTGCTCCGTGCCAGACCCCGCGCCCGCGACAGGACCCGCCGGGCAGGGCCTTACTTGACGAGGTCGCCTCGGAGGTCGTCGAGGACCTCGTGGGCGGCGGTGACGCCGAGGCCGAGGTACCAGGTCTCGTCCGGGACGTCCTTGGCCTGCCCGTCCTTGACGGCCTTGAGGTTCTTCCAGAGCGGGTTGTTCTCGGCGCCGGCGCGCTGGGTCTTCTTGGCGTCGCCGTAGACGCCGGTGAAGATCCAGTCGGCGTCGGCGGAGTCGATCTTCTCGGGGCTGATCTCGGTCGCCAGGTCGTCGATCTGCTGGTTCTTCGGCCGCGGGATGCCGGCGTCGTCGAGGATCGTGCCGATGAAGGAGGCCTTGGCGTAGAGGCGGATGCGGTCCGGCATGTAGCGGAGCATCGTGACGGTCGGGGCCTTGCCGCCGTTCGCCTTCTTCACGTCGGCGCCGAGCTGCTTCACGTCCTTCTCGTACGCGGCGAGGTTCGCCTCGGCCTGCGCCTTCTTGTCGAGGGCGGAGGCGTTGAGGAGGTAGTTCTCCTTCCACGTGAAGCCGGGGCGGATGGAGAAGACGGTGGGGGCGATCTTGGAGAGCTGCGGGTAGAGCTTGGCGGCGCGCAGCTCGCTGCCGAGGATCAGGTCGGGCTTGAGGTTGGCGATCGCCTCGAGGTTGAGGGCGTTGATCGTGCCGACGTTCTTCGGGCTGCCCGCTTCCTTCTTCAGGTAGGAGGGGATGCCCTCGTCGCCCTCGGTGGGGGCGTAGCCGACGGGCTTGACGCCGAGGGAGGCGACGTTGTCGAGCTCGCCGACGTCGAGGACGACGACCCTCTTGGGCTGCGCCTTCAGCTCGGTCTTGCCCATGGCGTGCGTGACGGTGCGCGGGAACTGGCCGGCCTTCGCGGTCGTGCCCATCTTCGCGGTCTGCTCGGCGGCCTTCGAGAAGTCGTCGCCGCCCTGGGCGACGGCCTTGGAGCCCGTGCCGTTGCCGTCCTTCCCGCCGGAGCCGCCGGTGTCGCCGGAACCGCAGGCGGTGAGGGTGAGGGCGGCGGCCGCGGTGACGGCGGCGGCCACGATCCGGGTGCGGTGGTGGCGTAGGGACATCTCGGCTCGGCTCCAGCGGTCACGGGGGTACGGGCGTACGGACCTCCGCACACCCACAGGGTTTGGTTAGGCAAACCTTACAACCCTGCCCGCGGCGGGCCTCTCCGGGCCCGGCCGCGCTCCGTGAGCACACCCGGCACAGCGCTCTCAGCGGATTCGCCGCTTCGCCACCCTTTGGGGTGAAGCGTCGGGCGCCCGGTGCCACGGAGGTACGTGCGAAAACTAGCTTCGACCGCGAACGACCGGAGGCGACAGAACCGGAACAGAACCGGAGGTGGCAGATCCATGACGGCCTTGGCGATCGAGCCCACGACCGGGACGCGGCCGGAGCCGCCGCGCACCGGGTGCGTGATCACGGCGGACGGGTCGTACGCGGCCCGGCTCGCGCACAACGGGGCGGACGGCGCGGCCCTCTCCTGGTTCCCCGAGCGCTGGACGCTGGACGGACCGGAGCCGTACGCGGTCCCGCTGCCGACGAACCAGCCGGAGGAACCGGACACGGCGGTGCTGCCGCTGGCCGACGGCCGGGTCCTGGTCCGGCGCCGGGCGGACGGACGTCATCTGTTCTCGCTGCTCTACCCGACGGGCCCCGGCACCGGCGAGGTGCTCCTCGGGTCCGTGGAGTGCGAGGAGCTGACCCTGCTGCCGCCCGCGCCGGACGGCCGGTGCGCGTACGCGCTCGCCCCGGGTGAGACGAGCACCGACGTGTGGCGGGTGGCGGGCGGGGCGTTCGGGCCCGAGCACGTGGCCGCGGTGCCGGGGCGCTGCTCGGGCGGCGTGTGGCTGGACCGCACCGGCCGGCTGCTCGCCCTCGACCGCGAACCGGCCGACGGGGACGGCCCGGTGAAGACGGTCGCGGTGGATCTGGACCGGGACGGCGAGGTGTCGCCGCTGCTGCAGATCACCGAGGAGAGCGAGGACCGGCTGCTGCTCGCGGACCCCGACAGCGGCCTGATCCTGCTCCGCTCGGACGCCGCCACCCCGGGCGAACTCCGGCTCGGCTGGGGCGTGTTGGGCAGTACGCTGCCGATCCGCTTCCCGCAGGCGCTGCGGCTCGCGGACTGCGCGCTGACCCCGTTCGCCGTACAGCCCGGGCAGACCCTGCTGCCCGAGAGCTGCGCGGTGGCGCTGCGCATCGACGGGCCGACCGGGACCGAGGGCGGGGCGCCGTGGCTCGGCGTGTGGCGTCCCGCCGTGTCGCACCTGCATCAACTGGCGGCGCCTGTAGGGTGGTTGGCCGGTACGGGCTTCTGGTCGCGGGACGGGGTCCTGGCGCTGCCGTACGTCACGGAGGACGTGTCGTGCGGGCTCGCGCGCATCCCCGCACCCGAGCCGCCACAGCCCCGCGAACCGGTCGCGCAGGCACCTCAGGCACCTGCGGTGCGGCGCCCGGTTCCGTTGGGGCAGGCACCCCTCGGTGGGCGCCCGGCGGTTGGTTAGACTCGCCCGGCTGTATCGAGAAGGATCTTGTCCGGGACGTGCTGTCCGGGCAGGTGTTCAGTCAACGGGGACAAGAAGTTACGGGGTGAGCTCTCCCATGACGGAAGGCAACGGTTCGAACGTCGCGGTGTGCATGCCGGAGCAGGAACGATCCGGCTCCGGGCGGCACCGTGGAGCGGTCTCGACGCCCGCGCAGAGCGACAGCCACGAGCAGTCGCAGCCGCGCGGGCGGCACCGCGGGGCGCGCGCCGACGAAGCGTAGGCGCTCCGCTTCGGTGCGGGACGCGTGACGGGCCCGGCGACATCTCGGATGTCGCCGGGCCCGTCGTCATGTGCGGGTGCGGGTGCGCTGGTGCGGGTGCGCGGGTGCGGGTGCGCGGGTGCGCGGGTGCGGTGCGCCGTCTGGGGTCAGTCGTGCTTGAGGCCGAGGATCTCCGCCGCGGCGAAGGTCTCGTTCGCGGGGCGGTCCTTGTAGTGCGGGGTGAGCAGCGCGTCCAGTTCGTCGTACGTGAACGCCTCGTGCGCGGTGTCGAACTTGGCCTGGACGCGGGGGCGGTCGACGACGGCGACGATGCCGCCGTGCACGACGAGGAGCTGGCCGTTGATGTTCGCCGCGGCGGGCGAGGACAGGTAGCCGACGAGCGGGGCGACGTGTTCGGGGGCCAGCGGGTCGAGTCCCTCGTCCGGCTCGGCGAACCCGGCGAAGACGTCCTCCGTCATCCGGGTGCGGGCCCGCGGGCAGATGACGTTCGCGGTGACGCCGTACTTGGCCAGGGCCAGGGCGGTCGAGGTGGTCAGGCCGACGATGCCGCCCTTCGCGGCGGCGTAGTTGGGCTGGCCGGCGGAGCCCGCGAGGAAGGCCTCGCTGGACGTGTTCACGATGCGGCCGTAGACCGGGGCGCCGGCCGTCTTCGAGCGCTCGCGCCAGTGGCGGGCCGCGAAGTGGGTGGTGTTGTAGTGGCCCTTGAGGTGGACGCGGATGACCGAGTCCCACTCGTCCTCGGTCATGGAGAAGATCATGCGGTCACGCAGGATGCCGGCGTTGTTGACCAGGATGTCGAGCTGCCCGTAGGTGTCGACGGCCAACTGGACGAGCTCTGCGGCCTGTTGGTGGTCGGCCACGTCTCCGGTGTGGGGGGTCGCGTCGCCTCCGGCCGCGCGGATCTCCTGGGCGACCTGTTCGGCGGGGCTGGTGTCGGCCGCGCCGGAGCCGTCCCGGCCGGGCTGGCCGAAGTCGTTGACGACGACGTTCGCGCCGAGGCGGGCGAGTTCCAGGGCCTCGGCCCGGCCCAGGCCGCGGGCACCTCCGGTGACGATTGCCGTGCGGCCCTTGAGCGGCTGGTCCATGGTGGGGCTCCTTGTCCGTGTGCCTGTGCGGGTGTCGTCGTGGCGGGGCGGGTGTCAGGGCACGGCTCAGCGCCGTGGGGGGTGTGGTGTCTCGTTGCCGGGTGCGGCTTCGGTGGGGGCTGGTCGCGCAGTTCCCCGCGCCCCTGAAGGCGCACTTCGTGCGCCCCAGGGGCGGAGCTCCTTCGGGTGGTGCCCCAGGGGCAGCGCCCCTTGAAGGGAACGGCTACAGCTCGATGCAGGTCCTCAGGGCTACGCCCGTGCGCATCTGGGTCAGGGCCTCGTTGATGTCCGTCAGGGGGACGCGGTGGGTGATCAGGGAGGCCAGGTCGATGCGGCCCGCGCGCCAGAGGGAGATCGCGCGCTCGTAGGACGTCAGGACGTCGCCGCCGCCGTACATGGAGGGCAGGATCCGCTTCTCGTCGAAGAAGAGCTCGAACATGTTGAGCTGGAGGAAGTCGTCGAGGGCGCCGGCGCCGACGACGACGAGGGTGCCGCCGCGCCGGGTCGTCTCGTACGCGGTGCGGGCCGTGGCGGACTTGCCGACGACCTCGAAGACGTAGTCGAAGCCCTCCCCCGCGGTGATCCGCTGCTTGGCGTCCGCGAGTTCGTCCGGCGCGACGGCCTCCGTCGCCCCGAACTTGAGCGCCGCCTCCCGGCGCGAGGCGACCGGGTCGACGGCGACGATCTGGGCCGCGCCCTTGAGCCGCGCGCCCTGGATCGCCGAGATGCCGACGCCGCCGCAGCCGATGACCGCGACCGACGAACCGGCCTCCACGTCCGCCGTGTTGACCGCGGCGCCGAGTCCGGTCGTCACGCCGCAGCCGATGAGCGCGGCGATGTCGAAGGGCACGTCGTCGGGGATCGGCACGGCGCACCCGGCGTCGACGACGACCTCCTCCGCGAAGGTCCCGGTCCCGGCGAAGCCGAACACGTCGCCGCCGGGCCGCTTGAAGTTGGGCGTGCCCGCGTTCATGAACCCGGCGAGACACAGCTGGGTCTGGCCGCGCTTGCAGGCGGGGCAGGCGCCGCAGGAGGGCAGCCAGCACATCAGGACGCGGTCGCCGGGCTTGACGTGGGTGACGCCGTCGCCGACGTCGAGGATCTCGCCGGCGCCCTCGTGGCCGGGGATGAACGGGGCGGGCTGCGGCAGCACCCCGTTCATCGCGGACACGTCGGAGTGGCACAGGCCCGTCGCCCGTACCCGGATCTTCACCTTGCCCGGACCGAAGCCGACCGCCTCGACGTCGTCCAGTACCTCGAGTTTGTCCTGGCCTATCTCGTGCAGTACGGCTGCTCGCATGGGTGCGGCTCCTTCGCCTGAGTACCGGGGAGGTACTGATGCCTTCTGTCAGCTGTGCTCGATGAGGGTGTCCGCGAGGACCGGCGCCTCGTCCCGCTCCACCGCCGAGACCGTCACCTGGACCCGGCCCGGCTCCTGCCACATCCGCACGCGCAGCGTCTCGCCGGGGAAGACGACACCGGCGAAGCGCGTGCCGTAGCGGGTGACGCGGGAGACGTCGCCGCCGAGCGCGTGGTCGACGACGGCCTTGAGCGTCATGCCGTACGAGCACAGGCCGTGCAGGATGGGCCGGTCGAAGCCGGCGAGCTTGGCGAACTCGGGGTCGGCGTGCAGCGGGTTCCAGTCGCCGGACAGGCGGTAGAGGAGGGCCTGTTCCTCGCGGATCGGCCGGTCGACGGTGCGGTCCGGTGCGCGGTCCGGGACCTCCAGGCGCACGGAAGGCCCGCGGTCGCCGCCGAAGCCGCCCTCGCCGCGGACGAAGATCTGCGCGTCGCTGGTCCACAGCGGGCCGTCCTCGTCGGCGACCTCGGAGCGCAGCACGAGGACGGCGGCCTTGGTCTTGTCGTAGACGGCGGCGACGCGGGAGGTGGTGGTCGCCCTGCCCTTGACGGGGATCGGCCGGTGCACCTCGATGGTCTGGCCGCCGTGCAGCACGTGGGCGAGGTTGACCTCGACGCCGGGGCCGGACAGGCCGCCGACGACTCCCATGCCGGCGCCCGCGACGGTCGCGAAGCTGGGCAGGACGTGCAGCTTCGACTCGAGGGTGTAGCGCAGCTCGTCGGGGTCGGTGGCGGGGATTCCGGCACCGAGGCCCAGGTGGTAGAGCTGGATGTCCTTGTGGTCCCAGGTGATCTCGGCGGACCGGGGCTCGGCGGCTACGGCCTTCGCGGCGTCGATGGGCATGGGGCGAGCGCTCCTCACGTCGTACGTCCCGTACGGGTACTGCTGGGTGGTGCTCGGTGGTGCGGGTGGTGAAAGACCTCGGCGCGGCCGTCCGCACCGTCGGTCGCGCCGAGGTCGTCAGGGGCCGGATCTAGAACCTGTTTCATTCCGTCCGGCGATCCTCATGTATAGCCAAGAGGGCGGGGGTTGGGAAGGGCCGGGACCCGCCTTTCTGACTGAGTGTCAGAAACTGGCCGTGACATTTGTACCGCCGATGTCCGGACAAGCGGATCTGCCGCCGGGCCGCCCCTGCTCCGTAGCGTCTTGGACATGACGACGAAGACGACACACACCGGCCCGGGCCCCGCGCCCGCCGTGTCCTTCACGGGGGCCGTCAAGACGTTCGGCGAGGTCAGGGCCGTGGCAGGGCTCGACCTGACCATCGCCCCCGGCGAGACGGTCGCGCTGCTCGGCCGCAACGGCGCGGGCAAGTCCACCACCATCTCCCTGCTGCTCGGCCTCGACGAGCCCGACGCGGGCCGGGTCGAACTGTTCGGCGGGGCGCCGCAGGACGCGGTGCGGGCCGGCCGGGTCGGCGCGATGCTCCAGGAGGGCAAGGCGGTGCCCCGGGTCACGGTGGGCGAGCTGGTCTCCTTCGTGGCCGGGCGCTACCCGGACCCGATGGACGTGGGCGAGGCGCTGCGCCTGGCCGGGATCGAGGAGCTGGCCGGCCGCCGGGTCGACAAGCTGTCGGGCGGTCAGACGCAGCGGGTCCGCTTCGCGGTGGCGCTCGCCGGGAACCCGGCGCTGATCGTCCTCGACGAGCCGACCGCCGCCCTCGACGTGGAGGCGCGGCACGCGTTCTGGGCGTCGATGCGGGCGTACGCGCGGCGCGGCCACACGGTCCTGTTCTCCACGCACTACCTGGAGGAGGCCGACGCGCACGCGGACCGGATCGTGGTGATCGACCACGGCCGGGTGGTGGCCGACGGCACGGGCGAGGAGCTGCGCCGGGCGGCGGGCGGCAGCCTGGTCTGCTTCGACCTGGCCGGACGCGGCATCGAGGGCCTCGCGCTGCTGCCGGGCGTCGTGTCCGTCGAGGTGACGGGCGAGCGGGCCCGGCTGCGCACGGAGGACCCGGACGCGACGGTCATGGCGCTGGCCGCGCTGGACGCCGTACGGAACCTGGAGGTCGCACCGGCCTCCCTCGACGACGCCTTCATGGCGCTGACCGCGGACCCCCGCGACCTGGAGCGTGTGTGACATGTGGGACTACCTGCGGCTCGAAGTGCGGCGCACCCTGCGCGACGGCCGGTTCGTGATCGGCTCGGTCGCGATGCCGGTGATGATGTACCTGCTGTTCACCAACCTCGGTGACGTGGACGGCACATGGAAGACCGGCTCGATGATCGGCATGGCGGCCTACGGGGCGCTCGGCGCGGCGCTGAACACGGCGGGCGGGGTCGCCGAGGACCGGGCGATCGGCTGGCTGCGACAGCTGCGGATCACGCCGATGACCCCGCGTCAGGGCGTGATCGGGCGCGCCCTGACCGGCGCGGTGACGGTGCTGCCCGCCATCACGGCGGTGATGCTGGCCGGCGCGCTGGTCAACGGCGTACGGCTCGACTGGTGGAAGTGGCCGGTGATCGCGCTCGTGCTGTGGCTGGGCTCGCTGCCGTTCACGATGCTGGGCCTCGGCAACGGCTACCGGATGACCTCGCAGGCCATGGGCGGCATCAACATGCTCTGCTATCTGGGCCTCGCGGTCCTCGGCGGGCTGTGGTTCCCGGTGACCCTGTTCCCGGACTGGCTCCAGCGGGTCTCCTCCTTCACGCCCACGAACCGCTTCTCGCAGCTCGGCACGGCCGTCGCCGACGGGCACGTGCCCTCGCTCGCGGCGCTCGCCGTCCTGACCGCCTGGCTGCTGGCCTTCGGTTCGTACGCTGTGGTCTCGTACCGCAGGGCCGCGCGCACCATCTGATCGATCGACACGGGGAGTCGGACACATGGCCGGGACGAGGATCCGCCGGGGCTGGGCCGAGTGGCGGCGGTCGCTGGACCTCTGGAAGACCGAGCACGCCTACGCGAAGGCGGAGCTCAAGCGGGCGAAGGCCGAGGGGCGGGGGAAGCGGGAGCGGCTCCCGGAGGAAATGGCTCCGGCGCCGAACGGGTTCTCGCTGCTGCCCTGGCTGCTGATGGGCATGGGCGCGCTGTCCAACCTCTTCTCCGACCAGGCGACCGACCCGGTCATCGGCGGTCTGGGCCTTCTGACCTTCAACTCCCTCTACATCTTCGTCGTGTTCCGCGCCTTCAGGACCCAGTCCCGCGAGGCGCTGTCGACACGGCTCGCGCTGGTCGCGATGACGCTGTTGACCTGCGCTCTGGCCGGCGTCTACGGGGGCAGCTGGCTGGCGTTCTTCCCGCTGCTCGGCCTCGCCGTCGGCGCGGTCGCCCGGGGCCCGCACCTGGGCAGGATCGGTCTCGCCCTGACGGTCCTGTCGGCGGTGGTCGGCGGGCTGCGCGACGGCTGGGGCGCGATCGGCGTCGCGTACGGCACGTTCCTGTCGACGATGGTGACCGCCGCGATCCTGTCCCTGTCCGAGGCCGTACGGGAACTGCGGGCGGCCCGCGAGGAACTGGCGCGGCAGGCCGTGGAGAAGGAGCGGCTGCGCTTCTCGCGCGACCTCCACGATCTGCTCGGACACACCCTGTCGGTGATCGTCGTGAAGGCGGAGGCGGCCCGGCGGCTCGCCCCGCACGGCCTCGACGCGGCCCTGGAGCAGGTCTCCGACATCGAGGCGGTCGGCCGGCAGGCGCTCACCGAGATCCGCGAGGCGGTCACCGGGTACCGCGAGGGCAGCCTCGCCACCGAACTGGACCGGGCCCGCTCGGCGCTGACCGCGGCCGGGATCGAGCCCGTCGTACGGCAGTCGGGGGCGCCGCTGTCCGCGCAGAACGAGGCGCTGCTCGGCTGGGTCGTGCGGGAGGCGGTCACCAACGCGGTGCGGCACAGCAGGGCCGGGCGCTGCACCATCACCGTCGACAGTCCCGGCGAGCGGGTGCGGGTGCGGGTCTCCGACGACGGGGTGGGCGAGGCGGCCCCCGCGCCGGGCGCCGTCGGCGGGACCGGGCTCAAGGGGCTCACCGAGCGGCTCGCGACGGCGGGCGGTTCCCTGGAGGCCGGGCCCGGTCCGCGCGGCGGGTTCGTCGTACGGGCCGAACTCCCGGCCGGTGAACCGGAGTCGGCGCCGGACGCGGCGCTGGCGGAGCGGGCTTGACCGCGCCGGGCGCGCCCCGGGCCCGTAATCTCTCCCCTGTGACCGAGATGCCGCAGGACCACCGGCCCGCCAAGAGCGTGCGGGTGCTGCTCGCCGAGGACCAGGGCATGATGCGGGGCGCGCTGGCGCTGCTGCTCGGCCTGGAGCCGGATCTGGAGGTCGTGGCGCAGGTCGCGGCCGGTGACGTCATCGTCGACAAGGCCCTGGAGTGCCGGCCGGACGTGGCGCTCCTGGACATCGAACTGCCGGGCCGCAGCGGGCTCGACGCGGCGGCCGACCTGCGCGAGGAGGTACCCGACTGCCGGGTGCTGATCCTCACGACGTTCGGGCGGCCCGGGTATCTGCGCCGGGCGATGGAGGCGGGCGCCGCCGGGTTCCTCGTCAAGGACGGGCCGGTGGAGGAGCTGGCCGAGGCGATCCGGGCGGTGCTGCGGGGGGAGACCGTGGTGGACCCGGCGCTCGCCGCGGCGGCGCTCTCCGCGGGGCCCAGTCCTTTGACGGCGCGCGAGGCGGATGCGCTCCGCGCGTCCGTGGATGGTGCGACCGTGTCGGACATCGCCGGGAAGTTGCACCTGTCGGAGTCGACGGTGCGGAACTATCTCTCGTCGGCCATCGGGAAGACCGGGACGCGGAATCGGATGGAGGCGGTCAGGGAGGCACGCCAGAGGGGGTGGCTCTGACCGTCGGCCGCCGCGCCCCCGGTGGGGGCTGGTCGCGCAGTTCCCCGCGCCCCCAGAGGCGAACGGCTTCGCCGTTCAGCCTCTATCGGGGAAATGCGACCCGAAGGGTCTGCATTTCAGGGGCGCGGGGAACTGCGCGACCAGCCACACTCAACCCGCGGACTGCGACGCACGCGCCCGCGGCAGCCCCGCGATCAGAATGACCAGCGCCACCAGCAATATGGACCCACCCCACTGGAACGCCCCCGCATACCCATGGGTGAGGCCCGCCGGATCCGACCGACCCGCGGAGCGACTCGCCGCGACCGTCGACAGCACCGAGAGCCCCAACGCCCCACCCAACGTGCGGGACGTGTTGACGAGCCCGGAGACGAGCCCCGCGTCGGAGGCCGCCGCCCCCGACGTGGCCAGCGAGGCGAGCGGCGTCATGGCGAGCCCGGCGCCGGCCATCATCGCGATCCCGGGCAGCATGATCGTCGTCACGTACACCCCGTGCTCCGTCATGGTCGACTGCCAGAAGAACCCGGCGACGGTGACGGCGACCCCGAGCGCGGCCACGTTCCGCGCCCCGATCCGCCGCATCAGGCGCGGCGCGAGCTTGGAGCCGGCGACGACCGCGAGGGAGCTGGGCACGAGGGCGAGCCCGGCCTCGATCGGGGTGTACCCGAGCACGTTCTGCGCGTAGAGGGTCATGAAGAACCACATGGCGAAGCTGCCCATGCCGCACACGAACATCGCGGCGTTGGCGACGGCCACGGGCCGTACCCGGAACAGGGCGAGCGGCATCAACGGCACCTTCGTACGGGCCTCGACGAGGAGGAACGCCGCGATGAGCAGCACGCCGACCGCCAGGGGCACGAGCGTGCCGGCCGCGCCCCAGCCCTCCGCCTCGGTCTGCACGATGCCGTACGCGAGGACGGCCGTGCCGGCGGTGACGAGCACCGCGCCGGGCAGGTCGAGCCGGCGGGCGCCACCGGCCCGGGACTCGCGGATCCAGCGGGCGGCGGCCGCGAGGACGACGGCGCCCAGCGGCACGTTGATCAGCAGGACCCAGCGCCAGTCGAGCGCCTCGGTGAGGACGCCGCCGACGAGTCCGCCCGCGGCCCCGCCGCCCGCGCCGACGGCGGTCCAGGTGGCGATGGCGCGGGCGCGGGCGGCGCCCTCGGGTACGGCGGCGGTGAGCAGGGTCAGGGTGGAGGGGGCGAGGACGGCGGCGCCGAGGCCCTGCACGGCGCGGGCCACGAGCAGCTGCCAGCCCTCCTGGGCCAGCCCGCCGCCGAGCGAGGCCAGCGTGAACAGGCCGAGCCCGACGAGGAACATCCGCTTGCGCCCGTAGAGGTCGCCGGCCCGGCCGCCGAGCAGCATGAATCCGGCGAAGGCGATCGAGTACGCGTTGACGACCCATTGCAGACCGCCGGCGCTGAGCCCGAGGTCGGCGCGCATGGACGGGAGGGCGACGTTCACGACGGACACGTCGAGGACGACGAGGAACTGTCCGGCACAGGCCACGGCCACGACCAGCCAGGCGGGCGGGGCGGGCCTGGCCGCGCGTATCTCGGTCTCGGAGCCGGTGGAGCCGGCGGGCGTTCGCAGCATGAGTGTCATGGTCCCAGGCCGCCGACGCCCCGTACATCAGGATTTCGGTGCACCTGGCATGGGCCACCGGTCATACGTCCCGGGACCTAGGTCCCGGTCCTGACGTGCGTGTCCTTAGGGTGTCCCGGTGATCTCCACCACCGAACTCTCCGAACTCCCCGAACTCTCCGAACTGGCCGCCGGGAAGCCCGGCGCCGCCTGGCTGGAGTCCTGCTTCGGCGCGGGCAGCCTGTGGCGCCCCTCCCCCGCCGACCTGCCCGCCGCGCTGACCCACGAGCCGACCCGGGCCTTCCTCACCGAGGTCGGCGTCCCGGCGGTGCGGCTCGACGCCGTCGACTACGACTCGGCGAAGCTCACCGACGAGGGCATGTGGGAGGCGGACCCGGGCGAGCTGTTCGGCGAGCGCACCCCGGACGATGACTCGCCGCCGAGCCGCTACTCGTACTGCATCGGCACCGGTTGGGGGGTGCTGCACCTCATGGTGTCCGGTGACAGCGGCACCGTGGAGGTGTACGACCCGGACGGCTGGGACCACGCGGCGGGCTACGGCGGCTACGCGGCGGACTCGCTCCCCGAGTTCCTGGTCGCGCTCGGGGTGGTCGTCCTGTACCGGCGGAAGTTCGAGGACGCGGAGCCGCAGGCGGCACTGGACGGCCTGGACGAACTGGCCGCGGTGCTCGACCGGTTGCGGCAGGGCCCGGAGTTCTCCGACTTCTGGGAGACGCGCCTGGAGGAGCTGCGCGAGGACCTCGAGTGCGAGCTGGACGACTGAGCCCGGCGCGCGGGGTCGGTCGTCATTCTGTGGCCGGGCCCGCGTCGCCTCGGCCAGAATGCGCCGGATGACGACTCCCGCGGAGACCGCCTTCACCCACAAGCCCGTGCTGACCGGCGAGAAGGTGTTGCTGCGCCCGTTCACCGAGGAGGACGCGGTCGTGATGGCCGGGGTCATCACCGACCCGGAGGTCGAACGGTTCACGGGCGGCGGCACGTTCACGCTGGAGCGGCTGCGCGCCTGGTACGGCTCGCGGGCCGCGCAGACCGACCGGCTCGACCTGGCCGTGACCGATCGCGCGACGGGCGAGCTGGTCGGCGAGGTCGTCCTCAACGAGTGGGAACCGGAGCACCGCTGCGCCACGTTCCGTACCGCGATCGGGGCGCGCGGCCGGGGCCGCGGGCTCGGCTCGGAGGCCCTGCGGCTCGTCGTCCGGTACGGGTTCGAGTCGGCCGGGCTGCACCGGATCCAGCTGGAGGCGTACGCGGACAACGAGCGGGCCCTGCATGTGTACGCGAAGGCCGGTTTTCTCGTCGAGGGCGTACGCCGGCAGGCCGAGCGGTGGGACGGGCGTTGGCGGGACGCGGTGCTGATGGCGGCCCTCGCCGACGAGTGGCCCGGGACGGCCTGAGGCCTGCCGCGGGTCAGGGGCGGCGCAGGAGGGTGACGACCGCGGCGCCGCCGAGGCCGATGTTGTGGGCGAGTCCGACGCGCGCGCCCTCGACCTGGCGGGCTCCGGCGGTGCCGCGCAGCTGCCAGGTGAGTTCGGCGGCCTGGGCGATGCCGGTGGCGCCGAGCGGGTGGCCCTTGGAGATCAGTCCGCCCGACGGGTTGACCACCCAGCGGCCGCCGTACGTCGTGGCGCCGGACTCGACGAGCTTGCCGGACTCGCCGGGGGCGCACAGGCCGAGGGCCTCGTAGGTGAGGAGTTCGTTGATGGAGAAGCAGTCGTGGAGCTCGATGACGTCGAGGTCCTCGGGGCCGAGGCCGGAGGCGGCGTAGACCTGGCGGGCGGCCTCGCGGGACATCGGCTGACCGACGACGTCGATGCAGGAGCCGGACGCGAAGGACTCCTCGGTGTCGGTGGTCATGGCCTGCGCGGTGATCTCGACGGCCTGGTCGCCGAGGTCCCGCTCCTCGACGAAGCGTTCGGAGACGACGACGGCCGCGGCGGCGCCGTCCGAGGTCGGGGAGCACTGGAGCTTGGTGAGCGGCTGGTGGATCGTCTTCGCGGCGAGGACCTCGTCGACGGTGTACGCGTCCTGGAACTGGGCGTAGGGGTTGTTCACCGAGTGGCGGTGGTTCTTGGCGCCGACGGCGGCGAGCTGGGCGGCCGTCGTGCCGTACTTCTCCATGTGCTCGCGGGCCGCGTCGCCGAAGATCTGGGCGGTGGGCGGGCTCATCTCGAAGCCGTGGCGGGCGGCCATGATGCCGTAGTGACGGGCGACCGGCGAGGTCTTGAAGTCCCCGCCGTCGGCCCCTCCGCCCAGCGCCCCGCGCTGCATCTTCTCGAAGCCGAGGGCGAGGACGCAGTCGTCGACGCCGCTCTCGACGAACTGGCGGGCGAGCATCAGGGCGCTCGATCCCGTCGCGCAGTTGTTGTTGACGTTGTAGACCGGGACGCCGGTCAACCCGAGTTCGTAGACGGCCCGTTGGCCGGCCGTCGACGCCTGGAAGCAGTACCCGACGGGCACCTGCCGCACGTCCTCGTACGCGACCCCGGCATCGGCGAGCGCGGCCTCCCCCGCCTCCTTCGCCATGTCCCAGTACTGCCAGTCGCGACTCTCCGGCTTCTCGAACTTGGTCATACCGACGCCGACTATGTACGCCTTCATGGCTACGGTTCCCTCCGGACTACCAGTACCTGACGGACCGTCAGATACTGACACCCCGAGCCCGCCATGTGAAGGGGCCCGCACCCGCGAGCGCCGCGGCCTCCTGCCGGGGGCACGATTCTGTTCCTCTGCAGTGCGGGACGGTGCGCCTGTGCGGAGCGGCACGGTGCGCCCGTGCGGAGCTGGACGGTGCGCCCATGCGGGGCGGCACGGTACGCCCATGCGGGGCGGCACGGTACGCCCATGCAGGGCGGCACGGTACGCCTATGCGGAGCCGCACGATGCTCCTCCGCGGAGCGGCACGGTACGCCCATGCCCGCGCCTTTCCCGCGCCCCGATCCCACCCACCCGCCCCCTCCGGGGGCGTCGGCCCGGCACCGGGGCGCGGCACTGGATCGATCGGCGCCTCCGCAGCGCGGGCGCGATCAAGGTGAGGGCAGATGCGCCCCGTCAAGGGCGCGGGGCTGTATCGGCATGCGGCTCCGCCACGTGCACGCGACCAGCCACGACGGCGCTGCAGCCGGCGACGATGTTCGAGCCCTGCGGCGGGTCGTAGCAGCCGGGGCTGACCACGGGGCCGCACTCGGCGCCGGGCGCTACCCATCGGCCCAGCCCCGCTCCCACCCACCCGCCCCCGCCGGGGGCGTCGGCCCGGCACCGGGGCGCGGCAACAGGACGAATCAGCGGCTCCGCCACCGGGAGCGATCACGGCGGGCGTAGATGTACCCCGCGAGGGTCACGGGGCTGTGCCGCCGGCAACGATCAGGGCGGGGTCGGCATACCCCGTCAGGGGGGCACGGGACCGTGTCCACATGCGGCTCCGCCGCGTGAGCGCAATCAAGGCGAGGGCAGGTGCGCCCCGGCAGGGGCGCGGGACTGTATCGACATGCGGCTCCGCCACGTGCGCGCGACCAGCCACGACGGCGCTGTATCCGCCGACGGCGTTCGGGCCCTACGGCGGGGCCAGTAGCCGAGGCCACTGGAACGCGCACCCGGCACCGGGGTGCCGCCTTGCCCACCCGTGCCGCCCCAGGCGGCAGACTGCCTAAGACTAGGTCGACCAGAACGCGCGCCCAGGGCTGGGCGCACTGCTTGAGGCCGGGCGCCGGGCCCGACGCCCCCGGAGGGGGCGGGTGGTGGGAGAAGGGGGCAGGCCACGAGAGAGACGCCGGGTCGGGTGGGAAGAGGCTCCAAGTCGCAGGGAGAGGCGCCAGGGCAAGTGCGCCCCGTCAGGGGCGCGGGGAACTGCGCGACCAGCCACGACGGCGCCGCATCCGCCGACGGCATCCGGACGGCCCAAGGCGGCGCAACCAGAACGCACGCCGGGGGCCTGCGTGTTGCCCGAGGCCGGGCGCCGGGCCGACGCCCCCGGAGGGGGCGGGTGGGTGGGAGCAGGGGCCGGCGATGGGCGGCACCCGGCGCCGAGTACTGCTCATGGGGCGGAAGGCGGGCGCAGGTGCGCCCCGTCAGGGGCGCGGGGAACTGCGCGACCAGCCACGACGGCGCCGCATCCGCCGACGGCATTCGGACGGCCCAAGGCGGCGCAACCAGAACGCACGCCGGGGGCCAGCGTGTTGCCCGAGGCCGGGCGCCGGGCCGACGCCCCCAGAGGGGGCGGGTGGGTGGGAGCAGGGGCCGGGCTATGGGAGAGGCTCCCCGCGCCGGAGGCGGGAGGCGCCCAAGACGGAAGGCGCCGGAGGCGGAAGGTCCCGGGCGCGGGAGGTGGGACCCGGGAGGGCCCTGGGCGGGACGGCCCGGCGGGGGCCAGGGTGGGGTGTGGGTGGCCCCCGCTCGGACCCGGCGGGGGCAGGGCCCGGTCAGCGGAAGGCGGCGTGGCCCGTCAGGGCCTGGCCCAGGGACAGGGTGTGCATCTCCGTGGTGCCTTCGTAGGTGAGGACCGATTCGAGGTTGTTGGCGTGGCGGATCACGGGGTACTCGAGCGAGATTCCGTTGGCGCCGAGGATCGTACGGGCGGTGCGGCAGATCTCGATGGCCTCGCGGACGTTGTTCAGCTTGCCGAAGCTGATCTGGGCCGGGTGGACGCCGGCGTCCGAGTCCTTCAGCGCGGAGAGGTGCAGCGCGGTGAGCGTCGCCTTGTGGAGTTCGAGCGCCATGTCGACGAGCTTCTGCTGCGTGAGCTGGAACGCGGCGATCGGCTTGCCGAACTGCTCCCGCTGGAGGGCGTAGTCGCGCGCCGACTGCCAGGCCGAACGGGCCGCGCCGGTGACCCCCCACACGATGCCGTACCGGGCCTCGTTCAGGCAGGTCAGCGGCGCACCGACACCCCGCGCCCCGGGCAGTTGCGCGGAGGCCGGCAGCCGTACCCCGTCCAGGACCAGCTCACTGGTCACCGACGCCCGCAGCGACATCTTGTGCTTGATGAGCGGCGCGGAGAAGCCGGGCGAGTCCGTCGGCACGACGAAACCGCGGACCCCGTCCTCCGTCCGCGCCCAGACGACGGCGACGGCGGCCACCGACCCGTTCGTGATCCACATCTTGCGGCCGTCGAGGATCCAGTCGTCCCCGTCGCGCCGGGCCCGCGTCGTCATGGACGCCGGGTCCGAACCGTGGTCGGGCTCGGTCAGTCCGAAGCAGCCGATGGCCTCGCCGGAGGCCATCCGCGGCAGCCACTCCTGCTTCTGCTCCTCCGAGCCGAAGCGGTGGATGGCGAACATGGCGAGGGAGCCCTGCACGGAGACGAAGGAGCGCAGCCCGGAGTCGGTGGCCTCCAGCTCCCGGCAGGCGATGCCGTACGCGCGGGCCGACATGCCGGCGCAGCCGTAGCCCTCCAGGTGCATGCCGAGCAGCCCCATCTTGCCGAACTCGCGGGCGAGTTCGGGCAGCGTGGGCATCTCGCCGCTCTCGAACCACTCGGCGATGTGCGGTTCGACCTTGTCGTCGAGGTACTGGCGCACGGTGTCGCGCACGGCGCGCTCCTCGTCGGTGAGGAGGGCTTCGAGGTTCAGCGGGTCGACGGGGTCGAGTGCGGGGAACGGCATGAGGGTCTCAGACTCCTTGCGGGTGACGGCTGGTGAAGACTGGTGACGGATGGTGAAGGCCGGTGACGGCTGGTGACGGCTGGTCAAAGCTGGTTGCGGTCGTCGTCGTGCTGGCCGAGCAGGGGCGGTGCGGTGCGTACGGCGGGGCGTACGCCGTCGAAACTCACAGGGAATGCGACCTGGCGCAAGCGCCCGGCGGTGGGATGGTCCACCTCCTGGACCATGCCGAGCGCCTCGGTCTGCGGGCAGGCGTACACCTCGTCGAGGTGCCGGATGGGCGCGACGGGCACGCCCGCCGCCTTGAGCCGCTCGCACCAGCCGGCGACGGTGTCACCCTTCAGCGCGCGGCCCAACTGCTCGTTGAGTTCGGCCCGGTTGACGACGCGGGCGGCGTTCGTCGCGTAGCGCGGGTCGTCGGCGAGCGCGTCCAGACCGAGCGCCTCGCCCAGGCGGCGGAACAGCGCGTCGTTGCCGACGGCGATCACGAAGTGCCCGTCGGACGCCTCGTACGCCTGGTACGGGACGAGGCTCGGGTGCCCGGAGCCGAGCCGGGTCGGCCGCTCCCCCGTGGCGAAGTGGGCGGTGGCCCAGTTGGCGTGCAGGGCGAGCTGGGTCTCGTACAGAGACGTCGTGACGTACTGGCCGCGTCCGGTGCGGGCGCGCTCCACGAGGGCGGAGGTGACGCCGATCAGGCCGAAGAGGGCGGCGCCGAGGTCGCCCATCGCGAAGCCCGCCTTGACGGGCGGGCCGTCCGTCTCGCCGGTGAGGGACATGAGGCCGGCGGCGGCCTGGGCGACCATGTCGTAGCCGGGTTCGTCGCGCAGCGGGCCGCTCTCGCCGAAGGCGGAGATGTGCAGGACGACCAGGCGCGGGTGGCGGGCGGTGAGTTCGCGGTAGTCGAAGAGGCGGGCGAGGCTGCTGCCGGGGCGGAAGTTCTCGACGAGGACGTCGGCGTCGGCGAGCATCCGGTGCACGGCCGCCTGCCCGTCCGCCGACTTGAGGTCGAGGGTGACGGAGCGCTTGTTGCGGTTCGCGGCGAGGTAGTAGGTGGCGTCCTCGCCCTGGAACGGCGGGCCCCAGCGGCGGGTCGGGTCGCCGCCCTCGGGGTGCTCGACCTTGGTCACGTCGGCGCCGAGGTCGGCGAGGGACATGGTGGCGTACGGCCCGGCGAGGATCTTGGACAGGTCGACGACCTTGATCCCGGCGAGCGGCGCGGCGGGCTGCCGTACCTGCGTCTGGGGCTGCTGCGGCTGCGGATCGGGCATGGCGTTCACTCTGCCCCGGGGATTAAGTGCTGTCCAAGACCGATTCCGGACCGCAGTGTGCCGCTACGCCACATAATCCGCCGGGGTCGGGAGCACGCGCTCGGCGATCTCCAGGACGGCGGCGAGGGCGGCGCTGTCGTTGCCGGTGCGCCAGGCGAGCGCGATCGGCAGGACGGGCACGCCCGGGCCGACCAGCGGCCGGAAGACGACGTGCTCCAGATGGATCGAGCGCGCGGAGCCGACGACGACGGCGACCCCGACCCCGGCGCCGACCAGGGCGAGCAGGTTGTACGAGTCCGGGGCCTCCTGCGCGATGCGCGGGGCGAACCCGGCGTCGTGGCAGCCCTGCACCATGGCCTCGCGCACGGCGGAGCCGCGGGCGACGGGGAAGGTGACGACGCGCTCGTCGGCGAGGTCGGCGAAGGTCACCCCGTCCCGGGCGGCGAGCCGGTGGTCCTCGGGCAGGGCGCAGACGAGGGGCTCGGCGCGGACGACGCGGGCGGTGATGCCGCGGCGTACGGGCAGGGCGGCGACGCCGAGGTCGATGGTGCCGTCGGTGAGCCGGGCGAGTGCCTCGCCGGTGAAGATCTGGCCCTCCAGGACCAGTTCGACGCCGGGGAGTTCTGCGTTCACGGCACGGGTCAGGGCGGGCAGCGCGGCGTAGGCGCTGGCGCCGCCGAAGCCGACGGTGACCCGGCCGGTCTCGCCGTGCTGGGCGGCGCGGACGGTGCGGCGCAGGGCGGCGGCGTCGGCGAGCAGCCGCCGGGCCGGTTCCACGAGTGCCTGCCCGGCGGAGGTGAGCCGCACGGTCCGGGTGGTCCGCTCGAAGAGCCGCACCCCGAGGTCCCGCTCCAGCAGCCGGATCTGCTGGCTCAGCGGTGACTGGGCGATGTGCAGCCGCTCGGCGGCCCGCCCGAAGTGCAGTTCCTCGGCGACGGCGACGAATCCGGTGAGGTGTCTGAGCTCCACGGGTGCGACGATACGGCCCGGCCGGTGCCGCCGCCCGTGGGCCCGGGGTGCCGCCCGGGCGACGGTGGTCGGCCCGTGGTACTACGCGGAGGTCCCACCGTGCGCCGACGACCCGGCCCTACCACGGGGCCTATCTTCCCCTGCATGACGACTAGTTCGCGCCGGTCCGCCGTGACCGTGGCCCTCGCCCTCGCCCTGTCCGTGCCGCTTCTCCCGGCCGCCGCGACCGCGGCCACGCCCCCGTCCCCGTCTCCGTCCCCGTCGCCCGGGGTCCGCGCGTCCGCCCCGGCGCCGGACGCCGCCGTACCGGAACTGCCGGTTCCCGGCGGCGCGCACCCGGTGGGGCGCCGCACGCTGCATCTCGTCGACCGCAGTCGTCAGGACCTCTGGGTGCCGACGGCGCGGGGCCGGGAGCTGATGGTGTCCCTGTCCTACCCGGCCCGCGCCGCCGAGGGCGCGGCGGCGCCGTACATGACCGTCGACGAGGCCCGGCTCCTGCTGGCGGCGCGCGGTCTCGGCGGTCTGGTGCGGGCCGAGACGGTCGCGGGGACGCGCACGCACGCGTACCGGTCGGCGGCGCCCGCGCCGGGGCGCTTCCCGCTGGTCCTGCTCTCGCCCGGCTTCTCGATGCCGCGCACCACGCTGACCTCGCTCGCCGACGAGCTCGCCAGTCGCGGCTACGTCGTCGCGACGGTGGACCACGCGTACGAGTCGGTCGGCACGGAGTACCCGGGGCACCGCGTCCTGCCGTGCGCGGCGTGCGAGCCGGTCGACAACGACCCGGTGGCGCGGGCGGCCGCCGTACGGAACCGGGCCGCCGATCTGTCCTTCGTGCTCGACGAACTGGCGGATCCGCACCGGGCGGGCGCCGTGTCCCGCATGATCGACTTCCGGCGGGTCGGGGCCGCCGGGCACTCGATCGGGGGCGCGTCCGCGGCGGCGACGATGGCCGCCGACGACCGGGTGCGGGCGGGGGTGAACCTGGACGGCGACTTCTACCTGCCCGAGCCGGGTGCCGGGCTCGGCCGGCGCCCGTTCCTGATGATGGGCACCGCGGACACCCACGCCCCGGGCTCACCGGGCACGGACTGGCCCGCCGCCTGGACCCGCCTCGGCGGCTGGAAGCGGTGGCTGACGGTGACCGGCTCCGGCCACTACACGTTCACCGACCTGCCCTACGTGGCGGAGCGGCTCGGGCTGCCGGACCCGTCGGTGCCGCTGTCGGGCACGCGCAGTTGGCAGATCACCAGCGCGTACGTCGCCGCCTTCTTCGACCTCCAGCTGCGGGGCAGGTCCGCCCCGCTGCTCGACGGCCCCACGGCGGCGAACCCGGAGGTCGCCTTCCGGCGCCCCGCGGCCTGACGGCCCGGACCGCTCAGCCTCCGGCCGGGCCGAGCAGTCCGTCGACGAAGGTCCGCAGCCCCTCGGGGTACGTGTCGCGGGCGGAGAGGGCGGCCCAGCGGGGGGCGACGGCGGCGAGGTGCGGGACCCGGCCGGCGTCGAAGGTCTCGCGGAAGGCGGCCGGGGTGCGGTCGGCGCGGCGGTGCGGGGAGTGGGCGCGGACGAGGATCTCGCCGACCGTGTAGTACCAGAGGTGCCGGAAGATCTCGACGGAACGGTCCGGGGTGCAGCCGTGGTCCTGGGCGGCGGCGAGGACGGCCTCGACCATCCAGAGCGCGGACTCGTCGAGCAGGCCGATGAAGCCGTCGGCGGTGAGGATCTCCGCGGCCCAGGGCCAGGCCGCGAGCGCGTCGTGCATCGCGGCGGCTGCCGCGACGACGCGCTCGCGCGGGTCCTCCGGCAGAGGCGGGCGCTCGATCCGCTCGACGTAGTGGTTGAGCAGGAGGACGAGCAGGTCGTCCTTGCCCTCGATGTGGTGGTAGAGGGTCGTCGCGCCGATGCCGAGCTCCGCGGCGAGCCGGCGCATGGAGAGCTTCTCCCAGCCGTCCTCGTCGATGAGCCGGCGGGCCGCCGCGACGATCTGCTCGCGCGAGGTGACACGGGGGCGGCCCGTTCGGGCCCCTCGCGGGGCGGTTGCGGGTGTCTCGGGCGCGGGCGTTGCGGACATGGGGCCATCATGCCCCGCTCCGGCCGCCGGGCGGCTGTCGGAGCGACGGGTCCGGTCGACAGCCGTACGCTCGCGCGCTACTTTAGGAACGCGTTCCGAAAGTCGGATGGTGTTCTACGGACGGAGGCTCCGTCATGCTCGACAGCACGTGGGAACAGAGGAGTTCGGCCAGGAATCCGGGGTGGACGCTCGCCGTCGTGGCGGTCGTGCAGTTCATGGTGTCGCTCGATCTGTCGGTGGTGAACGTGGGGCTCCCCCGCATCGCCACGGGCCTGGGCTTCAGCCCCTCCGGCCTGACCTGGGTGATCCACGCCTACGCCCTCACCTTCGGTGGCCTGCTCCTGCTGGGCGGCAAGGCGGCCGACCGTCACGGCCGCGGCCGCACCCTCCTGACCGGCCTCGCTCTGTTCGGACTCGCCTCGCTCGCCGGGGGATTCGCCCAGGACCCGGCCCAACTCGTCGCCGCCCGCGCGGCCCAGGGAGTGGGGGCCGCCCTGCTCGCTCCGGCCGCGCTCGCCCTGCTGACCGAGGCCTACCCGTCGGGCCGCGCCCGGGTGCGGGCCTTCGGCGTGTGGAGCGCGATGAACGCCGCCGGGGGCGCGCTCGGCGTCCTGGCCGGCGGCCTGCTCACGCAGTACGCGGGCTGGCGCTGGGTGATGTTCGTGAACGTGCCGATGGCCGCGACCGCCCTGCTGCTCGCCCGGCGCGGCATCCCGCTGGCCCGGCCCGCCGAGCGCGGCGAGCGCCCCGACGTGCTCGGTGCGGTCCTGGCCACGGGCGGCACGGCCCTGCTGGTCTTCGGGGTCGTGCGCACGGACACGTACGGCTGGACCTCGGCGGTCACGCTCACCACCCTCGCCGTCGCCGCGCTGCTCCTGGCCGCCTTCGTCCAGGTCGAGCGGACCACACGGCGCGAACCCCTCGTCCGGCCGGGCCTGTTCAGGAACCCGTCGGTCGCCGGGGCGAACGCCTTCAACCTGCTGGTCGGCGCCGCGATGGCCGCCGCGTTCTACTTCGCCTCGCTCCACCTCCAGCACGTGCTGGGGGCGAGCCCGGCGCGGACCGGCGTCATGTTCGTCCCGTTCGCGCTCGGCGTGATCGCCGGCTCGGTGCTCGCCGTGAAGCTCGGCTACCGGCACGCGCCCCGCACCGTCCTCATCGCCGGCGGGCTGCTGACCGCCGCCGGGTTCGCCTGGTTCGGGCAGATCAGCCCGGGCGGCACCTACCTGGGCGACGTGCTCGGCCCGTCGCTCGCGGCCGGAACCGGCTTCGGGCTCTGCCTCGCCCCCGTGGTCTCGCTCGCGACGGCCGGCGTCGCGCCCGGCGAGACCGGCACCGCCTCGGGCCTGCTCAACAGCTCCCGCCAGATCGGCGCCTCGCTCGGCCTGGCCGCACTCGGCACCGCCGCCGAACACCGCACCGGCGCCTCCCGCAGCATCGCGTCCCTCGACGCGGGCTACGCGCTGGGCCTGACCCTGTGCGCGGCACTGCTGCTCGGCGCGGTCCTCGTCGCGGTCACGGTCCTGCGCGGCCGCACGCGGACACCGTCGGAGGCGACGGCGACGGAGACGGAGACGGAGACGGCACTGTCACAGGCCCGTGCTCAAATCTCCTCATGAACGCACCTGATGTGGCCCGCCGGCTGCCCGACATCCCGGCCCTCCGCGCCCGCTGCCGCGCCGTCGCGGCGGCGGAGGCCCTGGTCAACCCGTCCGGCGAGTACAGCTACCACGCGTACGAGACCGGCTGGGGCGGCGCCGGGGAGGACGTGTTCCTCGTGGTCGACGGGTCGGGCGACGACGCCGCGGTGGTCTTCTCGCCGGCTGGCGTCTACATCCGGGTGTTCGACCACGAGTCGTGGATGAGCCCGTACACGACCGACGACGAGGGGCCGTGGCCGGGCGTGCTCGACTCCGTCCCGGACGTCTTCCGGCCGTACGTGGACGAGCCCGCGTTCCGCGACGAGCACATCCCGCTCGTGACCGCCTGCATCTGGCGCGAGACCGGCGACTCCCGCTGGCACACGGGCGACATCACCTTCCCGGAGGGCGCGCCGGGCTCCGACGGCGCGGCCTGGCTGCTCCGCCTGCTCGTCGACGGCACCCCGGAGGCGTTCCGCGACTGGGCGCAGGACTACTACGAGCGGCCGGTGGACCTGGCGGCGATACGGGAGGTGTTCGCCGCCGGCGCCCAGGACCTCAGTCGCGGGGCAGGCCCAGGATCCGTTCCGCCACCACGTTGAGCTGCACCTGTGTCGTGCCGCCCGCGATCGTGAGGCAGCGGGACATCAGGAAGCCGTGCAGGGCCCGCTGCCCGGGCCCCTCGCGCAACGCGCCTGCGGGGCCGAGGAGTTCGAGGGCCAGTTCGGCGACCTGCTGCTGGTGCGGGGTCTGGACGAGTTTGCGGACGGAGGCGCCGGGGCCGGGCCCCTCCCCCGCGACCTGCTGGAGCGTCGTGCGCAGCCCGATGCAGGCGAGCGCGTGGGCCTGGGCGGCGAGCGAGCCGATCCGGGCCCGGTAGGAGCCGTCGAGATCGCCGGCCCGCGCGAGGAGGGCCTCCAGTCCGGTGTCGAAGGTCAACTGGTCGGCCATGTGGACGCGTTCGTTGCCCAGGGTGTGCCGGGCGACCCGCCAGCCGTCGTCGACCTCGCCGACCACCGCGTCGGCGGGCAGGACGGCGTCGTCGAAGTACACCTCGTTGAAGAGGGCGTCGCCGGTGATCTCGCGCAGCGGGCGGACGTCGATGCCCTCCGTGTTCTTCATGTCGACGAGGAAGTACGTGAGCCCCTTGTGCTTGGGGGCGTCGGGGTCGGTGCGGGCCAGCAGGATGCCGTGGTCGGCCCACTGGGCGGCGCTCGTCCACACCTTCTGCCCGTTGATCCGCCAGCGCCCGTCGGGCAGCCGCTCGGCGCGGGTGCGCAGGGACGCGAGGTCGGATCCGGCGCCGGGTTCGGAGAACAGCTGGCACCACAGGAGTTCTCCGCGCAGGGTCGCGGGGAGGTAGCGGTCGCGCTGCTCCTGGGTGCCGTGGGAGAGGAGCGAGGGGACGACCCAGGTGGCGATGCCGAGGTCGCTCACCTTGATCCCGGCGGCGGCCAGCTCCTGCTGCACGGCGAGCTGCTGGAGGGGTCCGGCGCCGAGTCCGTACGGGGGCGGGAGGTGCGGGGCGGCGTATCCGGTGGGGGCGAGGGCGTGGCGGGCGGCGCGCGGGTCGAGTCCGCGGGCGGGGGCGAGCGCTTCGCGGGCGCTGTCGCGGTGGGCCTGGGCCTCGGGGGGCAGTTCGAGGCGGAGTTCGCGGCGGGCGCCGGTCTCGGCGAGGCGGACGGCGCGCAGCCGGTGGGCGTCGCCGGCGCCGAGCAGCTGCCGGGCGACGACGGCGCGGCGCAGGTAGAGGTGGACGTCGTGTTCCCAGGTGAAGCCGGTGCCGCCGAGGATCTGGATGCAGTCCTTGGCGCAGGTGTACGCGGTGTCGAGGGCGGTCCCGGCGGCGAGCGCGGCGACGAGGGCCGCGGCCTCCGGGGCGGTGTGCTCCTCACCCAGGGCGCGGGCCGCGTCCCACACCAGCGCGCAGGCCTGTTCGACGCGCACGAGCATGTCGGCGCACAGGTGCTTGACGCCCTGGAACTGGCCGATGGGCCGCCCGAACTGTTCGCGCACCTTGGCGTGTTCGGCGGCGGTGGCCAGCGCCCAGGCGGCGCCGCCGCACGCGTCGGCGGCGAGCAGCACGGCCGCGAGGTCGCGGACGAGCCCGGCGTCGACGGCGAGGACGCGGTCGGCGGGGACGGCGGCGCCGCTCGCGGTGATCTCGGCGGTGGGCCGGGTCGGGTCGGCGCTGTCGTGGGCGCGCACGGTGAGCCCGGGGGTGGCGGTGTCGACGGCGAGCCACACGGTGCCGTCGGCGGTCTCGGCGGCGAGGACGAGGAGGTCGGCGTCGGCGCCGGTGAGGACGGGCGGCGCGGCGCCGTCCAGGACGAGTCCGTCGGGTCCGGTGACGGCGGTGAGTCCGCCGGGGCCGAAGGCGACGGCGCCGATCCGCTCCCCGGCGGCCAGCGCGCCCGCGAGCTCGTACACCCCGGCCCGGCGCAGCACCTCGACCGCGAGGGCGCTGCCGAGGAAGGGGCCGGGCAGCGCGGCCCGGCCGGCCTCCTCGACGGCCACGGCGAGGTCGAGCAGGGTGCCGCCTCCGCCGCCGCGGTCCTCGGGCAGGTGCAGGCCGAGCAGGCCCTGGGCGGCGAGGCCGTCCCAGTGCGGCGGCCGGACGCCCGGGGCGGCCGGGGCGTCAAGCAGTTTGCGCACCTCGTCGGGCGGTACTGCGCGTGCGATCCAGCCGCGTACGGAGTCCGCGAGTTCCCGCTGTTCCTGCGTGATGGCGATGCCCATGCGGCGCACGGTAGAACACGTTCCAGTAGAGCGGAAGACCACATCTGACGTTGCGTCAGAAATCCCGGCGGGCGGGACCGGGGGCGGGCGGACGCGAGGGACGTAATGAAAAGGTCAAGCTTCCGGCTCGTACGACGATCGTCGGAATAGTCGCCCGAGGAAACGGGTTCGGGATACACGCAAGCGTCACGCACAGCGGTGTGCGTGACGCGCTCGCGTGACATCCGGTCCGCCACCCCGCCGCCTTGAAAACAGCAGCCCCGCATCTCGACCGAGACCGCCTCCGGAGGCCCTCCTTCATGTCCCTACCGACGACCTCGTCCCGCCGCACCGGCGGCGTCGTCCCCGTCCTCGCCTTCACCGGCATCGTCGTCGCCGTCATGCAGACCCTGCTCGTCCCGGTCATCAAGGACCTGCCGACGCTGCTGGACACCGCACCCTCCGACGCCACCTGGGTCCTGACCGCCACCCTGCTCGCCGGCGCCGTCTCCACCCCGATCATGGGGCGCCTCGGTGACCTCGCGGGCAAGCGGCGGATGCTGCTCGCCAGCCTCGCCGTCATGGTCGTCGGCTCGCTGATCTGCGGTTTCACCGACAACCTGCTCGTGATGATCGCGGGGCGCGCCCTCCAGGGCTTCGCCATGGGCGCCATCCCGCTCGGCATCGGCCTGATGCGCGACATGCTGCCGCCGGAGAAGCTCGGCTCGGCGATGGCCCTGATGTCCTCCTCGATCGGCGTCGGCGGCGGACTCGCGCTGCCGCTGGCCGCGCTCGTCGCCCAGCACGCCGACTGGCACGCCCTCTTCTTCGGCGCGGCCGGTCTCGGCGTCGTCGCGATCGCGCTGACCCTCGCCTTCGTGCCGGAGAGCCCGCTGCGCGCCCCCGGCCGCTTCGACCTCGCGGGCGCCCTCGGCCTCTCCGCCGGTCTGGTCCTGCTGCTCCTGCCGATCACCAAGGGCAGCGACTGGGGCTGGGGCTCGGGGACGACCCTCACCCTGTTCGCCGCGGCCCTCGTCGTGCTCGTCGGCTGGGGCGTCATGGAGCTGCGCCGCAAGGCCCCGCTGGTCGACCTGCGCACCAGCGCCCGCCGCGAGGTGCTGCTCACCAACCTCGCCTCGATCATGGTCGGCGTCGCGTTCTACGCGATCTCCCTGGTCCTGCCCCAGCTGCTGCAGCTGCCCACCGCCACCGGGTACGGCCTCGGCCAGTCCATGGTCGTCGCGGGTCTGTGCGTGGCGCCGCTGGGCCTGACCATGATGCTGACCGCTCCGGTGTACGCCCGCCTCTCGGCCCGCTTCGGCCCGAAGATCACGCTGATCCTCGGCATGCTGATCATCGCCGTCGGCTACGGGGCCGGGCTCGGCCTGATGAGCGCGGCCTGGCAGACCATCATCATCTCGGTCGTGATCGGCGCGGGCATCGGCCTCGCCTACTCCTCCCTCCCGGCGCTGATCATCGGCGCGGTCGACCCGTCCGAGACGGGCGCGGCCAACGGTCTGAACACCCTGATGCGCTCCATCGGCACCTCGGTGTCCTCGGCCGTCATCGGCATGGTCCTCGCCAACACCGCGGACCACGTCGGCGGCGTCGCGATCCCGACGATGCACGGCTTCCGCGTCTCGTTCCTCATCGCGACCGGTGCGGTGGTGGGCGGTGTGGTGCTCGCCCTGTTCCTGCCGGGGCGGCGCGCCGCGGCGGTGCAGCTGCGGGCCAGCAGCGAGGAGGACGCGGGTCTGGCTCGCGCCGAGGAGGCCCTCGCGGCGTTCCGCGGGCGGGTCCTCGATCCGGCCGGGGCCCCGCTGTCCCGCGCCAAGGTCACCCTGATCGACCGGCGTGGCCGGCAGGCGGGGGCGGCCCTCACGGACGCGGACGGCGGCTACTCCCTGTCGGTCCCGGACGGCGGTGCCTACGTCCTCGCCGTGACCGCGTCCGGCCACGCCCCGCACGCCTCCTCCGCCACCCACCACGGCGACCCGCGCCCGGTCGCCCTGGACCTCTCCCTGACCCCCCTCACGGAACAGGTCCGCTGACGCCCCCCGGGTGACGGGGCCGCACGACCGGCCCCGCCACCCGGCCTCGGGCAGCACCCAGCGCGCCCCGTAAGGGGCGCGGGGAACTGCGCGACCAGCCACGACGGCGCTGCAACCGGCGACGGCGTGCGCCCCTACGGTGGATGCCGTATCCGGAGCCGGATGAACAACGCCCCCGGCGCCTCCCCCCTTGGCCCGCCCCCAAATCCCACCACCCGCCCCCTCCAGGGGCGTCGGGCAGGCGGCACCCCGGCGCCGGGTGCGTCCATAGGTCGGCCTCGGCTCCAGCGCCGCCGCCGTAGGGGCCGAGCATCATCGCCGACTACAGCGCCGTCGTGGCTGGTCGCGCAGTTCCCCGCGCCCCTTACGGCGCACACCTACCCCCACCTTGATCGCGCCCACGCGGCGGAGCCGCATATGGACACAGCCCCGCGCCCCTTACGGGGCACATCCACCCCCACCTCGATCGCGCCCACGCGGCGGAGCCGCTGATTCGTGCTGTGCCGGGCCCCGGTGCCGCGTACCACCGGCCGACCCACCGTCATCGCCGGGCGCGGCGGAGCCGGAGAGCGGGCGGGCCCGCGCCCCCGGTGCGGGTGCACGTAGGCGCTTGGGGCAGCATGGGCGGCATGACCACCACAAGCGCACGTCCCGCCGCCGACGTCCTCGCCGCCTTCGAGGGCGCCAAGGGGTTCATGCCGCTCGACGAGGGGCTCGCGCTGTACGCGGCCGCCGTCGAGGCCGGTGCGCTCGGGCTGCCGCTCCTGGAGGTCGGCACGTACTGCGGGCGTTCGACGATCCTGCTCGCCGACGCCGCCCGCGCGGCCGGCGTGAGCGCCCTCACGGTCGACCACCACCGCGGCAGCGAGGAGCAGCAGCCGGGCTGGGAGTACCACGACCCGGAGACCGTCGACCCGGTCGTCGGTCTGATGGACACCCTGCCGACGTTCCGGCGCACGCTGCACGCGGCGGGCCTGGAGGACCACGTCGTCGCGCTGGTCGGGAAGTCGCCGCGGGTCGCGCAGGCGTGGGGCGGGAAGCTCGGCCTCGTCTTCATCGACGGCGGCCACACCGACGAGCACGCCACCGCGGACTACGAGGGCTGGGCGCCGCACGTCGCCGAGGGCGGGCTGCTGCTCATCCACGACGTGTTCCCCGTCAAGCACGACGAGTGGACCGGCCAGGCCCCGTACCGCGTGTACCTCAGGGCTCTGGAGTCCGGCGCGTTCACCGAGGTCTCGGTGTGCGACTCCCTGCGCGTCCTGCGCCGAACGGGCACGGGAATCTGAGGGCACGGTTAGGGTCGGGGGCGTGTCGTACGTAGGCCCGGACCCCGATGACTTCGACGAGTTCTACCGGAGCGATGCCCCGAGGGAGGGCCGTCGCTTCGGTGGCCGCCCCGTGCTCGTCGCGCTCGCCGCACTGGTGCCGACGGCCCTGGCGGGCTGGATGGTGTGGCAGGTGGTGAGCGGCCCCGGGGAGAGCGAGCCGCCGAAGGTGCTGCCCGCGCCGGGCGCCTCGTCGAGCGCGACACCGACCCCGTCGCAGGAGGAGGCTTCGCGCAAGCCGTCGCAGTCCCCCTCGAAGTCCGCTCCCGCGTCCGCCTCCGCCTCCGCGTCGAAGAAGCCCCACAAGCCCGCCGGCGGCGGCACCGGCCCCCTCAAGGGCAAGGTCGTCGTGATCGACCCGGGTCACAATCCGGGAAACTTCTCGCACCCGTCCGATATCAACCAGAGCGTGAACGTGGGCAACGGCTCGAAGGAGTGCGACACCACGGGCACGTCCACCAACTCGGGGTACACGGAGGCCCGGTTCACCCTGGATGTCGCCCGCAGGGCGCGGACGATCCTCGAACAGCAGGGCGCGACCGTGAAGTTCACACAGGACGGGGACCGCGCCTGGGGCCCGTGCGTGACCGAGCGGGCGCAGATCGGGAACGCGGCGCACGCCGACGCCGTGGTCTCCGTGCACGCGGACGGCTCCGCCGAGGGCAACCGCGGATTCCATGTGATCCTTCCCGCATCCGTGCACGCGGGCGCCGCCGACACCCGCCCGATCGTGGGCCCGTCGAAGGACCTCGGCGAACGCATCGTGGGCAAGTTCGTGCAGTTCACGGGCATGGGCCCGTCGAACTACGTGGGGGGCCACACCGGCCTCGACACCCGCAGCGACCTGGGCGGACTCAACCTGTCGACCGTGCCCAAGGTCTTCATCGAATGCGGCAACATGAGGGACTCGCAGGACGCGGGCAAGCTCATGTCCGGCTCCTGGCGCCAGAAGGCGGCCCAGGGCATCTCGGCGGGAATCGTGAGTTTCCTGCGCAGGTAGAGGTCACGCTGTGGAACCCGGCAGACACCTCCAGCTCGCGGACGATAGTGTCCCTACGATGTGGGGCCACCCCTGCGCCTTGCGTCGCCTCCACCGATGACCGGACGACTTGACCGGGCGACCGGACGACTTACGAAGGACCCTGAAGTGAATATCCGCTCCCTCACTCGAGGCGACGGCGTGGTGATCGGAGCAGCGGTGTTGCTGTTCATCGCCTCGTTCCTCGAGTTCTACTCCTACTCGGGCTCGAATTTCGGTGGCTCGGCGTCGGCGAACATCGACGGCCCCAACGCCTGGGACAACCTGGGCTACGGCCTGGGCACGTTCATGGGCGGAGTGATCGGCGCAGCTCTCATCGTCTTCAACCGGGCCCAGCCGCAGCCGCGCAAGGTGCTGGGTCTGGACCTCGGCATGGTCGGCACCGGCTTCGCCGTCCTGACGGCCTGGACGATGCTGTGGACGCTCATCGACGTCAGTGACAACCTCGACGCGGGCGCCGGCCTGATCATCGGCCTCATCGCCTCGCTCGCCCTCGCGGGCGGCGCCGTCGCCGGTTCGCTCGTCCCCGCGCTGAAGGCCCCGCTCGTCGGCGCCCCGCGTCCCGTGCAGCCGCAGCCCTACGGCGGCCAGCAGCCGCAGGGCGGCTACGGCTACCCCGGCGCCCAGCAGCAGCCGGGGCAGCCCTACGGCGCGCAGCAGGGTCAGCCCGGTCCGGGCCAGCCCTACGGAGGTCAGCCGCAGCCGCAGGCGGCCGCTCCGGCGCCGCAGGCCGCGCAGCCCGCGCAGGGCGGTCAGCCGGCCGGGGACTTCTCCCCGTTCTGGTTCGCCGTGCCGGTGCCGCGCCCGCTGTACGCGGAGGACGGTTCGCCGTCGCCGATCGCCGAACTGGCGCCGGGCACCTGGTACTTGGCCGTCGAGCAGCGCGGCCCGGGTCTGATCGCCCAGACGCAGGACGGCCGTCGCGGCGTCCTGCAGGACACGTCCGGGATCCAGCGCGGCTGATCCGGACCCTGTTCGCCGAAAGGCCTCCCGCCCGTACTTCCGGGCGGGAGGCCTTTCGCGTACAGTCACCCGGCGACAGCTGAACTGACGTACCGTCAGATCGTGAATGACGGGCGGCGGAGGGAGCGGGCAGATGCGCCTCGGAATCGCACTCGGTTACTGGGGGCGCGGCCCCGACCCCCGCCATGTCGGGCTCGTCCAGGAGGCGGAGGGGCTCGGCTACGACTCCGTGTGGACGGCCGAGTCCTGGGGCAGCGACGCGTTCACCCCGCTCACCTGGCTCGCCGCGCACACCACCCGCATCCGCCTCGGCACGGCGATCGCGCAGATGGCGGCCCGCTCCCCCACGACGACGGCGATGCACGCCCTCACCCTCGACCATCTCTCCGGTGGCCGCATGATGCTGGGTCTCGGCCTGTCCGGGCCGCAGGTGGTGGAGGGCTGGTACGGTCGTCCGTTCCCGCGCTCGCCGCTCACCGCGACCCGCGAGTACGTGGACGCCGTACGGCAGGTGCTGCGCCGCGAAGGACCCGTCGAGGTCGACGGGCGCTTCCACCAGCATCCCTACCGGGGCGAGGACGGCACCGGCCTCGGCAAGGCCCTCAAGCCGATCACGCACCCGCTGCGCGCCGATCTGCCGATCCTGCTCGGCGCCGAGGGCCCCAAGAACATCGCGCAGACCACCCGCGTCGCGGACGGCTGGCTCCCCCTGTACTGGTCCCCGACCCGCACCGACGTCTACGAGGCGTCCCTGACCGACCTCCCCGAGAACTTCATGATCGCGCCCATGGCCCGTGCCAAGGTCTGCGACGACGTCGCCGAGGGGCTGCTGCCGGTCAAGGCCATGCTCGGCTTCTACATCGGCGGCATGGGGCACGCGACCCGCAACTTCCACGCCGACCTCATGGCACGCATGGGGTACGAGGCCGAGGCGCGGCACATCCAGGAACTGTTCGCCGCCGGGCGGCGCGAGGAGGCGGTGCTGGCCGTGCCGGACGCGTTCGCCGACGAGATCTCCCTCGTCGGGCCGCGCGAGCGGATCGCCGAACGTCTTGAGCTGTGGCGCAAGGGCCCGGTGACGGATCTGCTGATCCTGTCACCGGACCCCGAGACGCTCCGCGTCCTGGCCGAGCTGAACTAGCCGCCGTCTAGGACCCGTTGGCGAGTTCCTTCGCCGAGGGGACCTTGTCCTTCACCTCGGCGCCGGCGCTCTTCCCGGCGTCCTTGACGCCGTTGATGATGTCGTCGAACGAACCGGAGACCGAGTCGACGCCGTCGCCCTTGCGCAGCTGCTTCGGCAGGTCCTTCAGCTTGTCGATCCCGGCGGTCAGCGGCGCGACCGCCTTCGCGAGCGTCGGGTCGCCCTTGGCGTTGCGCTGCGCGGCCTTGAGCCGGTTGTACGTGAACGCGCCCGCGAGGCCCGCCTTGACGAGGGCGAACTTCCGGCCCTTCGCGCCCTTCTTGAACTTCCCGGCCTTCCACGGCTTCACGATCCACTGGTACGTGGCGCCCGCGGCGAGGCCCGCGTTGGCCACGAACCGGGTCTTGGCGAGCTTCTGGCGCTCGACCGCGGGGCTGCTGCTGGCCGCCGCCGGCCTGGCCACGGCCTCGGTACTGCCGTTGCCGCCGGCGCAGGCGGTACCGCCCACGAGCAGTGCGCCGCACAACATCAGGGCGATGATTCCCCGTCGCGCCGAAAGAGACTTCCCGACCACGCACACCTCCAAGCCGATCCCCCTCCCAGCACCCTCCCCCGCGATCCCGCCCCCCGCCACTCGACCTCACCCACGGTGACCGTCCCGGGCGTGGGGCGGGCTGCTTCGATCTGCGGCTCCGGTCGCGGGGTTCGATGTGCAGCTCCGCCGCGTGGGCACGATCAGGCCGGTGGCAGGTACGCCCCGTCAGGGGCGCGGGGCTCTATCGACATGCGGCTCCGCCGCGTGGGCGCTGTAGCCGGCGACGGTGTTCGGGCCCGACGGCGGCGGCGCTGGAGCCGAGGCCGACCGATCGCGCACCCGGCACGGGATGCCCCGTACCCGCACCTCCAACGCCCAGGCCACCTCCCACCCACCCGCCCCCTCCGGGGGCGTCGGCCCGGCACGGGGGCGCGCCTCCACCACGTGGGCGCAACCAGCCACGACAGCACGGCAGTCGGCGACGCTCCTCGGTTCCCACGGTGACGGTCCGGCAGCCCGAACCCAACGAACGGGGCCCCCAGCGCCGGGGTCCCGAACCCGTACCCCCCACCCGCGCCCGTGCCCGTGCCCATGCCCACGGCTCGCCCCTTCTCCCACCCACCCGCCCCCTCCGGGGGCGTCGGCCCGGCACGGGGGCGCGGGACTGTGTCGACGTGCGGCTGCGCCGCGCGGGCGCGATCAGGGCGGCGGTAGATACGCCCCGTAAGGGGCGCGGGGAACTGCGCGACCAGCCACGACGGCGCTGTAACCGGCGACGATCCTCAGCCCCTACGACGGCGTCGTACCCGGGGGCGGGTGTACTGCCCAGGGCCGGGCGCCGGGCCAAGTCGCCCCCGGCGGGGGCGGGTGGGGGTGGGAGAAGGGCTGGGGCAACGGCCACGCAGGACGAGGCAGCCCGCACCCGCGACCCAGGCCGCACCCCCGCCCCCACCCAGGACGACAGCAACCTGTACCGAAGCCGGACGCCAGGCCGACGCCCCCAGAGGGGGCGGGCGGGGCGGGAGAGGGGCCGGGGCAATGCCCCCGCAGCGCGCGGCAGCCCGCGCCCCAGGCCGCAGCACCGCCCCCACCCAAGACGACAAGAACCCGTACCCGAGGCCAGGCGCCGGGCCGACGCCCCCGGAGGGGGCGGGTGGGTGGGAGAAGGGGGCGGGCAAAGGAAGAGGCGCCGGGCGGCAGGGGCCGGCTGAACGCCGCGGCAGACGTGCCCCGTCAGGGGCGCGGGGAACTGCGCGACCAGCCACGACGAGCCGTCAGCCACACGACGACACAGCCGGAGACGACGGAACGGGCAGCACGGCAACACAACCGGAAACGGCAGAACAGGCAGCACGGCAACACAGCCCACGACGGTGGAACAGGCAGCACGACGACACCCCACGACGGGGGGGAACAGGCAGCACGACGACACCCCACGACGGGGGGAACAGGCAGCGCGACGACACCGCCGGAGACGACAGAACAGGCAGCACGGCGACACCAGCCCACGACGGCGGAACAGGCGGGACGCGAACAAGCCCGACCTGGCGCAACCGCACGCACACCACAGCGGAGCAGCCGCCGCCCGGCGACCGCGAGGCCGCGCACCGTAAAGGGGGCACGGGAAGCCGCGACGGGGGCGGCTACGGCGAGGCGGCGCCTAGGCGGGGCAGCACCGGGGCTCGACCCCGTTGGGGAGGGACTCGCCGCCGAAGACGGCGCAGGTCGCCTCGTCGCCCCCGAGCGCGGCGACAGCCAGCAGCACGGACCCCGCGGTCCAGGACGTCAACTCCTCGGGCCAGATCGCCCGGTCCTCGAAGACGTACCCCGTCCAGTACAACCCCGTCCGCGGATCCCGCAGATGCTGGATGTCCTGGAGGATGGTGAGCGCCCGGTCGGACTGACCGACGGCCCAGAGCGCGAGCGCCAGCTCCGCGCTCTCGCCCCCGGTGACCCACGGGTTCGGGACGACGCACCGCACCCCGAGCCCGGGCACGACGAACTTCTCCCAGTCCCCGGCGATCCGGGCCGCCGCCTCGTCACCGCGCAGGGCCCCGCCGAGCACCGGGTAGTACCAGTCCATCGAGTACCGGCTCTTGTCGAGGAAGCGCTCGGGATGCCGCCGGATGGCGTGCCGCAGCGCGCCGACCGCCAACTCCCAGTCCGGCTGCGCCTCTTCGCGCTGCTCGGCGATGGCGAGCGCGCAGCGCAGCGCGTGGTGGACGGACGAACTGCCGGTCAGCAGCGCGTCGTTCACCGCCGTGCCGTCGTCCTCGCGCTTCCAGCCGATCTGCCCGCCGGGCTGCTGCAGCCGCAGCACCCACTCGACGGCGGCGCACACGGCCGGCCACATGCGGTCGAGGAACGTGTCGTCGCCGGTGGACAGGTAGTGGTGCCAGACGCCGACCGCGATGTAGGCGACGAAGTTGGACTCGCGTCCGCGGTCGGTGATGTCGTCCGCGTCGCCGTCGTGGTAGGCGGCGCACCAGGACCCGTCCGCGTTCTGGTGCCGGGCGAGCCACTCGTAGGCGCGCTCGGCGGCCTCGTGCTCGCCGGCCACGTCGAGGGCCATGGCGGCCTCGGTGTGGTCCCACGGGTCGAGGTGGTGCCGGCGGAACCACGGTATGGCCCCGTCCGGCCGCTGCACGTCGAGGATCCCGCGCACGGTCTGCCGCGCCTGATCGGCCGTCAGCACACCGTCCAGGACCAGGAGTTCGGTCCGCTCGGGGCTGCTCACGCAGTGGCCTCGGCGTCGGCGGCGGGCAGGTGCGGCTTGGTGGCGTAGGCGACGAAGCTCTTGCCGACGACGGGGTTGAGCAGCTGCTCGGCGACCCGGGTCAGGGCGGGCTTCTTCATGATGTCCCAGACCAGGAGCTTGTGGTACGCCTTCACGGGCAGCGCCTTGTCGTTGTCGACGCCGAAGGCGCACTTGAGCCACCAGTAGGGCGAGTGCAGCGCGTGCGCGTGGTGGGTGCCGTACGGCTTGAGGCCGGCCTCGCGCATCTTGCCGAGGAGTTCGTCGGCCTTGTAGATGCGGATGTGGCCGCCCTCGACCTCGTGGTACTCGTCGGACAGCGCCCAGCAGACCTTCTCCGGCCCGTAGCGCGGCACGGTGACGGCGATGCGGCCGCCCGGCTTGAGGACGCGCACCATCTCGGCGAGCACGCCCTTGTCGTCGGGGATGTGCTCCATGACCTCGCTGATGATGACGACGTCGAAGGACTCGTCGGGGAACGGCAGCGCGAGTGCGTCGCCCTCCATCGCGGTGGCGGTGGCGCCGGCCGGGGCCTCGCCGGCCTCCTTCATGGCGGCGAACCACTTGGCGACCTCGGCGATCTCCTCCGCGTTCTGGTCGAGGGCGACGACCTGGGCCCCGCGCCGGTAGCACTCGAAGGCATGCCGTCCGGCCCCGCACCCGAGATCGAGGACGCGGTCGCCCGCGGCGAGCGGGAAACGGGTGAAGTCGACGGTCAGCACGTGGCCCTGCTTTCCTGGGGGGTTTCCTGGTGCGCTTGTGCGTGCGCTTGCGAACGCGGTCGTACGGAGCCGTCGGCGGCGGGGCGCGGGGGCGCCGCGTCCATCGACTCCCGGTAGAGCTCGGCGGTGCCCTGCGCGGCCCGCGCCCAGGTGAACCGGTCGAGGACCCGGGTGCGGCCCGCGGCGCCGAGCCGGGTGCGCAGCGCGGGGTCGTCGAGCAGTCGGGTGAGCGCGGCGGCCAGGGCGCCGGCGTCGCCGGTCGGCACGGCGAGGCAGGTCTCCCCGTCGGGTCCGGCGACCTCGGGGATGGCGCCGCCGGTGGTGGCGACGAGCGGGGTGCCGGTGGCCATGGCCTCGGCGGCGGGCAGCGAGAAGCCTTCGTAGAGGGAGGGCACGCAGGCGACCTGGGCGGAGCGGACGAGGTCGACGAGCTCCTGGTCGCTGATGCCCTTGACGAACTCGACGGCGCCTTCGAGGCCGTACCGTTCGATTGCCTGGGCGACGGGCCCGTCCTCGGCGCGCTTGCCGACGACGACGAGGTGCGCGTCGGGCTGCTCGGCCCGGACCTTGGCGAGGGCCTCGACGAGGTACACGAGGCCCTTGAGGGGGACGTCGGCGCTGGAGGTGGTGACGATGCGGCCGGGGACCTCGGCGATCGCCGGGTTCGGCGAGAAGAGGTCGGTGTCGGCGCCGATGTGGACGACGCGGATGCGGCCGGGGCGCACGCCGAGGTGCTCGACGATCTCGTCCCGCGAGGTGCCGGACACGGTGAGCACGGAGGGCAGTTTGCGGGCGACGCGCTTCTGCATGCGGGTGAACGCGTACCAGCGGCGCACCGACATGCGGCGCTTCCAGTCGGCGGCGGCGTCGAGTTCGAGCTGCCGGTCGACGGTGATGGGGTGGTGGATGGTGCTGACGAGCGGGGCGCCGAGGTCGCCGAGCAGGCCGTAGCCGAGTGTCTGGTTGTCGTGGACGACGTCGAAGTCGCCGCGGCGGGCCCGCAGATGGCGGCGGGCGCGCAGCGAGAAGGTGAGCGGCTCGGGGAAGCCGCCGGTCCACATGGTGCCGACCTCGAGCGCGTCCACCCAGTCGCGGTACTCGTCGCGCTTCGGCGTGCGGAACGGGTCGGGGCTGCGGTAGAGGTCCAGGCTGGGCAGTTCGGTGAGGCTCAGCCCGTCCAGGTCCTCGCCCTCGTCGAGGACGGGGTAGGGCTGGGAGCCGATGACCTCGACGCGGTGGCCGAGGCGGGCCAGCTCACGGGAGAGATGTCGTACGTACACGCCCTGGCCACCGCAGAACGGGTTGCCCTTGTACGTGAGGAGAGCGATGCGCAACGACTCCGCGGTCACTCCAGGCCACCCTTCTCTCCTGCTTGCCCGTGGACATCCCGGCCTGCCCCCTGGGGACCGCCGACACTACGTGGGGACGCTAATCTAGAACAAGTTTCAGACTTGATCGTTCAAGCAGCACCGAATCTACCGGCAGGTAGCCACGCTGTGACCGGTGGATCAGGTGATTCACGCCACGGCCACGACGGAAGCGGACAGATGACAGCTCCGGACGCGAGAACCAGCACGCACGGCACTCCCGCGCTCACCGAGCGCCAGGAGGCCAGGCGCCGTCGCATCCTGCACGCGAGTGCGCAGCTGGCGGCGCGCGGCGGGTTCGACGCGGTGCAGATGCGTGAGGTCGCCGAGTCCTCGCAGGTGGCCCTCGGCACGCTGTACCGGTACTTCCCGAGCAAGGTCCATCTGCTGGTCGCGACGATGCAGGACCAGCTCCAGCACATGCACACGACGGTCCGCAAGCGCCCGCCCTCCTCGGACACCCCCGCCGAGCGGGTCGCCGACACCCTGATGCGGGCGTTCCGCGCGTTGCAGCGGGAGCCGCATCTGGCCGACGCGATGGTGCGGGCGCTGACCTTCGCGGACCGCAGCGTCAGCCCCGAGGTCGACCAGGTGTCGCGCCAGACGACGGCGATCATCCTGGACGCGATGGGCCTCGACGACCCGACCCCCGAGCAGCTCTCGGCGGTCCGGGTCATCGAGCACACCTGGCACTCGGCCCTGATCACCTGGCTGTCGGGCCGGGCCTCGATCGCCCAGGTGAAGATCGACATCGAGACGGTCTGCCGCCTCATCGATCTCACCGAGGAGGGCCGGAGCGCCCCGTGACGGGGGCGCGGGGCGCCTACTCCTCCGGCGGGAACACGACCTCCCCCGAGTCGGTCAGCGCCAGCGAGATCGCCTCGACGGGGCACCCTTCCGCGGCCGCGAGCACCGCCTCCCCCGCGTCGACGTCGCCCTCGATCGGCCGGGACTGCCGCGCCGAGTCCAGCCGGAAGGCCCCGGGCGCGTGGTTCACGCACATCCCGGACCCGATGCAGACCCCGCGGTCGACCTCCACATGCCACCGGTCACCCAAGACTCAGCCCTCCCAGCCGGCCGGCAGATGGATCATCTTGTGTTCGAGGTACGCCCCGAACCCCTCGGGCCCGAACTCCCGCCCGAGGCCGCTGTTCTTGTAGCCGCCGAACGGCCCGAGCATGTCGAGGCTGAACGTGTTGACGTTGTACGTGCCGGTCCGCACCTGCCGGGCGACGTCGATGCCGTGGGCGACGTCGGCGGTCCAGACGCTGCCGCTGAGCCCGTAGTCGGAGTCGTTCGCGATCTTCACGGCCTCGTCCTCGTCCCCGTACGGGAGCAGGCAGATGACCGGGCCGAAGATCTCCTCGCGGGCGATGCGCATGCCGTTGTGGACGTCGCCGAAGAGGGTCGGCTCGACGTACGCGCCCCGCTCGTGGCCCTTCGGGACTCCGCCGCCGGTGAGGATCTTGGCGCCCTCGTCCTGTCCGATGCGGATGTAGTCGAGGCTGCGCTGCTGCTGGCGCTTGGCGACGAGCGGACCGACCTGGGTGGCCGGGTCGAGCGGGTCGCCGACGACGAGGGCGGACGCGGCGGCGGTGAAGGCCTCGGCGAACTCGTCGTAGCGGGAGCGGGGCAGCAGGATGCGGGTCTGGGCGACGCAGGCCTGCCCGTTGTTCATCCAGGCGGCGGGGACGACCCCGGCCACGGTGGACTCCAGGTCGGCGTCCGGCAGGACGACGGCGGCGGACTTGCCGCCCAACTCCAGGGTCACGCGGGTGAGATGGCGTGAGGCCACCTCCATCACGCGCTTGCCGGCCGCGACCGATCCGGTGAAGGAGATCTTGTCGATGCCGGGATGCCCGACGAGGTACTCGCTGACCTCGCGGTCGGCGGGCAGGATGGACAGGACGCCCTCGGGGAGCCCCGCCTCCTTCGCGATCTCGCCGAGCAGGTACGCGTCGAGCGGCGACTCGGGCGAGGGCTTGAGGACGACGGTGCAGCCGGCGAGCAGCGCGGGCGCGAGCTTGGCGGCGGCGACGAACTGCGGGACGTTCCAGGGGACGACGGCGGCGACGACCCCGACGGGCTCGCGCCGGACGAGCAGCTTGCCGAGGGCGCCGTCGCGGGTCTCCTCGTAGGTGAAGCCGCGGGCGACGTTGATGGCGCTGTCCCAGACCATCATCGCGCCGAGGGCCTGTGCGAGGACGGACCAGGAGTAGGGGGAGCCGTTCTCCTGGGAGATGACCTTGGCGATCTCCTCGTGGCGGACGGCGATGGCGTCCTTGATGCGGCCGACGACCTCGATGCGCTCGTCGAGGGTCATGCGGGGCCAGGGGCCCTCGTCGAAGGCGCGGCGGGCGGTGGCCACGGCGCGGTCGACGTCGGCGGGCGCGGCGTGCGGCACCCGCCCGAAGACCTCGCCGGTGTGCGGGGAGACGACCTCGATGACGTCCTTGCCGAGGGGATCGGTCAACTCCCCGCCGATGAACAGCTGTCCGTGTTCCACGAGCTCGGGCATGGCGACTTCCGCTTCCGTGAGGCGTGTTCGCTTTCTGACGGTGTTTCAGAACCGTGTTTCAGAACTGATACCAGTTCTAGTTCCGATGCGGAAGGGTGAGGAGGGCGGCGGAACCGGTTTGCCGGGGCGACCATTGAAACAAGTTCTAGGTGTTCCCTACAGTGCCCCGTGGCGGCGATCGTGGTGATCGCGGCGGAGAGGCGGAGCCATGACGCAGGTGACCGACCACGGCGGCGGTGTGCACAGCATCCGCGTCCCGATCCCCGACAACCCGCTCGGCCACACCCTCGTCCACCTCCTGGACACCGACACGGGCCCGGTCCTGATCGACACCGGCTGGGACGACCCCGAGTCCTGGGACACCCTGGCCACCGGCCTGACCGCCTGCGGCACCGACGTCCAGGACATCACCGGAGTCCTGATCACCCATCACCACCCGGACCACCACGGCCTGTCGGCGAAGGTGCGCGACGCGTCGGGCGCGTGGATCGCGATGCACGAGGCGGACGCGGCGGTCGTGCGCCGCACCCGGGAGAACCCGCCCTCGCGCTGGTACGCGTACATGGCGGCGAAGCTGGTGGCCGCCGGGGCGCCCGAGGCGCACGTGGCCCCGCTGATCGCGGCCCGGGACGCGGGCCGCCCCCGCAAGCTGCCGGGCCTGGACCCCGCGCTGCCCGACCGCACGATCACCCCCGGCGACATCCTCGACCTGCCCGGCCGCCGGCTGCGCGCCATCTGGACCCCCGGCCACACCCCCGGCCACGTCTGCCTCCACCTGGAGGAGGACCACCCCCTCCAACTCCCGGGCCGGGGCCGCCTGTTCTCCGGCGACCACGTCCTGCCCGGCATCACCCCCCACATCGGTCTCTACGAGGACCCCGACGACGCCACCGTCACGGACCCCCTGGGCGACTACCTGGCCTCGCTCGAACTGATCGGCGCCCTGGGCCCGGCCGAGGTCCTGCCCGCGCACCAGCACCCGTTCACCGACGCCCCCGCCCGCGTCGCCGAACTCCTCGAACACCACGAGGCCCGCCTCGCCGACCTGCGCGCCCTCCTCGCCGCCCCGCTCACCCCGTGGCAGCTCGCCGAACGCATGGAGTGGAACCGCCCCTGGGCCGACATCCCCTACGGCTCCCGCAACATCGCGGTCTCCGAGGCCGAGGCCCACCTGCGCCGACTGGTGAAACTGGGACACGTGGAAACGGTCCAGGGCAGCGATCCGGTGACATACGTGGCGACGGGTTGACGGGGACGGCGACGCGGCGGCGGTCTTTGCCGCCCGGTGATGGTTCGGGGGGTCCGGGCGGGCGTATGGTCTGGCTCTCAGGGCTCTCACGAGCCGGAACGACAAGGGGGCGGCCGCCGATGGCGCCGGACGAGGCCGTGGTCGGCTGTACGGGGAGACTGCTCATCGGCACCCGGGGGCCCGCGGGCCCCGGCGAGGTGCTGGTGCGCGTCAGGGGCGGGACCGAGACGTTCCTCGCATGGTCGGAGGCTCCGCTGGAGCAGGGTTCGACCGTGCTGGTCATCGAGTCCCGCGGCACCCGGCAGGTCGAAGTCATCGCCTGGACCGATCCGTTGCTCGGCGACGGCACCGGCGACGCCCGCTAAGGAGACGTGAGCATGTTCGGTTATCGCGTTCCCGCACCCGACGAGGCGATGCTGATCTCGGGCGGCAGGCGGGGACTTGGGGGAGCGCCGTTCCGCGTCGTCACCGGGCACGGGAAGTTCGTCCTGCCCGTGTTCCGCAAGACCCGCTTCCTCTCGCTCGCGATGATGGAGTCCGAGGTCGTCGAGAAGTGCGTGACCAAACAGGGCATCGCGCTGACCGTCCGGGCCGTCATCGCCTTCAAGGTCGGCAACGACCACGAGTCGATCGTCAACGCCGGTCAGCGCTTCCTGTCCGACCAGGAGCAGATGTCCGTCCTCACCGGGCGGATCTTCGCCGGTCACCTGCGCTCCATCATCGGCTCGATGACCGTCGAGGAGATCGTCACCGAGCGGCAGAAGCTCGCCACCGAGGTCCTCGACACGTCGAAGTCCGAGATGGCGAAGATCGGGCTGCACGTCGACTCGCTGCAGATCCAGTCCATCGACGACGGCAACACCGGGTACATCGAGGCCATGTCCCGGCCCCACAAGGCGGCCATCCAGCGCCAGGCGCAGATCGCCCAGGCGCAGGCCACGCAGGCCGCCGCCGAGGCGGAGCAGGCGGCGGCGCGCAAGCAGGCCGAGTACGCGCGGCAGACCGCGGTCGTGCAGGCCGAGTACAACGCCGAGGTCGACCGGGCCAAGGCGCACGCCGACCAGGCGGGGCCGCTCGCGATGGCGCACGCCCAGCAGGAGGTGCTCGCCGCGCAGACCGAGCTGGCGCTGAAGCAGGCCGAGCTGCGGGAGAAGCAGCTGATCGCCGAGGTCGTGAAGCCGGCGCAGGCGGACGCGGAGCGGATCCGGGTGCTGGCCCTCGCCGAGGCCGAGCGCATGAAGATCCAGGCGGAGGCGGCGGCGTCCTACGACCGGGTCGCGCTGGACCGGATGCTCATCGATCAGTTGCCGCAGATCGTGAAGGAGGCGTCGGCCGGCCTGGCCGGGGCCAACGTGAACGTGCTGAACGGGGCCGACGGGCTCGGGGAGATCGCCGCCGGCCTGGTCGGGCAGGGGCTCACCATTCTCGACTCGGTGCGGAAGAACCTCGGCGGTGAGCCTGTGGGGTCGGATGTGGAGCCGTATCGGGGTTCGGGTGAGCGGAACGATGACGGGCCCGTCGATATTCGGTGACGCGTCTGCCCCTTTCGGGTTCGTTGCCGACTGCAGCAGCGTCGTGGTTGCTCGCGCCGTTCCCCGCGCCCCTGAAGGCGCACTCCGTGCGCCCCAGGGGGCGGGGAGCGCTCCAGGACCGGCCGGTAAGGTAGGGGGGTCGTCATTGTGCGTGTGTGAGGGGAAGCCGGTGGGAGTCCGGCGCTGACCCGCAGCCGTAGAGCCGGAATGCCTCACGCCCGTAGTGATCGGCTCGGAACCGTCGAGGCATACGGAGCCGGAGCCGCCCGGCGCCGACGCGTGCCGCGCCTCCCGGCCCCCCGCAGGGAGAGGCACCCGCCCCACCATGAACATTCGCCGCAGCGCCGCGCTCGTCGCCGCGACCGTCGTGATCGGCGCGGCCGCCGCGCCGGCCGCCGTCGCGGACGGTGCCTCCCCCTCGCCGAAGGTCGTCACGCCCTCGGGCCTGTACGGCAAGGGCGACCCGACGTACGACGGCGTGTGGCGGCAGTCGCTGGCCTTCGTCGCGCAGGACACCGTGGGCGTGAAGCCCGCCGCGAAGGCCGTGGACTGGCTGGCCGGGCAGCAGTGCGAGAACGGCGGCTTCGCCGCGTTCCGTGCCGAGCCGGGCAAGGCCTGCGACAAGAAGACGGTCGTCGACAGCAACAGCACGGCCGCCGCCGTGCAGGCCCTCGTCGCGGTCGGGGGCCGGGACGGCGAGGTCGCGAAGGGCGTCGACTGGCTGAAGAAGAACCAGAACGGCGACGGCGGCTGGGGCTACAACCCCGGCGGCGCCAGCGACGCGAACTCCACCTCCGTCGTGCTCGGCGCGCTCGCCGCCGCCGGTGAGAAGCCCGCCGACGTGAAGTCGGGCCCCGGCAAGTCCGGGATCGACGCCCTCGCCTCGCTCGCCCTGCCCTGCTCCGCGGGCAAGGACGGCGGCGCGTTCGCCTACCAGCCCGACAAGAAGGGCAAGCTCGCGGCGAACGCCGACGCGACGGCCGCCTCGGTCCTCGGTGCGCTCGGCTCCGGGTTCGCGCCCGGCAAGGGCGACGCCCCCGACGCGTACACCTGCGAGGGGGGCGAGAAGCCCGCGGACCTCGCGCACAACGGCGCCGTGTACCTGCAGAACCAGCTGAACACCCACGAGTACCTGAAGTCGCAGCTGGCCGGCGCCGAGGACCAGCCCGACTTCGGCAACACGGCCGACGCGGTGGCCGCCGTCGCCGCCGCGGAGGGCGTCAAGTACACGAAGGACCCGTACGCCTGGCTGGAGAAGAACGCGGGTGACTGGGCGAAGCAGTCCGGGCCCGCCGCCTACGCCCAGCTGATCTTCGCCGCGCACGCCACGGGCAACGACCCGCGCGACTTCGGCGGCACCGACCTCGTGAGCGCCCTGAACGAGACGGGTCCCGCGCCCGCCTCCGCGAAGTCCGGCGACAGCGCGTCCGACGAGAAGAAGAAGGACGACGACAAGGGCGGGTTCGGCACCTGGTGGATCGTCGGCGTGATGTTCGTCGCGGCCGTCGGCGCCGGGTTCCTGCTGAGCGGCCGCAAGAAGCAGCAGCTGTGACCCGCGGCAGATGCGCGGGCCTCGTGCTCGCGCTGCTCGGCGCGCTGCTCGCGGTGACGGTCGCCCCGGCCCAGGCCGCCGGCTACCGGTACTGGTCGTTCTGGGAGCGGGACGGCAAGGCGTGGTCGTACGCGTCCACGGGTCCCTCGCAGACGAGGCCGTCGGACGGTGACGTGCAGGGCTTCCGGTTCGCGGTGAGCGCCGACTCGGCCGACGCCACGCAGCCGCGCGGCGCCGCCGACTTCGACACGATCTGCGCGGACACGCCCGCGAAGGACGGCAGCAAGCGCATCGCGCTCGTCATCGACTTCGGCACGGCGAAGGACGCGCCGTCCGCCGGGGACCATCCGCCGCAGCCGCGTCAGGCCTGCGCGCTGGTGGACGAGGACGCGACGACGGCGGACGCGCTCGCCTCCGTCGCCGAGCCGCTGCGCTACAACAGCAACGCGCTGCTGTGCGCGATCGCCGGGTACCCGTCGACGGGCTGCGGCGAGCAGGTGTCCGGCAGCGGTGCGGACGAGCCGGCGAGCTCGGCGGACGCCGCCCCGAAGTCCACCGGTTCCTCCGGCGCGCACGGGCCGTCCGCCGGCGTGATCACCGCGGTCGTGCTCGTCGCCGCGCTCGGGGTCGGCGCCGTCTGGCAGGCGCGGCGCCGCCGCGGCTGAGCGGCTCGTCACCATGGATTCCGGCCGTACCCTGCGGGCCCCGAGGGCCCACCGTGCCAACTCCGTGCATCCCGGCGCCTGGTGGATCTGGGCGCTGGGCCTCGGCACGGCCGCGTCCCGCACCACGAACCCGCTGCTGCTTGCGCTGCTGATCGGCGTGGCCGGTTACGTCGTCGCGGCGCGCCGCACGGAGGCGCCGTGGGCGCACTCGTACGGGGCGTTCGTGAAGCTGGGGCTCGCCGTGCTCGGGATCCGGCTCGTCTTCGCGGTGGTCCTCGGTTCGCCGATTCCGGGCACGCACGTGCTGGTGACGCTGCCGGAGGTGCCGCTGCCGGACTGGGCGCAGGGCGTGCGGATCGGCGGCCGGGTCAGCGCGGAGGGACTCGCCTTCGCGCTGTACGACGGTCTGAAGCTGGCGACGCTGCTGATCTGCGTCGGCGCGGCGAACGCCCTCGCGTCCCCGTCCCGGCTGCTGAAGTCGCTGCCGGGCGCCCTGTACGAGGCGGGCGTCGCGGTCGTCGTGGCGATGACGTTCGCGCCGAACCTGATCGCGGACGTGCGCCGGCTGCGGGCCGCGCGGCGGCTGCGCGGGCGCCCCGACAGCGGGCTGCGCGGGCTGCTCCAGGTCGGCCTCCCGGTGCTCGAAGGGGCCCTGGAGCGGTCCGTGGCGCTGGCCGCCGCGATGGACGCGCGCGGCTACGGGCGGACGGCCGAGGTGCCGCGCGGGGTGCGCCGGGCCACGGCCGTGCTGACGCTCGGCGGGCTGATCGGCGTCTGCGCCGGCACGTACGGGCTGCTCGCCGCGTCCGGTGCCGGGTACGGGCTTCCGGTGCTGCTCGGCGGGGTCGCCGCCGCGCTCGGCGGGCTGTGGCTGGGCGGGCTCCGCTCGGTGCGGACCCGGTACCGGCCCGATGTGTGGGGCGTGCGGGCCTGGCTCGTCGCCGCGTCCGGGGTCGTCGCCGCGGCCGTGATGATCGTCAGCGGGGTGCGGGATCCGGGCTCGCTGCAGCCGTCCGTGGTGCCGCTGACGATGCCCGTACTGCCCCTGCTGCCGGCGGCGGGCGTGCTGGTCGGGCTGCTCCCGGCGTTCGTCGCTCCCGTGCCCGCCCCTCGTACCGATCCCGTTCCGTCCGCCGCCGTACCCGTGGAGGCCTCGTCATGATCCGCTTCGAGGACGTCTCGGTGACGTACGAAGGAGCCTCCGGGCCGACGCTGCGGAACGTCGAGCTGCACGTGCCGGAAGGCGAGCTGATGCTGCTCGCCGGTCCTTCCGGGGTCGGCAAGTCGACCCTGCTCGGCGCGGTCAGCGGGCTCGTGCCGCACTTCACCGGGGGGACGCTCGCGGGGCGGGTCACGGTCGCCGGGCGCGACACCCGTACGCACAAGCCGCGCGAGCTCGCCGATGTCGTCGGCACGGTGGGGCAGGATCCGCTCGCCCACTTCGTGACCGACACCGTCGAGGACGAGCTGGCGTACGGGATGGAGTCGCTGGGGCTCGCGGCGCCGGTGATGCGGCGGCGGGTCGAGGAGACGCTCGATCTGCTGGGGCTCGTCGAGCTGCGGGACCGGCCGATCTCGACGCTGTCGGGCGGGCAGATGCAGCGGGTCGCGATCGGGTCCGTACTCACTCCGCATCCGCGGGTGCTGGTGCTCGACGAGCCGACGTCCGCGCTCGATCCGGCCGCGGCGGAGGAGGTGCTGTCCGTCCTCCAGCGGCTCGTGCATGACCTCGGGACGACCGTGCTCATGGCCGAGCACCGGTTGGAGCGGGTGGTGCAGTACGCGGATCAGGTGGCGCTGCTCGGGGGGCGCGGGGAGTCTTTGCTGGTCGGGGATCCGGCGGCGGTGATGGCCGTGTCTCCGGTGTTTCCTCCGGTGGTGGGGTTGGGGAAGGTGGCCGGGTGGTCGCCCTTGCCGCTCACGGTTCGGGATGCGCGGCGATCGGCTGCGGGGTTGCGGGGGCGTCTTGCCGGGCTGGGGTCCGATTCCGGGCGCGGCGCCGTCGTGGCTGGTCGCGCAGTTCCCCGCGCCCCTGAAGGCACGCTCCGCGTGCCCCAGGGGCGCTTGGATCAGCCTGCGCCGGGGAGGCTCGGGCTTCGGCTGAGCCGGTCGCGCCACGCGGCGGAGCCGCACGTGTCACAGTCCCGCGCCCCTGAAGGCGCACCTCGTGCGCCCCAGGAACCCGCTGCCTCCGTTCGGAAGCTGGGGGTTCGGCGGGGGCGGGTTGAGGTGCTTCGGTGGGTGGAGCTGGAGGTGCGTGGGGGTGAGGTCGTCGCGCTCATGGGGCGGAACGGGGCCGGGAAGTCCACGCTGCTCGGGGCGCTCGTCGGGATGGTGAAGGTCGGGGCGGGGGACGTGCGGGTCGGCGGGGTGGATCCTCGGCGGGTCAAGCCGCGTGAGCTGATCCGGAAGGTGGGGCTCGTACCGCAGGAGCCGCGCGATCTGTTGTGCGCGGACACCGTGGGGGCCGAGTGCGTCGCCGCCGACCAGGACGCGGGCGCCGAGCCCGGGACCTGTCGTGCGCTGCTGACCGAGCTGCTGCCCGGGATCGACGACGCCACCCATCCGCGCGACCTGTCCGAGGGGCAGCGGCTCACGCTCGCGCTGGCGATCGTGCTGGCCGCCGCCCCTCCCCTGCTGCTGCTCGACGAACCGACCCGGGGTCTGGACTACGCGGCGAAGGCCCGGCTCGTCACCATCCTGCGGCGGCTCGCCGACGCGGGGCACGCCGTGCTCATGGCGACGCACGACGTGGAGCTCGCGGCCGAGCTGACCGACCGGGTGGCGATCCTCGCGGACGGCGAGATCGTCGCGGACGGGCCGACCCCGGAGATCGTCGTGTCGTCCCCGTCGTTCGCCCCGCAGGTCGCGAAGATCCTCGCCCCGCAGGAGTGGCTCACGGTCGCGCAGGTGCGGGAGGCGCTGGCATGAGCGGCGACCGGCAGGTGCGGGCGGTCCGGCTCGGGCCGCGTTCGGTGGCGGCTCTGCTGCTCGTCGGCGCCGTGGGGCTCGTGGCGATCGGCTGGCCGCTGATCACCGGCCCCGGGTCGGAGGTGAACGCGCACGCGCAGGACGCCCCGTGGCTGTTCGCCGGGCTGCTCGTGCTGCTCGTGGCCGTCGTCGCGGCGACGATCTCGGAGTCCGGGATGGGCCCGAAGGCGGTCGCGATGCTCGGGGTGCTCGCCGCGGCCGGCGCCGCGCTGCGGCCGATCGGAGCCGGCACGGCGGGCCTGGAGCCGATGTTCTTCCTGATGGTGCTGAGCGGGCGGGTGCTCGGGCCCGGGTTCGGGTTCGTGCTCGGCTCGCTCAGCATGTTCGCGTCGGCGCTGCTGACCGGCGGGGTCGGGCCGTGGATGCCGTTCCAGATGCTGTCGATGGGCTGGTTCACGATGGGCGCAGGTCTGCTGCCGGGGCCGCACCGGCTGCGCGGGCGGGCCGAGCTGCTGATGCTCGCGGCGTACGGGTTCCTGGCCGCGTTCGCGTACGGGACGCTCATGAACCTGGCCGGGTGGCCGTTCATGAACGCGCTGGCCTCCTCGGTCGCGTACCAGCCGGACGCGGCGCTGCACGACAATCTGGCCCGGTTCCTCGCGTACTGCCTGGCGACGTCGCTGGGCTGGGACCTGGGGCGGGCGGCGCTGACCGTGGTGCTGACGCTCGTCGCGGGCGGCGCCGTCCTGAAGGCGCTGCGGCGGGCGACGCGGCGGGCCGCCTTCGAGGCGCAGGTCACTTTCGACGGGCCGCGCCCGTGAACCGGCCCACATGACCCAGCTCACGTACTAGGCGCGATCGTAGGCGGCGCCGGGCGGGACGGGCGGGGTCGCACCCCCTCTGACCTGGGCTTTGCGACCCACGTCACAGAGCAGACATTTCGCCCTGATGCGACGTCCACTAGTAAAGGGGGCATTGCGCGGGGTTCTTCGGGCTGTTTCTGTGGAGGAGTCGCACGGCGCCGAAGCCCCCGCCAGGGCCCGGCGCCGACGTACGCCCCCCGTCCCCCACGGAAGGTTCCGCCTTGACCGCCACGCTCCTGCGCCGCATCGCCAGCCCGAAGAAGGCCCTCGCCGGTGCCGCGCTCGCCGCCGCCACGACCGGCCTGATCTTCTCCTCGGCCTCGGCCCAGGCCGCCGCGCCGACCTCGGCCAAGGCGATCGCGCAGCAGAAGATCGCGGACTCGGCGCAGTTCTCCTGCTTCGACAAGATCGTGTCGCACGAGAGCGGCTGGAACCCGAAGGCCACGAACACCTCCAGCGGTGCGTACGGCCTGGTGCAGGCGCTGCCGGGCAACAAGATGGCGTCCGCCGGGTCCGACTGGAAGACGAACCCCGAGACGCAGATCAAGTGGGGGATCGACTACATGAAGGACCGGTACGGGAGTGCCTGTGGCGCTTGGGCGCACTGGCAGGCCAACGGTTGGTACTGAGCGGGACCTTTTTGCGGGCGGCACCTTCGGGTGCCGCCCGCCCTTTTTGGGTTGTCGTCACAGTGCGGGCCCGGTGGGGGCTGATCGCGCAGTTCCCCGCGCCCCTGAAATGCATGCCCTTCGGGCGCATTTCCCCGACGCCCTGGCGCCCGATGAGATCGCGCACGAAGTGCGCATCTCTAGGGGCGCGGGGAACTGCGCGACCAGCCCCCACCGGGGCCGCGGGTTCAGGACGTCCTGTTGAACCACTTCGTGATCTTGGGGGCGGCCGCCTTGAAGCTGCCGAAGTGGTCCGTCGGGCCCTGATTGAAGATCGGGGCCCCAGAACCCAGCTGAGCCGCGCAGCTCTCCGCGTTGCCGATCGGGACATCCGTGTCCCCCTCGGCCGCGTACAGGCGGACCGGCACCGAGGGCTTCCAGGCACAGGCCCCGTCATTCGCGGCGATCGCCTCCCGCAGGGCCCCCGTGGGGTGCTGCATGCGGGCGTAGAACTCGGGGGTGAGGAGTTCCTTCACGGTCGCGGGAAGCGCCGCGACGATGTCCTCCTCGCCGTGCTCCCCGTCGAAGAGCGCCTCGACGCGGTCCGCGTAGGGCGCGCGGAAGACCTCGGCGGGGTCTTTGTAGATCGGGTGGAGGCGGTTCTGGGCGACGAGGAAGTACGCGGTGTAGAAGAGGCCGCTCGTGTCGTTGACGCGGCCGTCGTAGAGCGCGGGGATCTCCTGCCCCGAGAGGTCGTAGGGGCCGCTGACGGGCGCGAGGGCGCGGAGCCTGAAGTGGTGGTCGGCGCCGGATTCGAGGGCCTTGCCGAGGGCCATCGCGACCTGGCCGCCCTGGGAGAAGCCGGTCGCGTAGACGTCGCCGGTGAGGGGCCGGCCGAGTCGGGCGGACGCGTGCCGGGCGGCGCGCAGCATGTCGAGGGAGGCGGTGACGGAGGACGCCGTGTCCATGTAGGGGTGGACGCCGGGGCCCTTGCCGAGGCCGAGGTAGTCGGGCGCGGCGACGGCCTTGCCGGCGGCGGCGTTGAGGTAGGCGGGGACGCGGCCGAAGTCGGTGGTGACGGAGGGCGCGTAGTCGCGGTGGACCATCGTGCCGTGGGTGTCGGAGACGAGGTCGAGGCGGCGCGGGCCGCCGGCCGGGAGGGCGAGCAGGCCGGTGGCGGTGGTGGGGCGGCCGTAGGCGTCGACGGTGCGGTAGGTCAGGCGGTAGGCGCGCACACCGTGGCGGACGGTGCCGGTGTCCATGGCGCGGTCGGCGAGCCAGCGGGTGACCCCGGCCCGGTCGAGCCCGTCGAGCGAGGTCACGGCGACGAGGGCGCCGCGGGCGGCCGGGGCGCGGTCGGCGCGCGAGGTGGACGCCGCGGCGGCCGGGGCGGCGAGGGCTCCGGCGAGGAGCAGCGCGGCGGTCGCGGCGAGGCCTCTGCGCAGGCGTGAAGTCGTCGTACGGGCACGGGAGTTGTCCGGGTTGGAAGTCATGGGACGACCGTAGGGAGCGGGGCCCGTGCGGCGACATCCGAGGCGCCCCCTGGTGCGGGGTGGTGTTATGTCCACCCCGCGCCGGAGGGCGCCCCCGGGTGGCGGGTCAGAGCCGCTGGATGATCGTGCCGGTGGCCAGGGCCCCGCCCGCGCACATGGTGATCAGGGCGAACTCCTTGTCCCTGCGCTCCAGTTCGTAGAGGGCGGAGGCGATGAGGCGGGCGCCGGTCGCGCCGACGGGGTGGCCGAGGGCGATCGCGCCGCCGTTCACGTTGACCTTCTCCAGGTCCTGTTCGAAGACCTGGGCCCAGCTGAGGACGACCGAGGCGAAGGCCTCGTTGATCTCGACGAGGTCGATGTCCTTGAGGGACATGCCGGCCTTGCCGAGGACGGCGCGGGTCGCGTCGACGGGTCCGTCGAGGTGGTAGTGCGGGTCAGCGCCGACGAGGGCCTGGGCGACGATGCGGGCGCGCGGCTTGAGCTTGAGGGCGCGGGCCATGCGCTTGGAGGCCCACATGATGGCGGAGGCGCCGTCGGATATCTGGGAGGAGTTGCCCGCGGTGTGGATGGCGGTGGGCATGACGGGCTTGAGGCGGGACAGGACCTCCATGGTGGTGTCGCGCAGGCCCTCGTCGCGGTCGACGAGCCGCCACATGCCGTGGCCCGCGGCCTGCTCCTCCTCGGTGGTGGGCACCTGCACGGCGAAGGTCTCGCGCTTGAAGCGCTCCTCGGCCCAGGCGGCGGCGGCCCGCTCCTGCGAGATGAGGCCGAGGGAGTCGACGTTCTCGCGGGTCAGTCCGCGACGCCGGGCGATGCGTTCGGCGGCCTCGAACTGGTTGGGCAGGTCCACGTTCCACTCGTCGGGGAACGGTTTGCCGGGGCCGTGCTTGGAGCCGGAGCCGAGCGGGACGCGGGACATGGCCTCGACGCCGCAGGAGATCCCGACGTCGATGACGCCGGCCGCGATCATGTTGGCGGTCATGTGCGAGGCCTGCTGGGAGGAGCCGCACTGGCAGTCCACGGTGGTGGCCGCGGTCTCGTAGGGCAGGCCCATGGTGAGCCAGGCGGTGCGCGCCGGGTTCATGGACTGTTCGCCCGCGTGCGTGACGGTGCCGCCGATGATCTGCTCGACGCAGTCCGCCTGGATGCCGGTGCGGCCGAGGAGCTCGCGGTAGGTCTCGCCCAGCAGATACGCGGGGTGGAGATTGGCCAGCGCGCCACCGCGCTTGCCGATCGGAGTACGTACGGCTTCGACGATGACGGGTTCCGCTGCCATGACCTTCGTCCCTCCACACAATCCCGGACCACCGGACCGACGGGCGACGCGCAAAACTAGAACGCGTACCAGTTCCAGGTGCAGTCTCGACTCGCTTACCCCGGGTACGCAAGGGGCGTGCACGGACATCGCACGGAACCGACACCGACACAGGCCTTGCCACTTCTAGAACCGGTTACTACCTTTCGAGCCAGAACTGACGGATCGTCAGAACCAACACGGGAGTGACTCATGCCGTGCCCCGCGCTGCCCGACGGGTTCGACTTCACGGACCCCGATCTGCTGCAAGACCGTGTGCCGTACCCCGAGTTCGCCCAGCTGCGGCAGGCCGAACCGGTTCGCTGGATACCGCAGGAGCCCGGGATCTCCGGCTTCGCGGACGCGGGCTACTGGGCGGTGACCCGGCACGCGGACGTCAAATACGTCTCCACGCACCCGGAGCTCTACTCCTCCAACACCAACACCGCGGTGATCCGCTTCAACTCCTCGATCCAGCGTGACCAGATCGAGGTCCAGAAGATGATCATGCTGAACATGGACCCGCCGGAGCACACCCGGGTGCGCCAGATCGTGCAGCGCGGCTTCACCCCGCGCTCGATCCGCTCCCTGGAGGAGAAGCTGCGCAGCCGGGCCCTCGACATCGTCGCCAAGGCCCTGGAGCGGGACTCGAGCGACGGCGGCTTCGACTTCGTCACGAACGTCGCGGTGGAACTGCCGCTCCAGGCCATCGCCGAGCTCATCGGCATCGCCCAGGAGGACCGCGCCAAGGTCTTCGACTGGTCGAACAAGATGGTGGCGTACGACGACCCGGAGTACGCGATCACCGAGGAGATCGGCGCCGAGGCGGCGATGGAGATCGTCTCCTACGCGATGAACCTGGCCGCCTCCCGCAAGCAGTGCCCGGCCCAGGACATCGTGAGCCAGCTGGTCGCGGCCGAGGACCAGGGCAGCCTGTCCTCCGACGAGTTCGGCTTCTTCGTCATCCTGCTGGCCGTCGCCGGCAACGAGACGACCCGGAACGCGATCACGCACGGCATGCACGCCTTCCTCACCCACCCCGAGCAGTGGGAGATCTACAAGCGGGAGCGCCCGAGCACCACCGCCGAGGAGATCGTGCGCTGGGCGACACCCGTGGTCTCCTTCCAGCGCACCGCCACCCAGGACACCGAGCTGGGCGGCCAGAAGATCAAGGCGGGCGACCGGGTCGGCCTCTTCTACTCCTCCGCCAACCACGACCCCGAGGTCTTCACGGACCCGGACACCTTCGACATCAAGCGCGACCCGAACCCGCACCTCGGGTTCGGCGGCGGCGGACCGCACTTCTGCCTCGGCAAGTCCCTCGCGGTCCTGGAGATCGACCTCATCTTCAACGCCATCGCGGACGCCATGCCGAACCTGCGGCTGGCCGGCGACCCGCGCCGGCTGCGCGCCGCCTGGCTCAACGGCGTGAAGGAACTCCAGGTGTCCACCTCGGCACCCTGAGTGACGCGGGGGCCGTAGGATCGGTGCCCGTGGCCACGGTCGAACTGCCCTTCTTACTCCTCCGCCGTTTCACCCTGACCGCGTCCCGGCGGACGGCACTGTGCGCGACGGCGCCGGTGCTGCCGCTGTACGCGGTGTGGACGCTGCTCCTCGCGACGGGCGGCGGCGATCTCGCGGCCCAGGAGGCCTGGGCCGGATTCGCCGCCGAGCACGGCGGTTCGGCGTACAACCTGTTCTGGTACGGAGGCACGCACACCGCCAACTACTCCGTCCTGTCGCCCTACTTGATGGCGTGGGCCGGGGTGCGGACGGTGACCGTGCTGTCCGGGATCGCGGCGTCGTGGCTTGGCGCCGTGCTGCTCGTGCGCTGCGGGGTGCGGCGCCCGGTCCTGCCCGCCGTCCTCCTCTCGCTGGCGCTGTGGTGCGACGTGGCGTCGGGCCGTACGACGTTCGCGCTCGGGGTCGCGCTCGGACTCGGCGCGTGCGTGGCGGTCACCGGGCGGCGCCAACGCGCGGAGGTCGCGGCAGGCGCGGTGGGTGCGGCCCTCGCCACGCTCGCGTCACCGGTCGCCGGACTCTTCCTCGCCGTCGTCGGCGCCGGTCACATCCTCGTACGGAGAGGGGGTCCGGCGGCGGCGCTGGCGTTGCCGCCGGCCGCCGTCGTGGGCGTCACGACGCTTCTCTTCCCTTTCCGGGGCGAGCAGTTGATGCCGGTGGACCGGATCTGGCCACCGTTCCTTTTCGCGCTCGCGCTGGTGGTGGCGGGGCCCGCGCACTGGCGTGCGGCGCGCGGGGCCGCCGCCGTGTACGCGCTCGGCACGGTCCTCACGTATCTGATCCCCTCCCCCGTCGGCACGAACGTGGAGCGGCTCGCCGAACTGGCCGCGCCCGCCGTCCTCCTGGCGGCGCTGCGCGCCCCCGGCCTGCGCCGCCTCCAGGTGCTCGTCCTCGCGGTGGCGCTCGTCTGGTCCTCGTACTGGGTCGGGCAGAAGACGCTCGACGACCTGAAGGTGTCGACGCGGGTGCCCGCCTGGGCGCGGCAGACCGGCGGTGTCGTACGGGAGTTGGAGCGGCTCGGCGCTGACCGTACGCGCGTCGAGGTGGTCCCCGCGCGCAATCACCGTGAGGCGACGGTGCTGGCCCCGCACGTGAACATGGCGCGTGGCTGGAACCGGCAGCTGGACGTGGAGCGCGGACGCCTCTTCTACGACGGCTCGTTCTCGGCGGCGACCTACCGGGCCTGGCTGGACCGGTGGGCCGTCGGGCTCGTGGTGCTGCCCGAGGGGAGGCCGGACGGGCCCGCCGAGCAGGAGGCCGCGCTCGTGCGGCGCGGGGCGCCCTATCTGGAGCCGGTGTGGCGGGACGCGCACTGGCGGGTCTACCGGGTGCGGGACACAGTGCCGCTCGTGTCCGCACCCGCGTCCGTGGTGGACGCGGACGCGGCGCGGGTCACGGTGCGGTTCGCGCGGGCGGGCACGGCGACGCTCCGGGTCGCGTACTCGCCGTGGCTGCGGGCCGAGCACGGATGCCTGCGGGTGCGGCGGCGCGGCGAGTTCACCGAGCTGACCGCGCCCGCCGCCGGGACGTACCGCGTCGGCTCGGCGATGAAGGACCCGTCGAAGGGGCCGTCAGGCGCCGGGTGCGGTGCAGGGTGACGGGCTCTCCGTCGGGCCCTCGGTGGGGGTGTCGGTGGGGCTGGGGCTCGGGGAGTCGGTCGGGCTCGCGCTGTCGGAGGGGCAGTCGGTCGGGGTGCCCGGGTCGGTGGGCGTGCCGGTCGGACCGTCGGTGGGGTCACCCGTGGGACCACCGGTGACGGGCGGCGTGGTGGGCGGCTCCGTCGTGGGCGGCGGCGCGCTGTCCGAGGGACCCGGGCTGGGGCTCGGCCCTTCCGTGGGACGGCCGGACGGGCGCGGTGTGCCGGGGGTGCGGGTCGGCTCGGGGCCGATGACGATGCCGCCGCCCCCGCCCTTGCCGCCGTCGGAGCCGCCGTCCCGGCCGTCGCCGACGGGTTTGGTCGCGGGCGTCTTCGACCCGGCGCCGGGGCTGACCGGCACGACGCCCTTCCCGTCCGGCACCTTGTGGACGCCGCTGCGGTAGAACTCCATCCAGTACAGGACGAGCCGCACGTAGTCGCGCGAGTAGTTGTAGCTGAGGATGCCGCGCTCCAGGCCGCGCGCGGTGCCGAGGTCCCGGTTCCCGGCGCACAGGTAGTGCCCGGCGCCGAGGGCCGCGTCGAAGATGTTGTTGGGGTCGGCGCGGCCGTCGCCGTTGCCGTCGGCGCCCCAGCGGCGCCAGGTGCCGGGCAGGAACTGCATGGGGCCCACGGCCCGGTCGTAGACGGCGTCGCCGTCCCAGGCGCCGCCCTCGGTGTCCCGGATCAGGGCGAACCCCTTGCCGTTCAGGGGCGGTCCGGTGATCCGGTGCCGGGTCGTCCCGTCGGCGGTGACGTCACCGCCGCGGGCCTGCCCGGACTCGACCTTGCCGATCCCGGCGAGCAGCTGCCAGGGCAGCCGGCAGCCCGGGTCGGTGCGGCCGACGGACGCCTCGGCGCGGCGGTAGGCGGCGAGGACGGTCGCCGGGATGCCGGCCTCCGCCCGCACCTGCTCGCGGGGGAACGTGGTGCCCGGGGCGTCCGGCGCCTTCAGCGGCGGGAGTTCGGTGTGGTACGAGTCGTCGCCCTGCGAGGCGACGGGCGGCAACGGCTCGTCGAGCACGGCGAACGGGTCGCTGCGGCCCGCCTTCTCGGCGCCGGAGCCCGCGTCGCCGAGCAGCTCAGGGGCCTGGGACGCGGTGAGCAGGGCGGTGGCGGCGACGGCCACGGCGGTGCCGCGCAGGCCCCGGCTCAACCGGGTGGCGCGGCGCGGACGGCGTCGGATACGCAGGGTGCTGCGCGGGGTGCGCAAGGGGTGCCCCTCTCGTTCGTCGCGTACGGGTCGGTGGGTGCCGGTCAGTTGCCGAAGGTGTCGATGCCGGACACGAGCCAGCGCCCGTCCTTGCGGACGAGGTCGACGGCGAGCATGGCGCCCGCGTAGTTCGCGGCGGTGTCGGACTTGGCGGCGGTGCCGGTGCTGCTCTGGTCGGCGAACACGAGGACGCGGGCGCGGGGGCCGTCGATCCGCTCGACGGCGCTGTCGGTGACGGTCGTCGTGACGACCGTCTTCTGCTTCTCGGCCTGCGCGAGCACCGGTGCGAGCAGCGTGCGGTGCTGCTCGACCGCCTTCCCGGTCAGCAGCCGCTCGGCCGCCTTGCGCGCCGCGCCGGGATCCGCCTGGTCGTACGAGAACAGCGCCTCGACCGCCTTCTCCGCCTGTCCCTTGACCTCGCTGGTCCGGGCGGGATCGGACAGCGCGGCGTTCCGTGTCGCGGCCCCTGCGTCGAGGCTCTGCGCGCGGTGGAACGCCCAGCCGGCGAAGGCGCCCAGCAGGAGGGTGAGCAGGCAGAGGGCGACGAGGGCCTTCGGGACGCGGGGCGCCGGGCGCGCGGGCTCGGTCCGTACGGCCTTCTTCGGCACGGTCTTCTTCGGTACGGCCTTCTTCAGGTCGGACTTCGTCAGCTCGGGCTTCTTGAGCTCGGGCTTGTCACGTACCGGCGTCTGCGCGGGCACCGCGGCGAGGCGGCGCTGCCGGTTGAGGTGGTGGCGGGTGGTGTGGCGCGTCGTGGACATCGGGGTCCGCTCCCAACGGTTCGGGGGTCGGTCAGTCGGTGGTCGCGCTGTCGCCGACCGGGGCCTGGCCGAGGGCGCTGAGCTTCCAGTGGCCGTCGGTGCGGGTGAGTTCGCCGAGCATGCGGCTGTCCTTCTGCGAGGACTTGCCGCCGGAGGCGGTGACGGTGACGCGCAGGGCGACCATGACGCGGGCGCGGCCGGCCCGTTCGTCGAGCTCGGTCAGGGCGCCGTCGAGGACCTTCGCGGTGCTGACCGTGCGGGCCTCGCGGACCTGCTTCTCGAACGCGGAGCGTCCTCCGGCGAGTTGGGTGTGCAGTTCGCCGGTGGTGGACGACTCCCACAGGTCGAGGCCGTGCGCGAGGTTCTTGTGGTCGAGGGTGTTGAGGTTCTGCACGGCCTGCTCCCCGGCCTCCAGGGCGTCGTCGCGGGCGGTGGCGTAGGCGGCGGTGTCGTCGTGCGCCGCGCCGTACCAGGACCAGCCGGCCCAGGCGGCGAAGGCGCCCGCGACGAGGGTCAGGGCGAGCGCGGCGAGCAGCAGGGGCCGTCCGATGCGGTCCATCCGGGTTCCTTTCAACGGCCGTTCACCGGGCCTTGATGTCGACGATGCGCCAGACGTCGTCGCGCAGTTCGGCGGTGACGGACAGCTGGGCGGCGGACGTCGTGGGTTTCTTGGTGCCGCGCCGGGCGGTCTGGTCGAGGAACACGAGCAGGTGCGCGGTGCGCCCGCGCAGGCTGACGGTGCCGACGCGCACGGCCTGCGTGGACAGGGTGACCTTCTGGTCCCGTACGTCGGCCCGGACCCGCGCGAAGAGCTGCGCGTACTGCTCCGCGGCGCGCCCGGACAGGGTGGCCCGCGCGGACCGCTCGGTGGCCTCGGTCCCGTCGGGCGTGTACGAGAACACCTTGCCGAGCGCGTTGCTCACGTCCCCGTTGACGCGTGCGGTGGCCGCGGCGTCGGTGAGCGCGTGGTCGCGGGCGTACGGGGCGCTGCGCAGGGCGTGCGCCTGGAACAGCAGCAGGCCGCCGGCGAGGGCGAGGAGCACGCCGAGGGTGACGACCCCGATCGCCGCGCGGCTCCCACCTCTCGGCGGGGACTCGGTCTCGGGGGCGTCCGCTTCCTCGGGCTCGGCTTGCAGGACGGGCCCGACGGCCTCGCTCTTCGTGTCGCTCATCCGCCCACCGCCGTCACCGGGATCGCGTTCAGGGCGCGTACCTTCCATGTGCCGTCGGAGGCGCGGGACAGCGTCGCCTCCAGTCGTTTGCGGTCGGTCGTCGGGGACTTGGCGCCCTTCGGGGTGGTCTCCACGCGGAGGGTCGCGATGAGTTTGGCGGTGCCGGCGTGATCGTCGAGGGCGGTGAGGGCCGCGTCGGTGACGACTCCGCGGGAGGACGGGCCGGTGGCCGGGGCGAGGCGGGCGAGCTCGGTGCGCAGCGGGCCGGAGGTGACCGACTTCCAGGTGCCGATGCCGGCCTTGGCGCGGGCCGTCGACGACGCGTCCAGGGTGGAGAGCGTCGCGACGGCGGCCCGGCCGTCGTCCAGCGCGGCGTCCCGGGCCCGCGCGTACGCGAGGTCGTCGTCGCCGCGGGCCTGCGCGTACGACCAGGTGCCCGCCCCGCACAGGGCGACGGCCGCGGCGAGCCCTGCTCCCGCGAGGGCCCGCCTCATGAGCCGTTCCCCGTTCCGCTCAGGCCGAGCAGACCGGCCATGTCCCCGGAGGAACCGTCGGCGCCGCTCTCCTTGAGGGAGGGCAGGTTCAGCGCGCCGGGCCGGGCGGGCTTCGGCACGGGGCCGCCGCCGGGGGCGTGCGCCGAGCCGCGGACGCCGACCCCGCTGGACGCGGGTGCGGTGCAGCGGGCCTTGGTGTTGAGCGCGGGCGCGGGGCCGGTGTCCGTACCGAGGCGGTAGCGGGTGCCTCCGTAACCGGCCGTGCACGGGAGCGGCTTGAAGAAGGTGACCGTCATGCCGAAGTTGACCTTCTTTCCGTCGACGGCCGTGGCGCCGGCGGCGACGGCCCGGGGCAGCTGCACGAGCAGCTCCTCGGTGCCGCGCTGCCGGGTGACGGCGACCTCGGACGTGGTGAGCAGATTGGCGAGGACGACGCTCAGGTCGGGGTCCATGTCCCGCAGCAGCCCGCTGACCTGTGTGGCGGCGTCCGGTGCGGCCATGACGAGGCGGCGCAGGTCCGCGTCGGAGCCCTTGAGCGTGGCGGCGAGGTCCTTGGCGCCGGAGGCGAAGTCGCGGATGGCCTTGCCCTCCTCGGCCTGGGTGCGGAGCACGACCGCGCCGTCGTTCATGAGGGTCGTGGTGCTGGGCAGGGCCCGGTCGGCGGCCCGCACGAAGTCGGTGCCGTTGTCGAGGAGGACCTGAAGGTCCTCGCCACGTCCCTCGAAGGCCTTGCCGAACTCGTCGACGACGGTGCGCAGGTCGTCGAGCGGTACGGAGGTGGTGAGGTCGTCGACGCTCGCCAGCACGTCGGTCACGGGCCGCGGCACGGCGGTCCGGCTCGCGTCGATCCGCGAGCCGTCCTCCAGGTACGGCCCGTCCCCGCGCTTGGGCCGCAGGTCGATGTACTGCTCGCCGACCGCGGAGAGGCTGGCGACGACGGCCTGGGTGTCGTCGGGGATGGCGGGTGCGGACTTCTTGATGCGCAGTTCTGCCTCGACCCCGTCCGAGGTGAGCCCGATCGGTCCGACCCGCCCCACGGACACGCCCCGATAGGTGACGTCGGAGTGAGTGAACAGGCCGCCCGTACGCGGGAGTTGGACCGTGACGGTGTAGTAGTCGGCGGCTCCGACGTACCGTCCCAGGTCGGCGTACCGGATGCCGAGGAAGGCGAGGACGAGGACGGCGATGACGAGGAACGCGAGGTTCTTGAGGCGGATGGCGAGCGTGATCACTGCCCCTCACCCCCTGAGGCCGACGCGGACGCCGACGCGGACGTGGGCGTGGACGCCGACGGGCCGGGGGCCGAGGTCGCGGGCAGCGGCAGCGCGGGCCGGCTCGCACCACTGGACGCCTTCTTCTGCCGCTCCTTCTGCTGCTGCGTCTGCTTCTGCGGGGTCGGCGTCGGTGCGGGCGAGCCCTCGGTGAGCGGCGGGACGAGCTGGGTGCCCGACGGCGCCGTCATGCTCAGGTAGACGTTGAGGTAGTCGCCCTTGACCCCGCGCAGCACCTCGTCCGTGAACGGGTAGGTGAGCAGCACCTGGAGCGAGTCGGGCAGGTTCTTGCCGGAGTCGGCGAGCGCCTTGAGGGTGGGGGCGATGGCCTTGAGGTCGGCGACCATGTCGGCCTTGCCCCGGTCGACGGTGTCGACGGCGACGCCGCTGAGCCGGTCGAGGGAGCGCAGCATCGTCATGAGCGAACCCCGCTGGTCCTCCAGGGTCTTGAGGCCGGGCGACAGATCGGTGAGCACGGTGGCCACGTCTTCCTTGCGGTGGGCGAGGGTCGCGGAGAGCCGGTTGACGCCGTCGAGCGCGGCGGTGATGTCGCCGCGGTGGGTGTCGAGGTTCGTGACGAGGGTGTTGACGCGGCGCAGCGTGGAGCGGACCTCGCTCTCACGGCCGCCGAGTGCGGCGTTGAGCTCCTTGGTGATGGTCTTGAGCTGGTTGACGCCGCCGCCGTTGAGCAGCAGGGAGAGGGCGCCGAAGACCTCTTCGACCTCGGAGTTGCGTCCGGTGCGGGAGAGCGGGATGCGGTCGCCGGCGTTCAGGGCGCCGGTGGCGCCCTGCGTGGGGGCGACGAGCTGGACGTACTTCTCGCCGAGGAGGCTGGACTGTTCGAGCCGGGCCCCGGTGTTGGCGGGCAGGTCGACGTCGCCGTTGATGCTCATGGTGACGCGGGCGTTCCAGTTCCTCCCGCTGCCGAGGCGGATCTTGGTGACGCGTCCGACGGCGACGTCGTTGACCTTGACCGCGGACTGCGGGACGAGGCTGAGCACGTCCTTCATGTCGGCGGTGACGGTGTAGGGGTGGTCGCCGAGGTCGGCGCCGCCGGGCAGCGGCAGGTCCTCGATGCCGCCGAAGGAGGGGGTGGGCAGGGTGACGACACCGAGGGTGAGGCAGAAGGCGACGGTGACGGAGACGGCTCCGCCGATGAGCAGGCCTCGCCGCATGACTACTCACCCCCCACGGCGGGCAGCGGCAGCAGGGGCCCGCCCAGGCTGAGCTCGTTCAGGTTGGCCCGCCCGTCCAGGGTCCGGGTCCGCGGGTTGTAGGCACTGACGACGTTCTGCGCGGCGAGCGGGGCGACGTCCAGCGCCTCGGCGAGGGAGGCCCGCTGCTCGACCAGCGCCCGGGTGAGGGGCACGAGCTTGCGGACGTTCTTGCGCAGCTCCCCCCGGTTGTCCTTGATGAACTTCTTCACCTGGCCGAGCGCGATGCCGAGCTCCTTCAGAGCCCCGGCGAGATCGTCCCGGTTGTCGGCGAAGTAGCCGGTGACGTCGTCGAGGTTCTCCTGCGCGGTGCGCACGCCGCCGTCCTTCTTCTTCAGCATGGTCGTGAACGCCTGGAGTTGGCTGAGCGTGGTGAACAGGTCGTCGCTGCGTCCGTCGAGCGTCTTGGCGGCCTTGCCGAACTGCTCGATGCTGTCGCCCATGGCGGCGCCGTTGCCCTTCAGGTTCTTCGCGCCGGTGCCGAGGAGGTCGGACAGGGCGCCCTTCTCGTTGGCGCCGCCGGGCCCGAGCGCCTTGCTCAGCTCGGTGACGCTGTCGTAGAGCTGGTCGACCTCGACGGGGGTGCGGTTGCGGGACGCGGGCAGCTTCGCCCCGTCCTTCAGCTGCGGCCCGCTCGCGTACGCGGGCGTGAGCTGCACGTACCGGTCGGCGACGACGCTCGGCGCGACGGCGACGGCGCGCGCCCCGGCGGGGATCTTCACCCCGTCGTCGACGGCGAGGACGACCCGCACGCGGGTGCCCTGCGGCCGCACCTCGGCGACCTTGCCGACGCGGACGCCGAGGACGCGCAGGTCGGAGCCGGCGTAGATGCCGACGGCCCGGTCGAAGTACGCGGTGATCCGCATCCCTCCGGAGTCCGCGGCGCGGACGCCGACGACGCCGGCCGCGACGAGCACGGCGAGGGCGACCCCGCCGACCAGCAGCTTCCACTTGACGGACAGGCCTGCGGATGTCACCGGCCCCCACCCTTCACGTCGTACGTCCCGTTCTTGGGCGGCACGCAGGAGGTCTTCGGCAGCGAGGTCTCCGGCAGGTAGTTCCGGGGCACGACGCCGCACAGGTAGCTGTCGAACCAGCGGCCGTTGCCGAGGGTGTTGCCGATCAGCCGGTAGTAGGGCCCGACGAGCGCGAGGGTGCGGTCGAGCTTCTTCTTGTTCTTCTCCAGGACGGTGGTGACGCGGCCGAGCGCCTGGAGGGTCGGCTTCAGCTGCTGTTCGTTGTCGTCGACGAGCCCGTCGAGCTGGACGCCGAGCGCCTTGCTGCCGGTGAGCAGCGCCTTGATGGCCGTACGCCGCTTCTTGAGCTCGCCGAGCAGGGAGCCGCCGTCGTCGATGAGGGTCTCGAAGCTCGACTTCTTCGTCTTGAGCGTCTTGGTCAACTGCTTGCTGCCCGCGAGGAGTTCGGCGAGCTGCGTGTCGCGCGAGGAGACGGTCTTCGACAGGGCGGACAGGCCCTTCACGGCGGCGCGCACGTCGGGCGGCGAGTCCTTGAAGGTCTCGGAGATCGTCTCGAAGCTCTCGGCGAGCTGCTGGGTGTCGATCTCGTCGATGGTCCCGCTGAGGTCCTCGAAGGCCTCCGTCACGTCGTACGGGGAGGTGGTGCGGCTGAGCGGGATGCGGGACCCGGGGTCCTGCTTCCCGCCGCCGAGCGGGTCGAGGGCGACGTACTTCTCGCCGAGCAGCGTCTTGATGGCGATGGCGGCGGTGGTGCGGTCGCCGATCCAGGTGCTGTCGTCGTCGACGCGGAAGGCCACCTTGACCTTGGGTCCGTCGAGGCTGACGGAGGTGACCTCGCCGACCTTGACGCCGGCGATGCGCACCTCGTCGCCGTCGCCGAGTCCGGCGGCCTCGCTGAAGTCGGCGCTGTAGTCGGTGCCGCCGCCGACGAGGGGCAGGCTGCTGACGTTGAGGGCGGCGAGGGCCAGCAGCGCGAGGACGAGGAGTCCGGCGAGGGCGACGGCGACGGGGTTGCGTTCCTGGACCGGTTTGATCTCGGTGAACCGGGGCCGTTTCACTGGCACCTCGCTTCTTCGACGACGATGCCGGTGGGGGGCTTCGACCCGTCGGACATGGTGACGCCGTCGACCTTGGCCCGGCACAGGTAGAGGTTGAACCAGGAGCCGTAGGACGAGAGGCGGGACAGGGCGGTCATCTTGGCGGGCGTCTTGTCGAGGAAGTTCTCGATCTGCGGGATGCCGTCGCCGAGGGTGCCGGAGAGCCGGCCGAGCTGCTTGATGTCGTCCTTGAGGGGCGCCCGGGAGTCCTGGAGGAACCCGGCGGTGACGGTCGTGAGGTCGCCCATGGCCTGGACGGCGTCGCCGAGCGGCTTGCGGTCCTCGTTGAACCCGGAGACGAGGCGGGTGAGGGTGGTGACGAGGTCGTCGAACTTGTCCTCGCGGTCGTTGATCGTCTTCAGGACCTCGGTGAGGTTGCCGACGACCTGCCCGATGACCTGGTCCTTCGCGGCGACGGTCGTGGTGAGGGAGCCGACGTGCTGGATGAGGCTGTCGACGGTGCCGCCCTCGCCCTGGAGGACCTTGACGATGGAGCCGGCGAGCTCGTTGACGTCCTTCGGGGAGAGGCCTTCGAAGAGCGGCTTGAAGCCGTTGAAAAGGAGGGTCAGGTCGAGGGCGGGACGGGTGCGGGTGAGCGGGATGGTGGCACCGGGGTCGAGATCCCCCGTGTCGTCCCCGGTGCCACGTTCGAGGGCCACGTACCGCTGGCCGACCATGTTGAGGTACTTCACGGCGGCCGTGGTGGTCCGGGGCAGTTCCCGGCCCTTCTCGACGGTGAAGGTGACCTGGGCGGTGCGGTGGTCGACGACGCGCACGTCGGTGACCTCGCCGACCTTGACGCCGGAGATCCGCACGCCGTCGCCGTCGATGAGCCCGGTGACGTCGGTGAACAGGGCGCGGTAGGTGGTGGTGTCGGTGCCCACCCCCGTGTTGGCGATGGACAGGCCGAGCAGGGCGGTGGCCAGCGCGGTGACGACGAGGAAGACGAGGGACTTGATCAGCGGTCCGGCGACGGACCGCCGCCGCACGTGCGCGAACTCGGTGTCTTCTGCGGTCACTTGAGCTTCACCTCCGTCCCCCGGTAGACGGGTCCGGCGAGCAGGCTCGACCAGTCGGGCAGGTCGCCCGGCACGGTCTTGGCGGCCGGGGCGATGAGCTCGTTCACCAGGTCGTTCTCCTGCGGCGAGTTGGCGGGCCCGAGGTTCTGCTCGGCGGAGGCCGTGGCGGTGACGGGCGCGCGGGCGGAGGTGCCGAGATACGGGACGGGGTAGCAGTGGGGTCCGCCGCCGGTGGAGTACGTGGGGGTGTCGCGGCCGGGCACGTAGTTGCCGCGCGAGGCGACGGTGGTGACGTCGACGTGCAGCCCGGGTTCGTCGGTGCCCTTGCCGAGCGCCTTGTCCATGCGGGGCACGAACTCGGCGAGGGTGCGCAGGGTGCACGGGAACGAGGGCGAGTACTTGGCGAGGATCTGGAGTGTGGGCCGTGAGGTGGCGGACAGCCGGATGATGTTGTCCTGGTTGGCCCGCAGGAAGGCGTCGAGGTCCTCGGCGGTGCGCGTCGTGGCGCCGTAGGCCGAGGCGAGGTCCTGCTCCTTCTCGGCGATCGTGCCGCTGGTGGTGGTGAAGTCGGTGAGCGCGTCGAGGATGCCGGGGGCGGCGTCCGCGTAGACGTGCGAGACCCTGACCAGCTGCTTGAGGTCCTCGTTGAGGGTCGGCAGGTTCGGGTTGAACTTCTTCAGGTGCGCGTCGAGCGTGCTGAGCGTCTCGCCGATCCTGCTGCCGCGCCCTTCGAGCGCCTGCGAGACGGCGGACAGCGTCGACGACAGTTTCTGCGGCTGTACGGCGGTGAGCATCGGCAGGACGTCGTCGAGGACCTGCTGGAGCTCGATGGCGTTGGCAGAACGGTCCTGCGGGATGGTGGCCCCGGCCGGCAGCATCCGCGTACTGGGCGTGCTCGGCGGGACGAGCGCGACGTACCGCTCGCCGAACAGGGTTGTCGGCAGCATCTGGGCGCGCACGTCGTCGGGGACGTGGTCGAGGGCGCCGGGTTTCAGCGCGAGGGTGAGGCGGGCCCCGGTGTCGGTGGCGTCGATGGCGCGCACCTCGCCGAGGACGACGCCCCGCAGTTTGACCTCGGCCCCGAGGTGCATCTCGTTGCCGACGCTGCCCGTCTCGACCACGACTTCGTCCGAGTCGACGAAGTCCTTGTCGTAGACGGCGACGGCGAGCCAGATCAGCAGGGCGGGCACGACGAGGAAGACGATGCCGGCGAGCCGGCGGCGCAGGGTCTCCATGGGTCAGCCCGCCACCTTCACGGTCGTCGTGGCGCCCCAGAGCGCCAGCGAGAGGAAGAAGTCGGTGACGGAGATCAGCACGATGGCGTTCCGCACGGACCGCCCGACCGCGATCCCGACCCCGGCCGGTCCCCCGCTCGCCCGGAACCCGTAGTAGCAGTGGGCGACGATCACCATCACGCTGAAGATCAGCACTTTCAGCACCGACAGGATCACGTCCGTGGGCGACAGGAAGAGGTTGAAGTAGTGGTCGTACGTGCCCTGCGACTGCCCGTTGAAGACGGTGGTGACGAGGCGGGAGGCGAGGTAGGAGGAGAGCAGGCCGATCGCGTAGAGCGGGATGATGGCGACGACGCCGGCGATGATCCGGGTGGTCACGAGGTACGGCATGGACCGCACGCCCATCCCTTCGAGCGCGTCCACCTCCTCGTTGATCCGCATGGCGCCGAGCTGCGCGGTGAAGCCGGCGCCGACGGTGGCGGACAGGGCGAGTCCGGCGACGAGCGGGGCGATCTCGCGGGTGTTGAAGTACGCGGAGACGAAGCCGGTGAAGGCGGCGGTGCCGATCTGGTCCAGGGCGGCGTAGCCCTGGAGGCCGACGACGGTGCCGGTGGCGGCGGTCATCGCGATCATCACGCCGATGGTGCCGCCGATGACGCCGAGTCCGCCGGAGCCGAAGGCGACCTCGGCGAGCAGCCGCTGCACCTCCTTGGTGTAGCGCCGCAGCGTGCGCGGGATCCACACCAAGGCCCGTATGTAGAAGAGGAGTTGGTCGCCACCACGGTCGAGCCAGACGAGGGGGGAGGTCATGACGGGCTCAGCCTCCCTTCGGCGGAACGATCTGGAGGTAGATGCCGGTCATCACGGTGTTCACGAAGAAGAGCAGGATGAAGGTGATGACGACGGACTGGTTCACGGCGTCACCGACGCCCTTGGGTCCGCCGCGTGGATTGAGCCCCCGGTAGGCGGCCACGATCCCGGCGATGAACCCGAAGATGAGGGCCTTCAGCTCGCTGATGTAGAGGTCGGGCAGCTGGGCGAGCGCGGAGAAGCTCTGGAGGTACGCGCCCGGGGTGCCGCCCTGAAGGACGATGTTGAAGAAGTACCCGCCGAGGGTGCCGACGACGGAGACCATGCCGTTGAGCAGCACGGCGACGGACATGGTGGCGAGGACGCGCGGCACGACGAGCCGCTGCACGGGCGAGACGCCCATGACGGTCATGGCGTCGAGCTCCTCACGGATCTTCCGCGAGCCGAGGTCGGCGCAGATGGCGGATCCGCCGGCGCCGGCGATGAGCAGGGCGACGATGAGCGGGCTGGCCTGCTGGATGACGGCCAGCACGCTGGCGCCGCCGGTGAACGACTGGGCACCCAACTGCTGGGTGAGCGAGCCGACTTGGAGCGCGATGACGGCACCGAACGGGATCGACACGAGCGCCGCCGGCAGGATCGTCACACTGGCGACGAACCAGAACTGCTCGATGAACTCCCGGAATTGGAACGGCCGCCGGAAGACAGCCCGCGCGACCTGAAGCGCGAGCGCGAACAGCCGGCCCGTCTGGCGCAGAGGGGAAAGCAACACACTCATGCCATCAGCCCCGTAAGGGGCGCGGGGAACTGCGCGACCAGCCACGACGCACGCGTCACCCGCGCACGAGACCTCGACCCGCTACGGCGATGAGGCATCAGACAGCCCCCTTCGCCCCGGGCAGTACCACGGTCGGCTCAAGCGGCTCCGCCCCGTACGTGGCCCGAATCGCCGCCTGCGCGGTTTCCGGCAAGCTGGGCAGCATCTTCAGCACCCGCTCCCGGCGCCGGGCGACGGCCGCCCGCTCCCCGAGCCCGGGCGAGGGCTGGAGCTGCGGCACGAGCTCGCGCGGCGCGCTGCTCTGGACGGCCCCCTCAGCGGCCAGCGTCGCGGCGTCCTTCTCCTCGGACATGCCGATCGGCCCGACCACGTCCGCGGTGAGGAACTGCCGGACCACCGGCTCCTCGCTGGTCAGCAGAACCTCCCGCGGCCCGAAGGTGACCAGGTTCCGCCGGTAGAGCATCCCCATGTTGTCGGGCATGGTCGCCGCGATGTCGAGGTTGTGGGTGACGACGAGCATGGTCGCGTCGATCTGTGTGTTCAGGTCGATGAGCAGCTGCGAGAGGAAGGCGGTCCGCACGGGATCGAGCCCGGAGTCCGGCTCGTCGCAGAGGATGATCTGCGGGTCGAGCACGAGGGCCCGGGCGAGCCCGGCCCGCTTGCGCATGCCGCCGCTGATCTCACCGGGGAGCTTGCCCTCGGCGCCCAACAGGCCGACCACGTCGATCCGTTCCATCACGATGCGACGGATCTCGGACTCCTTCTTCTTCGTGTGCTCGCGCAGCGGGAACGCGATGTTGTCGAAGAGGTTCATGGAGCCGAACAGGGCGCCGTCCTGGAACATGAGCCCGAACAGCTTGCGGGCCTCCATGATGTCCCGTTCGGGGCTGCGGGCCATGTCCACGCCGTCGACCAGGACCCGGCCGCGCTCGGGCTTGAGCAGCCCGATCAGCGACTTCAGGAAGACGGTCTTGCCGGTACCGGAGGGCCCGAGCATGACGCTGACCTCACCGGCGGGCAGGGTGAGGCTGACGTCCTGCCAGATGTTCTGCCGGCCGAAGGACTTGGTCAGCCCTTCGACCTTCACTTCGATTCCCATCGCTTCTCACCTTCAGCGAGCGAACTCGGCAGCGCACGGTAATTCGCTTCATACGTGCCGGACAAGATCTCGGAGCGGCCGCCCCGAATCTTCCTGGAAACTTGTCATCCAGTGACAAAGGGAGGGTTCTCCTCGCGTTCTCCTCTGTCGGAGGATGAGTGAAAAAGTGGATCACGGCGGGACCCCGGTCCATCGGGGGTACGGTGGAATTCGAGGCCCCGCCGCGCATACGCCGGCCGAGAAGGATTTCGGCGTTACGGCCCAGTAACCTCGGGGAGCAATACCGGTTCGCCAAGTTTCCCGAGAATTGCCGTCCGACCGCGGATCACTTGACCGCGGAGTGCCAGTACTGGGAGAAGACCTTGCCCTGGTTCGGTGCGGCGGCGCCCGGGTCGTTCAGGGTGCCGAGGTAGGTCGAGGCGCTGTTGAGGACGACGCGGTTGGTGCCCGAGGCCGCGGGGAGGCCGGACTTGAGGTTGACGGCCCAGTTGAACGCGCCGACGCCCAGGGGGCCGCAGCCGCTCGCGCCCGGCGCGGCGAAGGTGACGTCCTGCTGGTTCGCTCCGGTCAGGGCGAGGCGGCCGAACGGACCGGCGGGGTCGGGTGTCCCGTCGGAGGCGGCGCTGTCGGCGCCGACGGTCGGCACGGCGGCGTTCGCGGGCTTCAGCACGATGGGCGCGGACTTGGTGCCGATGTAGCAGTTGCTGCCGAGGAACGGGTTCTGGAGGTGGATGCGGACCGGGATCGAGATGATCGGCTGCCCCTCCGAGACCCCGGCGAGCAGCTGGAAGTCGGAGGGGGTGCCGACGGATTCGACGGTCGCGACCACCCGGTTCAGGGTGTTGTCGGTGATCTGCCCGCAGACCTCACTGATGACGGGGATGCTGCTCGGGCACATCAGGCCGAGCAGGCCGCCCGGCAGCTCGGCGGGGTCGGCCACGAGGGCGCCGTCCGCCGGGGCGATCACCGTGTTGGTGCCGTCGGCGTGCGTGATGATGCCGGCCTGGAGGTCGGTCTTCCCGGTCGGTACGACGGAGCTGCCGAGCTTGATGACTCCGGCGGCCGAGCTGGAGGAGATGCACGTCGCCTGGTTGTCGATGCCGTCGGCGGCCAGCATGGCGGCGTTGTCGACGGGGCAGCGGCTGAACGGCGCCCAGTTCCCGTTCAGCTGGGTGCCGGCCGCGGAGGAGGTGCCGATGGAGGCGATCGTGGCCAGGGCCGCCGTCGCGCCGACGACGGACGCGCGTCTGAGAATGGCCATGCCGGTTTCCCTTCTCGTAGGGGATGCGAGCCCGGACGTTACTGACGGGAAACCTTTCGCACAATGGGCCTTGCTGACAGTTCTTCAACTACCTGCGCGTTTGTCAGTGAGTGAGTGATTCCGCTCGGCACGTGCTCACTCGGCGAGCGTTTGACCCCGCCTGCCGGGAAATCCTCACTCGCGAACAAGAGAAATGACGCGTCCTGTATCCGCGGAGACAAGAAAGGCGGCCTATTCAGATCCTTACGAGGAACCTCGGACTTTCCCATTGCGGCCGTCGGTTACTTGCTCGTAACGTCCGTTGCCGTAGTTGCGTCACGGTCGCGTCGCCGCCCTGCGGCCACGCTCAGTCCGACCCACCCTCGCCCGTTCTTCCGGAGGAACTGCTGTGCGCAGAATCGTCCGCAACACCGCCCTGGCCACCGCCGCGCTCGCCTCGGCCCTCGGCCTCTCCATCTCATCGGCCTCGGCGACCGCCCTGGCCACATACACGGTCACGCCCGGCGGGACCTTCACGGCCAACGCCACCAGCCCGAAGCTGAAGGTCGGCACCACCACCCTGACCTGTGCCTCGTCGCAGGCGACGGGCACCCTGAAGAGCGGTTCCGGCCTCGCCGGTGCCCAGATCGGCTCCATCACCGGCCTGACCTTCACCAACTGTGCGGTCGCCGGTATCCCGTTCACGGTCGCCAGTGCGGCGTCGACCACCACGCCGTTCTACATCAACGCCACGGGCACGACGCCGAACCACATCGACGGCGACATCAGCAACATCAACGCCACGATCAGCGGCACCGGCTGCAAGGCGACGTTCGCCGGCACCACCACCGGCTACTACGAGAACACCTCGAACTCGCTGAACATCGTCGGCGGCGGCACCCTCGCCGCGCAGGCGGGCGCGAGCTGCCTCGGTCTGATCACCGCCGGCGCACACGCCGACTTCCTGGCGAAGTACGTGCTCACCAGCGGGCAGACGATCACCTCTCCGTGACCCCGTAGCCCCTCTCAGCCCGCCGCCGGGCCCTCACTCGGCGGCGGGCGCGCACGCGTTCCGCGGGGCAGGGCCGGCGTCGGGTGACAGAACAGGACTTCAGGAGGCAGGGACCAGATGAAGGTGATCGGAGAGGGGGCCCGGCCCCGCACCCGGCGCACGGTGCGGGTGGCGTCCGTCGCCTCGGCCGCGCTGGTCGCCGGGCTGCTGTCCGGCTCCGGCTCACAGGCCGACGAACAGCCGCCCGCCGCCGTCGAGTTGGCCTACGCGTGCGATCTGCCTCCGGCCGCGGGCGCCGACGCGACGGCCGCGCCGAAGAAGCTGGACGTCACGGTGAAGGTCTCCACCCAGCTGCCGAGAACGGCCGTCACGGGGCAGCCGATCAAGGCGGGCCCCGTGCAGGTGCAGACGACACTTCCGCGCGCCGAACTGGCCGGACTGCTGCCCGCCGGCAGCCGGCTTTCGAGCGAGGCGTCCCTCGGCGTCGAGGTGCGGCAGAACAAGGACACGGCGGATGCCACGTGGTCCGGCCTCGGCGCACGGGCCACCATGCCCGCGGAGGGCGACGATCTGGTGCTGACGCACACGGGCGATGTTCCGTCCGTCACGGTCGGCTCACCGGGGGACATCGAACTGGCCGCGGGCGGCCTGCTCCTGACCGTGACCCCCGAGTCCGGCAGCCCCGTCACCGCCACCTGCTCACCGGCCGAGGACACCGATCCCCTCCTGGCCCGCGTCGCCGTCCCCGGGGACCCGTCGGCGGACCCTGACGCCCCCTCACCCTCGGGGTCCCCCTCCGGGCCAGGGCGCGAGGACGCTAGCGGCGGCGTCACCGTCGAACCGCAGGACAAGCCGAAGGCGGCCGCGGCCACGTGCGGGGAACGGCCGACCGGCGACCCGGACCTCAGCCAGGTGCCGATGCCCCCGGGCGAGCCGTTCGTGACCCCCCTGCCCGGCTTCCGCGGCTGCGCCTACGCCGTCGGCCTGGCCACGGTCCGCAAGCAGAACGGCTCGATGATCATCAACGCCCCGACCGCGTCACCCGCTCTGATGAACGTCGCCGGCGCCATCCAGGTCTCCAGTTACGTGGATCCGGACACGGAAAAGAACTACATCCGTCTCGACTCCGTCGGCGAACTCAAGCTCCCGGAAGCGGATTCGACCTTCCTGGGCTTCGGCTTCGCCCCCGTGTCGGCGAAGGTGGCGTTCGAGACCGGCCTGGTCACGATCGGCACGGGCAACCTGAACGCGCCATTCGAGGCGTTCGCCGTGGTGACGTTCAAGCAGTCCCTCCACATCCGCTCGGTGAAGGTCAACGGGACCACGCTCCCCGTCGGCCCCGACTGCCGTACGGAGAAGCCGTTCCGCGTCACCCTGCGTGGCACCTTCGCCGAGGACGGCTCCGGCACCTACACCAATGTGTACGAGGGCGGCCTCCTGACCGGCAAGGTCTCGATCCCCGCCTTCACCGGTTGCGGAACCGGCGGCGAGAACCTCAACGCCCTGTTCACCGCGTCCATCAGCGGGCCGGACAACCTCATCAGCATGAATCAGGCCCCGTTGTGCGCCCCCGACCCCGACATGAACTTCGGCTGCCCGCCGGTCGTCCCCGCCCTCCCCCCGTTCAAGACGCCGTGACCGGCCGGGGGCGCACCGCCACTTCTCAGCCACATCACACACCGCCGACGATCAAACGCTGCACAACTGATGTACAACGTACAGTCGTTGTTCTACCTTCATAGGCCACATTGGTACGCACCTGGCGGGCGGACGACGCACGGCGCGCCGTCCGGCCCGGCCCCCACCCGGCGCTCGGACAAGCGAGGAAAGGCGGCCATGCCCCTGCCTGCGCACATCACGGAGCCAGAGGACCCGATCGGGCCCCTGCCCCGCGAGTTCGCCGCGATCATCCGGCCCGAACTCCCGGGCCTCATCAAGGAGATCCGGGTCGAGGTCACCCGCGCCTACCCGGAGTACGCCCATCTGCTGAACGGGCCGAGCGGAGCCACCATCCGGCACGGCGTGGAGCACGCCCTGTCCGCGTTCGTCGACCGTGTCGCCGACCCCCACGCCTCCTCCGTCGTCCGCGACGAACTCCTGCGCAAGTTCGGCCGCGTCGAGGCCTACGAGGGCCGCGACCTGGAAACCCTCCAGAGCGCCTACCGGCTCGGCGCCCGCGTCGCCCTGCGCCGCGCCAAGACCATCGGCCGCCGCTACGACCTCTCCCCCAGCCTCCTCCTCACCTTCGCCGACGCCCTGTTCGCGTACATCGACGAGCTGGGAGCGCTCTCACGCGAGGGCTACATGGAGGTCCAGTCGAAGTCCGGCTCGGCCCTCGAAACACTCCGAAGACGGTTACTCCATCTTCTCCTCGCCGGCACCCCGCTCACCCACGCCACCATCAACGAGCTGTGTGACCAGGCCCGTTGGCCGCTCCCCGAACAAGCCACCCTCGTCGCCCTGCGCGCCCCGGCGCCGCACTCCATCCAGGCCGACCTGCACCCCGACGTCCTCGCCGACCTCGGCGCCCCGCAGCCGCATCTCCTGATCCCCGGCCCGCTCACCCCCGAGCGCCGCGCCATGCTGGAATCGGCCACGTACGGCACCCCGATCGCGATCGGCCTCCCGCTCGCCACCGCACAGGCCGCCGACTCTCTCCGCTGGGCCCGCCGCACCCTTCAGCTCGTCGACGACGACATCGTTGCCGACGCCCCGGTCCTCGACACGGCCGACCACCTCGTGACCCTGTGGCTGCTCTCCGACCCGGCCCTCGTCACCGAGATCGCGACCCGCGAACTGGCCCCGCTCGACAAGTCCACCGGCACCCGCCGCGCCCGCCTCGTGGAGACCCTCCACGCCTGGCTCACCACCCGCGGCACCGCCGAGCAGGTGGGCGACACCCTGGGCGTCCACGCCCAGACGGTCCGCTACCGCCTCCGCAACCTGGAGGCCCACTTCAACGGTCAACTCGACGACGCCGACCGCCGGTTCGCCATGGAGGCGGCGCTCCGGGCGCTGCACCTCAACGACAAGGGCACCCCGGCTCAGCCCACGAAGGCGCCCCGGTCACTGTCCGACCGCGGCTCCGGCTGAGCCGGGCGGGCCCTGACCGTTCTGGCGCGGGGCCCTTGAAGCACGTACGTCAGAAGGAAGCCGAGGCCCACGACCACCGCGCCGCCGACCGCGTCGAGGACCCAGTGGTTGCCCGTCGCGACGATCGCGGACACCGTGAACAGCGGGTGGAGGAGGGCGAGCGCCTTCAGCCACCACTGACGGGCCAGGATCGCGATCACGATGCCGCACCACAGGGACCAGCCGAAGTGCAGCGACGGCATCGCGGCGTACTGGTTGGTGAGCTGCGTGAGGGTGCCGTAGTCCGGCTTGGTGAAGTCCTGGACGCCGTGGACCGTGTCGATGAAGCCGAGGCCCGGCATCAGGCGCGGCGGGGCGAGCGGGTAGGCCCAGAAGCCGATCAGGGCGAGGAGGGTCGCGAAGCCGAGCGCGGCGCGGCCCCAGCGGTACTCGGCGGGGCGGCGCACGTACATGAAGCCGAGGACCGCGAGCGGGACGATGAAGTGGAAGGTCGTGTAGTAGAAGTTGAAGAAGTCCTTCAGCCAGGGGAGTTGCGTGGCGACCGTGTGGTTGACGGCGTGCTCGACGTCGAGGCCGAGGAACTTCTCGACGGTGTGGACCTGGCCGCCGTGGGCCTCGGCGGTCGCACGGCCGCCGGAGATCGTGCCGCCCGTCGCGGCGAGGCGGACCTGCTGGTAGGCGGAGTAGCCGACGCGGATCAGGATGAGTTCGAGGATCAGGTTCGGGCGGTCCACGACCCGGCGCAGGAACGGCAGGAGCGGGACGTGCTTCCAGCGGGCCGGGGCCTGGGCGGCGTACTCGACGGGGGCGGGGGTCGCGTACAGGGGTGAGGTGCGCGGGAGGAAGGGGACCGCCACGGCCGCGGCGAGGGCGGCGATCAGGACGACGTTGTCCCGGACCGGCTCCAGGAACGTCATGTTCGGCAGCATCATCGTCGCGGGCAGGGTGAGCGCGAGGACGACGAGGACCGGCCACATGTAGCGGTCCGAGGCCCGCTTGCCGACACGGCCGACGACCGCGAGCAGGACCCACAGGAGCTGGTGCTGCCAGGTCGTCGGCGAGACGGCGACCGCGACGCAGCCGGTGACGGCGACCGCGAGCAGGAGCTGCCCGTCGCGGGCGTACCGGACGGCGCGGCGCAGGCCGAGGACGGTGACGGCGGCGCCGAGCGCGAGGAAGAGGGCGATCTCGCCGGGACCCTCCAGGCCGAGGCGGAGCAGCATGCCGTGCAGGGACTGGTTCGCGGTGGCGGCCGGGTCTGCGGCGAGTCCGGCGCCGGCGATGTGGTGGATCCAGTACGTCCAGGAGTCCTGCGGCATGACAGCCCAGGCGAGGAGCGTGGCCGCGCCGAACGTGCCGAGGGTGGTCGTGGCGGCCTGCCGGCGGCCGGTGAACCAGAGCAGCGGGGCGAAGAGGAGGACCGTCGGCTGGAGTGCGGCGGCGGCGCCGATGAGGACGCCCGAGGCCTTCTCGCCGGGGACGACGAAGCAGCCGAGCAGCACGAGGAGGACCGGGATGATGCTGGTCTGGCCGGTGGTGAAGGTGTTGCGGACCGGCAGGGACAGCATGAGGAGACTGATCGCGACGGGGGCCGCGAGCAGGGAGGTGCGGCGGGCGACGGGCTGCGGGAGGGCGCGGGCGGCGATCAGCCCGAGGGCGACGACGAGCGCGAGGGAGCCGAAGGTCCAGCCCCAGCCGAGGGCCTGTTCGGCGGCGATGGAGAAGGGCCTGAGGACGAGCCCGGAGAACGGGGTGCCGGTGAAGCGGTCGGTGCCGTCGGCGCCTTCGTAGAGGGAGCCGCTGACGTGCAGGACGCCCTCGGGGCCGATCCAGGTCTCCAGGTCGGTGAGGCGTTCGCCGCGCGGGGTGGACAGGACGGCGACGAGCTGCCGGGTCGCGAGGAGTGCGGCGAGCAGCCACAGGAGGGCGCGGGCGGCGGTGAGCCGGCCCGTGTCGTCGGTGATGCCGGCCGGGAGGGCGGTGGCGCCGGGTCTGCCGAGGGCGCCGGAGGTGCCCTGGGGGCCTGGGGAGCCGTGGGTACCGCCCGCCGGTCCCGTTCCGCGCCCTGTGATCCGTCGTCCTGCCCGCTCCGCGTTCGCCACGTGCCGTCGGCCTCCAGCCGCCTGTCTCGGCACCCGCGCACGGCGAGCGCCCGTTCCGTCCTTGAATCCTCCTCCGTGGACCTTTCGGCGTCCTCTTCAGAGGTTCGCACCGTCCCGTACCGAGAGACGCGGGCTGCCGCCGTTTCACCTGACTTCGACCTGTTTCCGGCCGGAAGGCGGCACTTCGGGCCCGATTCATGGCGTGCGGATCGCGTGGTGATTGCGTGCCACATCACGCGCTAATTGCGTGCTACATGGATCGGTTCCGCGACAAACCTCACAGGAAGCCTGATCGCGAAGGCGCGCCCGCTCCCGCGTTTCCCCAGGCCAGGCCGGTTATCACCACGGAGCGCTGCGGAGCGAACACTACCCGTTACCGCCCGGTGCGCCCCTATCGTCCCTTCAGGGCCGTTCCACGTGAACGGCCTTTGCCCTTGTCCCCCACGAAAGGCAGGCGAGCGAGACCTTGTCGTCCACTCTCTCCGTCGCCCCCGGTACCAGCAGGTCCGGAGCCTCCCCGGCACCGGACCGCCGCACCACCGCCGAGCAGCAAGACGTCACCGTCACCGACCCGTCCCTCGTCAAGCGGGCGGTCAAGGCGGCAGCGCTCGGCAACGCGATGGAGTGGTTCGACTTCGGTGTCTACGGCTACCTGACCGCGACCCTGGGGCACGTCTTCTTCCCGACGGCGTCCAGCACCGCGCAGGTCCTGTCCACGCTCGGCACCTTCGCCGCGGCCTTCCTGGTCCGCCCCATCGGCGGCGCCTTCTTCGGCCCGCTCGGCGACCGCATCGGCCGGCAGCGCGTCCTCGCCATCACCATGATCATGATGGCGGCGGGCACCTTCGCGATCGGCCTGATCCCCTCCTACAACACCATCGGCGTGTGGGCGCCCGTGCTGCTGATCGTGGCGCGCATGGTGCAGGGCTTCTCGACGGGCGGTGAGTACGGCGGCGCGTGCACCTTCATCGCCGAGTACGCGCCCGACAAGCGCCGCGGCTTCTTCGGCTCGTTCCTCGAGTTCGGCACGCTCATCGGCTACGTGGCGGGCGCGGGCCTGGCCACCGCCCTGACGACGCTCATGTCCTCCGGCGACCTGTACGGCTGGGGCTGGCGCATCCCGTTCCTCATCGCCGGTCCGATCGGCCTGGTCGGCCTGTACGTGCGGATGAAGCTGGAGGAGACCCCGGCCTTCCAGAAGCTCGCGGAGGAGGCCGAGGCCAAGCAGAAGGCGCAGCCCAAGCCGAAGCTGCGCGAGATGTTCGTCGGCAAGGGCGCGGGCAACGCCATGATGCTGTGCATCGCGCTGGTCCTCGTCTTCAACGTCACCGACTACATGCTGCTGTCGTACATGCCGACCTTCCTCAGCGAGGAGCTGGGCTACGACGCGACGCACGGCACGCTGATCCTCATCGGCGTGATGGTCCTGATGATGTGCGTGCAGATCCCGATGGGCGCCGCCAACGACCGCTTCGGTCACCGCAAGGTCATCGGCGCGGCCTGCGTCGGCTTCGTCCTGCTGTCCGTCCCGGCCGTCCTGCTCATCCGCGCCGGTTCGACCTGGTCCATCGCGCTCGGCCTCGCGGCACTGGGTCTGCTCCTGGTCGGCTTCACGTCCTCGATGCCGTCGGCGCTCCCGGCCCTCTTCCCGACGAAGGTCCGCTACGGCTCCCTGTCGGTCGGCTTCAACATCTCCGTGTCCCTGTTCGGCGGCACGACCCCGCTGGTCGCCGCCGCGCTCATCGCGGCCACGGGGAACCTGATGATCCCGGCGTACTACATGATGGCCGCGGCCGTCATCGGCGGCATCGCGGCCTGGCGCATGCGCGAAAGCGCAGGCAAGCCGCTCCCGGGTTCGGCTCCGGCGGTCTGATTTCGGCTGGGGTAATGCGCCCCGAAGGGGGCGCGGGGAACTGCGCGCTCAGCCACGACGAGAGCCGCAGACGCATCTGCTCATGACCACGCAGACGCGTCTGCGGCTTTTCTCGCCTACCCGCGGAGCGCTCCGCAACAGCCCCGTAACGACGGGAACCCGCCCCGACGATCACTCCGTCGGAACGGACATGCAGACCAACCGGGCCCGAGCCGCACTGATCATCGTGGCCGCACTGATGTTCCAGCTCCTAGCGGTGAGCGCCCCCGCAAATGCGTGCGGCTGCGGAGCCATGGTCCCCAGCCGAGGCCAGATCTCCGTGGACGACGAGACCTCGGTGCTCCGCTGGGACGGCCGCACGGAACAGATCGTGATGCGCCTCGCGGTCCACGGCAGCGCCCACGACGCGGCGTGGGTGATGCCCGTCCCGCACCGCGCCACCGTGAAGCTCGGCGACGTCGCCCTGTTCGACGACCTGACCCTGGCGACCGCCCCCGAGGTCCGCACCCGGCACTACTTCTGGCCCCGCGACGACGACTGGCCCTTCGACGGCGGCGCCGGAGACGGCGCCGCCGCCACCCCGTCCGCCGCCGGTTCCGGCGTCGGCGTCGTGGGCCGCGAGCGCCTCGGCCCCTTCGACGTCGCCCGGCTCACCGCCACCGACCCGGACGCGCTGGCCGACTGGCTGCACGACAACGGCTTCGAACTGCCCGCCCGCCTCGACCGCGCCCTGCGCCCCTACGTCGACCAGGGCTGGGAGTACGTGGCGGTCCGCCTCGCCCCGGCCACCGCCGACCACCTCCCGATGACCGGCCGCCTCGACCCGCTGCACCTGACCTTCGCCAGCGAGCGCCCCGTCTACCCGATGCGGCTGTCCCGCCTGGCCCGCACCGAACAGCACCTCAACCTGTACGTGCTCGCCGGCCACCGCATGGAGCCCCGCTCGGCGATCGGCGGCGCCGCACCCCGGATGACGTACGCCGGGAAGGTCACGAACGTCCAGGGCCCGCTCGCCGAGTTCGCCACCGGCACCCCGTACCTGACCGCGTACACCCAGGACTTCCCGACCCCGTCGGCGATCGACGGCGACCACGAGCTGCGCCGCGCCGCCGACGACACCCCGTACCGGCAGGTCGAGTACGAGGACGAGCTGCTCACCGTCGGACCGGACCTGCCCGTGTGGCTCCTGACCGTGCTCGGCGGACTCGCCGCGGTCGCGACGACGGTGATCCTGCTCGTGGTCCGCGCCCGGCGCCGGCGACCCGTCGTCCCGCCTGCCCCCGTGCAGGCGCCGCCGCCCCTACGCTGACGGACATGACGACAGACTCCCCGGCAGCCCGCCAGCCCGATGTCGCAACCGCTGTCGACGCCTACCTCAGCGAACTCCTCGCACCCGCCGACGAGACCCTCGCCGCGGCCCTCGCCGACAGCGAGGCCGCCGGTCTCCCCCGGATCAACGTCTCGGCCACCAACGGAAAGCTCCTGCACCTGCTGGCCCTCACCCAGGGGGCCCGGCGCATCCTGGAGATCGGCACGCTCGGCGGCTACAGCACCATCTGGCTGGCCCGCGCGCTGCCCGCCGACGGTGCGCTGATCAGCCTGGAGTACAGCGCGAAGCACGCGGAGGTGGCGCGGACCAACCTGGCCCGCGCCGGCCTCGACAAGACGGTCGAGGTGCGGGTCGGCGCGGCGCTCGACTCGCTGCCGGTGCTCGCCGACGAGGGCCACGTCTTCGACCTGGTCTTCATCGACGCGGACAAGGCGAACAACCCGAACTACCTGGAGTGGGCGGTGAAGCTGACCCGCCCGGGCAGCCTGATCGTCGTCGACAACGTCGTGCGCGGCGGCCGCGTCGTCGACCCGGACGACACGGAGCCGGACATCACCGGCACCCGCGCCGCTCTCAAGTTCCTCTCCGAGCACCCGAAGCTGGACGCGACCGCGATCCAGACGGTCGGCGTGAAGGGCTACGACGGCTTCGCGCTGGCCCGCGTGAAGGACTGACGCCCGATCAGTTCTCCTGGTAGAAGCCCACGTTGACGCTGCGCGGCCCGCTCCGGTCGAGGACGACGACCTCACCGGACGCGCCGCGCGGCAGCTCGACGGCCCCGCCGTACGGGACGGGCTGCCCGGGCCCCTGCGGGCTGCCGAACCGCACCCGCACCTCCGACGCCGGGTCGTCCTGCGAACCGCGCAGCCACTCCACGCACCACTCGCCGCCGGGCCCGCACCGGAACTCCAGATGCACCCGCGACACGAACAGCCAGTCGTCGGGCGTCAGGAGCCGGCACTGGGCGGCGTCCCGCCCCACGCGCAGCACGGCACCCGGCACACTGTCCGCCTCGGCCATCACCATCCCGGCCGTGGCCCCCGCGTCCGCGCCACCCACCGTGGCCATGGTCAGTTCGAGCACCGCACTCCCCCAAGCGTTCCGCACTGTTCCGCCCGGCCTGATGTTCGGCCGGGACGCCGCGCATCATAGGCCGCCGGCGCCGCCTCTGGGACACTGTTCCCATGACCGAACGCAAACCACCCGGCGTCAGCTTCGAGTCATTCGTCGACCAGCAGATCCGTGCCGCGGAGCGACGCGGTGACTTCTCCTCGCTGCCCGGCGCCGGCAAGCCGCTCGACACCTCGCCCGACACCCTCTACGACGAGAACTGGTGGGTGAAGCAGAAGCTCGCCCGCGAGGGCTTCTCCGTCCTGCCACCCTCCCTGGAACTGCGCAAGGAAGCCGAGGACACCCTGGCCGCGATCATGTCGGCCCCCTCGGAGCGCGTCGTGCGCACCCGCATGACGGAACTCAACGACAAGATCCGCGACATGATGTTCAAGCCGCCGCCGGGCCCGCCCCTCGGCCTGAAGCCCTACGACGTGGACGAGATCGTGGAGCGCTGGCGGCAGGCCCGCGGCTGACGCGTCCGGCGGGTGCGGCAGGATGACGCCATGAGCGTAGTGAAGATCAACGTCCTGACCGTCCCCGCCGAGCAGCGCGAGGTCCTGGAGAAGCGGTTCGCGTCGCGGGCCGGTGCCGTGGAGAACTCCGACGGCTTCGAATGGTTTGAGCTCCTCCGTCCCATCGAAGGGACTGACGATTACCTGGTCTACACGCGCTGGCGTGACGAGGAGTCGTTCCAGGCCTGGATGGAGGGCCCGATGAAGGCCGCCCACCAAGGCGGCCCGCAGGGCGGCGGCGAGCGCCCGAAGCCCGCCGCGTCCGGTTCCACGGTGTGGTCCTTCGAGGTCGTGCAGCAGGCGGCACCGAAGAACCAGGCCTGACGGTCTAGCCGCTGGTCTCCGACTCCAGCATGGCCCGCGTCGCGGCGTCGTACGCGCCCGGCGTACGGGTCTGGATGCCCCGGGCCACCTGGTAGCGGCGCACGGCCCATTCCGTCGGGCTGTTGTAGTTGCCGTTCGGCTCGCCCGTGTAGAGGTTGAGCTGCTGGAGGCGGCGCTGGAGTTCGGAGACCTCCGGGCCGCGGTCGCCGCGGCTGAGGGTGCCGGACCCGGCGCCCCACTCCTCCCGCTCGGAGCGGGAGGGGCTCGGCGCGGTGCTGGTCCGCTCCTCGCCCGGGGTGGGGCTCGCACTGGTGCGGCTCGGGGTCGGTGACGGCGACGCCGAGGCGCTCACCGAGGCCGACGCGGAGCTGGAGGCGGAGGCGGACGCCGACGGCGCGGAGGACTCCGGGGACGGCGCCCCGGACGTCGTACCGGGAGCGGACGAGGCGACCAGGTCCGACGGATGCGTCTCGTCGGCCGTGACCTTCGAGGAGTCACCGCCCGAGGTGACCAGCACCGTGACGAGCGCCGCCACACTCAGCACCCCCGCCACGGCGGCGAGCAGCGCCACGGGCGCCTTGCGGCGCTGCGGCTCCTCCGGTTCCGGATCGTCGCGCTCCGCGTCCGGCACCGCGCGCTGCGGCGGCAGCGGCGCGGGCGTGTACGGGACGGACGCGCGCGGCGGCGCGGGCTCCTCCGGCTCGGGCAGCGTGACGTAGGGGCGTACCCGCAGCGGACCGAATCCTTCCGCCTCCCCCAGGTCCTGCCCCGGGCCGGTGCCCGGGTGGTTCGTCTCTTCGTGGTCGTTGCCGAACTGGTCGCTCACCGTGCTGTTCCCCATCCCCTGAGCGTTGTCCGCATTATGCAGACCGTATGGAGAACGTGTGGTGTCGGTCCGGGGAAGACGGACACCGCACCTTGGACTCAACAGGCCAAAACAGGGCACAGCCACCAGGATGGAGGAGTCAGCTCTCCGGCCGGTCCGGGCCGAAGGGCCCGTGGAGGTGGCCATGAGCACCCAGGACAGCGGCACTCAGGACGGTGAAACTCGCGGCGGCGCCACCGCCACGGGCGGGGCCCGTACGCACGGGCCCGTCCCGGACGACACGGCGAAGAGCGGCAGCGTCCTGGTGTCCATCGGCGCGCTGCTCCTCGGGATGCTGCTCGCCGCGCTCGACCAGACGATCGTCTCCACCGCCCTGCCGACCATCGTCAGCGACCTCGGCGGCCTCGACCATCTGTCCTGGGTGGTCACCGCGTACATGCTCGCGTCGACGGCCGCGACCCCGCTGTGGGGCAAGCTCGGCGACCAGTACGGGCGCAAGAAGCTCTTCCAGATCGCGATCGTGATCTTCCTGATCGGTTCGGCCCTGTGCGGCGTCGCGCAGAACATGCCGCAGCTCATCGGCTTCCGGGCGCTCCAGGGGCTGGGCGGCGGCGGCCTGATGGTGCTGTCGATGGCGATCGTCGGCGACATCGTGTCGCCGCGCGAACGCGGCAAGTACCAGGGCCTGTTCGGCGCGGTCTTCGGTGCGACGAGCGTCCTCGGCCCGCTGCTCGGCGGACTGTTCACGGAGCATCTGAGCTGGCGCTGGGTGTTCTACGTGAACCTGCCGATCGGGGTCGTCGCGCTCGCCGTGATCGCCGCAGCGCTGCACATCCCGGTCCGCGCCCGCAAGCACCGCATCGACTACCTCGGCACGTTCCTCATCGCGTCCGTCGCGACCTGCCTCGTGCTCGTCGCCTCGCTGGGCGGCACCACGTGGGACTGGGGTTCGGCGCAGATCGTCGGGCTCGCCGTGCTGGGCGTGCTGCTCGCGGTCGTGTTCGTGTTCGTCGAGTTCCGGGCGGCGGAGCCGGTGCTGCCGATGAAGCTGTTCCGGGTGCGGACGTTCACGCTGTCCGCCGTGATCAGTTTCGTGGTGGGCTTCGCCATGTTCGGCGCGATGACGTACCTGCCGACGTTCCTCCAGGTCGTGCACGGGGTGTCGCCGACCATGTCGGGTGTGCACATGCTGCCGATGGTGTTCGGGCTGCTGATCGCGTCCACCGGCTCCGGGCAGATCGTCAGCCGCACCGGCCGCTGGAAGGTCTTCCCCGTCGTCGGCACCGCCGTCACCGCGCTCGGCCTGCTGCTCCTGCACAACCTCGACGAGAACAGCTCGACCCTGGAGATGAGCGGCTACTTCCTCGTCTTCGGCTTCGGGCTCGGCCTCGTCATGCAGGTGCTCGTCCTGATCGTGCAGAACGCGGTCCCGTACGAGGATCTGGGCGTCGCCACCTCGGGCGCCACGTTCTTCCGCTCCATCGGCGCCTCGTTCGGCGTCGCGATCTTCGGCACGATCTTCACCAACCGGCTGGCCACGAAGCTCACCGACGCCCTGGCCGGACAGCCGCTGCCGCCCGGCGTGAGCCCCGAGTCGCTCGGCGCGGACCCGCGCGGCATCGCCGGCCTGCCGCCCGCGCTCCAGCCCCAGGTCCTGCACGCCTACTCGTCGTCGATCACCGACGTCTTCCTGTACGCGGCGCCGGTCGCGCTGCTCGCGTTCGTCCTGTCCTGGTTCCTGCGCGAGGACAAGCTCCGCGCCTCCGTGACCGCCCCCGACACCACCGAGACCCTCGCCTCCAACCCCGTGGAGCGGTCCTCGTACGACGAGTGCGCGCGGGCGCTCTCCGCGCTCGGGACGCGGGAGGGGCGCCGGGCCATCTACGAGAAGATCACGGCCCGCGCGGGCGAGGACCTGCTGCCGGCCGCGAGCTGGCTGGTGCTGCGGATCAACCGGTACGGCTGGGCCGAGCCGTCCGCGCTCGCCGAGCGCAGTCGCGTGCCGCTCCCGGTGATCATCGCGGCGGCCCGGCAGGTCGAGGAGCGGCGCCTCGCGCGGCGCGAGGGGCTCGACCTGGTGCTGACCGAGCAGGGCCGCGAGGTCGCGGGGCGGCTGGCGAAGGCCCGCGAGGAGTCCCTCGCGGAGCTGCTCGGCGACTGGTGGGGCCCGGAGCGCCCGACCGACCTCGACCGGCTCGTCGCCGAGCTCAACACGGAGATGTGCGGCTCGGACGAGGAGCGGCCGCACGACGGGCGGCAGGAGCGCGGGCGGGCCGGGCTGGCCGCCTGACCTCCGCCGCGCTCACGCCGCGCTCACGCCGCGCTCACGCCGCGCGGAGATCCTTGCTGAACCAGTGCTCGGCGTAGAGGGCGTCGTTGAACGCCTCGGTCTCCGCGTACCCGAGCCGGGCGTACAGGGCGCGGGCCTCCACCAGGTCGGTGCGAGTATCGAGCCGGATCAGCTCGGCACCCAGGTCGCGGGCCGCGTCCTCGGCGGCGGCCACGAGACGGGCGGCGCCGCCGGTGCCGCGCAGGTCCGCGCGCACGTAGACCCGGGTCAGCTCGGCCGTGCCGGCGTCGGCGAGCCACACCCCGGCCATACCGGCGGGCTCGCCCCGGTACCGGCCCACGAGGAGCCGGCCCTTCGGCGGCGTCAGATGGTCACCGGGGTCGGCGGCGATCTCCCGCTCCAGCTCGTCGGCGTCCGTGTCGCGGCCCTCGTACCGCTGGTACCAGCGGTCGCTCACCTCGGTGTAGTACGCGCGCCAGAGCGCGAGCGCGTCGGGCGAGTCATGGGGCTCGGCGGCGATGGTCCAGCTGGCGTCAGGCATCCCCGATGATGTTCCGCCCCCGGGGTGTCCCCGCAACCGGTTATTCCGGCCCCGGCACCGAGAACTCAGGTCAGTCGAGACAGAACTCGTTGCCCTCGATGTCCTGCATCGTCAGGCACGACTCGTTCTCCTCGTCGGCCAGCTGAAGCAGCACGCGCGTCGCCCCGAGCTTCTCCAGACGGGCCTCCTCGGCCAGGATCACGGCGAGCCGCTCCTCACCGACGAGCCCCTTGCCGACCCGGACGTCGAGGTGCACGCGGTTCTTGACGACCTTGCCCTCGGGGACGCGCTGGAAGTACATGCGCGGGCCCTGTCCGGTGGGGTCGGAGGCCGCGGCCCAGGAGTCGTCCCCGTCCTCGTCGACCGTCGGCACGTACCCCATCACCTCGCACCAGAACCGGGCTACGCGCACCGGCTCGGCGCAGTCGAAGGTGACCTGGATTTCCTTGATCGACGTCATCGGGCCATCGTAGGAGCGCGCCCGGCGCCCCGACACCCCATTTTTTTCTCAGCCCACGTGCAGCAGGATCTCCCCGTCGGCGCCTGCCTCGACGCGTACGGAGGTCAGGTCGTCGACCTGGACGGTGGGGCCGTGCTCGGCGGCCCGGGGTCCGATCCCGACGACCCGCATGCCGGCGGCGAGGCCCGCCGCGATGCCCGCGCCGGAGTCCTCGAAGACGACGCAGTCGGCGGGGTCGACGCCCAGCTCGGCGGCGCCCTTGAGGAAGCCCTCGGGGTCGGGCTTGCTGGCGCCCACGCTCTCGGCGGTCACCCGGACCGCCGGGTAGGGCAGGCCCGCGGCGGCCATCCGGCCGGTCGACAGGGCGACGTCGGCCGAGGTGACCAGGGCGTGCGGGAGGTGGCCGGTGATCAGCGCGTCGAGGAAGACGGCCGCGCCCGGCACGGGCACGACGCCGTCCATGTCGGCGGTCTCCTCGGCGAGCATGCGGGCGTTGTCCGCGTGGTTCTCGGCCATGGGGCGGTCGGGCAGCAGCAGCGCCATCGACGCGTAGCCCTGGCGGCCGTGCACGACCCGCATGACCTGGTCCGGGTCGAGCCCGTGACCGGCGGCCCAGCGGAGCCAGCAGCGTTCGACGACGGCATCGGAGTTGACGAGGGTGCCGTCCATGTCGAGCAGCAGGGCGCGTGCGGACAGAACGGTGGGCGTGGCCGTCATCGGGGGGCTCCAGGGAACGGAGGCGGGGGTGCGGGTCCAAAGCGGGCCCCGCCCGCCGGTCAGGGAGACGGGCGGGAACCACTTTGTTCCCCCACGGTACAAAGCGGGCCCGGGATATCCAAATCCGCCCCGATCAGGGCGCCCGCCGGGGTACGGAAACCCGCCCGACCAGCCATGACGGCGCCCCACCCGGCACCGGGATCCCAACTGGCCGCAGGGCGGGCCTGATTGACCCCTTGTCGAACCGCCCACTTGACGCGACCCTGTCACCCAATGGACGCCCATCCGCAACCCCACTCGGCCACCATCCGAACCGACCGGCGTCCGAACGGCCCCCCACACCCAGGGAGTTCACATGCCCAGCCGCACCTTCTACGCGCGTCGACGCAAGGCCCTGATCACCGCCGGAGCAGCGACCGCCCTCCTCACGGCGCTGACCGCCACCCCCGCGCAGGCGTCCCCGCCCACCCCCGTCAGCGCCGCCACCGCCCGCACCTACCTCTCCGAACTGACCGTCAAGGCCGAGGGATCGAGCGACGGCTACAGCCGCGACAAGTTCCCTCACTGGATCACCCAGTCCGGCACCTGCAACACCCGCGAGGTCGTCCTCAAGCGTGACGGCACGAACGTCGTCACCGACTCCAACTGTGCGGCCACCTCGGGCCGTTGGTACTCGGAGTACGACGGCGCCACCTGGACCGCCGCCTCGGACCTGGACATCGACCACGTCGTCCCGCTGTCCGAGGCCTGGAAGTCCGGCGCCAGCTCCTGGACGACGGCGCAGCGCCAGGGCTTCGCCAACGACCTGACCCGCCCCCAGCTCATCGCGGTCACCGACAACGTGAACCAGTCCAAGGGCGACCAGGACCCGGCCGAGTGGATGCCCTCGCGCACCGCGTACACCTGCACCTACCTGCGCATGTGGGTCCAGGTGAAGCACTACTACAACCTCACGGTCGACTCGGCGGAGAAGAGCGCGATCCAGTCCGGCCTCAGCGGCTGCTGACCGCCGCCGGGACGAGAAATCCCGGAACCGCAGGGCCCGCCTCCGGCGTTCCAGTGCTACAAAGCGCGGCGGGGAATGCCGGAGGACGAGCGGAGGCGATCACGTGGCGGGACTGCGCCTGGGCCCATTGCTGCGGTACGTGGACGAGGACACGGCGACGGTCTGGGTGGAGACGGCCCGGCCGGCGCTCGCCGAGGTCCGCTGCGCGGACGGCGCGTGGGGCAGCGCCCGCACGTTCCAGGTCGAGGGGCACCACTACGCCCTGATACCGGTCACGGGTCTCATCCCGGGCGGCGAGACCTCGTACGAGGTGCGGGTCGACGGCCGCCGCGTCTGGCCCGAGCCGGACTCTCCCTTCCCCGCGAGCACCATCCGCACCCCGGACCACGGCGCCCCCTCGCCCGCCCCCTTCCGCGTCACGTTCGGCTCCTGCCGCTGGGCCGCGCCGCCCGCCGGCGGCCACGACCCGGCGGGGCCGGACGCCCTGGACACGCTCGCGGCGCACCTCGCCGCCGATCCCGGGGCCGACCGCCCCGACGTCCTCGTCCTGCTCGGCGACCAGGTCTACGCGGACGAGACGTCCCCGGCGACGCGCGCCTGGCTGGCCCGCCGCCGCGAGCTCGCGGACCCGCCGGGAGCGCAGGTCGCGGACTACGAGGAGTACACCCACCTCTACTACGAGTCCTGGCGCGACCCCGAGGTGCGCTGGCTGCTCTCCACCGTGCCCAGTTGCATGATCTTCGACGATCACGACCTGATCGATGATTGGAACACGAGCGCGGCCTGGCTCGCCGACCTGCGCGCGACCCCGTGGTGGCGCGAGCGGCTGCTGAGCGGGCTGATGTCGTACTGGGTGTACCAGCATCTGGGGAACCTGACGCCCGCCGAGCTCGCCGCCGACCCCTTGTACGAGGAGGTGCGAGCGACGCCGGACGGGACGGACGCGCTGCGTGCCTTCGCCGCGCGGGCCGACGCCGATCCGGCGCACGTCCGCTGGAGCTACCGGCGCGATTTCGGCCGCACCCGGCTGCTGATGGTCGACACCCGCGCCGCCCGCGTCCTCGACGAGCCGCACCGGGCCATGCTCGACCCGGACGAGGCCGGCTGGCTGCGTGACCAGGCCCTCGACACCGGCCAGGACTGCGACCACCTGCTGATCGGCACGTCCCTGCCGTGGCTGCTGCCGCATCTGATCCACGACGTGGAGCGGTGGAACGCGGCGCAGTGCTCGGGCGAACGCGGCCCGCGCCGGGCCCGGTTCGGGGAGTCGTTGCGGCGGCGGGCCGACCTGGAGCACTGGGCGGCGTTCCCCGACTCGTTCGACGCGCTGACGGAGCTGATCGCCGAGGCCGGCTCGGGCCCGGCGGCCCCGGCGACGGTCTGCGTCCTGTCCGGGGACGTGCACCACGCCTACGTCGCCGAGCCGCACTGGCCCGAGGACTTCCCGGCGGGCGTGCCCAGCGCCCGCGTCGTGCAGCTGACCTGCTCCCCCGTGCACAACTCGATCCCCGCCTCGATCCGGCTGGGCTTCCGGCTGGGCTGGAGCCGGCCCGCCCGCGCCCTGGGCGCACGGCTCGCCCGGCGCCTGCGCGCGAGCGGATCCGGAATCGACTGGCGGCGCACGGGCGGCCCCTGGTTCGGGAACCAGCTGATGACGCTGACCCTGCGGGCACGGGCCGCCGAGCTGACCCTCGATCAGGCGGACGCGCGGCGCGGACTGACACGCGTCACCGAACGGAACCTGAGCTGAAGCCCTCCGGAACGGCGAGCGAGGCGCCGGGTTTGGCTAAATGTTGAACTTGCAAGTTCAAGTAAGGTTCCCCTAATCTCTGGGCTCCCCCAACATGAGGAGTCCCCACCATGACTGGACGTCTGAACAGCGCCCAGCCCTACGCCCTCGGCCTGTTCCGCATAGTCGTCGGCCTGCTCTTCGCCTGCCACGGCACCGCTTCCCTCTTCGGCTACCCCGAGAGCCCGATGGGCGGAGCCGCTCCCGCCGTCGGCGCCTGGCCGGGCTGGTACGCCGGAGTCATCGAGATCGTCTGCGGCGCCCTCGTCCTGATCGGCCTCGGCACCCGCGCGGCCGCCTTCCTGGCCTCCGGTGCGATGGCCTACGCCTACTTCGACGTCCACCAGTCGATGGCCCTGTGGCCGATCGCCAACGGCGGCGACGCCGCGGCGCTCTTCTGCTGGGCGATGCTGCTCCTCGTCTTCACCGGCTCGGGCGCCCTCGGCCTGGACCGGCTGTTCGCGGCGCGCGGTGCGCGCACGTCCGGGGAGCAGAGCCCCGAGCGCGAGAAGGTCGCGGCCTGACCGCCTCCCGCACCCCACGCACCACCCGCTCCACTCGCTCCATCCGCACGACGCGTCCGGCCGTCAGGTCAGCGACGCGAAGGGCACCGTGAAGCAGGCCACGCGGTTCCCCGCCCCGCCGGGCGCGTCGTGCAGCACCACCGAATTGGCCTCGCCCCGGCGCAGCCCCCACGCCTTGTGCACGACGGCCCGTCCGTCGCCCGCCCGGTCGGTGGTGAAGTCCAGCCAGAGCTCGTTCGCGGCGTCCGCCCGCCCCGGGTCCTCCTCGTGCCGATAGTGGCCGCCCGCCGCCTCCGGGTCGGCCCCGCAGGGCTCACGGTGGACGTGCGCCCCGTAGGCGCGGCCCGGCTCAAGACCCTCGACGGCGAGCCGTACGGTCATGTCGCCCCGGCCGCCCTCCTGCTCGACCTCGATCGACGCGCCCGGCGGGACGAGCCGGTCGTCGTAGGTGACCGCGGCCGACGGCACGAACGCCGTCGGCGGCGCGAAGCGCGCCTCGACGCGCAGCCAGTACGCGTCCGATCCGCCGCCGCCCGGCGCACCGCTGCTCGCACCGCCTGCGCCGCCCGCCGCCAGCACGGCCGCCGCGAGGACGCCGCTCACCATTCCTGTGACCATCACCGGTTCCTCCTCGTACCCCCCGCATCCCTGGTCCGTTGGTACGGGACACCGGCCTTCGGCGCCCGGTCCGACACGGCGATCGAGTGAACGTGACGTGGGGAACATCTGTACCCCTTGCGTCACTTCAGCAACACTCGAGGCGTACGCTGTACAGCTGTCATCAGCCGCTCCCAGCCCGGAGGAACGGTCGGAGGAACATCACGAAAACGGTCGTACGGGTCGACGTACGGGGAGTGGACACGCGGTGTTGGAGAGTGTGGGGTCGCTGACCGGCAGTCCCTGGATCTACGTGATCGTCGCCGTCTCGGTCCTCTGCGACGTCTTCCTGCCGGTGCTGCCGAGCGGCGTCCTCGTGATCACCGCGGCGACCGCGGCGGCGGCCGGTACGGGCGCGGCCACCGGGGAGGTCCCGCACGGGGTGCCCGATCTGCTGGCGCTCACGCTGAGCGCGGCGACCGCCTCCGTCCTCGGCGACCTCGTCGCCTACCGGCTGGCCTGGCGCGGCGGCGACCGCCTCGACCGCGCCATCGCCCGCTCCCGCCGGCTGTCCACCGCGCAGGAACGTCTCGGCGGGGCGCTCGGCCGCTCCAGCGGCGGACTGCTCGTGATCATCGCCCGGTTCGCGCCCGCGGGCCGCTCGGTGGTCTCCTTCGCGGCCGGCACGGCGCACCGCCGGGTCCGCGAGTTCCTGCCCTGGTCCGCCCTGGCGGGCTTCGCCTGGGCCGCGTACAGCGTCGCGCTCGGCTACTTCGGGGCGCACTGGCTCGGCGCGGGCTGGATGTCCACGCTGGTCTCGCTGCTCGCCCTGGTGGGCGCGGGCTTCGTCGCCGCCTACGTGATGCGCCGCCCGGCCCCGCGGGCTCAGGAGGCCTGAGCGGCCTCGGCGGGCCTCGGGTGCGCGCCGCGTACCTCCAGGTTGTCGAGCAGGGCGGCGGTGGCGCGGGCGATCTCGTCCACGGCGCGGTCGAACACCTCGCGGTTGTGCGCGGCCGGGGCCCGGAAGCCGGACACCTTGCGCACGTACTGGAGGGCGGCGGCCCTGATCTCGTCCTCGGTCGCCTCTTCGGGCTGGGCGGGCGGGCGGAGCGTCTTGATGCTGCGGCACATGTCTTCAGTCTGACGCGCCGGGGAGCGCCTGTCAGACGTACACACGTTCGCGTGAACCGGGCCGAGTCGCTCGCTTCACTAAATCGAACAGACGTACCATTGGCGGGTGGCAGCGAACGATGACTCCGCCCCCGACTTCGACTACCCGAGCGATCTCCTCGCCGGTCAGGAGGAGCTGCACCAGGTCCGGGCCGATCTCCAGGCCCTCCTCAAGCGGCTCCCCTGGTCCGTGGAGCCCCTCGACGCCGTGAACGACACCCAGGGCTGGCGCAAGCTGGAGCGCCCGGCCTCCCCGGGCTGGACCGGCGACGAGCAGGCGGAGGTCGAGAAGCTCCGGCAGCGCGAGCTGGAGCTGGCCGTCTTCGTGACGTGCCACCGCTACTGGTCCGGGCTCAGCGGCACCGAGGCGGTCCGCGCCCGCGCCCGCCTCAAGCACCTCCACGAGCGCCCCGGCACGGACGAGCCCGGCTGACCGAGGCCCGTTCTCGCCCCGAGCACGACGAAAGCCCCCTCACCGGCCGTGGTGAGAGGGCTTCGTACGAAGGGGAACCGGTGGGCGCGGACGGTTTCGAACCGCCGACATCCTGCTTGTAAGGCAGGCGCTCTACCCCTGAGCTACGCACCCGGCAGCCTGGCGCTGTGACCAGGACGAGCCGACAGCCTACCTTGCCGACGGCCGTGCCCCGCAAACCCGTGGCGGGCCGGTCCGCTGCGGGGGTTTACCCCACCCGGGATCCGGTGGCCGGCCGGATCCCGCCCCGGCCGCTCCCCCCGTACGTTCATGACGGGCCGGACGCCGAGGCGGCCCGCACCAGCCGTCGCCCCAGGGGGAGTTCACCATGACCGTCCGCCGTCCGCACCGCACCGCCCGCGTGCTCGCCGTCACCGCCACCACCGCCGCCCTCGCGGCCGGCGTGACGGCCTGCGGTGCCGACGCCCGCGACGACACCCGGCCCGAACACCGCTCCTTCGCCCTCCAGGGCCGCACCCTCACCGTCGACTCCGACGACTCCGCGCTCGACCTCGTCCCCGCCGACGGCGACGAGGTGAAGGTCACCCGGTGGTTCCAGGGCTCCACCGTGATCGGCTCCGATCCGAGGACCACCTGGCACTGGGACGGCGGCGCGGACCGGCTGACGCTGCGCCTCGACTGCTCCGGCTTCATCGCCGACTGCTCGGCCCGGCACCGCGTCGAGGTGCCGCGCGGCGTCAGGGTCGTCGTACGGGACGACGACGGCAGCGTGCGCGCCACCGGCTTCCGGCACGGCCTCGACATCACCGCGCAGGACGGCTCGGTCCGGATCGCGGACAGCGCCGGGCCGCTGCGGGTGCGCACCGACGACGGCTCCGTGAAGGCCACCGGCGTCGACGCCCGCCAGGTGTCCGTGCGCACCCAGGACGGCTCGGCGGACCTGGACCTGCGCACCGTGCCCGACCGGGTCGACGCCGTCAGCGACGACGGATCGGTCGATCTGGCGCTGCCCGGATCGGCCGCCTACCAGGTGAGCTCGCACGCGGACGACGGCTCGGTCCGGGTGTCCGTGCCGCGCGACGCCGACAGCGCGCACCGGGTCACGGTCCGCACCAAGGACGGAAAAGTCACGCTCCGAACCGCGAACTAACCGGGCCGTGTGTTCGTCATTAACCGGTGGGAGAATGAACACCGGTCAAGGCTGGCGACGGGCACGGGAGAGGTCAGAGGTTGGTGACGACGGCGACGACGAAGCGTCCCCGAGGGGTGCGTGGCCTTGTCGTCCGGCGCCCCGTCCCCGCGTCCCCCTGGCGGGACCTCCTCACCCTGACCCTGCTGCCGGTGCCCCTGCTGGCCGCCGCCGTCACCGCGTCGTTCCACGCGGGCGGCACGCGCCGCTGGTTCGGCGGCCGTTCGGAGAGCCAGCGGGCCGAGGCGCAGGCCGCCAAGGACGCGGCCGCCGCGGCGTTCTACGAGCTGGACACCGCCCAGCGCGACCTGCGGATCTCCATCGAGACCATCACGGCGGTCGACGACTCCCCCGCCGCCCGCCGCGCCGTCGCCGACTTCCAGCAGCTCGGCGCCCGCATCGACGAGGCCAGCGGGCGGTACATCACCGCGGTCGACGCGCATGACCTGGACCGGGACGACCTGGAGGCCTCCGTCGCCGCCCGGGCCCGGGGCGAACTGGCGCGGGCGAAGGACGACTTGGTCCAGGTCAAGCGGGACCTCGACCGGTTCGCGCAGGGGCTCGGCCCGCTGCTCGGCAAGGCCGAGACCCAACTGGCCCGGCTCGCGCCCGCCGTGGAGCGCGCCCGCCAGGCCCTGCTCGCGGCGACGAACGCGCTGGACGCGGTCCGGCAGGCCGGGCTCAAGGCCGACGACCTCGCGGCCCGGCTCGCCGCCCTCGGCCCCGAGCTGACGAAGCTCAACCAGGGGGCGGGACAGCACGGCGTGCCCGAGACCCTGGAGCGGGCCGAGCGGGTCGCCCGGGACGCCGAGGCGGTGCGCGCGGAGGCGCAGCGGCTGCCCGAGAAGGCCGCCGAGATCGACCGCAGGCTCGTCTCGCTGCGCACCCGGGCGCAGGCCCTGACCACCCGGGCCGGGCAGGTCGAGCCGATCCTGAGCGAGCTGCGGCGCCGGTTCGCCGCCGCGTGCTGGCAGGACCTCCAGCGCGTCCCGGAGCTCGCCGCGGAGAACGTGAAGCAGGCCGAGACCAAGCTCGCCGAGGCCCGCACGGCCCGCGACGAGCAGCGCTGGCCGGACGCCACGTCCCGGCTCTCCACGGTCCGCGCCCTGCTCAACACGACGGACGAGTCGGTGTCCGCCGCCTCCGACCGGCTGCGGCGGCTGAACGCGGTGGCGAAGGACCCGCAGCAGGAGATCGACCGCACCCGGTTCGCGATCCGGGACGCGCAGCGCCTCGCGATGGCGGGCCGCGCCACGCCCGATCCGCGGCACGCCCGCCCGCTGGACGACTCCGTGGCCCGGCTCGACCGGGCCGTCGCCGGCCTGGAGGGCCGCCACCCCGACTACTGGCACTTCCTGACCGAGACGGAGGCGGTGCGGCAGACCGTCGCCCGCGTCGTCGCCCAGATCCGGGACGACCGCGGCGGGGCCGCCTGACCTGCGCGTCCCCTCGGCCGCCGACGATGTTGGCACTCGCCGTGCGGCGGGCGGATCCTTGGAGTACGTACGCGCGAGGAGGCGAGGCGATCATGGCGGCCACGCAAGTACTCCACCCACGATCCCGGCGGCGCGTCAGGCTGGACGAGCACCTGCCCGTCGATCACCGGCTCAGCCAGGTCTACCGTGCCGGGGCGGGGCTCATGGGTCTCGTCCTGCTGGCCTTCGGCATCCTCGGCCTCATCGACAAGATCGGCTTCTTCGACACGGGCGGTGACACCGTCGCCGGGCTGAACACGAACGGTGCGCTCAGCGTGCTGTCCATCTGTGTCGGCCTGCTGCTGTTCGTCGGCATGGTCGTGGGCGGCAACTTCGCGTCGACCCTGAACATGACGCTGGGCGTCCTGTTCATCCTCAGCGGCTTCGTGAACCTGGCCCTGCTCGACACCGGTGCGAACTTCCTGGCGTTCAAGATGCAGAACGTGCTGTTCAGCTTTGTCGTCGGGCTGCTGCTGATGTTCTTCGGCATGTACGGGCGGGTCAGCGGGGGCCTGCCGCACGACAACCCGTACTGGCAGGCCCGCCATCGGCGCGACGAGCTCTAGGGCGTGTGTCGAAAGTCCCGTCGTCCGCCCGAAGGGCGGGCCCCGCGGTGTCCGGTGCGTGCGATCGCAAGGCGCCGGAGCGTCCTCATAGCGGAGCTATCAGGTCGTTTCGGCAACGCCGCGAGCGTGCGCACCGGACACCGCGGGGCAGGCGGGACTTTCGACACACGCCCTAGGCCTAGCCGCAGCAGCCGCCTCCGCAGCAACCGCCGCCTCCGGATGCGGGCGCGGGGGCTGCGGCGCGGCCGGCGCCGCCGGTCATCGCGACGGTCGACAGGAGCTTGACCGTGTCCGAGTGGCCCGCGGGGCAGCTCGCCGGAGCGGACGACTCAGCCATCGGCCGAGCCATCTCGAACAGCTCCCCACACTCCCGGCACCGGTATTCATAACGAGGCATGCGGACAGCCTACGGCGTTGGGGGGTGCGCTCCTGGTGCCGTCACGTGGGACGGCGCCCCGGCCGCGCGTGCGGTCGGCCGCCTGGGGCGACGCGGGTGGGCAGGGCGGCACCGGCACCCGGGCGCCGGGTACGCACTCGGTCAGCCTCCGCCACAACGCCGTTGGGGCCGACCGCCGTCGCCGACCACCGCGCCGTCGTGCCTGATCGCGCAGTTCCCCGCGCCCCTGAAGGGCACACTCCGTACGCCCCAGGGCCGGGGTTGGTCGCGCCCCGCGACGGAGTCGCTGACGGGTACAGGCCCGCGCCCCCTCGCGGGGCACACCTGCCCCGGCTTGATCGCCCCGCGGCGGAACCGCCGACCCACCCCATCCCGCACCCCGGTGCCGGGCCGACGCCCCCGGAGGGGGCGGGTGGGTGGGAGCGGGGCTCGGGCAACGGGCCGCGCCCGGCGCCGAGTACGGCGATTACGGGGCCGCACCCCGTGCCGGGGTGGGGTCAGAGGGCGTTCAGGAACGCGCGGAGGATCGTCTCGCCCGCCAGGACGCCGCGGTCCGGGAGGGCCGTCACGCCGGGGCCCGTCCAGCCCAGGTCGGCCAGTTCGCCGTGGCCGGGGCGCCAGCCCAGGTCCACCGCGCCGAGCAGATCCGCGTCCAGCAGCGAGTCACCGGCGCCGAGCACCCGACCGGCGCCGACCCGCCGGGCGACCTCCCGTACGGCCGCGCCCTTGGTGAGCGGCTTCGGCACGGCGTACACCTTGCGGCCCTGCAGGGACACGGACCAGCCCAGCTCGTCCGCCCACGCCCCGAGTTCCTTGACCCAGCCCTCGGGCAGCCGCGCCCGGTCCACGACCAGGTACGCGAACAGGTCCTCAGCGACCCGCTCCTTCAGCAGCCACTCCGGATCCGCGGCGGCGACCATCCGCTCCCGCACCTCGCCGAGCGGCGCGCACTCGTCCGCCAGCCGCTCCCCCACGGCCGCCCGCCAGTCCGGGTCGGACACCCCGTCGACCAGCAGATGCCCGCCGTTCGCCGTGATCGCGTACTTCGGTACGGGTCCCGGCAGCCGGATCCGCCCGTACTGCTCCCGCGTCCGCGTCGTCGTCGGGACGAACACGGACCGCCGGCCCAGCTCGACGAGCAGTTGGGCGGCGTCCTCCGTGACGTAGGACAGGGGCTTGCTCTCGTAGACCTCGACGCAGAGCAGGCGCGGGGCCCGTGCGTCGGGCATCGTGAGCCCGAGGGCCCCGGCCGAGTAGATCAACGTACGGTCGAGGTCGCTCGCGACGACAGACACACCCGTGCTCACTTGGCTGCCACCGCCTTGCCGTCCGCGCCCGTCGCCCCGCGCGTGAACCGCGGGTGGATCAACCCGACGCAGCTGTACGGCAGTTCGTCCACGATCTCGACGGGGACGCCGCGCTGCTCCGCGAGGAGGCGGACGTGGTCGAGGTCCGCTCCGGCGTCCGCGCGGGCCAGGATCTTCCACGGCACGCGGCGCAGCAGCACCCGGGTCGTCTCGCCGACGCCGGGCTTGACCAGGTTCACGTCGTGGATGCCGTACTCCTCGCTGATCCGCTCGACGGCGGCCCAGCCCTCCCAGGTGGGCTCCCGGTCGGCCCCGAGGAGCTCCTTGACGGCCACGTCCACCGCGTCCGCAACCTCGTCGAAGCGTCCGGCGACCGTGTCCAGGAAGGCCCCGGAGACATCCGCGTCCGCCAGCTCGCGGTAGAACTTCGCGCCGTGGAAGTCGTCCGGTCCGACGAGGTCCGCGCGCAGCACCGTGCGCGATATCAGCCCGGAGACCGTCGAGTTGAGGCAGGCGGAGGGGATGAGGAAGTCCTCGCGGGTGCCGTAGGTGCGCACGCAGGAGCCGGGGTCGGCGAGCACCGCGATCTCCGGGTCGAAGCCGGCCGCGCCGCCGGACGCCTCGAACTCCCGTATCGCGGCGGCGAGTTCGCGGGTGATGGCGCCCTTGCCGGTCCAGCCGTCGACGAACACGATGTCGCGCGGGTCGTGGTGGGCGGCGAGCCAGCGCAGCGCGTTGGCGTCGATGCCGCGGCCGCGGACGATGGAGACGGCGTAGTGCGGCAGGTCGAGGTCGTGGCGGTGCGCGGCCCAGCGGCGCATGAGCACGCCGACCGGCGTGCCGGCGCGGGCCAGCGAGACGAGGACGGGGCGGCGGCCCGAGCGCTCGGCGAGCACGGTCTCGGTGACGACGCCGACGGCCCGCGCGATCCGCTCGGCGGAGGTGTCGAGCGCGGCGTGGAACAGCTCCTGGTACTGCTCGCTGGGCTGGTACTCGACCGGCAGCGACTCCGCGTAGTGCGCGCCGCCGCTCTGGATGGCCTCCTCGCGCTCCTCGGTGGGCGCCTCCAGGGTCACGTCCGAGAGGTCCTGGAGCAGCCAGCCGACCTCGTCCGGGGCGTACGAGGAGAAGTCGGGGCCGCGCAGCGGCTCGGGCAGGGGCATGGCGGGCCTTTCGGGCGCGTCCGCGCGGGCGGGCACGTAGGAGGGGATGACGACGACCACGACGCGGGCGACGTGCTCGGCGACCCGGTCGAGGAGGCCTCCGGGCGCGCTCAGCTCGGGGGTGTCACCGGCCGAGTCGAGGCAGACGACGGCGGTGTCGAAGCCGCCGCCCGCCACGTTGTACGCGAAGCGGTCGCCGGGGCCGTCGGCCGGGGCGTCGTGCGCGGGGAAGACGAGGCGGGTGCGGATCGCGTAGCCGCGGTCGTCGACGGCGAGGACGGGCGAGCGGGTGGTGGTGGAGTACGCGAGGTCGGCGCCGGTGTCCTCCAGGGCGGTGGCCAGGCGCAGCGGGGCGTACATCAGCTCCTCGTTGCCGAGGACGAGGGTGCGGCCCTCGATGTGCGGGGCGATGCGCGCGGCCATGGCGGGCAGCGCGGCCTCCAGGGCGGTGCGGTGGGCGGGCGTGAAGCCGTGCCGGCCGCCGTCGGGCACACCGGCCGGCCAGCCGAGCCCGGTGACGCGGACGATCTCGCCGCGCTCGGGCCGGGCCGGGGGCGGAGCGGCGCCCTCGTGCTCCTCTACGAGCGCCCGGCCCTTCTCCAGCACTCCGTCGGGCAGGGTGACCGTGCCGCGCGCGGCGACGACGAGGTCGACGCGGGCGCCGATCTCGGCGGCGAACGTGTCGAGGCGGCCCTGGTCGCCGGGCGAGCGCATGTCGACGAGCGCGACGATGACGTAGTGGTCGCGGGCGTGCAGCTCGTGGAGGGCGCGGATCGTGTTCAGCACCGTGTTGCCCGTGGAGAACTCGTCGTCGACGAGGACGAGCGGTCCGTCGCCGGCGAGGAGGGCGGGGTCCTCGGGGAGCAGCAGGTGCGAGGTGGCGTGGGAGTGGGACTCCTCGAAGCCGCCGGCGCGGGCGACGCCCTCGACGGGGCGGCGCGTGGAGTGCAGGTAGGGGGCCAGCTCGATGCCGTCGGCGACGGCGTGGCCGAGGCCGGTCGCGGTCTCCGCGTAGCCGAGCACGACGGCGCGGGCCGCCTGGGCGTCGCCGAGCAGCTCACGGACCCGTACGCCGAGGTCGTGGCCGCAGGCCCGGACCACGGAGGGGCGCTGCGGGACATGCTTCCCCAGCACGTTCGACACGAGCAGATGGGCTCGCTTGGGGTTGCGGCGCAGCGCGAGGCCGAGCAGCTCCGTCAGTCGCCGCTCGCCGTTCAGCTCGACGCCGAGCCGCTCGGCGACCCAGGTACCCGTCCACACCACGTCGTTCTCGTTCCTTCCGTCGTTCTTCCCGGCGTGCTTCGTACGGCTCATGCGGGCAGGCCCGCCGCGAGGAGTTCGACGAAGCCGACGTCCTCGCGGGCCACGCCGAAGGCCTCGGCGCGCTGGAGCGTGCGCTCGGCCCAGGCGCGGTGCGGCTTCACCTCGTTCATCTTGTTCGTGTACGCGGAGCGCATGACGCCGCCGCCGTCGCGCTCGGGGCGCAGGATGTCGCAGGCGTCGCTGTACTCCTCGTGGCTGACCACGGACAGCGCGTGCACGGGCAGGACGTGCGAGGGGTGGATGCAGGTCTTGCCCTGCAGCCCGTTGGCCCGGTCGAGCTCGATCTCGCGCAGCAGGCCGTCCATGTCGTGCTGGATGAGGGCCTGGCGCAGCTCGTCGGCGCGGACCTCCAGGAAGGGGCTGCGGCGCAGCTGCGGCTTGAACATGCGCTCCTGGTGGCGGAAGTACTCCCAGACGGGTCCGGTCACGGTGAAGCCGGTGCCGTCGGAGCGGCCGAGCCGGTTGACCACGTCGCCGATGACGGAGGCCACGATCTGGACGTCGTACGCGGTCATGTCCGGCGGCCGGCGCAGTCCGTACGCGGAGCAGAAGTCGGTGACGCCGAGGCGCAGGGCGAGGACGCGGTCGCGGTACTTGTCGACGGTGCGGGAGATCCCGGCGAGCGTCTCGGTGCGGGTCTCCAGGTGCAGCAGCTCGGGGGACTCCAGGACCGGCATGGCGAAGAGCCGACGGCCGGTGGCCGCCTCGGCGCCGGTCAGGGCCTCCAGGAAGGGGACGCCGCGCTCCTCGGTGAACTTCGGCAGCACGAATCCGGACAGCAGCGCGACGGACGGGCCGAGCCGGTCGGCGAGCGTGGTGATCTGCTCGGGCGTGCGGACCCTGATGAAGAGCAGCGGGGGTTCGGCGGCGCCGTCCGTGACGCGGGTGTGCAGGTCGGCGAACTGGCGGACCAGGTTGTCCTCGGCGCCGGCGACCTCGGCGTCGTCGATCGAGTCCTCCAGGCACAGCACCATGGACACGACCCCGCGCCCGGCCTGCTTGAGCACGTCGTCGGCGAGGCGGGGGCGGGTGGCCGGGCTGTAGAGCGTGGCGCCGAGCGCCGCCGCGAGCAGCCGGGGCGAGGATTGCGCCGAGAAGGCGCGCGGCTCCTCGTGGAACAGCCGGTCCCGCACCTCAGGGGCTATGTGCCCGAAATGACGCATGTGAGTCCCCCGATGATTTCCCGTTGGTGTGATGACTGATGGCAGACATGGAATGCACGGACGGCGCCGAGCGGACAAGAGGTGGCCGGTAATAGTACGTACAAACGTGTGTCAAGGGTTCCCGTGTGCCATGAAATTCAGGTAACCCACGCATGTCGTACACGTCCTTCCGGACAGTGTGTGCAGGGTCGTGCGCAGGCGATGACGGGGCCCCGCATTGTCCGGGCCGGGGCCGGGAGGGCAGGATGACCGCATGACGCACGCGATGCTCAAGGGGGCGAACATCCCGCTCGACGCCACGGCGGTGCGCGCCGTGCTCCGGTGGTCCCCGGGGCAGGACGTGCCGCCGGTGGACGCGTCGGCGCTGCTGCTCGGCCAGGACGGCCGGGTCCGCTCCGACGACGACTTCGTCTTCTACAACCAGCCGCGCCACCCTTCGGGGAAGGTCTGGCGGCTGGGCCAGAAGCGGACCTCCGACGGGATGACGGACACGATCCAGGCTGATCTGGCGGGGATACCCCCGGAGATCTCCCGGGTCCTGCTCACCGCGTCCCCGGACGACGGTGTCAGCTTCGACCAGGTGCCGGGCCTGCGGATGAGCGTGTACGACGCGGGGGCCGGCGAGGGCGCCGAGCCGCTCGCGTACTTCGACATCAGGCCGGAGACGGGCGCCGAGACCGCGCTGATCTGCGCGGAGCTGTACCGGCGGGACGGCGGCTGGCGGCTGCGCGCGGTGGGTGAGGGCTACTCCAGCGGTCTGGTCGGGCTCGCCACCGACTTCGGCATCCTGGTCGACGAGGCCACGGCTCCCGAGCCGGAGCCCGCCCCGCCGGCCTCGGCCACCCCGGTCACCGCCCCGGTGGCGCCGTCGTCCGCCGAGTCCGCGGTCACGGCGCAGGTCCCGCACCAGCCGCCGCCCTCCCCGGCTTTCCCGGTGCCCCCGCAGCAGCCTCCGGGCTACGGGTATCCGCCGGCCCCGGCGACGCAGCCGGCGCCGCCCTCGCAGCCCGCGTACGGCTATCCGCAGCCGGTGGCGGCCTCCGCCGGGGCGCCGGACCCGGCGTTCCGCATGCCGCCGCAGGGCCCCCAGTTCATCGGCCGGTGACCCGGGGCGGGCGCCTCAGGGACGCTCGCCCACCTTGGGCTTGTAGCCCCGGCCCCACTGCAGGCCCCAGCCGTACAGCCGGTCGAGCTCGGACTGGAAGCCGTACACGAACTTCACCTCGCGCCGTACGACGAGGTCGCCCTTGACGTTCTCGATCGAGACGACCGCGCAGGAGCGGGCCTGCGGGGCCCGCTCGTCGAGGCTGATCTCGATGCGCGGCCCGTTGCTCGGGAACAGCGTGACGATGGCGTGGGTACGGTCGAACGCCGGCGTCTGGTCGTAGATGTAGACGAACACCAGCAGGCGTTTGATGGCGTCGCGGTGGTCGAGATTGACGTAGATCGTCTCGCCCGACGCCGAGCCGAACCGGTCGTCGCCGCTGAGTTTCACGTACGGCGGCGCGTTCAGGTCTCCGAAGAAGCCGCCCAGCGGCTGTACGACGCCCTTGTCGCCGTCCTTCAGTTCGTACAGGCAGCCGAGGTCCAGGTCGACGTTGACCATCGACTGGGTGTGCGCCTGGACGACGTCCGGCTTGAACATGCGGGACGGGTGGCGCAGCACGCTGTTCTTCTCGGGCCGGCCGATGTCCGAGGTGCGCATCCGCCAGGAGAGGTTCACGCGCAGGTTGCCGGTCGCGGCGCCCTGCTTGGACAGGGAGACCGCGGGGTGCCGCTTGGTCAGCTCGATCGCGTTGGTCGCCGCGCTGCCCGAGTCGAAGTCGAACTGCGCCGAGCGCCCGCTCCACAACCGGTCCCAGAAGGACATCTCCGCCCCCAGTTTCAGTGGTCCTCCACATGCCGACGGGGCGGCCGCGGAGGACTCGTCCTCGTACGGCCGCCCCGTCCAGAGCGTTCCAGAAATGACCCCCGGGTCAAACCCCGGACGTCACCTCGGCTTTGTCCGGGCTGCCGCCCTCCTCGGCCGCGAGGCGCTTGTTGCGCCGCACGGACGAGAAGAAGGACCAGGCGATCAGGACGACGCCGACGAGGCCGGTGATGACCTCGTTGATCTCGTACTGGATGGTGACGAGCAGGATCACGGCGAGGGCGCCGATCGCGTAGTGCGCGCCGTGCTCCAGGTAGACGTAGTCGTCGAGGGTGCCCTGGCGGACCAGGTAGACCGTGAGCGACCGGACGTACATGGCGCCGATGCCGAGGCCGAGGGCCATCAGCACGATGTCGTTGGTGATGGCGAAGGCGCCGATGACACCGTCGAAGGAGAACGACGCGTCGAGGACCTCGAGGTAGAGGAACATGAAGAACGCGGCCTGTCCGGCCAGCAGCACGGCCGACTTGGGCTTGCCCTCGCGTGCGGCGCGCTCCTCCTCCTCGTGCTCGCGCTCCTCCTCTTCCTCGAGGCGGTTCTCGAAGTAGCCGGAGAGGCCGCCGACGATCAGGTACGTGATGAGGCCGCCGACGCCGGCGAGGAGCACCGTCGCCTGCTTGTCGACGTGGACGCCGCCGTGCTGGTGCGCGTTGAGCGCGACGGTGAGGGAGGCGACGAGCAGGACGATCAGGGCGATGCAGACCGACAGCATGTCGACCTTGCCGAGCTTGGCCAGCGGCCGCTCGATCCAGCGCAGCCACTGGATGTCGCGCTCCTCGAAGATGAAGTCGAGGAAGATCATCAGCAGGAACATGCCACCGAACGAGGCGATCGACGGGTGCGCGTCCGTGACCAGCTGCTGGTAGCGCTCCTTGTCGTCGAAGGCCAGCTGGACCGCGTCGATCGGGCCCAGCTTGGCGCTGATCGCGACGATCACGACGGGGAACACCAGCCGCATGCCGAAGACCGCGATGAGCACACCGACCGTGAGGAAGATCTTCTGCCAGAAGGCGTTCATCTTCTTCAGGACACCGGCGTTGACCACCGCGTTGTCGAAGGACAGAGAGATCTCGAGGACCGCGAGAATCGCGACGACCCCGAACGCCGTCCATCCGTCGTAGAACACCGCCGCGATCAAACCGAGCACGGTGATCGCGAACGACCAGCCGAAGGTTTTCAGAACCACTGACTACCCCATCGTGTGTACGGGTTTCCCCGTGCTGGTTGTACGGGGCTCCCCCGCTCCGCGCACGGCTTTACGAAACATTGACTCCGAAGTCTAGAGCGATGCCCCGCAGCCCGGACGCGTACCCCTGACCGACCGCACGGAACTTCCACTCGCCGCCATAGCGATAGACCTCGCCGAAGATCATCGCCGTCTCCGTGGAAGCGTCCTCGGAAAGGTCGTAGCGCGCCAGTTCCTGACCGTCCGCCTGATTCACCACGCGGATGAACGCATTGCTGACCTGGCCGAAGGTCTGGCCCCTGTTGTCCGCGTCGTGAATGGACACCGGAAAAACGATCTTGTCGCAGCCGGCCGGGACCCGGGAAAGGTCGATGATGATCGACTCGTCGTCGCCCTCGCCCTCACCGGTCAGATTGTCACCGGTGTGCTCGACCGAGCCGTCGGGGCTGGTGAGCTGGTTGTAGAAGATGAACCACTCGTCGCCCATGACGCGGCCGCCGCTGCACATCAGCGCACTGGCGTCCAGGTCGAAGTCGGCTCCCGTGGTGGAACGCGCGTCCCAGCCGAGGCCCACCAGGACCTGGGCCAGATTCGGTGCGGCCTTGGAGAGGGAGACATTGCCCCCCTTGGCGAGCGTGACGCCCATGATCGTGGTCCTCCCCGATGTGGAACGGTGCTGTGGTCGAGCGCGTCCGGCGCCGCACTGCTGGAGTGCGGCGCCGGACGGTGTCTGGTTGGTGGTCCGCTCAGACGTTGACGCCGAAGTCCTGCGCGATACCGCGCAGACCCGAGGCATACCCCTGGCCGACGGCGCGGAACTTCCACTCCGCCCCGTTGCGGTACAGCTCGCCGAAGACCATGGCGGTCTCCGTCGAGGCGTCCTCGGAGAGGTCGTAGCGGGCGATCTCGGCGCCGCCCGTCTGGTTCACGACGCGGATGAACGCGTTGCGCACCTGTCCGAAGGACTGCTGGCGGTTCTCGGCGTCGTAGATCGAGACCGGGAACACGATCTTGTCCACGTCGGCGGGCACGGCCGCGAGGTTGACCTTGACCTGCTCGTCGTCGCCCTCGCCCTCACCGGTCAGGTTGTCACCGGTGTGCTCGACCGAGCCGTCCGCGCTCTTCAGGTTGTTGAAGAACACGAAGTCCTGGTCGTTGCGTACCTTGCCCTCGGCGTTCGTCAGAATGGCGCTGGCGTCGAGGTCGAAGTCCGTACCCGTCGTGGTACGGACGTCCCAACCGAGGCCCACGACGACCGCTGTGAGGCCCGGAGCCTCCTTGCTCAGCGATACGTTGCCGCCCTTGCTGAGGCTGACTCCCACGAGTCCTCCCTGTGGTCTGAGGGGCGGGGAGCCCCCGTAGTACGTCTGGCATCGGATCAACGTCTGGATCCTAGTGAGGGGTTCCCGTACCCCGCGAGAGTTCCCGCAGGGTGTCGCCCCCTCGACCGCGCTCGGGTGCGGCTCAGAGCGCGTCGATCGCCCGGACGTACTCGTTCAGGTCACGGGCGTCGGGCAGCGCGTTGACGACGGTCCACTGGACGACGCCCTCCTTGTCGATGATGAAGGTGCCGCGCACCGCGCAGCCCTTCTCCTCGTCGAAGACGCCGTAGGCGCGGGAGGCCTCGCCGTGCGGCCAGAAGTCGCTGAGCAGCGGGTACTCCAGGCCCTCCTGCTCGGCGAAGACCCGCAGGGAGAACGGGGAGTCGTTGGAGACGGCGAGCAGCTGCACGTCGTCGTTGACGAACTTGGGCAGCTCGTCGCGCAGGGCGCAGAGCTCGCCGGTGCAGACCCCGGTGAAGGCGAACGGGTAGAAGAGCAGCACCACGTTCTTCTCGCCCCGGAAGTCCGAGAGCTTCACGGTCTCGCCGTGCTGGTTCTTGAGCTCGAAGTCCGGAGCCTTGGTGCCGACGGCGATCGCCATGGTGAAGCTTCCTCTCGGTGGGGCTGTTCGGGTGGGTTCAGCGTAGTTGGCGTGGGGTTCGGTGCGTGGCGCGGGCTCCGGGAACGGGTGAGGCCCCCGGGGGCGCGGCGGTGCGCGCCCCCGGGGGCCTTCTCTTCTGGTCCCGTTCTCCGGGACGGTTCAGCGCTTCTTGGCGGCCGCCTTCGGCGTGGCCAGCCGGCTGCCGGTCCAGTCCTTGCCGGCGCTGACGCTCTTGGCGGCGGTGAGGCCGGCGGTGGTGGCGGCCTCCCCGATCTCGCTGGGCTCGACGTAGCCGTCACGGCCCGTCTTCGGCGTCAGGAGCAGGATGGAGCCGCCCTCCTCCATGTACGCGATGGCATCCACCAGCGCATCGGTAAGGTCCCCGTCGTCCTCACGGAACCAGAGCACCACGGCGTCAGCCACGTCGTCGTAGTCCTCGTCGACGAGCTCGGAGCCGATGACTTCCTCGATGCTCTCGCGGAGCTCCTGATCGACGTCGTCGTCGTAGCCGATCTCCTGGACCACCTGGTCGGGCTGGAAACCGAGCCTTTCGGCAAGGTTCTTCTCCGCGTGGTCCGCGGTCGCGCTCACGGATTGCCTCCTGATCATGTTTACGAAAGTTCTTTGGTTGTCCGGGTGTCCCCAGAGCCTCGCGCACGCGCGAAGCGTTGGCCGTAGTCCACACGTGCGCGACGGATCGCGCAAGTACCCGGCCGCCGAGACCGCCTAAACGGTGACGTTCCGGGCGGTCTCACCCCAACCTCAGTCAAGGATCCCCGCCGGTTCGTGATCTATGCCACACCAGCTTGAGCGTATCGTCGTGATTTGTTCGCGGCACCGCGAATACCTCGCGGTAGAGATGACGATTCGGTTTCCAAGGTCCACGATGGACTCGGCGCAAACCGACAGTGGAACAGTGGCATCACCGACAGTGAGGGAACAGCGTGGCTTCCGGATCCGATCGCAACCCGATCATCATTGGCGGTCTTCCCAGCCAGGTCCCGGACTTCGATCCAGAAGAGACCCAGGAGTGGCTCGACTCCCTGGACGCCGCGGTCGACGAACGCGGCCGGGAGCGGGCGCGGTACCTGATGCTCCGGCTGATCGAGCGGGCCCGCGAGAAGCGCGTGGCCGTGCCCGAGATGCGCAGCACGGACTACATCAACACGATCGCGACCAAGGACGAGCCCTACTTCCCCGGCAACGAGGAGATCGAGCGCAAGGTCCTCAACGCGACGCGGTGGAACGCCGCGGTGATGGTGTCCCGCGCGCAGCGCCCGGGGGTGGGCGTCGGCGGCCACATCGCCACCTTCGCGTCCTCGGCCTCCCTGTACGACGTGGGCTTCAACCACTTCTTCCGCGGCAAGGACGAGGGCGACGGCGGCGACCAGGTCTTCTTCCAGGGGCACGCCTCGCCCGGCATCTACGCCCGCGCCTACCTCCTGGACCGGCTCACCGAGGACCAGCTCGACGGCTTCCGCCAGGAGCACTCGAAGGCGCCCAACGGCCTTTCCTCGTACCCGCACCCGCGCCTGATGCCGGACTTCTGGGAGTTCCCGACCGTCTCGATGGGCCTCGGCCCGCTCGGCGCGATCTTCCAGGCCCGGATGAACCGTTACATGGAGGCGCGCGGCATCGCCGACACCTCCAAGTCCCACGTGTGGGCCTTCCTCGGCGACGGCGAGATGGACGAGCCGGAGTCGCTCGGCCAGTTGTCCATCGCGGCCCGCGAGGGGCTCGACAACCTGACCTTCGTCGTCAACTGCAACCTGCAGCGTCTCGACGGCCCGGTGCGCGGCAACGGCAAGATCATCCAGGAGCTGGAGTCGCAGTTCCGCGGCGCCGGATGGAACGTCATCAAGCTGGTCTGGGACCGCAGTTGGGACCCGCTGCTGGCGCAGGACCGCGACGGCACGCTGGTCAACCGGCTCAACACGACGCCGGACGGCCAGTTCCAGACGTACGCCACCGAGACCGGCGCGTACATCCGCGAGCACTTCTTCGGTGACGACCACCGGCTGCGCGCCATGGTCCAGAACATGAGCGACAAGGAGATCCTGCACCTGGGGCGCGGCGGTCACGACCACCGGAAGATCTTCGCCGCGATGACGGCCGCGAAGGAGCACAAGGGGCAGCCGACGGTCATCCTGGCGCAGACCGTCAAGGGCTGGACGCTCGGCCCGAACTTCGAGGGCCGCAACGCGACGCACCAGATGAAGAAGCTCACGGTCGACGACCTGAAGGGCTTCCGCGACCGGCTGCACCTGCCGATCACCGACAAGCAGCTGGAGGACGGCCTGCCGCCGTACTACCACCCGGGCCGCAAGTCGGAGGAGATCCAGTACATGCACGACCGCCGGCAGTCGCTCGGCGGGTACGTGCCGACGCGTGTCGTGCGGGCGAAGCCGCTCCAGCTGCCGGACGACAAGACGTACGCGAACGTGAAGAAGGGCTCGGGCCAGCAGTCCATCGCGACGACCATGGCCTTCGTCCGGCTCCTCAAGGACCTGATGCGGGACAAGGAGATCGGCAAGCGGTTCGTACTGATCGCGCCCGACGAGTACCGCACGTTCGGCATGGACGCGTTCTTCCCGAGCGCGAAGATCTACAACCCGCTCGGGCAGCAGTACGAGTCCGTGGACCGCGAACTGCTGCTCGCGTACAAGGAGTCGCCGACCGGGCAGATGCTGCACGACGGCATCTCGGAGGCGGGCTGCACGGCCTCGCTGATCGCGGCGGGCTCGGCCTACGCGACGCACGGCGAGCCGCTGATCCCGGTCTACGTCTTCTACTCGATGTTCGGCTTCCAGCGCACCGGCGACCAGTTCTGGCAGATGGCCGACCAGCTGTCCCGCGGCTTCGTGCTCGGCGCGACGGCCGGCCGCACCACGCTGACCGGTGAGGGCCTCCAGCACGCGGACGGCCACTCCCAGCTGCTCGCCTCGACCAACCCGGCGTGCGTCGCCTACGACCCGGCGTACGGGTACGAGATCGCGCACATCGTCCAGGACGGTCTGCGCCGCATGTACGGGCCGACGGCCGACGGGAAGCCGGGCGAGGACGTCTTCTACTACCTCACCGTCTACAACGAGCCGATCCAGCAGCCCGCCGAGCCGGACGACGTGGACGTCGAGGGCATCCTCAAGGGCATCCACCGGATCAGCGTCGGCTCCGCCGGCACGATCCCGGCGCAGATCATGGCGTCCGGTGTCGGCGTGCCGTGGGCCCTGGAGGCGCAGCGGATCCTCGCCGAGGAGTGGAACGTGCGGGCCGACGTCTGGTCCGCGACCTCCTGGAACGAGCTGCGGCGCGAGGCCGTCGAGGTGGAGCGGCACAACCTGCTGCACCCGGAGGAGGAGCAGCGCGTCCCGTACGTCACCCAGAAGCTGTCCGGGGCGCAGGGGCCGTTCGTCGCGGTCTCGGACTGGATGCGGTCGGTGCCGGACCAGATCTCGCGCTGGGTGCCGGGCACGTACCAGTCCCTGGGTGCGGACGGGTTCGGGTTCGCCGACACCCGGGGGGCGGCGCGGCGGTACTTCCACATCGACGCGCAGTCCGTCGTCGTGGCGGTGCTCACGGAGCTGGCGCGGGACGGGAAGGTCGACCGGTCTGTTCTGAAGCAGGCGATCGACCGGTATCAGCTGCTGGACGTGGCGGCGGCCGATCCCGGTTCGGCGGGCGGCGACGCGTAGTCCGTTGCCGGGGGCGGGTGCGTGGGGGCTGGTCGCGCGGTTCCCCGCGCCCCTGGAGGTGCGGACTTCGTCCGCTACCTCCATAGGGGCGGTGCCTCATCGAGGAAATGCCGCCCGAAGGGCGTGCATTTCAGGGGCGCGGGGAACTGCGCGACCAGCCCCCACCGGCCGTCAGGTGACCACGAACCTCAGTTCTCCCAGATTTTGAAAGCCCGTACTCGGTACGGGCTTTCGGGCTCGTACGTGCCGGTGCCGGGGTAGGTCTGGAACTCGCCCGTCTCGGCGCACTCGGCGGACTGGTACGTGGTCACGGGGCGCCCCGTGCGGTTGGCGACGGAGGCCGCGCTGACGCCCGCCGGCAGCGCGGTGCAGCTCTCGATGTCGGTGCCGGACAGTTCGTAGACGTGCCGGGCGCCCTTGAAGTCCTGCTTCGCCCAGAGGCAGAGCTCGCCCTTGGCGCAGGCGCCGAGCGTGGGCGGGGCCGCCGCCGTGGCGAGGCGGGGTGTGAGGGCTGTCGCGGCGAGGGCGAGGGCCGAGACGGTCAGCGCGGTCGTGGATGTACGCATGGGTGAACCCCCGTGGTGTGTCGATCGGTTGCCGGGCCGACTCTGGCGGCCTTGATCGACTTCGGGGAAGGGGCCGGCCCGGTGCGTCACCCGGATAAGCGAAAGCCCCCAGGGAGAACCCTGGGGGCTTGACGCGGGGCGCGGTCAGATGTGGGCCGCGCCGGCGCCCGCCTCGGCGTTCTCGCCGCGCTTGGTGAGCAGGGCGACCAGCACCGCGAAGGCGGCGACCGCGGCGGCCACCAGGCAGGCCAGGCCCATCCCGGACATGAACGTGTCGTGCGCGACCTGGGTGATCTGCGCGGCGACCGGCGCCGGGGTGCCCGGCGGGACCGGGGCGACGCCGACCTGGACCGCCTCGGCGACCTGGTCGAGCTGGGCGGGCGCGAGCTCGGGGAGCTTGGCCGCCGCCCAGTTGCCCGGGAGATCGGTGTCGACCTTGGAGGCCATGACGGCGCCGAGGACGGCCGTGCCGAGGCTGCCGCCGATCTGCATCGCGGCCTGCTGGAGTCCGCCGGCGACGCCGGACAGTTCCATCGGCGCGTTGCCCACGATGACCTCGGTGGCGCCGACCATGACCGGGGCGAGGCCGAGGCCGAGCAGGGCGAACCAGACGGACATGACACCGCTGCCGGTGCCCGGCTCCAGCGTCGACATGCCGTACATGGCGATCGCGGTGAGCGCCATGCCGCCGGCGAGCGGGATGCGCGGGCCGGCCTTGGTGATGAGGGCGCCGGCCAGCGGGGAGCCGACGATCATCATGCCGGTGAGCGGCAGCAGGTGCAGGCCGCTGTCGATCGGGCTCATCCCGTGCACGTTCTGGAGGTAGAACGTCACGAAGAACAGGCCGCCCATGAAGGCGATGGCCATGAGGACCATCAGGACCACACCGGCGGACAGGGCCACCGAGCGGAACAGGCCGAGCGGGATGAGCGGCTCGGAGACGAAGTTCTCCCACACCGCGAACAGCAGGAAGCACAGCGCGGAACCGGCGATGAACGCCCAGGTCAGACCGTCGCCCCAGCCCCAGGTCGGGGCCTTGATGAGGGCCCAGACGAGGCAGAACATCGCGCCGGAGAGCAGCAGGATGCCGAGGATGTCGAAGGAGCGCGGCGCGTTCTGCGCGCGGTGGTCGAGCAGGATGAACAGGCCGAGGACGAGGGCGATGGCGCCGACCGGCACGTTGATGAAGAACACCGACTGCCAGCTGACGTGCTCGACGAGCGCACCGCCGAGGACCGGGCCGCCCGCGGTGGAGGCGCCGATGACCATGCCCCAGACGCCGATCGCCATGTTCAGCTTCTCGGCCGGGAACGTGGCGCGCAGCAGGCCGAGCGCGGCGGGCATGAGGAGCGCGCCGAACAGGCCCTGGAAGACGCGGAACGTGATGACGAACGCGATGCTGTCGGACAGCCCGATGGCGCCGGACGCGGCGGCGAAGCCGACCACGCCGATGAGGAAGGTCTGCCGGTGGCCGAAGCGGTCGCCGAGCTTGCCCGCGGTGATCAGGGTGACCGCGAGGGCGAGGAAGTAGCCGTTGGTGATCCACTGGACATCGGCGAAGCTCGCGTCGAGCTTGTCCTTGATGACCGGGTTGGCGATGGCGACGATGGTGCCGTCGAGGGCGACCATCATGACGCCGATCGCGACGGCGAACAGCGTCAGCCAGGGATGCCCCCGCAGCCCCCTGGCCGGTGCGGGGTCCGGCGCCGCGGCGGGTTCCGGTATCCGGTCCGCCTTGTCGATGGTGATCCGACTAGTCATGCCGGACACGCTAGTGACAGCCTCTGACAGTTGACAAAGCATTTCACAAGTCGGTAACTGTCAGCTCGCTCACACTATGCTGAACTGCGAGAACAGCCGGAGAGACGACCAGGGCGGCCGGATTGAACCTGCGTGAACGCAAGAAGGCGCGCACCCGGGACGCACTGCTGCGCGCCGCCCTTGAGCTGTACACGACCCAGGGGTACGAGCGGACGACCGTCGACGAGATCGCCGAGGCCTGCGAGGTCTCCCAGCGCACCTTCTTCCGCTACTTCGCGAACAAGGAGGAGGCCGCCTTCGCCGTCCAGGAGATGGTGGAGTCGCGCTACGTCGCCGCCCTGCGCGAACGACCCGCGCAGGAGGGCCCCTTGGAGGCCCTGCGCGGCACGGTCCTCGGCACCTGGGACGACCTGAACCGCTCGATCGCGGAGGTCATCCCGGTCGAACTGCACATGCGCGCCTACCGGATGATCGAGTCGACGCCCGCCCTGCTCGCCGCGCATCTGCGCCGCTCCGTCGAGCTGGAGGAGGAGGTGGCGCGGGTGATCGCCGAGCGCGAGGGCCTCGACGTCGACGCCGATCCCCGGCCGCGCGTGGCGGTGGCCGCGTTCAGCGGCGTGATGCGGCTCACCGGGCGACTGTGGGGCGCCGGCGAGGACATGAGCGTGGAGGCGATCAGGGCGCTCACCGAGTCCTGTCTCGACCAGCTGGGTCCCGCCCTCGGCGCGCGATGGCGCGGTGACGACGCGTGACACGGACCGCCTACGCAGGGTGAGGCCCTGACAGCAACTACGCCCGGTTTTACCCAAATACACCCCCGGAAACGTGATCTGCCTCACCCGCTGCACGGAGTGCGACCCGCTTCTCCTAGGGTGTCCCGCAGTGACTTCCTTCGACTCCTCCCCCCAACTCAACGTCTGGCGCGCACTGCTCGCTCTGGCCGTCGTGTTCATCATGCTGGCGACCACCGGCTGGACGGCGGTGCGTCACCACCGGGGAGCCGACTCCCCGCTGCGGACCGCGCTCTCCTCCTGGGAACACGGCCGGCTGAACGGACACGCCCTGCCCGCGCCCGACGGCTCCCCCACCCTCCTCGCGCACTTCTTCGCCGCGCTCACCCCCCACCAGCGCGGCCTGCTCGCCGACCGCTATCCCCTCGCGGTCGGCAACATGAACGGCGCGCCCGTCTCCCTGCGCTACCGCGCCAACCGGATCGCGCTCGACAAGGCGCGCGAGGTCGAACGCGGCCGCATCCACGACAACCGCCTGTCCGCGGTCGGTCACGCCGACGCCAAGGAGCGCATGAAGCGCTTCGCGCTGCTGTCCCGGCCCGACCGCAAGATCCTCGCCTTCGACCCCATGGGCAACGGCCGGGTCGCCGAGGTCTTCGGCGACCTCGACACGGCCCGCCGGGTCTCCGTCGTCGTGCCCGGCGTCGACACGACGGTGCTGACGTTCCAGCGCACCGCCCGCAAGTACTCCGCCCCCGTCGGCATGGCCCGCTCGCTGTACGCGGCCGAGCACAAGGCCGATCCCGCGGCCCGGACCGCGGTCATCGCCTGGGCCGACTACACGGCCCCGGCCGGGCTCGGTGTCGACGCCGCGACCTCGATGCGGGCGGACGACGGGGCGGTGCGGCTCAACGCGATGCTGCGCGGGCTGCCCGGGAGCGCGCCGGTCGCCCTGTACTGCCACAGCTACGGCTCCGTCGTCTGCGGGGTCGCCGCGCGCGACCTGCCCTCGCGGGTCAGCGACATCGCGGTGGCCGGCAGCCCCGGGATGCGGGCCGCGCACGCCTCGGGGCTCGGCACCAAGGCCCGCGTCTGGGCCACCCGCGACAAGGACGACTGGATCGCGGACGTCCCGAACATGGAGTTCGGCGGCCTCGGCCACGGCGCCGACCCCGTCGCGTCCGGCTTCGGCGCGCGGGTCTTCGCGGCCGGTGACGCCCAGGGGCACACCGGTTACTTCGTGCCCGGCACGGAGAGCCTGCGGAACTTCGCCGAGATCGGGACTGGCGCGTACCGATCGGTGAGCTGTGCCGACGGGAATCAGGGCTGCCGGAAGTGATTTTCCGGTGCCGGCACCTTCCGACGCGCGTAGAGAGCGGTGGAACAGTGGTCCGACGCGACAGGCGACGGAGGGACGCGTGCCGCATACGATGAGCCGCATGGGTGACGTACTGGCCGGATTTCATGCCGCCTGGGAGTTCGCGTCCGACTCCGTGCTCATCCGCTTCGAACGGGGGATCCGCACGCCGAGGCTGCTCCAGGCACTCGGCGAGCGCCGTATCCCGCTGGAAGCGATCACGGGGGTGACGCTGACGCCGGGCAAGCGCGGCACCGTCGTGCTGCAGGCGGTGCCACGACCGGGTGCCGACCCGCTGATGGACGCGGCGGCCGGGCAGCTCAAGGAGGGGTGCGACCCCTATCGCCTCGTGCTGCCCGCGGAGCGGGAGACGCTCGCCGAGTACTACGCGGACGAGCTGCGGGCGCGGCTCCTCGACGACGGGTCGGCCGCAGCCGACTTCCTGGTCGACCCGCCGAAGGCGCCGCTCCACTTCAAGGCGTACGACGGCAAGGCCACCTTCGACGGTGCGGCGGTGTCGTTCCGCTGGTTCTGGACGGGCGCGTCCTCCGCGAAGTGGAAGGCCGGCGACAAGACCTTCCCGGTCAGCGAGCTGAGCGGGGTCGAGTGGCGCTCCCCCGAGCTGTTCGAGGGGCATCTGCGGCTCGTGCCGCGGGACGCGGGGATCGACGAGCGGCCCGGGCAGGCCGACCAGGACCCGGCCGCGGTCGTCTTCGGGCTCGGGTACGGGCCGGTGCACGAGTCGCTGCCGTTCGCCGCGTCCGTGCTGGCCGCCGTCCGCTCGGCGAGCCCGTCCGGGGCGCCGCCCGCCCGGCGCGACCCGGCGGACATCGCCGACCGGATCCGTCATCTGGGCGAGCTGCACCAGGCGGGCCTTGTCACCGACGCCGAGTTCTCCTCGAAGAAGGCGGAGCTCCTCGCGGAGCTGTGAGCGGCGTCAGGCCTTCTGGTCCCTCCCGTACAGGTCGATCTTGAAGTCGAGGACGTCGAGGGTGTCCCGGAGCTCGGCGATCCGGTTCAGCACGTCCCGGCGGGTCGACTCCAGCAGCTCCCGGCGCTCGTCGAAGGTGTGCTCGCCGAGCCGCACGAGCTCCGCGTACCGGACCATGCGGGCCACCGGCATCCCCGTGAGCCGCAGCTTGCCGACGAAGGCGAGCCAGTCCAGGTCACGGTTGCTGTAGCGGCGCTGTCCGGTGTGCGAGCGGTCGACGTCGGGCAGCAGTCCGATCCGCTCGTACCAGCGCAGGGTGTGCGCGGTCAGTCCCGTACAGGCGACGACCTCGCTGATGGTGTAGCGGTCCTGGCCGTCGGGCCGCGGGTGCCCCTCCGGCGCCGAGGCGCAGACGTCGACCTTGGTCTGGGTGGATACGGGCGTGGTCTCCATCACCGTCATGGCCCCACGCTAGAACCTTCGAGCGCACTCCAGGCAAGCATCCGGGAACACACGCCGATACCGTGCCGGTCATGTCTCTCGTCCGCCGTGCCGTCCCCGAGGACGCCGAAGAACTCGTCCGGCTCCGCAAGGTCATGCTCGACGCCATGAGCCCGAGCCACGACGTGGACTGGCAGCCGGCCGCCGTCGCCACCCTGCGCCGTCAACTCGCCTCCACCGAAGGGGAACTGGCGGCGTTCGTCGTGGACGCCCCGGACGGCTCCGGGACGCTCGCCGCCTGCGCGGCGGGCAGCGTGCACCAGGGCCTGGGCGGCCCCGGGAACCCCGCGGGCCTCTCCGGTCACGTCTTCAACGTCTGCACGGATCCCGGGCACCGCCGCCGCGGCTACTCCCGTCACTGCCTGGAGGCGCTGCTCGGCTGGTACCGGGAGCGTGGCGTGCCCCGGATCGACCTGTTCGCGACCGCGTCCGGCGAGCCGCTGTACGCCTCCCTGGGCTTCGAGCGGACCCCCGCTCCTGCCATGCGGCTCACGCTTTAGGCTCGTGGGCATGCAGAGCCTCGCCTTGATCGAGAACTGGCCGGTGCCCACCGCCGCCGCGGCCGTCGTACGTGCCGACGGAACCGTCCTGGGCAGCCACGGGCCGACGGAGCACCGGTTTCCGCTGGCCTCGGTGACCAAGCCGCTCGCCGCCTACGCCGCCCTCGTCGCGTACGAGGAGGGGGCCGTGGAGCTGGACGAGCCGGCCGGGCCCGAGGGGGCGACCGTGCGGCATCTGCTCGCGCACACCAGCGGGCTCGCCTTCGACGAGCACCGGGTGACCTCGGCGCCGGGCACCCGGCGGCTGTACTCGAACGCCGGGTTCGAGGTGCTCGGGGACCACATCGCGAAGGCGACCGAGATCCCGTTCGCGGACTATCTGCGGCAGGCCGTGTTCGAGCCGCTGGGGATGAACGACAGCTCGCTGGAGGGGTCGCCCGCCAAGGACGGCGTCTCGACCGTGGCCGACCTCGTGCGCTTCGCCGCCGAGGTGCAGGCGCCGCGCCTGCTCGACCCGCGCACCGTCGCCGAGGCGATGACCGTCCAGTACCCGGGCACGAAGGGTGTCCTGCCGGGGTACGGGCACCAGAACCCCAACGACTGGGGGCTCGGGTTCGAGATCCGGGACCACAAGTCGCCGCACTGGACGGGCGGTTCGTCCTCGCCGCGCACCTTCGGCCACTTCGGCCAGTCCGGCACGTTCCTGTGGGTCGACCCGGTGGCGGGCGCGGCGTGCGTCGCCCTGACGGACCGCGCGTTCGGCCCGTGGGCGGCCGAGGTGTGGCCCCCCTTCACGGACGCGGTGCTCGCCGAGCTCTGACCTAGGTCATCTCCCAGACCAGCAGTTGCGCCGGTGTCGTCGCCAGTGCCTCCGGGCCGTTCTCGTCGGTGAGGCGCGCGGCGTCGCCCGGGGCCAACTCCGCGTCCCCGAGCATCACTTCGCCGTCCACCACGTGGACGTAGACGTACGGGGCCGCGGGCAGCCGGGTCCGCTCGCCCGCGGCCAGGCGGCGCACGTGCAGCAGCGCGCCCGCCTCCGGCACGTCGTACGGGGTGGAGTCGGCGATGCCGCGCACCACCTCGTAGCGGGGCTCGCCGCCGGGGTCGCGGGGCGCCAGCCACATCTGGAGGAAGGTGAGCGGCGCGCTGGTCGAGTCGTTGCGCTCGACGTGCCGGACGCCGCCGCCGGAGCTGAGGTGCTGCACGTCGCCGGGCCGCACGACCGTCTCGTGGCCCGCCGAGTCGCGGTGGGTGAGCTCGCCGCGCACCACCCAGGTGACGATCTCGGTGTGGCTGTGCGGGTGCTCGGAGAAGCCGGCGCCGGGTCCGAGCCGCTCCTCGTTGCAGGCCAGGATCGCGCCGAAGCGCAGGTTGTCCGGGTCGTAGTGCGGGCCGAAGGAGAACGCGTGGCGGGACTCGATTCCGGCCTCGGGCTCGCCTCCCGGATAGCGCTCGCCCGCCCTGCGTATGTCTCTCACGCCTCCACGGTAGCCCGGCGCCCGCGCCCCGTACCGAAGTCCGGCAGGACCCTCCACGCCGCCGGGCCGCCCTGATAAGGCAGTCTTGTCCCGTGCCCCAATCGGAATCAGCGCAGCCCTCATCGAACGAACCGGCGGACCGTCACCCGGAAGCCCCTGCGGCGCCTCACTCGCACGAGGCGACCCTGAAGCGTCTGGAGAGGTCGTCCGGAGCGCTCGCCGCGCAGGCGATCACGCGCATGGACGAGATGCTGCCCTGGTACCGGGCCATGCCGCCGGAGAACCGGTCGTGGATCGGTCTGGTCGCCCAGGCCGGCATCGCCGCGTTCACCGAGTGGTTCCGGCACCCGGACGCCCCGCAGGCCATCTCGACCGACGTGTTCGGCACGGCGCCGCGCGAGCTGACCCGGGCGATCACCCTGCGCCAGACCGTGGAGATGGTGCGCACCACCATCGAGGTCATGGAGTCGGCCATCGACGAGGTGGCCGCGCCGGGCGACGAGAGCGTGCTGCGCGAGGCGCTGCTCGTCTACGCGCGCGAGATCGCGTTCGCGACCGCCCAGGTGTACGCGCAGGCGGCGGAGGCCCGGGGCGCGTGGGACGCGCGCCTGGAGTCCCTCGTGGTGAACGCGGTGCTGTCCGGCGAGGCCGACGAGGGCGCCGTCAGCCGCGCCGCGGCGCTCGGCTGGAACTCCCCCGAGCACGTGTGCGTCATCCTCGGCACCGCCCCCGACGGGGACAGCGAGCTGACCGTGGAGGCGATCCGGCGGGCCTCTCGGCACGCGAAGCTGCAGGTCCTGACCGGGGTGCTCGGTGACCGCCTCGTCGTCATCGCGGGCGGCAGCGACAATCCGCTGGCCGTGGCCAAGTCGCTGATCGGCCCGTTCGCGGCCGGCGCGGTGGTCGCCGGGCCCGTGGTGCCCGACCTGCTGGCGGCCACCCGGTCCGCGCAGGCCGCGGCCGCCGGCCTCAAGGCGTGCGGGGCCTGGCAGGACGCGCCGAGGCCGGTCCTCGCGGACGATCTGCTGCCGGAGCGCGCGATCGCCGGAGACCCGGCGGCCCGCGAGCAACTGGTGGAGGAGATCTACAGACCGCTGGAGGAGGCCGGCTCTGCGCTCCTGGAGACGCTCAGCGTCTATCTGGAACAGGCGAGCAGTCTGGAGGGCGCGGCGCGGATGCTGTTCGTGCACCCCAACACCGTTCGCTACCGGCTCCGACGTGTGACCGACGTCACCGGATGGTCGCCTTCTGACGTCCGCTCGGCGTTCACCCTGCGCATCGCGCTGATTCTCGGACGGCTCGCCGACGCCGAACCGCAGTCGTAGTCAGGCATTGCCGTTTGTCGGGGGTCTACAATTCCCCCTTCGGTTCTTCGTCCCTGTCCCCACGGGCGGCCCGACCCGTCCCCAAGAGAGAGTGTGAGAGTGCTCGTACTCGTCGCTCCCGGCCAAGGCGCTCAGACGCCCGGCTTCCTGACTCCCTGGCTCGACCTCCCCGGCGCGGCCGACCGCGTCGCGGCCTGGTCCGACGCCATCGGACTCGACCTCGCCCACTACGGCACGCAGGCCGACGCGGACGCGATCCGCGACACGGCCGTCGCCCAGCCGCTGCTCGTCGCGGCCGGAATCCTCTCGGCGTCCGCGCTCGGTGACATCACCCCGGGCGCCGTCGCCGGTCACAGCGTCGGTGAGTTCACCGCCGCCGCGTTCGCCGGTGTCCTCGACGACACGGCCGCGCTGCAGCTCGTGCGCTCGCGCGGTCTGGCGATGGCCGAGGCCGCCGCGATCACCGAGACGGGCATGTCGGCGCTGCTCGGCGGCGACCCCGAGGTGACCGTCCCGCATCTGGAGAAGCTGGGCCTGACCGCGGCGAACGTGAACGGCGCGGGCCAGATCGTGGCCGCCGGCACGCTGGAGCAGCTGGCCGCGCTCGCCGAGGACAAGCCCGAGGGTGTGCGCCGCGTGGTGCCGCTGAAGGTGGCCGGCGCGTTCCACACCGAGCACATGGCTCCGGCCGTGGCGACGCTGGAGGAGGCCGCCAAGGCGCTGGCCCCGGCCGACCCCGCGGTCACGTACGTGTCGAACAAGGACGGCAAGGCCGTCGCGACCGGCGCCGAGGTCGTGTCCCGGCTCGTCGGCCAGGTCGCGAACCCGGTCCGCTGGGACCTGTGCATGGAGACGTTCCAGGAGCTCGGCGTCACGGCGCTGATCGAGGTGTGCCCCGGCGGCACGCTCACCGGCATCGCCAAGCGCGCCCTGCCCGGCGTGCAGACCCTCGCCCTGAAGACCCCCGACGACCTCGACGCGGCCCGCGCCCTGATCGCCGACGTCACGGCCTGAGAAGGAGATCCGAGCAGCATGGCGAAGATCAAGCCCAGCAAGGGCGCTCCGTACGCGCGGATCCTCGGCGTCGGCGGCTACCGCCCGACGCGGGTCGTGCCCAACGAGGTGATCCTCGAGAAGATCGACTCGTCCGACGAGTGGATCCGTTCGCGCTCCGGCATCTCCACGCGCCACTGGGCGAACGACGAAGAGACCGTCTCGATGATGTCCGTCGAGGCGTCCGGCAAGGCCATCGCCGACGCGGGCATCCGGCCCGAGCAGATCGGCGCCGTGGTCGTGTCGACGGTCTCGCACTTCGCGCAGACCCCGGCCATCGCGACGGAGATCGCGGACAAGCTGGGCACGCAGAAGGCCGCCGCGTTCGACATCTCCGCGGGCTGTGCCGGTTTCGGCTACGGCCTGACCCTGGCCAAGGGCATGATCGTCGAGGGCTCGGCGGAGTACGTCCTCGTCATCGGCGTGGAGCGGCTCTCCGACCTGACCGACCTGGAGGACCGTGCGACGGCCTTCCTGTTCGGTGACGGCGCCGGCGCCGTGATCGTCGGCCCCGCCGAGGAGCCCGCGATCGGCCCGACCGTGTGGGGCTCCGAGGGCGACAAGGCCGCCACGATCAAGCAGACGATGCCGTGGGACAAGTTCCGCGTCGGCGATGTCGCGCAGCTGCCCCTCGACGCGTCGGGCAACGTCAAGTTCCCTGCGATCACGCAGGAGGGCCAGGCGGTCTTCCGCTGGGCCGTGTTCGAGATGGCGAAGGTCGCCCAGCAGGCGCTGGACGCGGCCGGAATCACCCCGGACGACCTGGATGTCTTCATTCCTCACCAGGCCAACGAGCGGATCATCGACTCGATGGTGAAGACTCTCAAGCTGCCGGAGCACGTCACGGTCGCCCGCGACGTGCGCACCACCGGCAACACCTCGGCCGCCTCGATCCCGCTCGCTATGGAGCGGCTCCTGGCGACCGGCGAGGCGAAGAGCGGCGACACCGCGCTCGTCATCGGCTTCGGGGCGGGTCTCGTGTACGCCGCCACGGTCGTTACCCTCCCCTAGGTGTCCCGTACCGGATCATCAGGTCCGGACGGCACACCGCCCCACCTCTGGATACACACCGAAGGAGCGCCATCATGGCCGCCACTCAGGAAGAGATCGTCGCGGGTCTCGCCGAGATCGTGAACGAGATCGCCGGCATCCCCACCGAGGACGTCCAGCTGGACAAGTCCTTCACCGACGACCTGGACGTCGACTCGCTGTCCATGGTCGAGGTCGTCGTCGCCGCCGAAGAGCGCTTCGACGTCAAGATCCCGGACGACGACGTCAAGAACCTCAAGACCGTCGGCGACGCCACGCAGTACATCCTCGACCACCAGGCCTGAGCCACCAGCTCAAGACCCTGAGGTCGGTCGCTCCGCCACCCGGCGGTGGCGCCGCTGAATCCCTCGTATCCGTTGGAGAAAGAATTCCTGTGAGCTCGACCAATCGCACCGTGGTCGTCACCGGTATCGGCGCAACCACACCGCTGGGTGGCGACGCGACGTCCACCTGGGAGGGCCTGGTCGCCGGACGTTCCGGCGTCAAGCCCCTCGAACAGGAGTGGGCCGCCGAGCAGGCGGTCCGTATCGCGGCTCCGGTCGCCGTGGACCCGAGCGAGGTCATTCCTCGCCCGCAGGCCCGCAAGCTGGATCGTTCCGCCCAGTTCGCTCTGATCGCCGCCAAGGAGGCGTGGGCCGACGCCGGCTTCACCGCCAAGGCCGGCGAGGACGAGAGTGTGGACCCCGACCGTCTGGGCGCCGTCATCGCGTCCGGCATCGGCGGCGTGACCACGCTCCTCGACCAGTACGACGTGCTGAAGGAGAAGGGCGTCCGCCGCGTCTCCCCGCACACCGTTCCGATGCTGATGCCCAACGGCCCGTCGGCCAACGTGGGCCTGGCCGTGAACGCCCGCGCGGGTGTCCACACGCCGGTCTCCGCCTGCGCCTCGGGCGCCGAGGCCATCGGCTACGGCATCGAGATGATCCGCACCGGCCGCGCCGACGTCGTCGTCTGCGGTGGCACGGAGGCGGCCATCCACCCGCTCCCCATCGCCGCGTTCGGCAACATGATGGCGATGTCGAAGAACAACGACGACCCGCAGGGTGCCTCGCGCCCCTACGACACCGCCCGGGACGGCTTCGTCCTCGGTGAGGGTGCCGGCGTCATCGTCCTGGAGTCCGCCGAGCACGCCGCCGCGCGGGGCGCCCGCGTCTACGCGGAGGCGGTCGGCCAGGGCATCTCCGCCGACAGCCACGACATCGTGCAGCCGGAGCCGGAGGGCCGCGGCATCGCGCAGGCCCTGCAGAACCTGCTGGACAACTCCGACCTGGACCCGGCCGAGATCGTGCACGTGAACGCGCACGCGACCTCGACGCCGGCCGGTGACGTGGCCGAGCTGAAGGCGCTGCGCAAGGTCTTCGGCGACGACACGGACCACTTCGCGGTCTCCGCGACGAAGTCGATGACCGGGCACCTGCTCGGTGGCGCCGGCGGCATCGAGTCCGTCGCGTCGATCCTCGCCCTGTACCACCGGGTGGCTCCGCCGACGATCAACGTGGAGAACCTGGACCCCGAGGCCGAGGCCGCCGCGGACATCGTCCGCGGGGAGGCGCGCAAGCTGCCGGTCGAGGGCCGGATCGCCGCGCTGAACGACTCGTTCGGCTTCGGCGGACACAACGTGGTGCTGGCCTTCAGGTCCGTCTGATCCGCCTGACCTGCCGTTCAGCTGTGCAGAGGGCCCGCCGGGAATCGATCCCGGCGGGCCCTCTTCGCGTCTGTACGACCGCCTACACGACCTGGTGGAGCCATCTCACCGGGGCGCCCTCGCCCGCGTAGCGGAAGGTTTCCAGTTCGTCGTCCCAGGGCTTGCCGAGGAGGCGGGCGACCTCGGACTCCAGGTCGGTCTCGCCGCGCTGGGAGCGGGTCAGGGCGGCGCGCAGACGGTCCTCCGGGATCAGGATGTCGCCGTGCACCCCGGTGACCGCGTGGAAGATGCCGAGCTCGGGCGTGGCGCTGTAGCGCTCGCCCTCGGCCGCCGCGCAGGGCTCGGCCGTGACCTCGAAGCGCAGCAGTTGCCAGCCGCGCAGCGCGGAGGCCAGTTGGGCGGCGGTGCCGGCCTCGCCCCGCCAGGAGAACTCGGATCTCCAGGTGCCGGGCGCCGCGGGCTGTCTGATCCAGTCGAGACTGACGCGCGCACCGAGCACGCCCGCGACCGCCCACTCGACATGCGGGCACAGCGCGCGTGGCGCGGAGTGCACGTAGAGAACTCCACGTGTCGTCACCGGGACCTCCCGTGTCGACCGGATCGAAAAGACTCCGACAAAAAGGGGCAAATTTAACGTGTTGTAATTTAGCGGAACCGGTACAGCGAGATCTCACCAGGTCGACCGGGGATCCCGGGGCGAGGCTATCGCGGAGCGGTGCAAGGAGTGTGTCGTACTGTCGGTCCCGGGACACACAAACTCCGACCTTTCACCCGGCGGGGCGCAACCCAGGCCCCGCGTACGGCGTCAGACGGGGCGGCAGGGTGTGCGGACGGCGGACGAAGCTTGACGACGGCGATTGACGGAGAGGACCACGGATGCGGACGCGGAGTCACCGGGCGGTGGCCGGTGTGGTGGCGGGCGTCCTCGGTCTCTCGGCGTTGACGGCCTGTTCGGGCACGACCGACACCTCGCAGGGCGCGCGCGGCACCCGCTCCTCGCCGTCCCCCTCCCCCACTCCGGACTGGGACACGAGCCCGGAGTCGGTCGCCGCGGTGGGCGATTCGATCACGCGCGGCTTCGACGCGTGCAGCGTGCTCTCGGACTGCCCCGAGGTGTCGTGGGCGACGGGTTCGGACGCGCAGGTGCGCAGTCTGGCCGTACGGCTCCTGGGCACGAGCCGGGCGCAGACGCACAGTTGGAACTACGCGCGGACCGGCGCCCGGATGGAGGACCTGCCGGCGCAGATGGCGCGGGCCGGGGCCCGCACGCCGGAGCTGGTGACGGTGATGGCGGGGTCCAACGACGCGTGCCGGCCGACCGCCACGTCGATGACGCCGGTCAGCACGTTCCGGGACGACTTCGAGAAGTCGCTGCGGCGGCTGCGCGAGGCGGCGCCGAAGGCGCAGGTCTACGTGATGAGCGTGCCGGACCTGAAGCGGCTGTGGTCCGAGGGGCGGGCCAGCGACCTGGGCAAGCAGGTGTGGAAGCTCGGGATCTGTTCGTCGATGCTGGCCGACCCGGACGCCCTGGACGCGGTCGCGGGGGCCCGGCGGGACCGGGTGCAGGAGCGCGTGATCGCGTACAACAAGGTGCTCGAGGACGTGTGCGCGCGGGACGAGCGGTGCCGGTACGACGGCGGCGCGGTCTTCGACTACCGGTTCGGGCAGCGGCAGTTGAGCCACTGGGACTGGTTCCATCCGAGCCGGGACGGACAGGCGCGGCTCGCGGCGCTCGCGTATCGCGGGGTGACGGCGAAGGAGCCGGTGCGGGAACCCGAGGCGTGAGGGCGCGGGGCCCGGCGTAGGGTCCCGATCATGCGCAGCGAACTTTTCGGCACACTTTCCGACACCGATGAACTTCTCTCGTCCGATGTCCATCGCTGGACGCTCGAACGGGACGGGGTGCGGGTGCGCGTCCTGACGTACGGCGGGATCGTGCAATCGGTGGAGGTGCCCGACCGGGCGGGTGTGCCGGCCGACGTGGTGCTCGGGTTCCCGGACCTGGACGGGTATCTGACGCACACGGGGCCGTACTTCGGGGCGCTGGTCGGCCGGTACGCGAACCGGATCGCCGGGGCTCGCTTCACACTCGACGGGCACACGTACCCGCTCGCGCGGAACAACGGGCCCAACTCCCTGCACGGCGGCGAGCGCGGCTTCGACCGGCACGTGTGGGCGGCGGAGCAGGCCGGTCCGTACGCGGTGCGGCTGAGTCGGGTGTCACCGGACGGCGAGGAGGGCTTCCCGGGGCGCTTGAAGGTCTCGGCGACGTACGCGCTGGAGCCGGGCGGGGCGTTGAGCATCGCGTACGAGGCGGTCACCGACGCGCCGACGGTGGTGAACCTGACCAACCACACGTACTGGAACCTGGGCGGCACGGACGAGAAGGCGGGGAGCGCGGCCGGGCACGCGGTGCGGATCGACGGCGGGCGGGTGACCGTGGCGGACGGCGATCTCGTGCCGACCGGTGAGCTGCTCGACGTCACCGGGACCCGCTTCGACTTCCGCGCGGCGCGGGCGGCCGGGCCCGGGTACGACCACAACTACGTGCTGGACAAGGGCGTCACGGCCGAAGCGGTGGAGGTCGCCGGGCTGCACGACCCGGTGTCGGGGCGGACGCTGAGCGTCGCGACGACGGAGCCGGGGCTGCAGCTCTACACGGCCGATCACTTCGACGCGGCCCTGCCGTTCGCACCCGGTGCCGGGATCGCGCTGGAGACCCAGCACTTCCCCGACTCGCCCAACCGGCCGGAGTTCCCGTCGACGGTGCTGCGCCCCGGCGAGGTGTTCCGGTCGCGGACGGTCTACGCGTTCGGCACCGACGCCTGATCTTCTTCTCTACTGGTCCCAGGTGGCGGCCAGGGCCTTGCTCAGGGCGCAGACGGCGGCGAACAGGGCCGCCCAGACGTAGGCGCCGGACAGGGCGAGGGCGGCGACTCCGGCCCCGAACCAGGCCAGTTCGAAGGCGACGCGGGCGCCGCCGCGGGTCTTCCAGCGGGCCTTCGGGGAGCCGAGGAGGGACCAGGTGGTGATCATCACCGCCAGGCCGAGGAGGCCGTAGAGCCAGGCCAGGGGGGACGCGACGTCCCGGGTGAAGCCGTAGGCGCCGACGGCGCCGAGGGAGATCAGTTCTATGGCGAAGAGGACGGCGAGGTTCGCGGTCTTCATCGCGGGGTGCCGCCGTCGGTGGTGTACGGGTTCGCCGCCGGGTGCGGGTGCTGGTGCGGGTTCGTCGCGGCGGGGCGCACTCCCGGCGTCGCGCTCTCGTCGGGCGGGGATTCGAGATCCCGGACCATCAGGGTCGCTCCGGCCACCGCTCCCGGCATCAGGAAGACCGCCACGAACGGGACCAGGAAGGCCACCGCCAGCGGCGTGCCGAAGCCCCAGACCAGGGACTTGCGGGAGCGCAACAGGGCGAGGCGGTCGCGGAGTTGGACCTCGCGGCGCTGGAGGGCCACCGCCGTCAGTTCCTCCGTCAGGAAGAAGCCCGTGACGAAGAAGCCGATGACGGGGACGACCGTCTGGCCGACGAAGGGCAGGAAGCCGCAGGCGAAGAGGAGGACGCCCCACAGGCCCGCGCGGAGCAGGACCCGGAGGCTGTCGCGCGCCGAGATCCACAGCTCACGCCAGAGCGGCAGGCCGGACTCGGGGGCGTGGCCGCCCTCGGCGAGGTCGACCTGCTCGGACAGGGACTCGTAGAAGGGCTGGCCGATCAGGAGCGTGACCGCGGTGAAGGTCAGCACCGACAGGAGCAGCGCGAGGGCGAAGAGGACGACGGTGAGGAAGCCGCGGAAGAGGCCGAGCCACGGCGAGGACCAGTCGTCGGCGAACGGGGTGGCCCACCCGACGAAGTCGGCGCCCCAGACGGCGAGGCAGACGAGCGCGGCGGCGTACAGGACCAGGGTGATCAGACCGGGCAGCAGGCTCCAGCCGTACTGCTTGCCGTGCTGGGCAACCCATCGTTGCCCCTTCATCAGATAGCCGAAGCCCGCCCCGAGATCACGCATGGCGCACACCTTACGGGACGGGTCCGACGGCCTCTGCGGGCCTGTCAGGCTCAGACGGAGAGCGTGACCGTGATGTTGCCGCGGGTCGCCTTGGAGTACGGGCAGACCTGGTGGGCCTTCTCGACGAGGTCCTTGGCGGTGGCCGCGTCCACGTTCGGGATCGACGCCTTGATGTCGACGATGATGCCGAAGCCCTCGTCGTTCTTGCCGATGCCGACGTGGGCGGTGACGGTCGAGCCGGACACGTCGGCGTTCTCCTGGCGGGCGACGACGGCGAGGGCGCCCTGGAAGCAGGCGCTGTAGCCGGCAGCGAAGAGCTGCTCCGGGTTGGTGCCCTCGCCCGAGCCGCCCTGCTCCTTCGGCGGGTTCACGACGACGTCGAGCTTGCCGTCGTCGGTGGCGACGCGGCCGTCGCGGCCGTTCTCGGCGGTGGCTACGGCGGTGTAGACGACGTCGGACTGCGTGATGGCCATGCCCGTACTCCCTCGATCAATCCATTAAGCGGAAAGTCAGATCCGTATTACGGAAAGAGAGTAGCGAATGGCGCGCAGAACGAAAGTGGCCCCCGTCACAGACGGGGGCCACAGTGCGTACCGGGGGCGCGAAGGTCAGAGCTTGACGATCATCTTGCCGGTGTTGTCGCCGCGGAGGACGCCCATGAACGCCTCCAGGTTGTTCTCGATGCCGTCGACGAAGGTCTCGCGGTACTTGAGCTCGCCGGAGCGGATCCAGGCGCCGACCTCCTGCACGAACTGCGGCTGCAGGTCGTAGTGGTCGCCGACGAGGAAGCCCTCGATGCGGCCGCGGGTCTGGATCAGGCGGGAGAGGTTGCGCGGGCCGGGGGCGGGCTCCGTGCTGTTGTACACGGAGATCGCGCCGCAGATGGCGATGCGGCCGTCGCGGTTCAGACGGCTGATGGCGGCCTCCAGGTGGTCGCCGCCGACGTTGTCGAAGTACGTGTCGATCCCGTCGGGAGCCGCCTCCTTCAGGAGGGTGTGGACCTCGCCCGTCTTGTAGTTGAAGGCCGCGTCGAAGCCGTACTCCTCCAGGAGCAGCTTGACCTTCTCGTCGGAGCCGGCCGAGCCGATGACGCGCGAGGCGCCCTTGAGCTTGGCGATCTGGCCGACCTGGCTGCCGACCGCGCCCGCCGCGCCGGACACGAAGACGCTGTCGCCCTCCTTGAAGGAGAGGGTGCGCAGCAGGCCCGCGTAGGCGGTGAGACCGGTCATGCCGAGGACGCCGAGGTAGGTGGACAGCGGCGCGGCGTCCGGGTCGACCTTGACGGCCTGCTTGGCGTCGAAGGTCGCGTACTCGCGCCAGCCGAAGAAGTGCAGGACGTGGTCGCCGACCGCGACGCCCTCGTCGTTCGAGGCGATGACGACGCCGACCGCGCCACCCTGCATGGCCTTGCCCAGCTCGTACGGGGCGACGTACGACTTCGCGGCGCTCATCCGGCCGCGCATGTACGGGTCGACCGAGAGGTACAGGTTCTTGACCAGGACCTGGCCGGCGGCGGGCGCCTCGACCGGGGCCTCGCGCAGCTCGAAGTCCTCGGGCTTCGGCCAGCCCACGGGGCGGCTGATCAGGGCCCACTCGCGGCCGGTGGCGGGAATCTGAGGGGTGTCGGCGGACATGCGCTGATCCTTCGCGGCTGGGGGTACGGCTCGGACGGACGGCCCGAATGTTTCACTACCTGAAACAACCATGCGTCTGAATATTTCAGTATGTCAAGTATCTGGGTACCCTGGAGAGCATGACCGCCACCCGTTCGCGCCGCACCGACCCGCTCACGCTCGAAGTCGTCGAGCTGATCGGGGCCGTCGTCGCGCGCTACCACCAGGAGTACGAGGAGGCCGCCGCACGGCACCGCCTCACGGGGGCGCAGGCACGGGTCCTCGGGCTGCTCTCGCTCGACCCGCTGCCGATGCGGCAGATCGCCCATCGCCTGAAGTGCGAGCCGTCGAACATCACGGGGATCGTGGACCGGCTGGAGACCCGGGGTCTGGTGGAGCGGCAGCCGTCGCCCGGGGACCGGCGGGTGAAGGTGGCCGCGCCGACCGAGGAGGGCGTGCGGGTGGCACGGAGCCTGCGGGACTCCCTGGACTTCGCCCGGGAGCCGCTGGCCGGGCTGTCGCACGAGGAGCGGCTCGTGTTCCGGGACATGCTGCGCCGGATGACCGGCACGGCCTGAGCGGCCGGACGCGAAGCCTGACGGCTGGCCCGGGTACGCCGGGAGCCGTCAGGTGCATCGCCCGGGTACGCCGGGAGCCGACGGACGCAAAGCCTGACGACTCACCCAGGTGCGCCGGCAGCCGCCAGAGGCACCACCCGGCAGCGTGTGCCGGCAGTCGTCAGGTGCACCACCACAGGAAGCGGTCGCAGGTCTCGGTCGGTGCTGGGGCCGGGGCCGGTGGTGTGGGTGTGGGGCGTGGGGCGGTCGTTGTCGGCCGGGAGGTCGAGGGGGCCTGCGGCGGTGTGCTCGCGGCGGGGGTGTCCGCGCCGTCCGGGCTCGCACTCTCCTTCTTCTCCGGCTCCTTCGACGGGGACTTCTCGGCGTCGGCGGCGTCGCGGGTCGCGCTCGGGGACGGGGAGGCCGTCGGGCTGCCGGTGTACGAGGCGGGCGGCGTCGACCCCTGGCTCGGCTCGGCGGAAGGCGTCGCGGCGGTGCCGGTCTCGTCCGCGCCGGTGACGTCGGGGGCGGCCTGCGTGTCGGCCGGCGCCCCGGAGTCGGCGAGTTCGGCGACGCCGAGTCCGCCCGCCGCGAGGGCGAGGCCCGCCGCCACGAGCAGGACGCGACGGCGCCTGCGCCGCTGGGTCCGGGCCCGGGTGGAGCGGCGCCGCCGGCCGCGCGGGCGGACCGGCGAGTCCTCGGGCTCCGGCGCGGTCTCCTCGACCGCCTCCTCCGCGGCGAGCGCCTCGGCGTAGGCGCGCACGGCCTCGGCGGGCGTGCCGCAACCGGGGCAGGTCACAGCGCCGTTGAGGTGGCGTCGGCAGGGGTGGCAGTAGTCCATGACGTAGGGAGGCTAGGCGCCACGCGGTGAGGCAGGACGACGACCTTGTGAATCTTCTGTGCGGAAGATGCCCTTCCGTCACGAGCCGATCCACGCAGACCCATTGACACCCCCACAGGGCCGTCCTTACTGTCACGCCACGATTTCGAACGCGTGACGAAATATCGAACATCACTGGGGGCAATCGCCTTGCGCATCACGGGAATCAGCACACATGTGGTCGGCACGCCGTGGCGGAACCTGACCTACGTCCAGGTGCACACCGACGAGGGCGTCACGGGTGTCGGCGAGACCCGGATGCTGGGCCGCACGGACGCGCTGGTCGGCTATCTGAAGGAGGCCGAGGCCAACCACATCCTGGGCTCCGACCCGTTCGCGATCGAGGACCTCGTCCGCCGGATGAAGTACGGGGACTACGGGCGGGCCGGGGAGATCGTGATGTCCGGCATCGCGGTGATCGAGATGGCCTGCTGGGACATCAAGGGCAAGGCGCTCGGCGTCCCGGTCTGGCAGCTGCTCGGCGGGAAGGTCACCGACCGGGTGAAGGCCTACGCGAACGGCTGGTACACGACGGAGCGGACCCCCGAGGCGTACCACGACGCGGCGAAGCGGGTCATGGAGCGCGGATACCGGGCGCTGAAGATCGACCCGTTCGGGACCGGGCACTTCGAGCTGGGCCACGAGGAGTCGCTGTACGCGGTCGGGCTCATCGAGGCCGTGCGGGACGCCATCGGTCCCGACGCCGAGCTGATGCTGGAGATGCACGGCCGCTTCTCCCCCGCGACCGCGATCCGGCTCGCCCGGGACCTCGCGCCCTTCAAGCCGGCGTGGCTGGAGGAGCCGGTGCCGCCGGAGAACCTGAAGGCGCTGGAGAAGGTCGCGGCGAAGGTGGAGATCCCGGTGGCGACGGGCGAGCGGATCCACGACCGGATCGAGTTCCGCGAGCTGTTCGAGAACCAGGCGGCGGACATCCTGCAGCCCGACGTCGGCCACATCGGCGGCATCTGGGAGACCCGGAAGCTGGCCGCCACCGCCGAGACCCACTACATGCTGGTCGCGCCGCACAACGTGGGCGGTCCGGTACTGACCGCCGCCTCGCTCCAAGTGGGCTTCACGACACCGAACTTCAAGATCCTGGAGCACTTCAACGACTTCGCGGACGCCGGGATCAAGCACGTCGTCAAGGGCGCACCGGAGGTCGTGGACGGCTACTTCGAGCTGTCGCACGCACCCGGGCTCGGTGTGGAGTTCGACGTGGACGCGGCGGCCGAGTTCCCGCAGCAGCAGGCCCGGTTCGACCTGTGGGCCGAGGGCTGGGAGAAGCGCGACCCGAAGGGCAGCGCGTGAGTCACGCCGTCGTCGTCGAGGAGCCGGGCCGCCACCGGCTGGTCCCGCACGCGCCCGCCGCGCCCGGACCCGGCGAGGCGCGGGTGCGGGTGCACGCGGTGGGCGTGTGCGGCAGCGACCGCGAGCTCTTCCAGGGCAACCGGCCCGCGGAGTACGTGCGGTACCCGGTGACGCCGGGGCACGAGTGGTCCGGGGTCGTGGAGGCCGTGGGCGAGGGGGTGCCGCGGGCGCTCGTAGGGCGCGGCGCCGTCGGCGAGGGATTCCGGAACTGCCAGGTCTGCGAGCGGTGCCACGCCGGGGACACGACGCTGTGCACCGCCGGGTACGAGGAGACGGGCTTCACCCTCCCCGGGGCGATGGCCGCGACGCTGACGCTGCCGGCCCGGCTGCTCCACGTGCTGCCCGACGACGCCGACCTGACCGCCGCGGCGCTTCTGGAACCGGCGGCGTGCGTCGCCGCCGCCGCGCTGAGGGCCGGCGCCGCGCCGGGCGCGCGCGTCGCCGTCGTGGGGGCGGGGACCCTCGGACTGCTGGCCGTGCAGATCCTCGCGGCGGGCTCGCCCTCGGACCTGCTCGTCGTCGGCGTGGACCGTGAACGGGAAGGCCTGGCGCGGGAGTTCGGCGCCACGGACTTCCGGCTGCGCGACGAGCCGCTGCCGGACGACCGCGACGTCGTGATCGAGGCGGCCGGGTCCGCCTCGGCCGCCCGCACCGCGGCCTCGCTGCTGCGGCGCGGCGGACGGCTCGTGCTCACCGGGATCCCGGCGCCGGGCGCGGAGGGCCTCGACCCGACGGATCTGGTCGTACGGCAGCTGGAGGTGCGCACCGTGTTCGGCGCGACGCCGGCCGCCTGGGCCCACGCGGTCCGCCTGTTCGCGGCGGGCCTGCTCCGGCCCCGCCCTCTGGTGACCCATGAACTCCCCCTGGACGGCTTCGAGGAGGCGATGAAGCTGGCCGCCTCCGGCGATCCGAAGGTGGGCAAGGTGCTGCTGCGCCCCTAGGGCTCCGTGCGCCTGGGCTTCAGACCCCGCCCGGGACCCGTCTGAGGCCCGGAGCCCGCCCAATGATCCGAACCGCGTTCGAAATACCGAACAACGGAGACACCGAACCACTCGAGAAGGGCCCCGCGTGACCGACACACCCCGCCGCCCCGGCGAACCCGCACTGTCCGCCCTGGGCCTGCACGCCCCACCCGCCGACCCCGGCGACACCAGCCCCCACACCTTCCCCGACGGCGGCACCTGGCGCGTCGAAATACCGTCCGTGGAAGGCCCGGAGGCCCTCGCCGCCGTACTGGCCGAGTCGGCCCGCCTGGACGTGCCCGTGCACCGCGTCAGCCAGGGCAGCGGCGTCTGGATGCTGCGGGACACCGAGATCACCGAGATGGTCGACGCGACCGCCGCACGCGGCATCGAGCTCTGCCTGTTCACCGGCCCCCGCGGCACCTGGGACACCGGCGCCTCGGTGCGCACGGACTCGGGCGGCGCCGGGCTGCGCTCCCGGGGCCACGACGCCGTCGCCGGATGCGTCGAGGACGCCGTCCGGGCCACGGAACTGGGCGTCAAGTGCCTCCTCGTCGCCGACGAGGGCGTGCTGTGGACCCTGCACCGGGCGCGCACCACGGGCGTCATCCCCGCCGACACCACGCTCAAGGTCTCCGCGCTCATCGGCCCCGTGAACCCGGCCGCGTACGCCGTCTACGAGCGGCTCGGCGCCGACTCCCTCAATGTGCCGAGCGATCTGACCCTGGCCCATCTGACCGAGATCCGCCGGGTCTCGGCCGCCCCGATGGACATGTACGTGGAGGCCCCGGACGACCTCGGCGGGTACGTCCGGATGTACGAGATCGCCGAACTGGTGCGCCGCGGCGCCCCGTTGTACCTGAAGTTCGGCCTCGCCAAGGCGCCGTCGATCTACCCGTACGGCGCCCATCTGCGGGACGTCACGCTGGCCACCGCCCGGGAGCGGGTGCGGCGCGGCCGGCTCGCGCTCGACCTGCTCGAACGGCACGGCGCCGGGGGCGGCATGTCGCCGCTGGGCACCCGGCTGCCCGGCGCCCTCCGCCGGTTCGAAATGGCTTCCTGACGCTCCCCACCCCGCGCTCAGCCCGACCGAATCCGTACCCCGACCCCAAGGATGATGACCATGGCACACCGCCGAGCCGCATTCGCCGCGACCGCCGCAGGAGCGGCCCTCGCCCTCACTCTCACCGCCTGCGGGCAGAGCGGCGAGGGCGGCAGCGAGGAGAAGGCGGGCGGCGCCGAGGGCGGCACGATCGGCATCGCGATGCCGACCAAGTCCTCCGAGCGCTGGATCACCGACGGCAAGAACGTCGAGAAGGACCTCAAGGCGAAGGGGTACAAGACCAAGCTCGTCTTCGGCGAGGACGACCCCGACCAGCAGGTCTCGCAGATCGAGAACCTCATCACGCAGGGCGTCAAGGCCCTGATCGTCGCGGCGATCGACAACAAGTCCCTCGGGAACGTGCTGCAGCAGGCCGCCGACGCGAAGATTCCCGTCATCTCCTACGACCGCCTCATCCTCGGCACCAAGAACGTCGACTACTACGCCTCGTTCGACAACGCGAAGGTCGGCGAGCTCCAGGCGAACTACATCGTCGACCGGCTGGGCCTGAAGAAGGGCAAGGGCCCCTTCAACATCGAGCTGTTCGCCGGGTCGAACGACGACAACAACACGCGGTACTTCTTCAGCGGCGCGATGAGCGTGCTCCAGCCGTACATCGACGACAAGAAGCTCGTCGTCCGCTCCGGCCAGACCGCGCTGAACAAGGTCACCACGCTGCGCTGGGACGGCGCGACCGCGCAGAAGCGCATGGACGACATCCTCACCAAGTCGTACAAGAGCGCCAAGGTCGACGCGGTCCTGTCCCCGTACGACGGCATCTCGATCGGCATCCTGTCGGCGCTGAAGTCCGACAACTACGGCTCCTCGGCGAAGCCGCTCCCGGTGATCACGGGGCAGGACGCCGAGCTGGCGTCCGTGAAGTCGATCATCGCCGGGCAGCAGACGATGACCGTCTACAAGGACCTCCGCAAGCTCGCCGAGGTCGCCACGACCATGGTGGACGACGCCCTCAAGGGCAAGAAGCCCGAGGTCAACGACACCAAGTCGTACGACAACGGCACGAAGGTCGTCCCGGCCTATCTGCTCCAGCCGGTGAGCGTGGACAAGGCGAACTACAAGTCGGTGCTGGTGGACGGCGGTTACTACACCGAGGGCCAGCTCAAGTAGCGCCCGGCCGGACCCACCGACCGCCCCACCCCACTCTCACCGGAAGGCAGGACCATGGCGGGACCCGTCCTGGAAATGCGCTCGATCGTCAAGACCTTTCCCGGCGTCAAGGCGCTGTCGGACGTCAGCCTGACCGTCCGCCGGGGCGAGGTCCACGCCGTCTGCGGGGAGAACGGCGCCGGCAAGTCGACCCTGATGAAGGTCCTCTCCGGCGTCCACCCGCACGGCACGTACGGGGGCGAGATCCTCTTCGACGGAGAGGTCTGCCGCTTCAAGGACATCCGCGCGAGCGAGCAGCACGGCGTCGTCATCATCCACCAGGAGCTGGCGCTCGTGCCGTTCCTCTCCCTCGCCGAGAACATCTTCCTCGGCAACGAGCACGCGCGGCGCGGGCTCGTCGACTGGCGCGAGACGCTGCGGCACGCGAGCGCGCTGCTGCGGCGGGTCGGCCTCGACGACCACCCGGAGACCCGGGTGTGCGACATCGGGGTCGGCAAGCAGCAGCTCGTGGAGATCGCCAAGGCGCTCTCCAAGGAGGTGAAGCTGCTCATTCTCGACGAGCCGACGGCGGCGCTCAACGACGAGGACAGCGGCAAACTCCTGGATCTCATCCTGGAGTTGAAGCAGCAGGCCATCACCTCGATCATCATCTCGCACAAGCTGGGCGAGATCCGCAAGGTCGCCGACTCGGTGACGATCATCCGCGACGGCCGGTCCATAGAGACGCTGGACGTCAAGGACCCGGGGACGACCGAGGACCGGATCATCTCGGGCATGGTCGGGCGCGACCTCGACCACCGCTTCCCCGAACGCACCCCGCATCAGCCCGAGGAGGGGGTCGCGCCCGCTCTGGAGATCCGCGACTGGACCGTGCACCACCCGATCGACCAGCAGCGCAAGGTCGTCGACGGCGTGTCGGTCCAGGTGCGGCGCGGGGAGATCGTCGGGATCGCGGGGCTGATGGGCGCGGGCCGCACCGAGCTCGCGATGAGCGTGTTCGGCCGCTCGTACGGGCGGCACGCGAGCGGCACGGTCCTCAAGAACGGCCGGGAGATCCGTACGAAGACGGTCGCGGAGGCGATCGGGCACGGGATCGCCTACGTCACCGAGGACCGCAAGCACTACGGCCTCAACCTCATCGACACGATCAACCGGAACATCTCGCTGACCGCGCTCGGCAAGGTGGCCCGGCGCGGGATCGTCGACGAGCACGACGAGCGGCAGGTCGCCGAGGGGTACCGCACGTCGATGAACATCAAGGCGCCCACCGTGTTCGAGCCGGTCGGCAAGCTGTCGGGCGGCAACCAGCAGAAGGTCGTCCTCAGCAAGTGGATCTTCGCGGGGCCCGACGTGCTGATCCTCGACGAGCCGACCCGCGGCATCGACGTCGGCGCCAAGTACGAGATCTACACGGTCATCGACCGGTTGGCCGCCGAGGGCAGGGCGGTCGTCTTCATCTCCTCCGAACTGCCCGAACTGCTCGGCATGTGCGACCGGATCTACACCATGGCCGCCGGGCGGCTGACCGGTGAGTTCGCGCGGGCCGAGGCCACGCAGGAAGTGCTGATGCGCCAGATGACGAAGGACAAAGAGGTAACGCGATGAGCACCGAAGTGACCGACAAGAGCCCGGCGGCGGCGCCGCCGGGGGCCTCGGCCGGCGGGCTGCTGCCTCTCGTGCTCGACGGCCTGCGCCGCAACATGCGCCAGTACGGCATGCTGATCGCGCTCGGCCTGATCATCGCGCTTTTCGCCGTGTGGACCGACGGGGACCTGCTGCTGCCGCGCAACGTCTCCAACCTGGTCCTCCAGAACAGCTACATCCTGATCCTCGCGATCGGCATGATGCTGGTGATCATCGCGGGCCACATCGACCTGTCGGTCGGCTCGCTCACCGCGTTCACCGGCGCGTTCGCGGCCGTGCTCACGGTGCAGCACGGCGTGTCCTGGCCGCTCGCGCTCGTGCTGTGCCTGATGGTCGGCGCGGTGGCCGGAGCGCTGCAAGGGTTCCTCATCGCCCAACTCGGCATCCCCTCCTTCATCGTGACGCTCGCGGGCATGCTGCTCTTCCGCGGGCTCACCGAGATCCTGCTGAAGGGGCAGACGCTCGGACCGTTCCCCGACGGTCTGCAGAAGATGGGCAACGGGTTCCTGCCGGAGACCGGCCCGGAGACCAACTACCACAACATCACCCTGCTGCTCGGGCTCGCCCTCATCGTGTTCGCGGTGCTCCAGGAGGTCCGCGACCGCCGGCGGGAGCAGGAGTTCTCGCTCCAGGTGCTGCCGCGCAACATCTTCCTGCTGAAGCTGGTCGCGATCGTCGCGGCGATCCTCGTCGTCACGCTGCTGCTCGCCAGCTACAAGGGCGCGCCGATCGTGCTGCTCATCCTGGGCGCGCTGATCGTCGGCTACGGCTACGTGATGCGCAACGCCGTGTTCGGCCGGCACATCTACGCGATCGGCGGCAACCTGCCCGCCGCGAAACTGTCCGGTGTGAAGGACAAGAAGGTCACCTTCCTGGTCTTCCTGAACATGGGCGTCCTCGCGGCGCTGGCCGGTCTGGTGGTCGCGGCCCGGCTGAACGCGGCGTCGCCGAAGGCGGGTCTGAACTTCGAACTCGAGGCCATCGCCTCCTCGTTCATCGGCGGCGCGTCGATGAGCGGCGGCGTCGGCACGGTCCTCGGCGCGATCATCGGCGGTCTGGTCCTCGGCGTGCTGAACAACGGCATGAACCTGCTGAGCGTCGGCACCGACTGGCAGCAGGTCATCAAGGGGCTCGCCCTGCTGGCGGCGGTCGGTTTCGACGTGTGGAACAAGCGCCGGTCGGGCGCGTAGGCCCTCCCTCACCTACGCCCTCACGTACGCCCTCACGTTTTCTCACGAGAAAAGGGAGTCACAGATGGAACCGAGCAGACGAACGGTCATCGCGTCGGCCGCGGCGGCCGGTGTGGCCGCCACGACCCTGGGCGGCACGGCGCACGCCTCTTCCGTCCCGGGGCGCAAGCCGGTGCGGGAGGAGTTCGGCAGGCTCGCCGACGGGACGCGGATCGACCGCTGGTCCCTGGAGAACGGCGGGACCCGTCTCAAGGTCCTGTCCTACGGGGGCATCGTCCAGTCCCTCGAACTCCCGGACCGGCACGGCCGGTACGCGAACGTGTCCCTCGGCTACGACCACATCGAGGGGTACGTCACCGGGACCACCTTCTTCGGCGCCACGATCGGACGCTACGGCAACCGCATCGCGAAGGGCCGGTTCACACTCGACGGCAGGGCGTACCAGCTGTCCGTGAACGACGGGGACAACTCCCTGCACGGCGGCGCCAAAGGCTTCAACACCCGGGTCTGGGACGTGGACGGCTTCGTGTCCGGCTCCGACGTGGGTCTGCGCCTCCACTACACGTCGCCCGACGGCGAGATGGGCTACCCGGGCACGCTGCGGGTGCGGGTCACGTACACGCTGACCGCGCGCGGCGACTGGCGCATCGACTACGCGGCGGTGACGGACAAGGCGACCGTCGTCAACCTCACCAACCACACCTACTACAACCTCGCGGGCGAGGGCAGCGGCGGCATCCACGACCACGAACTCACCCTGGACGCCTACCGGTTCACGCCCACCGACTCCGGACTCATCCCGACCGGTGAGCTGGCGAAGGTCGCGGGCACACCCTTCGACTTCCGCCGCGCCAAGCCGATCGGCCGGGACATCCGCACCGCGCACCCGCAGCTGGTCACCGCGAAGGGCTTCGACCACAACTGGGTCCTGGACAAGGGCGTCACGGACCGGCCGGTCCCCTTCGCGACGCTGCGCGACCCGAGCTCCGGCCGCACCCTGAAGATCGCCACCGACCAGCCGGGCGTGCAGTTCTACTCCGGCAACTTCCTCGACGGCACCCTAACCGGCCCCTCCGGCCGGACCTACCGGCAGAGCGACGGGCTCTGCCTGGAGACCCAGCACTTCCCGGACTCCCCGAACCAGCCGGCGTTCCCCTCCACGGTGCTGCGGCCCGGTGAGACGTACCGGAGCACGACGGTGCACTCGTTCAACGCTTGAGCCCTGCCTCACGATCCTCCGGCCCCGCCCCGTGTCCACCACGGGCGGGGCCGGTTGCGTCAACGAACTACCGTGCCCCGTAAGCGGGTTGCGGAAGGCCCTGCCCGGCGTCCGGGAGCACGAGGAGGGAGCCCTCCAGGGGGGCCGGCGCGTCGAGTCCGACGCGGGCCGTGGTCACGTACAGGTCGGTCAGGCCGGGGCCGCCGAACGCGCAGGACGTGGGACGGCGGACCGGGAGCGGGATCACGCGGTCGAGGGTGCCGGACGGGGTGTAGCGGTGGAGGGCGCCCCCGTCCCACAGGGCGACCCAGACGCAGCCGTCGGCGTCGACGGTGAGCCCGTCGGGAAAGCCCGCGCCTTCCTGGATCCGCGCGAACTCCCGTCGCTCACCCAAGTGTTCACCGTGCACGTCGAAGACGTCGACGCGGCGGGTCGGGGAGTCCACGTAGTACATGAGGCGACCGTCGGGGCTCCAGCCCGTGCCGTTGGAGACGGCGACGTCGGTGAGGATCTCGGTGGTCGTGCCGTCGGGGGCGACACGGATCAGACTGCCGCCGCCAGGGGCCTCGTCGTAGCGCATGGAGCCGGCCCAGAGCGCGCCGTCGGGGGCGACGGCCGCGTCGTTGCCGCGCCGGCCCGGCACCGGGTCCCGGTGCAGCCAGGAGAAGACACCCTCGGGGGACCAACTCCCCACCCCGTCCCGGAGGTTGAGCACGAGACCGCCGTCGGTGCGGGGTTTGGCGGCGCCCACGTGCTGCTCGGTGGTGCGGACCGTGCGGCGGCCGGTGGCGGGCTCGTAGGTGTGGACGCGGGAGCCGAGGATGTCGACCCAGATCAGCCGATCACCCGACGGGTCCCAGGCCGGCCCCTCCCCCAGCTCGGCGTGGGCTGCGACGGCCTGCTCGGCCCTCACGGCCGGCCCCGGTGCCCGAGCCGCTCCGACAGGTCGGCGGCGCCCTTCACGACCAGCTCGGCGAGCTCGGCCTCGCGCGCCTCGCTCCAGCGGACCATGGGTACGGAGATGGAGAGCGCGGCGACGACCCGGTTGGTGCGGTCGCGCACGGGCGCGGCGACGCAGGACACGTCCGGGTTGGACTCGCGGCTCTCGAGGGCCACCCCGCGCTCGCGGATCGCGGCGAGGTGGGTGCGCAGGACAGTCGGGTCGGTGATCGAGTTCTCGGTCATGCCGGTCAGCTCGGCGTCGTCCGGGATGCGGGCGTCGAGCTCCCGCTCGGGCAGCGAGGCGAGCAGCATCTTGCCGACGGAGGTGCAGTGGGCGGGCAGCCGGCGGCCGGCGGCGGAGACCATGCGCACGGCGTGCGTGGAGTCGACCTTGGCGATGTAGATGACGTCGGTGTCCTCGAGGATCGCGACGTGGACCGTCTCGTCGCAGGTCTCGGCGACGGCGCGGGCCACCTCCCGCCCTTCGGCGGCGAGGTCGAGCTGCTCCGCGTAGCGGCTGCCGAGCTGGTAGGGCCGCACGCCCAGCCGGTAGCGGCCGGGCTGACCGGGCTCCTGCACGATGTACTGCCGGGCGGCGAGCGTGGAGACCAGCTCGTGCACGGTGGTGCGGGGCAGTTGCAGCTTGCGGACGATGTCGGGGGCGGTCAGCGTGCCGTCCCCGTCGAGGAAGAGCTCGAGGATGTCCAGAGCCCGGGTCACGGCCGGCACGAGGCGTCCCATCACCGACCCCCTCCCTTGTTCGAAATTTCAACCATCATTCGGCATCGCGAACACAGGGTACGTACAGGCTCTCCTCGGGGGCAATGGATCGCTCGCACCGGTCCCGCGCGGGGACTACGGCGGACCGAGTTCTCCTCGTAAGCGGCGGGCCCTCAGGACCAGTTCGAGTTCGAAGCGGCGGTCCGGGTCGTCGACCTCGTCGCCCCACAGTTCGCGGATCTGGCGCAGGCGGTAGCGGACGGTCTGGGGGTGGACGCCGAGGCGGGCGGCTACCTCGGGGGCGCCGCCTCTCGTCTCCAGCCAGGCGAGGAGGGTCTCGGCGAGGCGGCGGGAGTGGGCGGGGCCGCAGTGGGTGAGGGGGGCGAGGGCGCGGCGGGCGAGGTCGTCGACGAGTTCCTCGGGCTGGAGGAGGACGAGGGCCTGGGTGTGCTCGGTGCAGCGCAGGACCTCGGTGGCGGGGAGCAGTCCGCGTTCCATGAGGGCGACGGCGGACTCGGCCCAGCGCAGCGACTTCGCGGCGTCGGCCGGGGCGACGGGCGGGCCGATGGCGCCGGACCAGCCGGCGAGGGCGCGGCGCAGCAGGTCGGGGCGGCCGGCGGCGTCGGGGTCGGGGACGACGAGCCGGGGCCGTTCGGTCTCCATGTCGAGGAGGACGTCGGGGCCGACGGCGGGGGCGACCGCGTCGCGTGCCGGGCGCAGCAGGACGCCGACGGCGACCTGCTCGGGGACGGGCCAGCCGATGCGGGCGGCGCGTTCGGTGAGGGCCTTGACGGGGTCGGGCGGCGCGACGGCGTGCCCGTCGAGCAGCAGGTCCATGAGTTTGCGCTGCTGACGCAGGCGTTCTCCGGCCTGCCGGGCGGCGGCCTCGGCGTAGCCGCGGACGGACTGGTCGACGAGGCTGTCGAGGTACTCGTAGCCGGACTCGGCGAGTTCGTACATGGCGGGGGGCGGGATGCGCAGGCGCTGGCCGATGTCGGCGAGGCGGCGCCAGGCGAGTTTGACGCCGAGCCGGTACATGGCCTGGAGGGCGTCGAGGCTCTGCCCGTGCAGACTCTGACCGCGTCCGAACTCCTGGAACATGGAGGGGAGTTGGTCCACGTCCTCCGAGTCGCCGAGGGCGCCGGAGACGGTGGCGAGGTGGCGGACGAAACCCTCGATGGCGCGCCGGATGCCGACGAGCGCCATGGGTTCGCCCGACGCGTCGATGACGAGGGGTAACTGGGGGAACTCGTGGCGGATCTCCCGCAGGATGTCCTCGGCGAGCCGCGGCGCCTCCTCCAGGGAGAGCGCCGAGAACTGCCGCACCTGCGGGCGCGGCACATCGCACCAGGCGGAGCGGGCGGTGGTCGTGGGCACGGGTCAGCGCCCCGATCCGGGTGTCTCATAGGTGAGCAGCGGGGTGTTGGGCTGCTCGGGGGTGGCGTCGATCAGCGCGAGCACGCCGAAGGCCGCGGCGACGGCGAGGGCCGCACCGGCGGCCACGGACAGCGCCGCGGCAAGCAGTCGGTTCATCGCAGGGTCAGCCTCTCGTCCAAGATCTCGGAGTTCTGAGGTCGGTCCCCACCCTGTGTGTTCCGGCAAGTCCCCAGTGTTGTCAGGTGATTGACACTGCGTCAAGAGCCGGTCTACGGTTCCCGGCCCATGACCGGCCGACCACGGCCATGCCGTGGCGCCCTACCCCCCAGGAGCGCCCCATGAGTCGCAGCGCCTCGCATGCCTCCCCGACCTCGACCCGGGCCGCGTCCCGGACGTTTCCGCTGGTGGCCCTAGGTGTGGGCACATTCCTTCTGGTGCTCGCCGGGCTGCTCGCGTGGTACGTCGAACCGCGCGCCGAACGCACTCCGCTGAACACCGACACCACCACGGTGTTCACCGGAACCGGCAGCTATTTCGACACCGGAAAGATCAGGACCGTGCACGGCAAACGGATCACGATCACCCGCCAGGTGCGCGGCGACGTCGCGGACGGCGAGCGCGGCGGGACGGCGGTGTGGGACGTGACGACCTCGGTCGACACGGACGCCTCGCTGCCGGCCGCGGATCCGCACGACGCGCTCCAGTGGACCCAGGAACGCTGGGTCACGGACCGGAGGACGAACCTCCCGGTGCACTGCTGCGGCGAGAGCCCCGCCTTCAGGGGCGAGGCCTACCTGAAGTTCCCGTTCCGGGTGGAGCGGCGGACGTACACCTGGTGGGACAACACGCTGGGCGCGACGATCCCGCTCCGCTTCCGCGGCACGACGACGGTCCAGGGCTACGATGGCTACCGGTTCACCGGCACCGTCGCCCCGGCCAGGACGGGCTCCCGCCTGGTCCCCGGAAAGCTCGTCGGGCAGCCGAAGCGCGGCCAGGTCCTCGCCGAGGAGTGGTACGCCAACCACGGCGTCGAGCTGGTCGTCGACCGGCGCACGGGCCGTGTCCTGTACGCGTCGATCGGCCCGCGCAAGACGCTGCGCGCACCGGGCACGGACCGGGACGCGGCGGTGCTCCTGGACAGCCGGAAGATCGCCTTCACCCCCGCGACGCAGCGCGCGCAGGTGGCGCTGGCGCGGGACGACAACGACCGGCTGACGCTGCTCGGCACGACGGTCCCGCTGGTCGCGGGCGGCGCGGGGATCCTGTTCCTGGCCGCCGGCGCGGTGCTCCTCGCGGTGCGGGGCGGGCGGGGCGCGGGGGGCCGGGGGCGGCCCGAGGGGCTTCGGCGCCCTGATCCCGATACGTCCCCGACGGCCCTGGAAACGTCCACGATGTGACGGTACGTCAGACGAGGAAAGCCCGAAAGTTGTCACGCGGGTGAGTAGCCGCGGCGAACGCCGCGGCGAAAACTGTGCCACCCCACCCCGTGCACAGTCCCCGCACAGCCCCGGCACAGTACCCACCGGTACGGACCAGTACCGATCCGCGTACGGAACCAGACCGCTCCCGGTACGGACCCAGCACGCAGCCCGTACCCACCGGTCGCGGCGCCCGACCAGCGCCGCGCACCTCTCGCAAGTGCCCCCACAGAGCTCCGCACCCCGAGACGAGTTGGAGCAAGGATGCCCCAGCACGTGCCGTCCCCCCTGCGCGTCGCGTCCCCACCGGGCGCGCAGCACCCTCCGGCCGCACCGCCCGCACCACGCCGGATCGTGTTCCTCGCCCACCGCGACCTCGGCAATCCGAACGCGGGCGGCTCCGAACTGCTCATCGACCGGCTCGCCGACGGGCTCACCCGTGGGGGCCACGAGGTGACCCTGCTGTGCGGCGGCCCCGCCGCACAGCGCGACTACCGGGTCGTCTCCGCGGGCGGCCAGACCGCCCACTATCTGCGCGCCCGCTCGGCGTTCGCCCGTCAGGTCGGCGCCTGCGACCTGCTCGTCGAGGTCTGCAACGGCATGCCCTACCTGGCGCCGCTGTGGCACGACGGGCCCACGCTCTGCCTCGTGAACCACGTGCACACCGACCTGTGGCGGATGCGGCTGCGCGGCCCGCTCGCGCCCGCCGCCCACCTGGGCCGCAGGCTGGAGCACTGGGCCCTGTCCGGGGTCGCCCAGCGCCGCAACCTGCTCGTCGCGGTCTCGCCCTCGACGGCGCAGGCCCTGCACGGGATCGGCGTCGACCCGGCGCGGATCCGTCTCGTCCCCAACGGGGTCGAGGAGCCGGGCCCGCGCGCCGACCGCTCCCCCGAGCCGTTGTTCCTCGCGATGGGCCGGCTCGTGGAGTACAAGCGGATCGACATGCTCCTGCGCCTGTGGGAGCGGGTCCGGCCGGTGACCGGCGGCCGGCTCGTCATCGTCGGCGACGGACCCGAGGCCCCGAGGCTGCGCGAACTCGCGGGCCCCGGCGTCGAGTTCGCCGGTCACGTCTCCGAGGCCGACAAGCACCGGCTGCTGTGCGAGGCGTGGATGCTGCTGCATCCCTCGGCCGTCGAGGGGTGGGGCCTGGTGATCACCGAGGCCGCGGCGCGCGGCACGCCCGCCGTCGGTTTCGACGTGCCCGGGGTGCGCGACTCCGTCGAGGACGGGGTGACCGGGCTGCTCGCCCACGGCCCGTCCTCGTTCGCCGCCGCCTGGTGCACGCTCGCCCTGTCCGCCCGGCGCCGCGAACTGATGGGCAAGGCCGCCGAGGAGCGGGCCGCCGGCTACCGCTGGGCGCACTCCGTCCGCCGCTTCCAGTCGGTCGCGGCGGAGGCGGTGCGGGGCTGGGCGCCATGACGGGGACGGGATTCAGGGATCCGTCGCCGCGCCGCTCGCTCGCCCTGTTCAAGGCGTTCATGGGCGAGCAGCGCGACCCGGAGGCCTGCTACCGGCTGCTCGCCCGGGACGCCGCCGACCAGGTCGAGGCGTACGGGAAGGTCGCGGGCAAGGTCGTCGTGGACGTGGGCGGCGGCAGCGGGCACTTCACGCGGGAGTTCCGGGCGCGCGGCGCCCAGGGCGTCCTGTTCGAGCCGGACACCCGGGAGCTCGGCGACGCGCCGCCGAGCTCCACCGTGGTCGCCGACGGCTATCTGCTGCCGCTGCCCGACGGCTGCGCCGACGTGACGTTCACGTCGAACGTCCTGGAGCACGTCGCCGACCGCGACACGTTCCTGAGCGAGCTGGTCCGGGTCACCCGGCCCGGCGGCCTCGTCTACGTCTCGTTCACCAACTGGCTGTCCCCGTGGGGCGGTCACGAGTGGGCGCCCTGGCATTACCTGGGCGCGGGCCGGGCCCAGGAGCGCTACCGGCGGCGCACCGGCCGACCGCCCAAGCACACCCTCGGCGAGAACCTCTTCCCGCACCACGTCGGGTCCACTCTGCGCCATGTGCGGGCCCGCGACGACGTCTCGGTCCTCAGCGCGCGCTCGCGCTACTGGCCGTTCCTCACCGAGACGGTGACGCGGGTGCCGGGCCTGCGCGAGTTCGCCACGTGGAACCTTCTCCTCATCCTCAGGCGGTGTCCCCCATGACCACCATGGTCCAGGCCCCACCGGCCGCTCCGGCGTCCCCCGAGCCCGAACCGGGCCCGCGGGCGCGCCGCTGGCTGCTGACCTTCTGGGCCGTGCTGTTCGTCGCGTTCTGCGCGGTGCACCCGGGCCGGGCCACGTTCGAGACGAAGCTCGGCGTGGCCCAGGACCCGTGGCAGTTCCTCGCGGACCTCGGGCAGCTGTGGCACGACCGGGCGGGCTTCGGCGGCATCGCCGACCAGTACATCGGCTACGCCTTCCCGATGCTGCCGTACTACGGCCTGACCGACCTGCTGCACGTCCCGGTGTGGCTGGCGGAACGGCTGTGGATGTCGATCGTGGTGAGCGTCGCCTTCTGGGGCGCGCTGCGGCTCGCGGAGCGGCTCCGCGTCGGCGGCCCGCGCAGCCGGCTGCTGGGCGCGACGGCGTACGCGCTGTGGCCGACGTTCACCATCGTCGTCGGGTCGACGTCGGCGGCGGCGCTGCCCGGCGCGTTCCTGCCCTGGGTGCTGCTGCCGCTCGCGAACCCGCGCACGTCGGCGCGGGTCTCGGCGGTGCGGTCCGCGCTGCTGATCCCGTTCATGGGCGGCGTCAACGCGGCGTCGACGCTCGCCTCGCTGCTGCCCGTGGGCCTGTATCTGCTGTCCCGGCCGGGCGGGCCGCGCAAGCGGCGCCAGATCGCCTGGTGGATCCCGGGCGTCGTGCTGGCCACGGCCTGGTGGATCGTGCCGCTGCTCCTGCTCGGGGCGCACGGCGAGAACTTCCTTCCCTACGTGGAAAGTTCACGGACCACGACCGATCCGATGGCGGCGACGGAGGTGCTGCGCGGCGCCGGGAACTGGGTCGCGTACCTGCATCTCGGCGAGGCCTGGCTGCCCGCGGGCTGGACCGTGGCGACGGCCGCGGTCGCCGTCGTCGGCTCGGCGCTCGCCGCGGGCCTCGGCCTCGCGGGCCTGGCCCGGCGCGATCTGCCCGAGCGGCGCTGGCTGCTGCTCACCGTTCTCGCCGCGCTGCTGATCACCCTCGCCGGGTACGGCGGGGCGCTCGGCGCCCCCTTCGCGGGCACCGTGCAGGGCTGGCTGGACGGCGGGCTCGCGCCGTTCCGCAACATCTACAAGTTCCAGACCGGGCTCGCCCTCGCGCTCGCGCTCGGCCTCACCCATCTCGTGGGCGTGGCCGCCGATCCGCGCGGCGCCCGGCCGCTGAAGGTGCGCCGGTACGCGCCGCTGCTCGCGGCCGTCCTGGTGCTGCCGGGCCTCGCCTGGCCCTACCTGAACGGCTCGATCCTCCAGCCGGGCTCCTTCCAGAAGCTGCCCACGTACTGGCAGGCGACCGCCGACTGGCTGCACAAGTACTCCCCCGACTCGCGCGCCCTGGTCGTGCCCGCGACCGCGCACGGCGTCTACACCTGGGGCTCCCCCATCGACCAGCCGCTCGACGTGCTCGCCGAGTCCCGGTGGGCGCAGCGCGACTACGTGCCGTTCGGCACCGCCGGCAACCGGCGTGCCCTCGACGCCGTCGAGCAGGCCCTCATGTCGGGCGGCCGGGTCCCGGGCCTCCAGGACTTCGTCTCCCGGTCGGGCCTGCACTACGTCGTCGTCCGCAACGATCTGGACCCCGACCAGTTCGGCTACGTGCCGACCGCGACCGTGAAGCGCACGCTGACCGAGTCCGGCTTCCACCGCGTCACCGGCTTCGGACCCGTCGTCACCGGCGGGCGCATCGCCGAGAACACCCCGATCGCCATCGAGGGCCTGTACCCGCGCCAGCGCTCCGTCGAGATCTACGCGCCCGACGACAAGGCCCGACGGCCGGGCCAGGCAGGCCTGTTGCCGGTGCGGAACACGGCCGAGGTCAGCGGGGGTCCCGAGGCGCTGCTGCGGCTGTCCGCCGATCCGGAGTTCCGCGACCGGCCCGCCGTGCTCACCGGGGACAACCATCCGGGGATCGGCGACCCGGCGCTGCGGATCGCGGCCGACGGGCTGCGCCGCGCCGACACGCGCTTCGGCCTGGTCAACACCAACACCTCGTACCCGTACACGCCGACGGAGCGCAACAGCCCGAAGGCGGCGGAGAACCCGGGCGAGGAGCCGAAACAGATCCTGCCGACGCGGGGCGTCGAGCGGCAGACCACGGCCCGGATCGAGGGGGCCCGCGCGGTCAGCGCGTCCTCCAGCGGCAACTGGCTGCTGCACCTGCCCCAGTTCGACCCCGTGAACGCCTTCGACGGCGATCCCGACACCGCCTGGGCCGAGGGCGCCCCCGACTCGGCGCGCGGCCAATGGCTGCGTATCGACTTCTCCGGGCCCACCGACGTCCCCGGCCGGCTGAGGCTCACGCCGCTGCCGCAGGACGGGGTGCGGGCCGCGCCCACCCGGATCCGGATCGAGACCGACCGGGGCAGCACGACCGCCGAGATCCAGCCGGACGGCACCCGGCAGACCGTGAACGCGCCTGCGGGTGAGGCCCGTTGGCTGCGGATAACGATCCTGGAGACGCAGCGCGCCAAGCCGGGGCTCACCGGCGCCGGGTTCCGTGACATCGACGTGCCCGGGGTGCGGGCGCACCGCGCGCTGCGGCTGCCCGCGGACTCGGCGGGCGCCGACCGGTTTAGTTTCCACCGTGCGGTGAGCGGCGGCGGGCTCACACTCACCGACACCGAACCGGCCCTGAACCGGGTGTTCACCAGCTCCGGCTCCGGCCGCTACACGTTCAAGGCGACCGCGACCCCCACCGCGGGCGACGCCCTCGACCAGCTCCTCTACGACGTGGCGCCCAGCCAGAAGCGGAAGATCACCGCGACCGCCGACTCCACGGCCGCGCTCGGCACGAACACCTCCGCGCGCAATCTCACCGACGGGGATCTGACCACGGCCTGGATCGCGGGCGACCGCCCCACGATCCACCTCCGCTGGCCGGACAAGCAGCCCGTGTCCTCGCTCGTCCTGGCCCCGGCGGGCGGCCTGTCCACCCGGCCCGAACAGATCGAGATCAGCAGCCCCGACGGGGCGGCGATCGCGGGCGTCGACGTCAACGGCATGGCCCGCTTCGACACCATCACCACGGACCGGCTCGACATCACGATCACGAAGACGGCGCCGCTGACGGTCCACAACCCGGTCGCCGACGAGGACATGCAGCTGCCGGTGGGTCTGACCGAGGCGTACCTCCCCGGTCTCGACCGGTACCGGCTCCAACAGCCGGACCCCGCATGGCAGTTCAGGCTGCCGTGCGGCAAGGGACCTTCGGTGACCGTCGACGGCGTTGGCCACCGCACCTCCGTACGCGGCACGGTCGCCGACCTCACGGAGCGCCGCCCCGTGGACGTCACCCTGTGCGGCCCGCTCGACCTGCCGGCCGGCGAGCACACGCTCACCGCGAGCGGCAAGGGCGCCCTGACCGTCACGGACCTCACCCTGACCCGCGCGGACACGTCCACGACCGCCGAGACCGCCACCCGCGGCATGACCGTACGGGACTGGCTCGGCGACCGGCGCAGTGTGCGGGTCGAAGCGGGCCCGGCTGCGTACCTGACCACGTACGAGAACGCTAACGACGGCTGGCAGGCCACCCTGAACGGCAAGAAGCTCACGCCGCTGCGGCTCGACGGCTGGCAGCAGGCGTGGCTGGTCCCGCAGGGGGCGAGCGGCACGGTGGAGCTGTCCTACGCGCCGGCGACGACCTACCAGGCGGGCCTGTTCGCGGGCGCCGCGGGCATCGCCGTCCTGATCGGCCTGGCCCTGTGGCGCCGTCGCGCTCCCGACTCCCCACCGCCGTCACCGACTCCTCCAGCACCGGGCTGGATCCTCGGCACCCTCGCCCTGACCCTGGTGGCCGTGGTGATCGCGGGCCCCTGGGCGGCCCTGGTCCCGCCCCTGGCCCTCCTGGCCCGCCGGCGCCACACGCTCCTGGTCCCACTGGCGTTCCTGGCGATGGCGGCGGCGGGAGTGATCGCAGCAACAGGTTCAGGCGAACCGGTCCGAGCGGGCGCGGGCCCATTCAGCGCGGCCGCCCAACTCCTGGCGCTGATAGCAGTGTTCGCGGCCCTGGTGACAACAGGCACCGAATCGGACAGGGAGACCCACCGGTGACCCAAGCAACGGGGCGCGCCCAGCCGCCCCCTGAGGCGCACGAAGTGCGCCGTCAGGGGCGCGGGGCTGTACCCGATCAGCGACTCCGTCGCGGGGCGCGACGAGCGGGCCCCTGGGGGCGCACGAAGTGTGCCCTTCAGGGGCGCGGGGCTGTGTCCGATCAGCGACTCCGTCGCGGGGCGCGACCAGCGGGCCCCCGGGGGCGCACGAAGTGTGCCCTTCAGGGGCGCGGGGCCGTGTCCGATCAGCGACTCCGTCGCGGGGCGCGACCAGCGGGCCCCTGGGGGCGCACGA
>NZ_JBVHMU010000001.1:0-29388 GCF_055558275.1 Streptomyces sp. NPDC025806 | reverse complement strand
AGGGGCGCGGGGCCGTGTCCGATCAGCGACTCCGTCGCGGGGCGCGACCAGCGGGCCCCTGGGGGCGCACGAAGTGTGCCCTTCAGGGGCGCGGGGAACTGCGCGAGCAACCACGACGGCGCAGCACCCGGCGGAATAGCCCGGCACCTACGGCGGGCTCCCGGCTCCACCAGGAGGGGGTCCGATGACGACAGTCGAGGGGCAGCACCGGGGCCGGGCCAACCCCACGGCGCACCGGGTCCCCTTCCCCGTGGTCGACGAAGTCGCCCGGCACTGCCTCCAGCACGACGAGCCGGAAACCGTTCACATCGAGGTGCACCTGAGCGGGCGCCTGGACGACGAGCGGCTCACCGGCGCGTTCGGCCGGGCCCTCGCGCGCCACCCCCGGATGCTGATGCGAGAGGCCCCGCGCCACTGGTACGCGCGCCGGTACGAGTGGGAGCTGACCGGGACCCCGGACGCCCCGCCCGTCTCGTTCCCGCCCTCGGGCCCCGACGCCCTGGAGGCGGCCCGCACCCGTTCCCTCGCCCAGGCCCCGCCCCTGACCAGCGCACCACCGGTCCGACTGGAAGCCGTTCCGCACCCGGTCACGGGCGACACCGTGCTGTTCCTCACCGTCAACCACACGGCGCTGGACGGCCCGGCCTGCCTGCGCGTCCTCGCCACCGCCGCGCAGGAGTACGGCGGACCCGACAACACCCCGCCGGCCGTCACGGCCCCCGCACCGGCAGCCGCACGCCCCCAGGCCCCGCCGGTCATGCCGTCACCCTGGCGGCCCCCCGCGCGGGTCGCGCCCGGCGTCCGCCCGGAGTCGTCCCCGGGCAACGGGCTGCTGGTGTGCGAGCTGCCCGTGCCGCGCCGCCCGAAGGGCGCCCCGTACACGGTGAACGACCAGCTGATGGCCGCCACCGCCCGCACCCTCGTCGACTGGAACACGGCGCGCGGCGCGCACGACCCGCGCCGCCCCCTGCGCATCACGATGCCCGTCGACGACCGCCCCCGGGACACGTCGATGCCGATCGGCAACGGCACCCGGCTCGTCGAAGTCGCCTTCGGTGCGGAGGAGTTGGCGCGGCCCACAGCGGAGCTGCTGCGCGTCGTGAGCACCCGTACCGCCGCCCTGAAATCACTCCCACGCCCCCAACTCGGTCACGGCGCCGCCCTGTTGACCGCCCCGTACGCCCCCGTCGTCTGGCGGGCCGCCGCCACCAGAGCGCTGCGCCGGGCCGCCGCGCGCTGGACCTCGACAACCCTGCTCAGCAACATCGGGCGCGTCCCGTACCCGCTGGACTTCGGCGACGGCATCCGGGCGAGCGCCGTCTGGTTCTCGGCGCCCGCCCGCACCCCGCGCGGCCTGACCGTCACGACGGCGTCCACCGCGGGCCGACTCCATCTGGCCCTGCGCTGGTCGCGGACGCTGCTGGGCCCCGGTGACGGCGCCCGGCTGCGCGACCTGTTCGAGGAGCATCTGCGCGCGACCGACGAGGAGGCATGATGACGGCACCCCTCACCCCCCACCACCTCACGCCACAGAACCTCACGCCACCGGACCCCGCCCCGCCGGGGCCCCGCACGCCCGGCCTGCGCGACTTCTACGAGAACCCGGACGTGCCGGTCGCCTCCGGCACTCCGCGCACCGTCCGCCAGACCCGGATCCTCGCGCGGGCCCTCGCGGACACCCCGGGCGCGACCGTCCTCGACCTGGGCTGCGGCGACGGCTCGGCCGCCACGACGGCCGCCGCGCTGCTGCCGGGCCACCGGCTGGTCGGCGTCGACTGGTCGCAGGACGCGCTGCGCCGGGCGGCGACCCGAATCCCGTACGTGGTGCGGGGCGAACTGTCCGACCACGGGCTGCCGTTCGCGGATGGCGCCGCCGACGCGGTGCTGTTCTCCGAGGTGATCGAGCACCTCGTGGACCCGGACTCCGCGCTGGACGAGATCCGCCGGGTGCTGCGGCCCGGCGGCCATCTGATGCTGTCCACGCCGAACCTGGCCGCCTGGTACAACCGGGGGCTGCTGCTCGCCGGGGTGCAGCCGGTGTTCTCCGAGGTGAGTCTGCGCGGGGTGCACGGCAGGCCGGGCCGGGAGGTCGTCGGGCATCTGCGCCTGTACACGGCCCGCGCGCTGCGCTCGTTCGTGGCCGCGTCCGGGTACCGGGTGGTCGGCGTCTCGGGGGCACCTTTCCACGGGGTGCCGGGGCCGTTGCGCCCGCTGGACCGGCTCGCGTGCGCGGCCCCCTCGCTCTCCTCGATCCTGCTGCTGCACGCGCGGAAGGCGTGAGCGGCGGTGCCGGCCGTGGTGTGGGGCGTGGCCTCGGCGCTGCTCGCGAACACCCTGTACAGCGTCGGCTTCGTGCTGGAGAAGCGGGCGCTGGGGCGGTTGCCGACGATCAGCGTCCGCCGTCCCGCGCGGCTGCTGCGGCACCTGGTGGGCAGTCCGCTGTGGCTGGCCGGTTCGCTGGCGCTGGCGGGCGGCTTCGGCGCGCAGCTCGCCGTGTACCGGACGCTGCCCATCGCCGCCGCGCAGGGCATCTTCGTGTCGGGTCTCGTGCTGCTGCTCCTGCTGTCCGCGCGGCTGCTCGGCGAGCGCACCTCGGGCCGCGAGCGGTACGCGATCGGCGCGATCCTGGCCGCCCTCGTCATGGTGGTGCTCTCGCTGCGCGACACCGGCGGCGACCCGGACGCGGTCGGCGGGGCCGCCCCCGCCCCGCTCATCCTCCTCGTGTGCGTGCCCTCGCTGGCCGCCGGCCTGTACCTGTACGCGGGCGCGGAGCGGCGGGCCCGGCGCCGGCACCGGATGCCGAGCGCGGGCGTCGAGTACGGCGTCGCGGTCGGCCTGCTCTACGGCGTCAGTTCGCTCGCCATCAAGGGGGTGTCGGGGCTGCTGTGGGACGTGCCCCGACTGCTCGCCTCCCCGTACCCGTACCTGCTGCTGTGCACGGGCGCGTGCGGGCTCGTCATGTCGCAGGCGGCGCTGCAGCGCTGCCGGGCCTCGCTGATCGTGCCGGTGTGCACGACGGTGACCTGCCTGTTCACGGTGGTGCTCGGCACGCTCGCGTTCGGCGAGTCGCTGCCCTCCGAGCCGCTGCGGCTCGCGCTGCGGGTGGCGGGTACCGCGCTCGCCGTCGCCGTCCTGCTGCTCATGCCCAAGCACGACCCGCCCCCGGCCGCGCCCGCACCGACCGTGGAATCCGCGCATTCCCCGAAGTCCCCGAAGTCTCCGAAGGAGTTGCTGTCCCATGAAGCCTGACGACCCGCTGCTCACCCTGCTCGCCTGTCCGCTCGACAAGGGGCCGCTGCGCCTCCTGCCGGACGGTGAGGCGCTCTACAACCCCCGCTTGCAGCGCCGCTACCCGATCGTCGACGGGGTGCCGCAACTGCTGCCCTCGTCCGGCGAGCAGCTCGCGGAGGACGAGCACGAACGGCTCCTGAAACAGTTCGAGGGAGGCGGTGTCACGTGACCACGATCGCCGCCCGCCTCGCCCCCTGGCTGCCCGCCCGCCTGACCGCCGCCGCGGCCCGCGCCCTCTACCCGCGCTTCGAACCGGAACTGGCCCGCCTGTCCGACATGGTTCCCGCCGATTCCGGGTGCGCCACCGCGGTCGACGTCGGCGGCTGGTACGGGCCCTGGACCCACCGTCTCGCGGCCCGCGCCCGGCGCGTGGTCACCCTGGAACCCGTACCGCACCTGGCCCGTACGCTCGCCGCCACCACGCCCGCGAACGTGCGGGTGGTGCGGGCGGCGGCCAGCGACCGGCCCGGCACCGCCCCGCTGTGGCAGCCGCCGCACGACGCGCGCGGGGACCGCGGGGTGTCGTCGCTGGTCCGCCGCGACGGCCTGCACGCCACGACGGGCCAGTCCGTGGACTGTGTCACCCTCGACGAACTCGCCCTGGACGGCGTCGAGTTCGTGAAGATCGACGTGGACGGGGCGGAACTCGCCGTCCTGCGCGGCGCCGAGGCCCTCCTCACCCGGGACCGCCCGGCGCTCTTCATCGAGCTGGAGACCCGCATCCAGCCGATCACCCCGGTGGTACGGCATCTGCGCGCGCGGGGCTACGAGGGCTGGGTACTGCCCGGCGCCGACTGGCTGCCGCTGCCCTCGTTCGACCTGGCGGCGCACCAGCGCGGCACCGCGCACATCGCCTCGCAGGGTCTGCTGCGCCGGGCCCTGACCCCGGCGGCCCGGCGCCCGCGCTACGTCAACTCGGTGCTGTTCCTGCCGGACGGCCGCACCCCGGGCTCCGTGCGCGACCATGACAGACATGGCACCCGCGCGACGTACCCCGCCCACCGGTCCCGCTGAACCCTTCGGCCCGCTCGAGTTCCAGCTCGTCCTGCTGCGCCGGATGGCGGACCACAATCCGGAGCTGGTCGAGACGGCCCGCGCGGAGCTCGGCGTCTCGGTGGCGGACATGCGGGAGGCGAACCGGCGCTGGCAGGCGATGCTGCACTCCCCGCGTTCCCGCGCGGCGGCGTCGCGGTACCGCTCGGTGCTCGGCGCCCCCGCGTCGGAACGCCCCCGCCGCCTGGGCGACCTGCCCTGCACGGCGCTCCAGTGGCCGGTGCCGCTGTGGCCCACGCTCCGCTTCGAGGTGCTCCTCGCGCCCACGGGAGCGGTGTGGAACGAGTGGCTGACCCGCGCCCCGGACGCCCCGGGCCCCGCCCTGCGCACCCTCGCCGACCTGACTCCCTGGTCCTGCACGGTCGACGAGGCGGCCCGCGCCTTCCCTCCGGCCCGCCCCCTGGAGGGCTCGGCCCCGACCCGCTGGGGCCTGGAGTTCACGGCCCCGGACGAGGACGGCACCCCGCGCCGGATCCGGGCCGAGTTCACATGGGGCCTGCTCCAGCGGTGGACGGAGGTGACGACTGCGGACACGCCCTAGCCGGCGGCGGCCTTCACGAGGGCCTCGGCGACGGCGGGCACGGATCCGGGGTGCACCGCGCTCAGGAACAGGTTCGGCTCGACGAGCTCCAGCTCCATGACGCAGGGCTGCCCGTCGGCCCCGTCGACGAGGTCGACCCGCGCGTACAGCAGCTGCTCGGGGCCGCCGGGCACGGCCGCGAGGGCCCGCTCGGCGACGGCGAACTCGGCCTCGGTCGGCTCCCACGCTTCGAGGGAGGGGTGCGGGACCTTGCGCGCGTCGAACGCGACTCCGGCGGAGAGCACCGCGCCCTTGCGGATCGCGTGCAGGAACCGGCCGCCGTAGAAGAGCACGGCGCGCTCCCCGCTGACGTCGATGCCGTCGACGTAGGGCTGCACCATGGCGGTCAGCCCCTCCTCGTGCATCCGCGCCACCTGCCGCAGCGCCACGTCCTGTTCGGCCGGGGTGTAGCGGGCCGCGTAGCGGGCGCCCGCACTGGAGGTCGGCTTGATCACGAAGGCGCGGTCGGCGGGCAGTTCGGCCACGGCGCCCGGCGGCACGTACGTCGTCGGGACGACGGGCACGCCGGTCTCGGCGAGTTCGCCGAGGTAGCGCTTGTCGGTGCTCCAGCGGATGACGCCGGGCGGGTTGGCGAGGCGGGTCGCGGCGGCGCAGCGCTCGGTCCAGTCGAGGAACGCGTCGCGGCGCCAGCTGTAGTCCCAGGTCGAGCGGACGACGGCGAGGTCGTACGCGCTCCAGTCGACGTCCGCGTCGTCCCAGACGACGACGTCGGCCCGGGCCCCGAGCCGCTCGACGCCCTCGACGAGCAGCGGCAGGTCCGCGTCGACGGGGCCGCCGTCCTCGCCGGCCCGATACGTGACCAGTGCTATCCGTGCCAACGCCTTCTCCTCACCTTGTCCGCCCGGAACGCCCGGGCCGGGCCGGGCTCATCCTCTCAAGGCGATCCCGCGGCGGTCGACGGGCGCATGCTGGTCCGTGACCGGTCCCGTCACCCCTCAGGAGCGCACGTGCCCACCCTTCCGAAGCCCGACCCGCGGGGCGCCGCTCACCCCGAGCTTGTGTGCGATCCCGGTTCCTTCCGGGCGCTGCCGGACCCCGCGCCGCCCGCCGATGCGAATCCGCTGGACTGGCCCGGGTACGCGGAGTCGAAGGCGCGGGCCGTCACGCGCAGCGGATCGCCCGAGTCCGTGGTCGCCGGTACGGCGACGGTGTGCGGTGTCCCGGCGGTCGTCCTGGCCTTCACCTTCGGCCACCTGGGCGGTTCGCTCGGGCGGGCCACCGGTGACCGGATCGAGGCCGCGCACGCGCACGCCCGCGCGCACGGCCTGCCGGTCGTCGCCCTGGTCGCCACGGGCGGCAGCCGGATGCAGGAGGGCATGCTCGCGCTGAGCCAGCTCCAGCGCGCGGCCCGGCAGTGCGCGCTGACGCGGGCCGCCGGGCTGCCGCAGATCGCGGTGGCCTGCGATCCGACGACCGGGGGTGGCTGGGCGACGCTCGGCGCGGGCGCGGACGTCACGCTGGCGCTGCCCGGCGCGCAGATCGGCTTCGCGGGGTCCCGGGTGCGTCCGGCGGATGCGGACCCGGCGGCGTACACGGCCGAGGGTCAGCGGGCGGCGGGCGCCGTCGACGCGGTCGTGGCGCCGGACGCGCTGCGCGAGGACGTCGGGCTGCGGCTGCGGCTGCTCACGGCCCGCACCCCGGACCCGGAACCGGCCCCGGTGCCCGCCGCGCTCGGCCGCACCGACCTCCCGGCCACCGGCTGGGACGCGGTCCTGCGCGCCCGGGCCCCCGAACGACCGCACGCGCCCGCCTACTTGGACGCCTGCTTCACGGACCGCGCGGAGCTGCGCGGCGACCGTGCGGGCGGCGCGGACGACGGCCTCCTGTGCGGTTTCGGGGCGCCCCGGCCCGCGTACGGGGATCCGGGGCGGACGGTCGCGTACGTGGCGCAGTGCGGCACGGCGACGACCCCGGCGGGCTACCGGACCGCGACGCGGCTGATCCGGCTCGCGGGGCGGCTCGGCATCCCGGTGCTGACCCTGGTCGACACCCCGGGCGCCGCGAACGGCGCGGAGGCGGAGCGGGCGGGGGCGGGTCCGGCGATCGCGGAGCTGTTCGTCGCGGTCGCCGAGTGTCCGGTACCGGTGACGACGCTGGTGATCGGGGAGGGCGGTTCGGGCGGGGCGCTGGCGCTCGCGGCGCCGGGGAACACGTGGGTGACCCCGGACGCGTACTTCTCGGTGATCGCCCCCGAGCTCGCGGCGGCGATCCTCAAGCGGCCGGCCGACCAGGTGCACGAGACGGCCGCTCAACTGCGGCTTCGCCCGCAGGACTTGGTGGATCTGGGGGTGGTCCGGGGCCTCGCCTGACATGACCCCGCACCCGAACAGGCGAGCAGTTGTTCCCTTGAACAGGTGATCGTCGCCCCAGAGTTTGCATGTGACCCAGGTGAACAACGATGCTTACGGAGCGCAAGCAACGGGCTGCAGACCGTAGCGAAACGCATCGCGATGCACGTGCAAGTCCCACACACATGCAACACCTCTAGGAGAACGCGACACCATGAACCTGCTTACCGACATCCTCGCCGGCGTCTTCAACTTCGTCGGCTGGCTCGTGTAACACGCCTGTCGGGCGCACGCATGCGGCGCCGTCTCCCCCGGTCCCACGGGGAGGCGGCGCCTTCTGCGTTCTCCAGATGCCTCCCGGGGCCGGTCAGCCCTGCGCCGCCGCGCGCATCACGTCCGCCAACTCGCCCCGAAGCCGGGAGAATTCGGGGGTCGCGCGCAGAGCGGCCACATCGGCGGCCCCGCGCCCGAGCGCGACCGGGACCTCCGCGACGACCCGGCCCGGGCCCGCGGCCATGACGAGGACCCGCGAGCCGAGCAGCACCGCCTCGTCGACGGAGTGGGTGACGAACAGGACGGTCGTGCCGGTGGTGTCGGCGAGGGTCCGCACCTCTTCCTGGAGCCGCTCCCGGGTCAGCGCGTCGAGCGCGGCGAACGGCTCGTCCATCAACAGGACTTGAGGCTCCGTGGCCAGCGCCCGGGCGATCGCCACCCGCTGCTGCTGCCCGCCGGACAGCTCCCAGGTCCGCCGCCGCGCCATGCCGGCCAGCCCCACGCGGTCCAGCAACTCCGCGATCCGCGTGGCCCGTTCGGCGCGGGGCACTCCGTGCCGGGCCAGCGCGAAGGAGAGGTTCCCGCCGACGGTGCGCCACGGGAACAGCCGGGGCTGCTGGAAGACGACCCCGACCGTGCGCCGTACGTCGACCCCGCCCTCGGCCGGCCGCTCGAACCCCGCGACCAGCCGCAGCAGCGTCGTCTTCCCGCACCCCGAGGGTCCGACCAGGACCACGAACTCGCCCGCGCCGACGCTCAGGGACACCTCGCGGACGGCGGTCACGGCCTCGGGCCCGCGCCCGTGGCGGACGGTGACCCCGTCCAGGGCGACGTCCGGCGCCGCCGTCACCGGTTCACTTCGCGGCACGGTTCAGCTCCTTCACGGCGAGGGCCCGCTCGAACACCGGGCGCGCGGGCACCGCGTCCACGGCCTTCTGTCCCTTGAGGAACACGGCGGCGTCCCGCAGGCTCGCGGCGAGCGCGCCGGGCGCACCCGGGCGGCCCAGGTACTCCGCGCCCCGCTGCTCCTCGGCGCTGAGCAGCACGAGCTGCTTCAGCTGGCGCTTCGCCTCCCCGGCGGGGATGCCGAGCTCGGCGCCGATCGAGGCGGCGGCCTTGTCAGGCTCGTTCTTCGCGCGGGCGACGGCCCGGTACTCGGCCTTGAGCCAGGCGGCGACGATCTCGGGATGCTCGGCCGCGAAGTCGTCGGTGACGACGCCCAGGTCGGCGGTGGGCTTTCCGGCCGCCGCGATCTTCCGGCTGGTGGTGAGGACGGTGCCGTCCTTCTCCAGTTCGCCGAGGGTCGGCGTCCACACGTACGCGGCGTCGATGTCGCCGCGCTGCCAGGCGGCGAGCGCGTCCTGCGGCTGGAGGTCGACGAGCGTCACGTCGGAGGCCTCGATCCCGGCGGCGTCGAGCGCGGCGAGCAGCGAGTAGTGGGAGGTGGAGCCGAAGGGCGTGGCGATCTTCTTGCCCTTGAGGTCCTTCACCGCCTTGACGCCCGTGCCCTTCTTGGCGACGAGGGCCTCGTTGTCGCCGATGACGTCGTGGATCCAGAGCACCTTGTACGGGATGTCGAGCGGGGCGGACAGGCCCTTGGCGACGGGGCTGGAGCCGGCGAGTCCGAGGTCGACGGCGCCGGAGATCACGGCGGTGTTCACGTCGCCGCCGGAGTCGAACCGCACCCACTTCACGTCGACGTCGGGCAGCGCCTTCTCCAGGAGCCGCTCGTGCTTGACGACGAGGTCGGCGTTGGGGATCGCCTGATAGGCGATGCGCATCTGGGTCCGGCCCGAGGCGCTGTCGGAGCCGCCGGTGCCGCAGGCGGTCGCGGTGGCGGCGAGGGTGAGCGCGGCGGCGGCCACGAGGAGCGTACGGCGGTGAGTGGGCATGGCGGGTCTCCAGAAGCAGGCGGGACAGAGGGGGTTCAGGCGCGTCCGCGCCAGGGGACGGCGATCCGCTCGACGGCCTTGAGCAGGGCGTCCAGCGCGATGCCGGAGACGCCGATCGCGAGGATGCCCGCGATGACGACGGCCGTCTGGTTGTAGCGCTGGGCGTCGCGGATCATGCCGCCGATGCCGGGGACGCCGTTGACGGTCTCGGCGGCGACGACCGAGGTGTAGGCGACGCCGACGGCGATCCGGACGCCGGTGAGGATCTCGGGCAGCGCCGCGGGCAGTCGCACGGCGAGCAGCAGGGACAGCGGCCGGGAGCCCAGCGCCCGGGCGGCCTCGACGAGTTCGCCGGGGACGTCGCGCACGGCGGCCGCGGTGGCGGCGGCGATGGGCGGCAGTGCGGCGACGACGAGCAGCCAGATCTTGGGTGACTCGTCGATGCCGAACCAGATGACGAGCAGGGAGAGGTAGGCGAGCGGGGGCAGGGTGCGCAGGAAGGTGACGGCGGGTTCGAGGACGACGGCGACGGGGCGGACGGCTCCGATGAGGAGTCCGAGCGGGACGCCGACGAGGGCGGCGTACCCGGTGCCGATGCCGATGCGGCGCAGGCTGACGAGGAGGTGCTCGGTGATCAGGTGGCCGCTGTAGCCGTCGGTCATGCCGACGGTGAGGGCGTGCCAGACGTCTCCCGGGGACGGGACGAGCACGCGGGGCCACAGTTCGGCGGCGACGGCTGCCTGCCAGGCGGCGAGCAGGACGGCCAGGGCGATCAGCCGCAGGGCCAGCCACTGTGCGGCCTCCCGGCCGGGCCGTGCGGGGCGCGGGGCACGTGCGGCGGCCGGTCGCGGCCCGGGCCCGGTGTCCGGGGCCCGGGTCTTCAGCTGTGCGGTGCTCATGCCGCCGCACCCACCAGGCGCCGCAGCCGGGGTGCGACCTCTTCGCCCACGCGGAACGCCTCTTCCAGGTGCGGGTAGCCGGAGAGGATGAACTCGGAGATGCCCAGTTCGGTGTACTCGTGGAGGCGTCGGGCCACCTCGTCGTGGCTGCCGACGAGGGCGGTGCCGGCGCCCTCGCGGACCAGTCCGATGCCCGCCCAGAGGTTGGGCGCGACGGTGAGGCCGTCGGTGCTGCCGCCGTGCAGGGCCGTCATCCGGGCCTGTCCGGTGGAGTCCATGCGGGCGAAGCGCTCCTGGCTGGCGCGGACCGCCTCGGGGTCCATCCCGGCGAGGATCCGGTCGGCCTCGGCCCAGGCCTCGTCGGCGGTGTCGCGGCTGATGACGTGCAGGCGCAGGCCGAAGCGCAGGGACGGGTTGCGGCTGCGCAGGCGCCCGACGCGTTCGGCGACGGCGGCCGGCGGTTCGCCCCACAGGAGCTGCACGTCGGCGCGGCGCGCGGCGACGGCCTCGGCGGCGGCCGAGGCGCCGCCGAAGTACAGGGGGACCTTGAACTCGACGGCGGGATCGGTGAGTTGCGCTCCTTCGACCTGGACGTGCTGGCCCTGGAAGTCGATGCGCTTGCCGTCGAGGAGGTCGCGGAGGACGGCCATGACCTCGTCGGTGCGGCCGTATCGCTGGTCGTGCGCCAGCTGGTCGCCGTAGGAGCGCTGTTCGACGGAGTCGCCGCCGGTGACGACGTTCAGGCGCAGGCGTCCGCCGGTGAACCGGCGGAAGGCGTCGGCCTGTTGGGCGAGGAGGGTGGGGCTGCTGAAGCCGGCCCGGAAGGCGACCAGGAAGCCGATGCGTTCGGTGTGCTGGGAGAGTGCCGAGGTGAGGATCCACGGGTCCACACAGCCGAGGCCGACCGGGGTGAGCAGGGAGGTGAACCCGGCCTGCTCGGCGGCGCGCGCCACCTGCGCGAGGTAGCCGATGTCGGCCCGCCGCCGGGTCGCGGCACCGGTCCTGCCCTGCACGGACGTGACGCCGCCGGGATCGCGCCCGTCGCCTCCGGTGGGCAGGAACCAGTGCAGCAGCGGGTGGTTTTCGGGCATGGGGCACCTCGGGCTCATGGCGGAGGACGTGCCGGGACGCGGCGCCGGACGGCCCGGGCACGGGGCACGGGCGGGCGGCGCGCGAGGGCACGTCGGACAGGTGAGAACAGGGAGGAAGAAGGGGCCTTCAGCGAGGGAAGGCCCGGCGACGCCGCCTACAGGGCTGCTTCAGCAGCCGGCCGGGGCGCGCAGACAGGTGGCCCGACAGAGCATCGTGGAGACACGCAGCAGATCCACGTGACGACGCGAGACGAGTACAGGGGCCATGCACGCATCCTTGCCGCGAACACGCCGCCACCACAAGAGACGTCCACATGCCGGTCACATGCGTATCGGCATACGGAACAGCCGGGGCCCGGCGCGGATCTGCTCCGCACCGGGCCCCGGCCCTGGACTCCCGCTCTCAGCAGGTCACTTCACGCCGATCGCCCGGACGATCTCCTGGATCACGCTCGCCCCCTTGTCGTCCTTCGCCGAGGCGCGCAGCGACACGGACGCCGCGCCCGCGGGGATCCGCAGTTCGCCCGTCCAGGACGCGCCGCCGCCGTCGAGGGCGACCGTCTGCCAGGTCTTGCCGTCGTCGTAGGAGACCTCCAGCCTGCCGCCGCCGAGGGTTCCGGTGCCGACGGCGCCCTTCACGTACGCGGCGTACAGGCCGACGGGCAGCCGGCTGCCCGCGGCGACCTTTCCGGCGAGGTCGGTGTCGACGTCGAAGCCGAGGTTGATGAGCGGCAGGAAGACCTGCTCGTCGGTCGCGGGCCGCGCCGAGCGGACGGTCCACTCGGTGTGCCCCGTGCCGCCGACGCCCCACTTGGCGGCGTCGAGGGCCGTGTCGGTGACGACCTTGTACGTCTTCTCGGCGGGGTCGGCCTGCCACACGTATCCGGCGGAGCCGGTCCGGCGGCCCTGGCTGACGCCGTCGGCGAAGACCTCGGTGTACTGCTTCATGCCGCTGTCGGGGTCGTACGGGTCGCCGAAGCCGGTGTGGTCGGGGCCCGAGTCGCCCCAGCCGGGCACGTTGAACTGGATCTGGTCGCCGCGCCGCTGCTGGCCCCAGCCGAGCCCGGTGCCGAGCCACGGGTGCCAGACGGGCCGGAACCAGTTCAGCTCGGTGTGCCGGCCGGTCCGGTAGCCGACCAGGCCCGAACGCTCCTCCAGGACACCGGCGTTGACGGACTCGTGCCACTTCTGGCCCGGCTCCATCGACACGTAGTCGGTGCGCTTGCCGGGGAAGGTGTGACGCTCCTGGAAGCCCACGCCGATCTCGAAGGTGTCGGTGAGGGAGTAGCGGAACTCGCCGCCCTCGGTCTTGCGGTCGCCGTAGTAGGTGGTGTCGACGGTGGCGAGGTCGTCGGTGTCCGGCGCGTAGGTGAGGCTCCGGTCGGGCACGGCGCCCGCGAAGCCCTTCGACACGTCGTACACGTACGAGGCGTCGTCGGTGCCGGTCATGTCGAGGGTGCGGTGGTCGCGGGCGCGGTCCTGGAGGCGGGCGAAGTCGGCCTGAGTGACGCTCGCGATCTGGATCGGGCGGTCGTGGTCGTCGTCGTAGAACAGGGTGTTGAGGCGGCCGGGCGCGTCGTCGGTGACGAAGAGGGCCTTGGCGCCCGCGTCCTGGGCGGCCTGCGCGATCTGTGCCTCGGTGAGGGTGCCGTCGGCGTGCACGAGGACGGCCTTGCCCCGGGCATCCTGGCCCGCGTAGGCGCCGGGCGCGCCGTTCCCGGCGTCGATCACGCCGATCCTGCTGCGGCCCTCGATCAGCGTGGACCCGGGCTGCTCGTACGTCTCGTCGATGCCGTCGACGGCGACCCGCGGCTGCCCCTGGCGCCAGACGGTCCGGTACTCGTAGCTGCCGCCGGTGACCTTCTTCGTCGGCGCGACGAACAGCGAGTCGTACTTGATCGGGACCTGGACGATGCCGAGGACGTCGGCGCCGTTCGCCTTGCGGTCGTACTCCATGAGGCGCTGGCGCGGGTCGGTGTCCTTGGGCAGCCGGAGCCCGGCCTCGCGCAGGGTGCGCCCGTCGAGGGTGATCTCGCGGTCCCGGTCGAGGGTGATCTCCGGGTTCGAGAGATAGGCGAGGCCGAGCGAGTCGGGGCCGCTCGCGCCGCGCACGTCGAGGAAGGTGTCGGCGGTGTACGTGCCGGGCTTCAGGCGCAGTCGGACGGTGCCGGAGTCGCCGACGGCGGCGACGCCCGGGTCGGTGCGCTCGGCGAGCTCCTGGAAGACGAGGTTCGCGGGGGCCGGCTTCCCGTCCCGGTCCTTCACATGGACGGTGAGCGTGTACCGCTCCTCCTCCTTGACCAGGCCGAACGCGGTGTGCGCGACGGGGGTCCCGGCGGCACTCGCCACGATCCGCCCGCTCACCGTGCCGACGGCGGCCTTGCTCCCGTCGCCGGTGACGGTGGTGGCGGCGGTGCCGTGCGCGGGCACGGTCAGCTTGTCGTCGGCGAGCGTGACGACGCCGTCGGGCGCGCCCTCGGTCGCGAGGCCCAACTCCACCGGCTGATCGGAGGAGTTGGAGTACGTGACCGTCTTGGTGACCGGCTCATTGCTCTCGTAGGGCCACTTGAAGAAGCCGAGGTCGGCGCTGCCGGTCGCGGTGATCTTCGCGGCGATCGCGTCGGGCACCGAGACCCGGCCCGCGCCGACCGCGTACGACGAGTCGTCGAGCTGCTTCGAGGTCGACATCAGCGCGTTCTTGAGCTGGGCGCCCGTCCAGTCCGGGTGAGCCTGGGCGAGGAGGGCGGCGACACCGGCGACGTGCGGTGTCGCCATCGACGTACCGCTCATGGTCGTGTACGAACCGGAGCCCTCGACCAGCGAGGAACGGGCGGCGAGGATGCCGACGCCCGGGGCCGACACGTCGGGCTTGAGGGCGTTGTCGCCCAGGCGCGGGCCCTGGCTGGAGAATCCGGCCCGCTGGTCCTGGGCGTCGACGGCGCCGACGGTGAGGGCGGAGTCGGCGGTGCCGGGCGAACCGATCGTGCCGGGGCCGTAGGAGTTGCCGGCCGCGATGACGAACAGGGCGCCGGTCTCGGCGGAGAGGGAGTTGACGGCGGCGGCCATCGGGTCGGTGCCGTCGCTGCCCTCCTGGGAGCCGAGGCTCATGGAGACGATCTTCGCCTTGATGTCCTTGGCGGCCCACTCCATGCCGGCGATGATCTCGGACTCGGTGCCGTAGCCCTCGTCGCTGAGGACCTTGCCGACGGCGAGCGTGGCGTCGGGGGCGACGCCCTTTTCCTTGCCGTCGGACGCGGCGCCGGAGCCGCCGACCGTCGAAGTGACATGGGTGCCGTGTCCGGCCCGGTCGGCGACCTCCTGCCCGGCGATGAAGGACTTCGACTCGCTGACCCGCGAGGCGAGGTCGGGGTGCGTGGTGTCGTACCCGGTGTCGAGTACGGCGACCTTGACGCCCTTGCCGGTGAGCCCGGCCTCCCAGGCCTTCGGCGTCCCGATCTGCGCGTTGGACTGCTCCATGTCGGCCTTCACCCGGCCGTCCAGCCACACCTTCGCGATGCCGTCGGCGAACGCGCCCTTGTCCGTGGCCGCGTTCCAGAAGGTGCGGCCCTTGGCGGCGGCGAGTGCGGCGCCACCGACACTGGACAGCTTCCGGGTGCGCTCGGCGCCCCTGGGGGTGACGGCGGCGGAGCGCGCGCTCTTCCCCTTGTACGTCACGATCAGCGGGGTCGCCTCCGCCTTGCCGTCCGCGAGGCCCTGCTCGACCAGGGCGCTGACGTCGAAGAGCCGGGGGTCGAGGGTCCCGGCGGCGAGATACCGCTGGGCCTCCTGAGGGATGACGGTGATCCGTCCGTCGCTCACCTGGGTGCGCACGGCGCCGTCGGCGCCCGCGGGCCGCTTCACGTCGACGGTCTTCCTGCCGCCGCCGATGTCGGTGACGGTCACCTTGTCGCCGGTCACCAGGGTCACGGTGTGGGTGGCGCGGGCGGTCTTCGTCGTCCGCCGCTCCGGGCCGGGCGGTCCGGCCCCGTCGTCCGGTGCGGCGTGCGCGCCCGCGAACGGCAGCAGGGCGAGCGTGAGCCCTGCCGACAGCAGGGCCGCTCCACGTCTCGCGGCTGGTCCTCTGGTCATCGTCGTCGCCTCTCGTCGTACGCCTCGGAAAGGGGTGGTGCGCGAGTGCTGGGACGAGTCTCACGGTCCCTGTGTTCCAAGGGAGTTGGCGGGGGCTGGCGGGAAGATGCCCTGGCGTTTTCCCGCCAGGGAACAGCACAATGGCGGGGAGCACGAGGCACGTCGAGCACACAGGCAGGGCGGGGGACCACAGTTCGTGGACGGGTTGGTGGAGTTCGAGGTCACCGAAGGCGCACCGGTGCTGTTCGAGGCGGCCGGCGAGGACGCGGAGCCGGACGGCGCCCGGCATGTGAACCGGGACAACGACGCGGTACGGGCGTCCCGCACCTTCGAGCAGTCGCTCGGCGCGGTCCGCTCGGCGGCCGAGTCGGCGCTGCGGGTGCTGCGGGACGGCGCGCTGAAGCCGGACGCGGTGGAGATCGAGTTCGGCGTGAAGATGTCGGCGGAGGTCGGCGCCGTCATCACGAAGGGCGCCGCCGAAGGACATCTGGTGGTCAAGCTCAGCTGGTCCTCCGCACCCGGCCCGGCGGAGGAGGACACGGCCGGCCGATGAACGACTGCCAGTGGCAGGCCCGCATCGAGCGGGCCGGGCGGATTCTCGGGTCCGGCTTCCTGATCGCCGGACGCACCGTGCTGACCTGCGCGCACGTCGTCGCCGGAGAGGACGCGCCCCTGACGGTGACGTTCCCCAACGGCCGGGCCGAACGGCCGGTTGAGGCCCGGGTCCTGGTGGGCGCGGGCTGGCGCGGCGACGCGACCGCGCCGGGTGACCTGGCGGTGCTGGAGCTGGCCCGTGAGGTCGGCGTGGCACCGGCCCGGTTCGGCACGGAGAGCGAGGCGTACGCGGGCGCCGACGGCCGGGCTCCGATCCTGCACGCGTACGGCTTCCCGAAGAGTTTCGACGAGGGCACGCAGGCCGCGTACCGGACCGTGAGCCCGACCCGGGTGCGCGACGAGTGGGTGGAGCTGGTCGCGGACCTCGCGCACGGGCAGCCGCTGCGCTCCGGGTTCAGCGGCGCCGCCCTCACCGTCGCGGGCACGAACCGGGTCGTCGGCATCGTCACGAGTGTGACGGGCGGCTCGGGCACGATGACGGCCCGGATGATGCCGCTGTCCGTCATGGTCCGGTACTGGGAGGACCTCGTCCTGCACCTGCCGGGCCCGGCCCGGCTGAACGCGCTGGTGGAGAAGGCGCTGCGGACCGGCCTCGACTGCCGCCCCGAGCGGCTGTACCGGCAGGCCGCGGGCCCCTGGGCACCGCCCGTCCCCTCGCACGAACTGCGCTCCCTGCCGATGGCGGCGTGGCACGCGCTGAACGCGCCGGAGCCGGAGGTCGCCGAGCGGTTCGCGGACCGGCTCGACGAACTGCTGGGCGAGATCGCGCGGGACCGGCCGCGGCCGGCGCAGGCGGCCTGGACGCCGGTGGTGTTCACCGTCGAGCACAGCGGGGCCGGCGAGGACGAGGTGCGGGTGACCGTGTCCGCGTACCACGAGGGCCATCCGCATCTGGTCGAGGAGCCGCGCACGCTGCCGAGCTCCGAGGTGCCCGGCTACGTGGAGTCCGTCATCGACACCGCGATCGACCATCTCCCTGATGACACGGACGAGTTGGTGGCCTTCGAACTGCCCCGGCCGTTCCTCAACTGGCCGGTGGACCGCTGGCCCGCGGGCGACGGCGACCCGACACCGCTGGGCTGCGCCTATCCGGTGGTCGTCACCGCGCACAGCCGGCGCGAGGGCGGGCGGCGGCGCCGGCTGGCGAAGAGCTGGCGGGCGCGCGGGGACCGGCCCGCCTCCGGGGTGCACCGCGTCGACTGCTCCGGCGGACCGCCGCCCAGCCAGTCGGATCTGGCCCGGGCCGACGTGGTGGGGTTCGCCGCGCCGCCGGGTCCCGGGCCGCGACCTCACTTCGACACGGCGCTCGCCAAGCCGGTCCCGGTGCTGCTGTGGCCGCGCTCCGGCTGCGCGGGCGGCCACGAGGACGGCACGCCCTGCCCGGGCACGACGTTCCTCGACGCCCTCGGCACGTACGTGTCCGGCCTGCCGCTCGACGAACTGCCGCAGCACATCATGGCGTTGCGGGAGCGGGCGAGCGCGCAGGAGCAGCACTGGGCGCACGACATCCAGCTGCTGTGGGACTCCCCGCGCTGCTTCCCGGCCCCGGACCGGGAGGCGCTGCACCGCCACTGCCCGGTCGCCTGACCTGCCCCGACCATGTGACGACGTAATGAAGCAACGACGTACGGAGACGAGCCGAACATGCCGCAGTGGTCCGTGTACACGGGAGCGTCCGCGCCGCACGACGGCATCGACCGGCTGCCCGCGCCACCGCCCTGGCGGGCCTTCGACGGCGGCCCGGTGCTGCCGCCGCCTGCCGAGGACGCGGACACGGCGGCCGTCTCGCCCGACCGGCTGCACCGCGCCCACACCTACCGGCCCACGCCGGAGAGCGTGGACCTGGTGAACGCGGCGCTGTACCTGCGCCGCCCGCTCCTGGTCACCGGGCCGCCCGGCACCGGCAAGTCCTCCCTCGCCTACGCCGTCGCCCGCGAGCTGCGGCTCGGCCCGGTCCTGCGCTGGAACGTGACGAGCCGCTCGACGCTCGCGGACGGCCTGTACCGCTACGACCCGCTCTCCCGCCTGTACGCGGCCCGCGGCGAGCGGCGGCCTCCGGCCCAGGGAACGGAGGGCGTGCCGGACGTCGCCGACCATCTGCGGCTCGGCCCCCTCGGCACCGCGCTCCTTCCGCACGAGCGACCGCGCGCGCTGCTCGTCGACGAGATCGACAAGGGAGACCTCGACCTGCCGAACGACCTGTTGAACGTGCTGGAGGAGGGCCAGTACGAGATCCCCGAGCTGCTGCGCGCGGGCACCGAGGCGCGGGTGCGGGCCGACGGGACGGACGAGACGGTGCCGGTCGCAGCCGGCCGGGTGCGCTGCCGCGCGTTCCCGTTCGTGGTGCTGACCAGCAACGGGGAGCGGGAGTTCCCGCCCGCGTTCCTGCGCCGCTGCGTCCGGCTGCGGCTGCGCCGCCCGGGCCGGGAGCAGCTGGCCTCGATCGTCGAGGCGCATCTGGGCGGGACCGACGGGTACGGCGAGGAGTTGATCGGCCGGTTCCTGCGACGGGCCGACGCGGGTGAGCTGGCCACGGACCAGTTGCTCAACGCGCTGTATCTGACCGGCGCGGCGGGCCTGGACCCGGCGTCCCGCGAGGAGCTCGCCCAGCAGCTCATGCCGGGCCTCGGCGCGCGGCCCGACCACGATGACGTCTGACCTCGACCGGCTCGCGGCGGCGCTGGCCGCGGCGGCGGACGGCGAGCGCCCCACCCCGACCGAGCTGGCGGAACTGCTGTGGCTGGCCCGGGCGCTGGACCGTGCGGAGCGGGTCGGCGACGAGGGTGACGCGGGTGCTTCGGGCACGACGGGCGGTGCCGGGTCCGGCGGCGCGACGGCGGCGGCGACGGACCCGCCGCCCTCAGCGCCCGGACCGCGCACGCCGCCGGCCCCGGTCGAACCGCCCGCGCCCGCACCGCCCGAGCCCCGGCCGCTCGCGGCGGAGCCGCCCCGGGTCACCCTCTATGTGGCCGAGGAGCGGGCCGCGGGACCGGCCGGGCCGCTGGCCCCCACGCCGCCGATGCTGCGGCACCCGCTGCCCCTGCAGCGCGCGCTGCGACCGCTCAAGCGCCGGGTGCCGTCCCCGACGGGCGCGCCGGAGCTCGACGAGCACGCCACCGCCGACCGCATCGCCCGGCTCGGCGGCGGGCCCGACGCCTGGCTGCCCGTGCTGCGCCCCGCGCCCGAGCGCTGGCTGCGGCTCGTGCTGGTCCACGACAGCGGGCCGACCATGCCGGTCTGGCGGCCGCTGCTGCGCGAACTGCACGGCCTCTTCGGGCAGTCGGGCGTCTTCCGCACGATCGCCGTCCACGAGGCGTCGCCGGACGGCCGGATCCACGGTCTGGTCGTGCCGCCCGACGGCCGGACCGTCGTGCTGGTCCTCAGCGACTGCTCCGGACCCCAGTGGCACACCGGCGAGGCCGGCACCCGCTGGTACCGCACCCTGCACGCCCTGGCCCGGCGCGTCCCGCTCGCGGTCCTGCAACCGCTCCCCGAACGCCTGTGGCCCGGCACCGCCCTGCCCGCCGTCCCGGGCCGTCTCACCGCCCCGCACCCGGCGGCCCCCGCGTCCGCGCTGGGTTTCACCCCGTACGACCCCGACGCCTGGCCCCGCCCCGAGGACGCCCCGGACGCGCTCGCGCTCCCGGTCCTGGAGGCGGACCCCCGCTGGCTGTCCCACTGGGCCCGCCTGACGGCCGCGCCGGGCGGTGCGCGGGTCCCGGGCGCCGCGGCCTGGCTGACCCCCGCCGGGCCCGCGGGCGCGACGGCCCCGGACCCGTCGGAGGCGGACCTCCACGGGGCGGCGGACCCGGACGACGGTCCGGCGCCGATGACCGACGCAGAGCGGCTGGTGCTCGGCTTCCGGGGCTCCGCCTCGCCAGAGGCGTTCCGGCTCGCCGGGCATCTGGCGCTCGGGGTACCGCATCTGCCCGTGATGCGGCTCGTCCACTCGGTCCTGGAACGCGATCCGCGCCCGGCGCACCTCGCCGAGATCATCGTCTCCGGGCTGCTGGTGGAGGTCCCGGGCCCGCCCGGCTCCTACGCGTTCCGGCCCGGCGTCCGGGACCTGCTGCTGCGCTCCCTGCCGCGCAGCGAACGCGGGCGCACTACGCAACTCCTCGCGGAGCGCGGGGCGTTGATCGACGCGCTGGTGGACACGGCTCCGCCGGAGCTGCCCGTGACGACGTCGCCGGGCGCGGAGCCGGAAGGGCGCGGGGCGGTGGCGGAGGTCAGCGCCGAGACGCTGGAGCGCATGGGCGGTTCCGCGGCGCCCGTGATCCCCGCCCCGGGTGTGCTGCTCGGCGGGCGCTACCGGCTCGTGCGGCGGCTGCGGCCGGGCGGCTCGGTGTGGCGGGCCGAGGACACGTCGTCCGGGGCGACCGTCGCGGTGAAGCTGTACCCGTCGCTGCCCGCGCGGGGGCGGCCCGCGTTCCGGCACATGGCGGAGCAACTGCTGCGGCTCCGGCACCCGCACGTGGTCGCCGTGTCCGACGCGGACGCCGAGGCTCCGACGCCGTACCTGGTGATGGAGCACCTGGAGGGCATCGCGCTCGGGGCGCTGGTCCCGGAGCGGCTGCCGAGCGCCCTGCTGACCCGTGTGGCCGAGGGCCTGGCCGGCGCCCTGGTGGCGATCCATCACGCCGAGTTCACCCATGGCGCAGTGCGCGGATCGCGGGTCATGCTGCTGCCCGACGGCACCGTCAAGCTCGTACAGTTCACGCCCGCGAGCGTCGACCACGCGGGCGCCTTCGACCGTGACACCCAGCAACTAGCGGACCTGTTGGCGCAGTTGGGCTGCTCGCCCGAGTTCACCGAAACCCTGCGGTCGGGCGGCTTCGTGCAGACCGAGAACAACCTGCGCGGGCTCGCCGACGGGCACGCCAGGACCGCCCTCGCCACCGGTTGCGTCGTCCGCCCCCCGCTCACCTACCGCCTCCTCGGCCCCCTCACGATCACCCCGGACCTGGGCGACGACTCCCCCGAGATCCCCCTCTACTCCCCCACCGACGCCGCCGTCCTGTGCGCCCTGCTCCTGCGCACCGGCCGGCCGCTGACCCGCGCCGAACTGGCCGACGCCGTATGGGGCGAGGCGGAACGCCCCGAAGACCCGGGCGCGACGCTAGCCGCCTGTGTGTCCCGGCTGCGCGGGGCCGGAGCCGGGCTGATCGCGCAGGTCGACGACGGGTACGCGGTGCACACCAGCGCCGACCGGGTCGACGTGACGGAGCTCCTGAACGCGGCGCGGGCCGCGGACACCGCCTACACGAACCGCACACCCCTGACCCTCGCCTCCACCCGCGCCCTGGTCCAGCTCGCCCTCGACCTGTACGAGGGCACCCCACTGGACGGCGTCCCGGGCCCCGGCGCGGAGGCCGCCCGCGCCGAACTCACGGAGCTGAGACTGACGTTGCTCGCACTGCGGGCGGACCTGGACCGGGAGTCCCGAACCCCGCGCGCGCTCGCCCCGTCGACCGAGTCGCCGACGGAGCCCGAGCCTGCCGTGAGCGCGCCGAACCACGCCTCCGTGCTGTTCAGCGCCCCGGACGGCCGGAGCAATCAACTCTCCGTACTGGCCGACCGTCTGGCCAGGAGCGCCGACCTCACCGAGGCGGATGCCACGGTCGCCACGTCCTCGCCGCATCTGCTCGAGGTGCTCCTCGCGACGCCGGAGGCCCTGGACCGGCTCCTCGAATCCGTCGTCACCCGGCTCGCCGGGACGGCCGCCGACCTCCAGCTCCCGGGCGACATCTCCGTGACGTTCTGGCCGAAGGGCGTCCGCATCCCCAAGGTCACTCCCGGATTCTCCCCCGCCCCGGTGGAAGTGGCGGTCTCCGCCCGGCTCGTCCCGCCGGACCGGGCCCGCGCCCTCGGCCTGCGCCCCGTAGGAGAACCGCCCACGCACTGGATCCATCAGCGCCTGTCCGCGTCGGCGGAACGCCAACTGGCGTGGGTGCTCGACGAATCGCTGCGCCACCGGGAGCAGGCGCGCTCCGCGCTGGTCGCGGACCTCAACGCGGAACTGCGCCGCAGCGGCCGGGCACCCACGCTGGACCCCCGCTCCCCGGCCCGGGAGATCGCCGCCTCCGTCCTGGGGATGCCCCGGGGCCGGCGCGCCCTGATCGGCTCCCTCGGACGCCATGCCCCGGACGCCGTGAGCGCCGCCGGGGAGGCCCTCGACATGGCGGACGACCAGGGCCTCGACGTGTCCGACGTCGTCGCCGCCCTGCAAGGACTCGCCGTCCAGCGCCACCGCGGCCACCGCGCCCTGTGCGCCTCGATCCTGGCCGCCCAGCTCGACTGCACGATCCATCTGGGCGGCAGCAGTCGGCACGCCCTGGAGGAAGTGGCCCGCGCCGCCCTCGGGCACGAGGACGGACTCCGGGTCCTGGCCCAGCTGATCCGCTACACGGAGGGGCCGGACGCGGCGGACCGCCTCAACGAGCTGGTCCCCCCGGACCGGCTCCCCCTGATGGACTCCGTACCGGCCCGGCTCGACCGGCTCTTCCAGGTGGCCGACTCCCTGATCGAGCGCCCGCCCATGAGCGACCCCGTCTTCCGCCAGAACATCGGCCGCGTGCTGGCCGCTGCCACGAGCGACGCCGCCGTCCTGCCCGGCACCGACCTGCGCACCGACGCGCTCGCCCTGGCCCACGCCGCCCTCTCGAACCGCTACGACACCGACGCCCTGCTCCGCCTGATCAACCGTCCGGCCACGGCGACCGCCTCCGACACGCCGGACGAACCCGTCGGCCCGCCCCCCGAGTCCCTCGTCCGCGGCCCCCTCGACCTCCCGGCCGAAGGCGTCCCTCCCTCCCCCGGCACGACCCTGGTCTACGTCCGCCCGGACGGCGGCCTGACCCTCGACCCGCCCGGCCCGGGCGAGACGTACCTGGAGTGCTACGAGGTCGACCTGCGCGCCTACACGTACCCGCTGGACGAGGTGATGCCCGGCGCCCGTGCCGTCGTGCAGGTCACCGACCCCGTCGAGGCCGCCACCCCTCGCCCCCGGGCCGAGGACCTGCGGCCCCTGCTGGCCCTCGATCTGCGACTGGGTGTCTCCCCGGCCGACCCGGGGCGCGCCCGCACGCTCCCCGGCCACACCGTGCGCTGGCTCCTCCCCGAGACCCAGACACAGGGCCTCGCGCAGGGCCCCGCGCAGGCCCCTCAGGAGGCACCCCGCCCGCCGTCCCTCTCGCCGCCGCCGCGCGACGACGTGACCCGCCTGATCGACTCCGCCGAGTGCGCCCTCGTCGGCTTCGACGGCCTGCTCGTGCACCTGTACCCCCGCCCGGGGGACGCCCGTCGCGCCGCCCTGGAACTGACCGAGCTGGTGACGGAGCTGCGCGATCCCGAGGAGGCGCTGAGCGGCGCCCCGCTCGACCTCCACCGCGACGCCGAGCCGCACCCCCTCGACGTCCTGCGCGCCTTCGCCCGCCACCCGCGCCTGAGCCGCCCTCTGCGCGAGCGGCTCGACGGCATCGAGTCCCGTGCGCTGCGCACCGCCCGCCGGGTCGAGGGCGCCGACGGCCTGGTGCGCGCCCTCGACGCGGCGGGGCTGCCCGTGGCCGTCTTCTCCGACGTGTCCTCACAGGTCGTCAGGGAGTACGTGGACGGCCGCTCCCTGCCCGTACGGCGTGGGACGCAGGGCCGGGACGGGGGCCCGTCCCCGCTGCTGCCGCACCCGGACGCGCTGCTGCGGTCCCTGCACCAGCCGGGTTCGCCCACGCCCCGCGGCCTGGTGATCGGCTCCCGGCCCGCCGAGCTGGAGGCGGCCCGGCAGCTCAGCCTGCTGTTCATCGGCTACGCGGCGTCCCCGCAGGCCGCGCAGGAACTGGAGCGTGCCGGCGCCCGCCACGTCTTCCGGGACCTGGCCCGGCTGACCCACATCGTGCGCACACGCAACCCCCATTGAGCCCAGCCCCACCCGGCCCACTCCAGCGCGCGCGATGCCCGCCCCGGACGCACGATTTCCAGAGGGCCGCATTCCGACGGCCCGCCCACGGTCTGCGCTCTCGGGAGGAACTGCCATGACCGTCAGTCTGGAGCAGCTGCGCCGCTGCCACTTCGCCGTCGACCTGGGCGCCGCCCGCACCCGCGTGTACGTCAAGGGCGCGGGTCTCGTCGTCGACGAGCCGAGCGCGGCCGCTGTCAACACCCGTACCGGCGCCCTGATCGCGGTCGGGGAGTTCGCCGAGAAGATGACCGGGCGGACCCCCGACTACATCCGGGTCGTGCGTCCCGTCTCCGGCGGCACCGTCGTCGACATCGAGATGGCGCAGCGGATGCTGCGTCACCTGCTGGGCGAGAAGCTGCGCCGCGCCCTGCGCCGCAAGCCCCGGCTGCGGGCGGCGGCCTGCACCCCGCACGACGCCGATCCGCTCGCCCAGCGGGCCGCCGTGGAGACCCTGGTCGGGCTCGGCGCGAGACGCGTCGAGCTGGTCGACACGCTGATCGCGGCGGCCGTCGGCTGCGGCCTGCCCGTCGAGCAGCCCGAGGCCACCATGATCATGGTGTGCGGGGCGGCGACGACGCAGATCGCCGTGCTGTCGCTCGGCGCGATCGTGACGGCCGAGCGGATCCCGGTCGGCGGCGACGCCATCGACCACGCCGTGGTGCAGCACCTGCGCCAGCACCACGAGCTGATGCTGCCCTCGCAGTCCGTCCGCCCCCTGCAGCTCGCGCTGAGCGGCAACGGGCTCACGCCCAGCGGCCCCGAGCAGACCGAGATCCACGGCCGGGACGTGGCGACGGGTCTGGCCCGCTCGGTGCACGTCGACACCTCGGCGGTGCGGCGCGCCATCCACACCCCGCTGACGGCGGTCCTGGACGGCATCGGCAAGGTGCTGCGCGAGTGCCCGCCGGACCTCGTGGCCGACCTCGCGGACCGCGGGATCATGATGGTCGGCGGTTCGGCACTGCTGCCGGGCCTGGACCAGATGCTGCGGGACGCCACGGGCATGCCGGTGCACATCGCCGAGCGGCCCGACGTGTGCGCGGTGCAGGGGCTCGGCGCGATGATGGAGGGCAAGATCCAGCCGCTGGTCCTGGACCCGCTGGCCGACTGACCGGTGTGCGGAGCGACTCTCACGATGAGCCCGAGCGGGCCGGAGCCCGACACCCCGTCCGGCCTGTCCGTCCTCCTGAAAGCGGTCCTGACCATCGGCACCGACCTCGAACCGCGGGCCACGCTGCGGCAGCTGGTGGACAGCGCGACCGCCCTGACCGGTGCCCGGCACGGGGTGCTCGGCGTCCTCGACCCCGAGTACGGCCGGCTGGTCGAGGTCGTGACCAGCGAGGGCGCCCGGCCCGAGCTGCCGCCCGACGAGCCGTACGACACGGTGCTGCACGAGCCCGGGCTGCTCGCGGTGCCGGTCCTGGTGCAGGGCGCGGTGTGCGGCCGGCTGCGGCTGACCGGGCGGCACACGCCCGAGGGCTTCACCGGCGCCGACCTCGAGGTGCTGCGGGTCCTGGCCGGCCAGGCGGGCATCGCGCTGGGCAACGCCCGCCTGTACGAGAGCGCGCGGCAACGCGAGCGCTGGATCGAGGGCGCGGCGGCGGTGACTACGGCGCTGCTCACCGGCGCCCCCGGGGACGCGCTGACGACGGTCGCCGAGCAGGCGCGGCTGCTCGCGGACGCGGCGGCCGGGGTCGTGCTCCAGCCGACCGAGGAGGGCGGCATGGAGATCGTCGCGGCGGCCACGACGGACGACCCGGCTCTGCTGCTCGGCGCCACGATCCGGCCGGGCACCGCGGTGCTCGCGCAACTCCTGGCCGGTGAGCCGGTGTTCATCGACGACTCGGCGAGCGACCCGCGGATGACGACGCACGTACGGAGTCTGTTCGGGCCGAGCATGATGCTGCCGTTGCAGGCGGCGGGGAAGCTGATCGGCACGCTGGCCCTGCCCCGCTCCCCCGGCGCCCGCCCCTACACGTCGGTGGACCACCGGCTGGCGACCCAGTTCGCCTCGCAGGCGGCGCTCGCGCTGGTCCTCGCGGACGCCCAGGCGGGCCGGGAGCGGCTCGCCGTGTTCGAAGACCGGGACCGGATCGCCCGTGACCTGCACGATCTCGTGATCCAGCGGTTGTTCGCGACGGGGATGATGCTGGAGACGGCGGCGCGCCGGGCGCAGGCGGCGGAGGTGCGCACGATGCTGGCGCAGGCCGTGGACGAGCTGGAGTCGACGGTCCAGGAGGTCCGTACGACGATCTTCGCGTTGCAGCAGCCGCCGTCGGACGCCCCGTCGACGTTCCGCGGCAAGGTGCTGCGCGAGACAGCGGGCGCGGCGGCGGTCCTCGGCTTCAGCCCGTCGGTCCACTTCACCGGGGCGGTCGAGTCGGCGGTGCCGGGCCAGGCCCAGGGCCATCTCCTCGCGGCGCTGCGCCGTGCGCTGGCCACGGCCTCGCGGCGCCCCGGTGTCTCCCGGATCGACGTCACGGTCGACGCGCGGGCCACGCTGCCCGACGGCCGCCCGGGGGTGCGTCTGACGGTGACGGACGACGGGGCGGCGGAGGAGGGCGCGGTGGCGTCCCCGGTGATCTGGCAGGCGCCGCGCTAGAGCCCCCAGGGGGCAATGTGTCGTGGGTCACACTTCGCGCGCGATCCGCAACCGCGCCGACCCGCCACGGGTCTAGCACAAGCGGATGGGAAACGTAAGGGTGTTTGGTCTGATATACGCCCGAAACAGTAGATGTCGGACCCTCATGTAATATTCACCCGCGCTCTCCACATCCCTCACAGAGCCGTGTGCTGGGCGGACACCGGGACCCCACGACCAGGGAAGCCAGATGAGCCACGCCGAGAACACGACTGCCCCTCGAATAAGCCTTGTTGTGCCGGTCTACCGGGTTCAGGGATATCTGCGTGCCTGCCTGGACTCGATCCTCGAGCAGTCCTTCACGGACTTCGAGATCGTCGCGATCGACGACGCCTCCCCCGACGCGTGCGGCCGGATCCTGGACGAGTACGCCGCCCGCGACGAGCGCGTCGTACCGGTCCACCTGACCGAGAACCAGGGCATCGGCAAGGCCCGCGACCTCGGCGCCCTGCGGGCGCGAGGCGACTACATCTTCTTCCTGGACAGCGACGACACCCTGGCCGAGGGCGCCCTGCAGGCCGTCGCCGACCGTCTCGACCTCACCGCGGACCCGGACATCCTGCTCCTCAACCACGTCCGCACGTACTGGACGAACCGGGTGCAGGCCAGCGCCGCCGGCGAGATGCTCGCCGCCGCGGGTCACGACGTCTTCACGGCGCTGGAGCGCCCCGAGTACCTCACGATGTTCGCCGTGGTGTGGAACAGGGTGTACCGCCGCGAGTTCTACGTCGGCAACGAGTTCACGTTCACCGACGGCATCTACGAGGACGCGCTCATGGTCTACAAGACCATGCTGACCGCGGAGCGCATCGCCTGCCTCGAGCACGTCTGTGTGGAGTACCGCCAGCGCCGCCAGGGCAACTCGATGCGCACCCCCGGCCGCAAGCACTTCGGCATCTTCGAGCAGTACGCCCGGCTGTTCGCGTTCCTCGACGAGCGCCCGCACCTGGAGCCCGTACGGGCCCTGCTGTTCGAGCGCATGGCGAGCCACTTCCTGTTCACCCTGGTCCGCCCCGACCGCATCGTGCCGTCGGACCGCGCCTCCTTCTTCAAGCGCTCCGCCCAGCAGTACCGCCGCTTCAAGCCGGCCGGCTTCACCCGCCCCGAGGGCATGACCGGCGTCCGCTTCGAGCTCCTGGAGCGCGGCTCCTACCCGGCGTACCAGGCCTTCGAGCTGGCCGGCGCGACCAAGTCGAAGCTGCGCAAGCGCGCGCTGAAGACCAAGAACGCGCTGGGCCGCAAGGCGTACGACCAGCTGTACCGCATGTACCAGCGCCGCCCGCTCGACGAGAACCTGGCGGTCTACAGCGCGTACTGGAACCGCGGCGTGGCCTGCAACCCCGCGGCGATCTACCACAAGGCCAAGGAGCTGGCCCCGCACATCCACGGCGTGTGGGTGGTGCGCGCGGGCGACGAGGGGAACGTGCCGACGGGCGTCGACTACGTCGTCAGCCGCTCCCCGCGCTACTGGGAGGTCATGGCCCGCGCCAAGTACCTCGTCAACAACGTCAACTTCCCCAACGAGATCGTCAAGCGCCCCGGCCAGGTCCATCTGCAGACGCACCACGGCACGCCGCTCAAGCAGATGGGCATCGACCAGCAGCGCTTCCCGGCCGCCGCGAAGAACATGAGCTTCCACCAGATGCTCGAGCGCGTCGACAAGTGGGACTTCAGCCTCTCCTCGAACCAGCACTCGACGGAGATCTGGGAGCGCGTCTACCCCTGCGCCTTCGAGAACATCGACTCGGGCTACCCGCGCAACGACGTCTACTTCCAGGCCACTTCGGCCGACGTCGCCCGCGTCCGGGCCGAACTGGGCATCCAGGACGGGCAGACCGCGATCCTGTACTGCCCCACGGTCCGCGACTACCAGAAGGGCTTCATCCCCCGACTGGACCTGGAGCGGCTGTGCCGTGAGCTCGGCCCGGACCACGTCGTCCTGGTGCGCGCGCACTACTTCTACGGCGCCGACCCGCAGCTCGCCGCCCTCCAGGAGCGCGGCCTGATCAAGGACGTCTCCCGCTACCCGGTCGTCGAGGACCTGTGCCTGGCCTCCGACGTGCTGATCACGGACTACTCGTCGATCATGTTCGACTACGCCTGCCTCGACCGGCCGATCGTCTCCTACGTGGACGACTGGGAGGTCTACAGCAAGGCGCGCGGCGTGTACTTCGACCTCCTGTCGCAGGAGCCCGGCCAGACCCCCGGCGCGACCGCGACCTCCGAGGACGAGCTGATCGAGGTGTTCCGCAGCGGCGCCTGGAACGGCGAGCGGGCCGCGGCCCTGCGCCAGGCGTTCCGTGAGCGCTTCGTCCAGTACGACGACGGTCACGCGGCGGAGCGCGTCGTGCGCCGGATCTTCCTGAACCAGGAGGCGACACCGGACGTCCTGCCGCTCGCCGAGCGGACCCCGGCGCCCCGTCCCACGCAGGCCACCGACCGGGCCGGCGCGGCGGCGGGCGACACCGCGGGCGAGGCCGACCTCGTCGGCGCCTGACCAGCGGCCGACCGACCACACGCACGACGCACGACGCATCACGCATCACGCATCACACGCAACGGGGGAACGCACCACCATGACGTCACGGATCTCGAAAGCGGTCATTCCGGCCGCGGGCCTCGGCACCCGGTTCCTGCCCGCCACCAAGGCGACTCCCAAGGAGATGCTCCCGGTGGTGGACAAGCCGGCGATCCAGTACGT